>NZ_JBVHLD010000013.1:0-234046 GCF_055559175.1 Streptomyces sp. NPDC024632
CCCCCCCCCCCCCCCCCCCCCCCCCCCCCCCCCCCCCCCCCCCCCCCCCCCCCCCCCCCCCCCCCCCCCCCCCCCCCCCCCCCCCCCCCCCCCGCCCCGGACTCCGCACGCCGTCGCCCGCTTCACCCACCCTCCCCTCGAACTCTCCCCGGAGCACCCCGCCGTGTCCTGGTTCACCGCCGCTGTCCTGGGCCTTGTGCAGGGTCTGACCGAATTCCTGCCGGTGTCGTCGAGCGCGCACATACGCGTGGTCTCCGTCCTCGCCGGATGGGACGACCCCGGAGCGGCCTTCACCGCGGTCACCCAACTGGGCACGGAGACCGCCGTGCTGATCTACTTCCGGCGCGACATCGCCACCATCGTCAAGGCGTGGACCGCGTCGCTGTTCCACCCCGAGCGCCGCAAGGACCACGACGCGCGGATGGGCTGGTTCGTGATCGTCGGTACGGTCCCGATCGCCGTCCTGGGCGCGGCATTCCAGCACACCATCGAGAACGGCCTGCGCGACCTGCGGATCACCGGCACCGTCCTGATCCTGTTCGGACTCGTCCTGGCGGTCGCCGACCGCACCCGCGCCGTGCGCCGCCCCAAGCCGATCACTGAGCTGACCTTCCGGCACTCCCTCTGGTACGGCGTGGCGCAGTCGCTCGCCCTGATCCCCGGCGTCTCCCGCTCCGGCGGCACCATCAGCGCCGGACTGTTCCTCGGCTACAGCCGCGAGGCCGCCGCGCGCTACTCGTTCCTGCTGGCCATCCCCGCCGTGCTGGCCTCCGGCGGCCTGGAGCTGTTCAAGCTCGGCAGCGGCCCGGCGCCCGCCTGGGGCCCGACGATGCTGGCGACGGTCATCGCCTTCGCGGTGGGCTACGCGGCCATCGCCTGGTTCCTGAAGTACATCTCCCACCGCAGCTTCACGCCGTTCGTGATCTACCGGGTGCTGCTCGGTGTGGTCATCATCGCGCTGGTGGCGACGGGCGCGGTCGCGGCGGGCGCGGGCGCCACCTCCGGCTAGAGCGCGCACCAGGCCAGGAGCGGGCCAGGAGCGGGCCAGGGCCGCGTCATGGCCGGGTCAGGACCGGTTCAGGGCCGGGGCCGCCGTCCGGAATGTGGTCCGGCGTGACCGGAGCATGGTCCGCGCTCTAGCCTGGCCGGTGCGACAGGTTCGCGTCCGTCAGCCAGGCGGTCGCGTCGTAAGAGGGAACCCGGTGCGAATCCGGGACTGCCCCGCAGCGGTGAGTGGGAACGACCGCCGTCATACGCACTGGGTCCGACGTACCGGACCTGGGAAGCGACGGTCAGTAGGTGTCCGCCTCAGGCGGACGTGCCCGCGAGTCCGAAGACCTGCCCGTCGCCCGTACGCGACCGTTCGCGTACGGATATCCCGGTGACCTCGTGGGCGGGTCGGCGTGCATATCGGACGGACCGGTGCCATTGCGGGGCACTGTGGGTCCGTCGGGTCTGTCACCTCCCTTTCGCGCTCGCGTCCCGTCGCCGGGAGGCCAGGAGTCATCTCGCGAAGGAGATTTCCGTGACAGCGAAGTCCGCAGCCGCGGCAGCACGGGCCACCGTGTACGGCTACCCCCGCCAGGGTGAGAACCGTGAACTGAAGAAGGCCGTCGAGGGCTACTGGAAGGGCCGCGTCACCGCCGACGCCCTCCGGGAGACCGCGGCTGACCTGCGCCGCTCGACCTGGCGGAAGCTGGCCGAGGCGGGCGTCCACGAGGTGCCGACCGGCGACTTCTCGTACTACGACCACATGCTGGACACCAGTGTCATGGTCGGCGCCGTCCCCCCGAGGCACCGGTCGGCCGTCACCGCGGACGCGCTCGACGGCTACTTCGCGATGGCCCGCGGCACGCAGGAGGTGGCGCCGCTGGAGATGACCAAGTGGTTCGACACGAACTACCACTACCTGGTCCCCGAACTGGGCCCCGACACCGTCTTCACCGCCGACTCCGCCAAGCAGGTCGCCGAGTTCAAGGAAGCCGCCGCGCTCGGCCACACCGCCCGGCCCGTCCTGGTCGGCCCGGTCACGTATCTGCTGCTCGCCAAGCCCGCCCCCGGCGTCGCCGCCGACTTCGAGCCGCTGACGCTGCTCGACCGGCTGCTGCCCGTCTACGCCGAAGTCCTCGCCGACCTGCGCGCCGCGGGCGCCACCTGGGCGCAGCTCGACGAGCCCGCGCTCGTCCAGGACCGCACCCCGGCCGAACTGAACGCCGTCGCCCGCGCCTACCGCGACCTCGGCGGCCTCACCGACCGGCCGAAGCTGCTGGTCGCCTCGTACTTCGACCGGCTCGGCGAGGCGCTGCCCGTCCTGGCCAAGGCCCCGGTCGAGGGTCTGGCGCTGGACTTCACCGACGCCGCCGCCGCGAATCTGGACGGCCTCGCCGCCGTCGGCGGACTGCCGGGCAAGCGGCTCGTCGCGGGCGTCGTCAACGGCCGCAACATCTGGATCAACGACTACGAGAAGTCGCTGGCCACCCTCGCCACCCTCCTCGGCTTCGCCGACCGCGTCGACGTGGCCGCGTCCTGCTCGCTGCTGCACGTCCCGCTCGACACCGCGCCCGAACGCGACATCGACCCCCGGATTCTGGGCTGGCTCGCCTTCGCCGCGCAGAAGACCACCGAGATCGTGACGCTCGCCAAGGGCCTGGCCGAGGGCACCGACACCATCGCCGCCGAGATCGCCGCCAACCGTGCCGCCCTCGCCTCCCGCGCCGCCTCCCCGATCACCCGCGACCCGGCCGTACGCGCCAGGAGCGCGGCCGTCACCGACGCCGACGGGCGCCGCTCCCAGCCGTACACCGAGCGCGCCGCCGCCCAGCGCGCCCGGCTCGGCCTGCCGCTGCTGCCGACCACCACCATCGGCTCGTTCCCGCAGACCGACGACCTGCGCGCCGCCCGCGCCGACCTGCGGGCCGGCCGGATCGACACCGCGGGGTACGAGGAGCGGATCAGGGCCGAGATCGGCGAGGTCGTCTCCTTCCAGGAGAAGACCGGCCTCGACGTGCTCGTGCACGGCGAACCCGAACGCAACGACATGGTGCAGTACTTCGCCGAGCAGCTCACCGGCTACCTCGCCACCCGGCACGGCTGGGTGCAGTCCTACGGCACCCGGTACGTGCGCCCGCCGGTCCTGGCCGGGGACATCTCCCGGCCGGAGCCGATGACGGTGCGCTGGACGTCGTACGCCCAGTCGCTCACCGACCGCCCGGTCAAGGGCATGCTCACCGGTCCCGTCACCATGCTGGCCTGGTCCTTCGTCCGCGACGACCAGCCGCTCGGCGACACCGCGCGGCAGGTCGCGCTCGCCCTGCGCGACGAGGTCACCGACCTCGAGGCCGCGGGCACCTGCGTGATCCAGGTCGACGAGCCCGCGCTGCGCGAGACCCTGCCGCTGCGCGCCGCCGACCGGCCCGCGTACCTGGACTGGGCCACCGAGGCGTTCCGGCTCACCACCGGCGCCGTCGCTCCCGGCACCCAGATCCACACCCACATGTGCTACGCCGAGTTCGGCGACATCGTCCAGGCCATCGACGACCTCGACGCCGACGTCATCAGCCTGGAGGCCGCCCGCTCCCACATGCAGGTCGCCACCGAACTGGCCTCGCACGGCTACCCGCGCGAGGCGGGACCCGGCGTGTACGACATCCACTCGCCGCGGGTGCCCGACGCGGCGGAGGCGGCCTCGCTGCTGCGCGAGGGCCTGCTCGCCATCCCCGCCGAGCGGCTGTGGGTCAACCCCGACTGCGGCCTGAAGACCCGCGGCTGGCCCGAGACGAAGGCGTCGCTGGAGAACCTGGTGGCGGCGGCCCGTACGGTGCGCGCCGAGCTGTGAGGCTCCGGCCGACGGCCGCGTGACGCGGTCGCGACGGCCGGGAGGGACGCGCGGAGCCTTCGCCGTCTCTCCCGGCCGGGCGCGCCGCCGCCTGTCCCGGCTCGACGCGGTGTGCGTACGGCGCGTGTGGCGTATGCGACGCGTACGGCCCGTATGGCCCCTCCGGCCCGTATGGCGAGACCCTCCCGGCTCCCCGCGCGCACGCCGGGCCTACAGTCATGCGCAGTGGTGGTTCTCGTCGGCGGGGGGAGTACGGCGATGCGCGGCGCGACATGGGGATGGCGGATCGTCCAGGGCCTGTACATGGCGGTCGTGGCCGTCCTGGCGGTGCTCGGCGCCGTCACCGGGACGAGCCTTCCGTACCTGCTGGCCGTGGCCGTGACCCTGCCCTTCGGGATGGCGGCACTGGTCCTCGTCTACGGCGGCTACGCGCTGCTCAAGGGGGTCGGCGGGCTGTGGGCGTCCACCACGAACGCCGACGGCGACGACGCCGCCTGGCTCAGCGCGGGCAGCGCGACGCTCAACGTCGTCCTCCTGATCGCCGCGGCCCTCGCCAACGTCCTGCTCCTCGAGTACCTGCGCCGCCGGAGCCCGCGCACCGCCCGGCGGTGAGGGCGCGGCGCTCGGGCCGGGGGAGCGCGGGAGCCGTCAGGGAGAGGGCGGGGCACCCCACCAGGACCGGTGGAAGGGGTCGTCGGCGCCGATCGAGCCCCGCGGGACCGGGCGGCCGGTCGCGGCCGACTTGTAGAGGGCGGTGACGAATTCGGTGGTGCGGCGCGCGTCGGCCGCCGTGTGCTCGGGCGGCTCGCCCCGCCGCATCCGCGCGACCAGGTCCGCGAGCTGCGGCGCCTGGTGCGCGGGCACCTCGGCGCCGATGGTGTCCCAGCCGGGCGTGGACGGCGGCCGGTCGGGCGCGGGGGTGAACGTCCAGTGCTCGTTGCCGTACGCGTACAGGTGGCGCAGCTCCGTACTGGCCCGCGCGCAGTCGATCCGCAGATACGACTCCTGGCGCGCCGACACGACGCTGTTCACGATCGACGCCTGCGCGCCGGAGGCGAAGGCGACATGGGCGAGGGACACGTCCTCCGTCTCGATGTCCCGGTCGACCGTCGCGATCCGCGCGCTCACCTCCGCCCAGTCGGGCATCAGCCACAGCATCAGGTCCATGGCGTGGATGCCCTGCGTGACGGTGGCACCGCCCAGTTCGGTGGCGCGCCGACCGCGCCACGGGGCCGCGTAGTAATCCGCGCCCCGGTACCAGGTGGTCTGGCACAGCGCCAGCAGCGGCGGCCCGAGCACACCGTCGCGCAGCAGACCGCGTACGTGCGCGGCGCCCGACCCCGCCCGCCACTGGAAGACCGGCGCGCAGCAGCGGCCCGTCGCGCGCTCCGCGGCCAGAATCCGGTCGTGGTCGGCCAGCGAACCGCACAGCGGCTTCTCGCAGTAGACCCAGGCACCCGCCTCCAGCGCGGCCACCGTCAGATCGGTGTGGGTGAACGACGGGGAGCAGATCACCACCAGGTCGGGCCGTTCGACGGCCAGCAGTTCCAGCGGGTCGTCGTAACCGCGCGCGATGCCGTGCCGCGCCGCGAAATCCCCGGCCCGCGCCGGGTCGGAGTCCGCGACCGCCACCAGGTCGAGCTGCCCGGACAACGCCCGGATCGCCGGGACATGGGCGTCGTCCGCGATGCTGCCCGCGCCGATCAGCGCCGTACGGTAGGGAAGGTCTCCGGCCGGCCGGGTCATATGGTGCCCCCCTGGGCCGTCATGCCGCGCGCGAGCCACCGCGCGGTCACCGCGATCGCCTCGGGCTCGTGCTCGGGGGAGTGGAAACCGTGGCCGGCGCCGGGCAGCGGGCGGAATTCCCAGTGCGGGACCGTCGCCGCGACGTCACGGGCGATGTCGAAGGAGACGCAGTCGTCGCGGTCCCCGTGCAGGACGAGGGCGGGCGGGCCGCCCGCGGTGTAGGCGTCGATCGGCCGGTGGGCGGCCAGCTCCGCGAACAGCACCCGGCCCAGGGCGAACCGGCCGCCGATCAGCAGCTCCCCGTGCTCGGCGAGGCCCTTCAGCGGACCCGGTCCGAAGTTCGCCAGCCCCCAGGGGAGTTCGGGTTCGAGGAAGGTCCGGCGCAGGTCGAGGACGGGATTCCACAGCACCAGGCGGGCCAGCCGCCCGCCCAGCCAGGGCATCGACAGGCCGGTGGACACGGCGCCGAAGCTCGCCGCCACCACCGCCAGCGGACCGGGCAACTCCCGCTCGGCGTAGGCCGCGACGGCCGCCAGGTCCAGCATCTCCCCGGCGATTGTCACACCTTGCGGAGCGCCGCCGCTTTTCCCGTGCCCGCGGAAGCTGAACCGCAGCGCGGTCAGGCCCTGTTCGGCCAGCCGCTGGGCGAGCCGTACGAACGCCCCGCCCTCGTCCAGATCCGCGGAGATTCCGTGGACCAGGAGCACCGTGCCCTCGGGGCCCGTTCCGGACCTGGTCCCTGGCCTGCTCCCGGCCCCTGTTCCGGCCCCTGTACCGGGGGCTCCGGACGCGGGGCGGTGCACGACGGCGTCCAGCTCGACGCCGTCGGATGCGACCACCCGCACCCGTTGTCCGTCCGTCACGGAAACTCCCTGTCTGCTCGATGTGTTGACGTCATCCCCACGGATCGACACATGACGACGTGCAGCGGCTGGTACCGGCGCGCATCGGCGCGGACGAGCGGCACCCCTCCGGCCGCCCGTCCGCGCACCCGCGCGTCCCTACGGCGTCCAGCGGTACAGCAGCACCTTGTTGAACAGGTCGTCCTCGACCTGGACCAGATAGTCGCCGTTGGACCTGCGGGTCGCGGTGATGCCGTACGGCACGTCGACCCACCCCGTACGTTCCACGCCGCCGACGTTGGCGCCGGGCTGCCAGGTCCCGACCGGGCTGGCGTCGGCGGCCCTCCACACCCAGATCTGCCCGCGCGTCGCGATACCGGAGATGAAGATGTAGTCGCCCGCGAAGGCCAGACTCACCATGGTCACGATCGGGTTGGCGGCGGTGTCCCAGGGCAGCAGCAGCGTCCAGGTCGGGGTGCGGTTGCCGGTGCTCCACTTGTCGTAGCGCACCAGGACCTTGCCGCACTCCTTCCAGTGGGCGTTGTCGAAGACCTGGTCAGGGGTGTAGCCGACCATGTACATCACGTCGGTGGCCACGTCGTAGTGCAGACGGCGGACGACGCTGAACGGCGCGGGCAGCGCGATCGTCTCCCGGCTCGCGTACGTGTAGACCGGGTTGCCCTGCGCGTCGAAGCCCTGCAACGGGTAGCGGCGCAGGTCGCGGTCGCCGCCCTCCCAGATGTCGCCCCGGTCGTCGACGTACCAGACCCAGCAGTTGCCGGGGGAGTTGCTGCCGTCGCCCGGCTGGAAGAACTCCCCGGCCTCGAAGGCGCCGTTGCCGCTCAGGTCGCGCCAGATCCACTGACCCGAGGCGGGCTGGTTCGGCGGCCAGTTGGGGTCGTCGCCCGGATCGGCGCCCGACCAGTGCGCCTTGAAGATCGCCCCCGACGGCTTCGCGATCTCGCCCTGGAAGCGGTAGATGAGCAGGTGACCGCAGTACATGCCCGTCACGTACATGTACATCTGCCCGTTGAGCCGCTTCAGGAAGGGCGAGGTGGCGTGGTGGTGATGGCCGGGCAGGAACAGCCGCGCGTCCTGCGGGTAGTTGACCGAGTCGAGGGTGTAGCCGCGCCAGGTCGCGTCGGTGCCGGGCTGCCGCGCGTAGTTGACGGTGTAGTGATTCTGCTTGGTGTAGACCTCGACGCCGTCGGAGGCCGGGTCGAAGTCGGCGGAGTCCACGAAGGCGCTGCCCTGGAGCTGCCACACCACGGCCCCGGCCGCGCTGAACTTCCGCAGCCAGGTGCCGAATTCGTACATCGCGACATAGACGTTGCCCGCGGCGTCGCCGCCGACGCCGACGATGCCGAAGAACTTGTCCGCGGTGACCCGGCCCGGTGTCCCCGCGCCGATGCCGCCCGCCTGGCCGAGGCTGCGGGCCCGGGTGGGCGTACCGGACAGGCCGGTGTACGTGTGGACTTGGCGCAGCGGGCCGTTGTCGCCGACGAGGAGGTCGCCGTGGACGTCCACGGCGAGCGAGGTGGGCAGCCAGTCGGCGGAGGGGCCGCTGATCGTTCCGGCCAGCGCCGCGCCGGTGTTGGAGAAGTGCAGGATCTGCGCCGGATGCGCGGGGTCGGCGTGCCAGAAGTGGCCGTCGTTGGCGTCGCGCGTGACATTCGCGACCACCCAGATCTCGCCGTTGGCGCCGATCGCCACCGCGCCGGGCTTGTTGACGCTCCAACTGCGCAGCAGCGCACCGCTGGCGGCGTCGAAGACCTTGACGAGGTTGGCCGCCCGGTCGGTGGCGACCACCTGCGTCGCCGAGGCCGCGGCGGCGGCGGGCGAACTGCCCACGGCGTAGGTCAGCGAGGTGGCGGCGCCGTTCAGGCCGAAGCGCGTCAGGCCGTTGCCGACGCTGAGATAGACGTACGAGTCGTTGACCGCCACCGCGTCGCCGTTCGCGCCGTGGCAGTTCCCGATGAGATGGCCGTCATTGTAGATGCCGGCGTAGTTCCCGCCCTCGTCCCAGAAGCTGACGGTGTAGACGGTGCCGTCCTTGGCGACGGCGATGTTGAAGACGAAGTCCTGCACCCACTCGGTGGCCCCGGAGAAGGTGTTCCCGGTCCAGGAAGTGACCACGTTCGGCAGGGTGTTGGTCGGGATCGCGGTGGCCACCGGGGGCGCGGCGAGCGGTCCTGACGCGCCGGTGGGCGCGGCGGGCGGCGGGGCGGCGGCCCGCGCCGCGGAGGTGACGGCGGCCGGAAGCGCCACGGCGGCTCCGGCGACGATCGCGGCGTTCCTGCCGTAGGCCAGCATCCGCCGGCGGGAGACCGCGCCGGTACCGCGCGGGGTGTGACGGGGTGCGGGGGGATTGTCTGCGGGTTCCTGCTCGCTCATGTTCGGGGTCCTCCGTCGTGGGGCCGACACCTTCGAGCCGGTCTGGCGGTACACGAGTGACCGTTCACTTGACGGGAGGTAAAGCTAGGACTCGCCGCACCCGGCGTCAATGGCGCGTACCTCTTCCGCTCGGCGGCGATCGGTTCTACGATGAGTGACGCGTCATGTGAACGGTCACTGAAGAATCGAGGATGCCCCGTGTCGGACCGGCCGACTCTGCGTACCGTCGCGGCCGAGGCGGGTGTCTCCCACCAGACGGTCTCCCGCGTGATCAACGGCGACCGTACGGTCACCGACGCCGTACGCGACCGGGTGCTGGTCGCCATGCGGACGCTCGACTACCGGCCGAGCGCCGGTGCCCGCGCCCTGGCCAGCGGCCGTACCGAGGTGATCGGCGTCGTCCTGCCGCACAACCCCGGATTCGCCTTCTCCAACGACCACTTGATCCGCCTGGTGCAGGGCGCGGACCAGGAACTGACCTCGCGCGGCTACGGGTTGCTGCTGTCCACCCGCGAGGTGGCCGACGAACCCGCGTCCGCCTACCGCCGGTTCGTCCAGCGCCGCCAGGTCGACGGCCTGCTGGTCGAGGCCGGAACCGGCGGGGAGTCGCTGCCCGCCCTGCGGTCCGCCGGATATCCCACCGTGGTCATCGGCTACACCGCCGAAGACCTCACCTGCGTCCACCCCGACGACGAGGGCGGCGCCTACGCCGTCGCCCAGCACCTGCTGGCCCTCGGCCACCGCCGGATCGGCGTGGTCAACGGCCCGCGGGAGAACCGGCTCGCGATGGCCGCCCGGCTGCGCGGGCTGCACCGCGCCCTGGCCGACGCGCACCGCACTGTCCCCGACGACCTCATGGAGCACGGCGACTTCACCGCCGCTTCCGGCTACGCGGCGGCCGAACGGCTCATGGCCCACCCGGAACCGCCCACCGCGATCTTCGCCTTCAACGACGGCATGGCCCTGGGCGCGCTGCGCTGGCTGCGCGAGCACGGACACGCCCTGCCCGCCGACGTGTCCGTGGCGGGCTTCGACGACACCGAGGCCGCCGACCTCGTCGACCCGACGCTGACCAGCGTCAACCTGCACAGCGTCGACGTGGGCCGGCGCGCCGCGCAGATCCTGCTCGACCTGCTGGACGGCCGCCCGCCGGCCCAGCGCGAGAACGTCATGCCCAGCACGCTCAAGGTCCGCGCTTCCACAGCGCCGCCGCGCGCGGCCGGTTGAGCACCCGCCGCCCCGCGCGATCCCGCCCCGCGTCAGCCCCGCTTCGCGCAAGCCCGCCGTACATCGGCCCCGCCCCGCGCGATCCCGCCACCTGACGCGTCAGCCCCGACTCGTACACCCCGAGGTGTACGCCCCAGACCCCCGGAAAGGACCGGTCGCACCGATGGACCACGCCCAGAACCGGAGCGAAAGCCCGGACGCCTGCGCCTACGTCGAGGACGTATCACCCGGCAACGGCCGGCTGCGGCCCCGCGCGTCGTTCGACTCCGACGCACCCGCCCTCGACCTGAACGGCGACTGGAGCTTCCGGCTCGGCGACGGTCTCCACGACGTGACCGTGGGCTTCGAGGCCCCGGAGTTCGACGCCGCCGAGTGGACGACCGTCCCCGTGCCCTCGTCCTGGCAGATGGACGGCGTCCCCGGACCCGGCCGCTTCGGCACACCCGCGTACACCAACGTCACCTTCCCGATCCCCGTCGACCCGCCGCGCGTGCCCGACGAGAACCCGACAGGCGAGTACCGCAGGGAGTTCGACGTCGCGGAGGGCTTCGCTGACGGCGGCACCGCGGTGCTCCGCTTCGAGGGCGTCGACTCCGCCTTCGCGGTCTGGCTCAACGGCCGGCCGCTCGGCGACGGCAAGGGCAGCCGGCTGCCCACCGAATTCGACGTCACCGACACCCTGCGGACCGGCCGCAATGTGCTGGCCGTACGGGTCCACCAGTGGTCCTCCGCCAGCTACTTGGAAGACCAGGACATGTGGTGGCTGTCGGGTGTCTTCCGCCCCGTACGGCTGCTGGTCCGGCCGGCCGGCGGCATCGCCGACTTCTTCGTGCACGCCGACTACGACCACCACTCCGGCACCGGCACCCTGCGGGTCGACGTCGACGGCGCGGGCGACGCGCGCCTGAGCGTCCCCGAACTCGGCATCACCGACGCCGATCCCGCCGGTCCGCACACCGCGCCGGGCGTCACTCCCTGGAGCGACGAACAGCCCCGGCTCTACGCGGGCGAACTCGTCACGGCCACCGAACGCGTCCCGCTGCGTATCGGCTTCCGCCGGGTCGTGGTCGAGGACGGCGTCGTCACCGCCAACGGCAGGCCGCTCGTCTTCCGCGGGGTCAACCGGCACGAATGGGACCCGGTCAGGGGCCGCGCGCTGACCCGCGAGACGATGCTCGCCGACGTGCTGCTGATGAAGCGGCACAACATCAACGCCGTGCGGACCAGCCACTATCCGCCCGCCGCCGCCTTCCTCGACCTCTGCGACGAACACGGCCTGTGGGTGGTCGACGAGTGCGACCTGGAGACCCACGGCTTCTCGGAGAACGGCTGGCGCCGCAACCCCTCAGACGAGCCCGAGTGGCGCCCCGCGCTGCTCGACCGGGCCGAGCGGATGGTCGAGCGCGACAAGAACCACCCCAGCGTCGTGATGTGGTCGCTCGGCAACGAGTCCGGCGTCGGCGCGAATCTCGCGGCCATGGCCGAGTGGATCCGCGACCGCGACCCCGACCGGCTGATCCACTACGAGGGCGACTGGGACGACTGCGCCTACACCGACGTGTACTCGGTGATGTACCCCGACTACGCGTTCGTGGCGGCGGTCGCCGCGCGCCAGGAACCGCTCACCGGCGACCCGGCCAACGACGCCCGCAGGCGCGCGATGCCGTTCCTGCTGTGCGAGTACGCCCACGCGATGGGCAACGGCCCCGGCGGACTGCGCCAGTACCAGGAGCTGTTCGAGAGCAGCCCCCGGCTGGCGGGCGGCTTCGTCTGGGAGTGGATCGACCACGGCGTCGCCCAGCGCGACGAGGAGGGCACGCTCTTCTACGCCTACGGAGGCGACTTCGGCGAGCCCGTCCACGACGGCAACTTCGTCGCCGACGGTCTGGTCTTCCCCGACCGCACCCCCTCTCCCGGACTCCTGGAGTACGCGAAGGTCATCGAGCCGGTCAGGATCACCGCCCGCCGCGACGGCGGCGGAGTCGAGATCCGCAATCTGCACCACACGCGGGACACCGGTTACCTGCGCTGGGTCTGGCTGCTCGAAGTCGACGGCGAGCAGGCGGGGGAGGGCGCGTGGGAGGTGCCGGTGACCGGCCCCGGCGACACCCGCCGCGCGGACTGGCCCGACAGCCTGGCCAAGGCGCTCGCCGCGGCGGGACCGGGGGAGCGCTGGGTGACCCTCAGCGCGCAGCTCGGCGCGGACGAGTCGTGGACCGGAGCCGGGCACACCGTCGCCTGGTCCCAGTTCGCCCCGGACGGCAACGGCGCGACCACGCTGACGGCGGGACCCGCGGGCGCGGCTTCCACCACGACCACGCTGACGGCGGGACCCGCGGGCGCGGCTTCCACCACGACCACCCCTCAGGCGCGCCGCCGCGGAACGATCAGCCTCGGCGCCGGACAGTTCGACGCGGCCGACGGACGGCTGCTCCGCCTCGGTGACCTGGCGCTCGAAGGCCCCCGCGTTGACCTGTGGCGGGCCCCGATCGACAACGACGGCCGGTCGCCGCTCCTGGCCGCCTGGCACCGCAGCGGCCTGCACCGGCTCCGGCACAAGGTGCTGGAGATCTCGGCGGGCGGGGCGAGCCTCACGGTGAGGACCAGGATCGCCCCGGCGGGCCTGGACCTCGCGATGCTGGCGGACTACCACTGGACCACCGGGCCCGGGGACCGGCTCGTGCTCACCGTCGACACCCGGCCCATCGGCATCTGGGAGGTACCGCTGCCCCGGCTCGGCGTCGCGCTGACCCTCCCGGCGGCGCTCGACCGGCTGAGCTGGTTCGGCCTCGGTCCCGGCGAGTCCTACCGGGACAGCGAGGAGGCCGTCCGCGTCGGGCGGTACGCGACCACGGTCGCCGAGGCGCAGACGCCGTACGTGTACCCGCAGGAGAACGGCAACCGGCGGCATGTGCGCTGGGCCCGCCTCACCAGTCCCGAAGGCGACTCCGCGGGGCCCGGTCTGGAGATCACCGGCAGCCCCTGGTTCGACCTGACCGCGCGGCCCTGGTCCACCGCGGCCCTGGCGGCGGCCAGGCACACCGCCGACCTCAGGCCCGACGGCCGTATCCACCTCAATGTCGACCTCGAACACCACGGCCTCGGCAGCGCCTCCTGCGGACACGCGTTGCAGCCCCGGCACCATCTGGCCGCCGTACCGGGCCGCTTCACGCTCGGGTTCGGTCTGACGGAAGGGGAGGCGGCAGCCGATGGCGTAGGGTGATTTCGGCGACCCCGGCGGCGGTATGATCCGAGCGTGAGACAACGTTGGCCCTCCCCTCGGCGCCGCGTCGCCGAGGGGAGCAGCACGTGAGTACACCGAGCCCGAGCGCGGCCCCGCGGCGGCCGACGATGACCGACGTCGCCCGGGAGGCCGACGTCAGTCTCAAAACGGTCTCGCGTGTGGTCAACGGCGTGTCCACCGTCGATCCGGAGATGGCCGAGCGGGTCAGGGCCGCCGTGGTGCGGCTCGGCTTCCGCCGCAACAACATGGCCAGGGACCTGCGCACGCAGTCCACCTCGGCCACGGTCGGCCTGCTCATCGAGGACCTGGCCAACCCGTTCTACGCGGGCATCGCCGCCGCCGCGGCGCAGTGCGCCCTGGAGAACGACACCCTGCTGATCACCGCCAGTTCCGAGGAGGACGCCGAGCGGGAACGCCGACTGCTGTTGCAGATGTGCGAGCGACGCGTCGACGGGCTGCTGGTCGTACCGGCCGGCAGCACCGCCGACCACGTCTACCTGCGCGCGGAGATCGACATGGGCACCCCCACGGTGTTCCTCGACCGGCCGCCCACCAACCTGCGCGCGGACACCGTGCTCATCGACAACGCGGCGGGCGCGCGGTCCGCGATCGAGCACCTGACGGCCCGCGGCCACGAGCGGATCGGCGTGGTCTCGGACTGGCTGAGCATCCACCCCATGGTCGAGCGGCTGTCGGCCGCCGAGACCGCGCTGGAGCGGGCCGGGCTGCCGTACCGCCCCGACCTGATCAGATACGGCCTGCACACCGTGCGCGACACCGAGGCCGCCGTCGAGCGGATGCTCACCGGGCCGCAGCCGCCGACCGCGCTGTTCGCGCTGAACAACCGGCTCACGCTCGGCGTGCTCGGCGCGCTGAACCGGCTCGGCGGCGAGGCCGGCGCGGGCGGCGCGGGCAGCGCCGTCGAAGTGGTGGGCTTCGACGACTTCGAGACCGCCGCGCTGATGGCCCACCCGCTGACCGTGGTGTCCTACGACGCCCGCGCCATCGGCCGGATCGGCGCGGAACTGCTCTTCAGGCGGATCGCGGGGGACAAGTCGCGGCCCCAGACGGTGGTCATCCCCACCACCCTGGTCGAGCACGGCGCGGCGCGGCCGGGCGCCGGACGGTGACCGGCGAGGGGGCCCCGCCGAGTCCCGCGCGGGACTGAACCGGGCCGCCGTCGGTCCTGTTCAGGCCCCGCCCCCCACGCCCACCCCGCACTCACCCCCGCGAACGTCCCCACTCGCCACGCAACCGGCGCGGTCCCGTACCGCTACCGCGCCGAGACTCATGCCGATACGGGCCGCCCCGTGCGCCGTTCCCCGGCCGCCGAGGGCGGCGCGCCACAGTGCGCCCAACGGGATGTCCACCCAGTCCGGTTCGCCGGTGCGGTGGTCCACGACGGGACCCTCGCCGACCCCGGCCCCGACCCCGTCCCCGGCCCCGCCGGGGACGGAGATGTCCGGCGCGTGCGGGTGAACGGCTTGTGACACGGTCGCTCTCCGGATCTCCGCGCGGGATTTCTCTGTCACTCGCGCGAAAACTCTAGGCAACGTTGTCTCAGGTGGCTAGGGTTCAGCACGACCGCCTGCGGAGGGCGGCCGGGTCGGGCCTCCTGCCCCGGTGCTCCTTCCGGTATGCGTGGTTGATCTGCCGACAGCCGTCAGGACGTAGCTGACCAGGAACGAAGGCGCCACCTGTCGGTGAGCGCGCACGGCCGGAGCCGTGGCGCGGGCGTCGTGATCCCCTCCAACCCCCTGGGGGACGCCGCTTGTCTCGTCAGGCAACGTTGTCTCAGCTGGTCAGACATGTTTCCCCGACCTCGGAAAGGAGCGGTGATGGCCGACTTCGCCAGTCCGGCGCGGTTGTGGGCCGCACGCGACGCCCTGTGTGTGCGGGGCGCCTCGGTCAGCCTGCTGACGGACGGCGCGCGGCTGAGCGTTGAGCCCGCGGGCGGTCACGTGGCCGGTGCGGACGGGGGCGCCGGGCGTCCCGTGGACGCCGACGTGCTCGAACTGCGCGCCGACGCGGCCACAACGGCCGTACTGCGGCTGGCCGTTCCGCTCGGCGACGCGGCGGGTTACTGGCATCCGGGGGCGGGCTGGGACCGGCACCTGGTGGCGGACTGGGCCAACCCCTGGCGCACCGTCGGCCTGGTCGACTCCGCGCCGCTGGGCTGCCTGTACGACACGGCGGGCCGCGCGCTGCTGGCCTTCGCGTCCGACCGGATCGCGGCCACCACGCGGGTCAGATTCGGTGTCGGCGAGGAGTCGGCCCGCTTCGGGGTGTGGCTCTCGATGGACCTCGCGGCGGGGGAGACCTGTCGGATTCGCGTCCAGGCCCCGGGCCGCCCGTGGGCCGAGGCCGTACGGGAGGTGACCGGCGGTCTCGCGGACGCCGCGCCGCTGCCCGTACCCGACGCGGCCCGCGCCCCCGCGTACTCGACCTGGTACTCGATGCACCGCGAGCTGACGGCGGCGGGCGTCGAGGCCGAAGCCGTGCTCGCCGCCGAAATGGGCTGCGGGGTGCTGCTGTTGGACGACGGCTGGCAGCTCCACGCGGACGGTCCCGGCTACTCCGGCAGTGGCGCGTGGACCCCGGACCCGGCCAAATTCCCCGACTTCGCCGCGCATGTGAGGACCGTGCAGGGCCTGGACCTGCGGTACGTGGCCTGGATCGCACCCCTGCTGGTCGGCGAACGCACCCCGGCGTACGAGGAGTTGGCGCGGGTCGCGCCGCACGAGGTGACGCGGCTCGGCTGCCGGGTCCTCGACCCGCGCCGCCCGGCCGCCCGGCGCTTCGCCGTCGACTCCTGCGTCGACCTCGTCCAGCGCTACGGCCTGGACGGGCTCAAGATCGACTTCCTGGACTTCGCGATGGCGTACGCGGCGGAGGAGTACGCGGCTGAGGAACTCGCGGGCGGGGACCACGCGGCCGAGGTCCACGCGGTCGAAGTCCATGCGGTCGAAGTCCACAAGGTCGAGGTCCATGGGGCCGACCGGCCGACTGCCGAAGAGAACGCCGCAGACGAGAACGTCAGGACCGGCCGCGATGACGGCACCGGTGCGGGCCGTGGTGCCTCCACAGACGCCGGTACCGGTGTCGCCACCGCCGCCGGACCTGACACCGGCGGAGGCACCGGCACCGGCACCGGTAAGGACACCTGCCGAGGCGTCACCGCGGAGGCGCCCGCCGACCTCGCCGTCGCGGACGTCGCCGATGTGGGCCTGGGCATACGGCTGTTGCTTACCGAACTGCGCGAGCGGCTGCGTGAACTGCGCGGCGACGAGCTGCTGATCGAGCTGCGACAGCCCTACACCGGCCCCGGCATGCGGCGCTTCGGCAACATGCTCCGGGCCGCCGACTGCCCGGGGGACGCCACCGCCAACCGGGTCCGCACGCTGGACACCGGCGTGCTCGCCGGATCGGCGGCGGTCCACTCGGACATGCTGATGTGGGACCCGGCCGCCCCGGCGGAAGCGGCGTCCCGACAGCTGCACTCCGCGCTGTTCTCGGCACCGCAGATCTCCGTCGCGCTGGCCGGACAGAGCGCGGAGCACCGCGCGATGACCGCCTTCTGGCTCGGCGTCCGGCGGACGTACGCCGATGTCCTCGGCCGGGGCGAGATCCGCGCCGGACGCCCCGACCAGCTCCACCAGACGGTGACGGCCGCCCTGGGCCGGCGCGCCGTCATCGCCTGCTACGCCGAACACCACGTCGTCCCGCTCCAGTTGGCGGAGTTCACCGAGGTCGCCCTGGTGAACTCCACCGCCGGGTCGCGCGTGGTCCTGGACATCGAGGACCCCGGCGTCGAGCGGCCGGGCGTGGCGGGCGTGGCAGGCGTGTCGGGCGGGTCGGGCCTGGACATCGAAGCTCCTGGCGTCGCCGGGCCCGGTGTCCGCGTCCGGCTGGACGTCTTCGACGCCTGCGGCAGACCCGCCGCCTCGGGCCCGCGCACGCTCGGCCCCGGACTCACCCCGATCGCCGTCCCGCCCTCCGGCCTGTGCGTCGTCCGGCCGGTGGCACCCGAACAATCCCCGCGCTGAACCCTGGAGAGGACCGACCGTGACAGACAGCCACGCCAGATCCGACCGCACCACCCCGGCGACGCCGACCTCGGCGACGGCCACCCCCGCGGAGGTCTCCCGGCGCAAGGTCGTGGGCTACGGAGCGGCCGCCGTCGCGGGCGCCGCCGCCGCGAGCGCCATGGACTGGGGTCTGGCGCCGAGCGCCCGCGCCGCGGCGCCCGAGGGCACGGCGGCAGCCGCCGCGCTGCCCGTGGTCGCCTTCGGATTCTCCGACCCGACCGGCCTCTACCCGGTGACCGGTACAGCGAAGGCCGCCCCCGACCTGCTCGTGGTCTTCAACCCCACGACGGCGCTGAGCGGTTCGGTCACCTGGTCGGTCGCCGCCCGCGCCGGGGCGCCGCTGAACAGCGGCACCACCGCGTTCACCGCCCCGGCCGGTACGCAGACCACCACCACGATCCCGCTGGGCTCGTACGATCCCGATCACTACGCCGTCACGGCCACCGTCACCAACGCCTCCGGTGCCCAACTGCTGTCGCAGACGCTCGGGTTGGGCGTGATCCGGCCGACCGTGGCGGGCCGCAGGCCGAACTCGGCGTTCGGGCTGGGCATCCGCTCGGAGTCGACTCCCGCCATCACCCGGCAGATCGCCCAGCGCATCGGCGTCAAGTGGTGCCGGGGCATCGACGCCGTGCAGCCGGACACCGTCTGCCCGTCCCCCGGCGTCTTCTGGCAGCAGCCGCAGATCGACGCGGCGCGGGCCGAGATCGCCGACTGGCACGCCCACGGCATCGAGGCCCTCGCCGGCATCAACTACAACATGTCGTGGAATGTGCAGCCCGGCCCGGACGGCAAGCCGGTGAAGACCTACCAGAACCGGCCCAAGGACCTGGTCGCGCACGCCGAGATGGTCTACCACTGCATCGCGCCGCTCCAGGACCTGGTCCCCAACTGGGAGGTGTGGAACGAGCCGTGGGTGCACGGCTGGGCGTGGATGACCGGTGACGCCCAGGACTACCGCGACATGTGCAAGCTGATCTGGGACCGGGTGAAACCCGAGTTCCCCGACGTGAATCTGATCGGCGGCGGCTCGGTCACGTACAACCGCGACATCGTGTACGCGCGGGGCTCCAAGGACACCGGCTACATCGACGGCTCGGTGAACCACGCCTACGGCTACCCCGACGCCACGCAGTACGCGATGACCAAGACGCAGGTCAAGATGGACCGCCTCTGGTCGCGCACCCAGGGCCGCGCCGGGCAGTGGCAGACCGAACTGGGCAACGCCGACGCCAACTTCACCCATCTGCCGGCCGGACAGGCCGGGTACGGCGTGGCCCGCACGGTGGCGCCGACGTACCTGCTGCACATGCTCGCGGGCGCCGAGGAGGACTCGCCGATCCGGATCTTCTGGTTCTCGCTGTCCTACGACAAGACCTACTCCGGCGTCGAGTTCAACATCTACGACATCGCCACGAAGTCCCCCAAGCCCGCCGTCGTCGCCTACGCGACCATGACGAGCCTGCTCGAAGACGCCACGCTGGAAGAGGAGTTGTACCCGAACGCCAAGTCGACATGGGGCTTCCTGTTCCGCGGCGCCGACGGCAAGGGCCGGGCCGCCGTCTACGCCGACCAGCTCTACGACGGCACGATGGAGGACCAGAGCGCCGGGTACAACGGCACCGTCACCCTCAACGGCGCGCAGGGCGTGCGGGTCTACGACTACCTCGGCCGCCGCCTCGCCGACGGGGCCTCGTCGTCCGTCACGCTCCAGGTCAAGCCGTGGGAAGTCCTGTACTTCGACAGCGATCTGAGTCCTGAGGCGCTGAAGTCGGTGCTGACCACGGGTGCCGCCTTCGACTACGACACCCCGCTGAAGGTCGAGGTCCAGTCCTTCACCAGGCCGCTGGGCGCGAGCAGCACCATCGACGTCCTGGTGGAGAACGTCTCGCCGCAGACGCAGAACGCGAAGGTCGTGATCACCCCGCCGTCCGGCTGGCAGGTGTCGCTGTCGGTCTCGCCGTGGATCAGCCTCAAGCCCGGCCAGTCGAAGACGCTGACCTTCCCCGTGACGTCGTTCACGGCCAACTCCGCGAACCAGTACGAGATCGGCTACGACATCACGGTGCCGCGCGGCTCGGCCCAGGTGCACCAGACCGGGACGCGGAAGGTGCAGCTCGCGTATCTGCCGTTCCGTCAGATCACCGTCGGCGGAAGCGCCAGCCAGTGGAACGACGTCGTCCCGGTGACGATGGCCAGCACCGGCGCGGCCGGTGACACCAGGACGTACAGCCTCCAGGCCGCCTGGGACGACGGCTTCCTGTACTTCAGGGCGCTGATCGAAGACGACGTCCAGCTCTCCAACGTGCCCTTCGCGGCGAACGAGTACCTCTTCCCGTTCAAGGCGGACAGCATCCAGCTCGGCTTCGACGCGGTCGCGCACAAGACCGAGGATCTGCTGGTCGGGGACGCGCACTACGAGAAGTGCCTGCGGTCGCTCTCCCACCTGTACGTCGTCACGCTCGCCACCGGAGGCGTCCCCGAACTGCACCGGCAGCTCGCGCCCGGCACCAACTACCAGACGTACTACCCGACCAACGCGACGCTCCCGACGCCGCTGGGCCCGATGGACGCGAAGGCGGACAGCGGCACCGAGGGCCGGGTGCTGGTGTCGCGGGACGACGTCAACAAGGTGACCAGGTACGAGGTCGCGCTCGCCTGGAGCCAACTCCCCGAGGTGGCCGCCGCGGTGAAGAGCGCGCAGCCCGGCGCCGTCACCCCGATGTCCTTCGCCTTCCAGGTGACGGACGCGGGAACCGGCGGTCACGGCGCCACGTACTGGACGACCGCCGCGGAGCCGCCCACGTCCGGCTGCTACAACTTCGCGCCGTTCTGGGGCACCGGCGCCCAGTTCACCGGCGGTCGCGTGGACACCCGCTGGGGCATCGGCAGTTGACCGTCCCGCGCACCCCGTAACGCCTCTTCGCACAGAACCAGGAGCACCCTCCCGTGACCGACCACGCCGCCGATTCCGCCGGACCCGTCAAGGAGTCCGTGCCCGCAGAGCCGCCGTGGGCGCAGCCGTCCGGCGTCCGTATCACCGGCGTCAGGACGATCCTGACCGCTCCCGCGGGCACCACGCTCGTCGTGGTGCGGGTCGACACCAGCGAGCCCGGCCTGTACGGACTCGGCTGCGCGACCTTCACGCAGCGGGCGAAGGCGGTCGCCACGGCGGTCGACGAGTACCTGGCGCCGCAGCTCATCGGCCGCGACCCGGCGGACATTACGGACATCGCGTCGACCCTGCACGTCAGCGGCTACTGGCGGTCGGGGCCCGTGCTCAACAACGCGCTGTCCGGCGTGGACATGGCCCTGTGGGACATCAAGGGCAAGCAGGCGGGACTTCCGGTGTGGCAGCTCCTCGGCGGGCGCTGCCGCACCGCGGTCCCGGTGTACGCGCACGCCGCGGGACGGGACGCGGCGGAGGTCACCGACGAGGTGCTGGCCCTGATGGCCGAGGGGTACGGGCACGTCCGCTGCCAGGTCGCCGTGCCCGGCGCGGGCACCTACGGGGCGCCGGCCGCCGCGGCCACGGCCGGCGCCGCCAAGGCGCTGACCCCCAACGCCTGGGACCCGGCGGCCTATCGGCGCACGGTGCGCGGCCTCTTCGAGCACCTGCGGGAGCACGCGGGCCCCGAGGTCGAGCTGATCCACGACGTGCACGAGCGGGTGCACCCCACCGACGCCGTACGGATCGCGGCGGACCTGGAACCGTACGACCTGTTCTATCTGGAGGACCCGGTCGCGCCCGAGGACATCGAGTGGCTGCGCGTCCTGCGCGGGCGCTCGGTGACCCCGATCGCGATCGGCGAGCTGTTCACCAACCCGGCCGAGTACCGCCCGGTCGTCATGGAGCGGCTGTGCGACTTCATCCGGGTCCACGTGTCGGCGATCGGCGGCATCACCCCGGCGTGGCGGCTCGCCGCCGCCTGCGAGATGTTCGGCGTGCGCACCGCCTGGCACGGTCCCGGCGACGTCTCGCCGGTCGGGCACGCCGCCAACCTCGCCCTCGACCTGGCCGCCCCCAACTTCGGCATCCAGGAACAGCATCTGTTCGGCCCGGCCGCGCGGGAGGTCTTCCCCGGCTGCCCCGAGATCCGCGACGGCCACCTGTGGCCGAGCGACGCGCCCGGTCTCGGCGTCGACCTCGACGAGCGGCTGGCGCTGAAGTACCCGCCCAAGGGCGCGGCGGAGCCCGGCCAGGTGTGGAAGCCGCCGCGGCGGGCCGACGGCGCGCTCCAGCGCCCCTGACGCGCGCCCGCCCGCCCGGCACCGACCCCGCACCGCACTCGAAGCGACCCCGAACCGACCCCGCATCGCACTCGAACCGAACTCGAAACGAAGGAGCCCCACCCTCATGCGACCCCGTACCTTCGTCACGCTGCTGGCGGCGACCGCCTGCGTGTCGGCCGCGCTCACCGGCTGCGGCTCCTCCTCGTCCGGCGGCGGCGGCGCCACGACCACCCTGACCGTCGCCGAGTGGACCAACCCGGGCGCGATCGAGTTCACGCAGGACCTCAACGCCAAGTTCGAGAAGGCCCATCCGGGCGTGAAGGTCAAGCTCCAGCAGGCGCCGAACAACAACGGCGCCTGGCAGCAGCTCTGGAACAGCCTGCTCCAGTCCAAGTCCGTTGACGTACTGGCCCTTTCCGCGCCCACCCAGGCGGGCTTCGCGCCCAGCTACACCAGCCTCAAGCCCGCGGGCGCCGCCGCGCTGATCGACGCCGGGCAGATGACCGACCTGTCGGCGCAGCCGTTCATGAAGAACTACGACGCGACGGCCCAGGCCGCCGCGGTCGGGCGCAACGGGAAGGTCTACGGCGTCATGGCCGCGCAGTACGCCGCCGCCGGGTCGATCTGGTACAAGAAGGACCTTCTCGACAAGTACCACATGGGCGTGCCCACCACCTTCCAGGAGTTCCTCGACGACTGCGAGACGCTGAAGAAGGCGGGCAAGACCCCGATCTTCGTGGCCGCGAAGGACAACATGCAGGGCGGGGTGTGGCAGGGCTCGGTGAACCAGACGCTCATGCAGGGCCGCCCGGCCTCGGACTCGGTCAAGGTGTCGAGCGAGCGGGCCGACGCGTTCTGGAAGGGCACGCAGTCCTGGACCGACCAGGTCTACAAGGACGCGGCAGGCCGCTACGAGAAGGTCATGAAGTACATCGAGCCCAACGCGGCCGGTGTCGCCCAGCTCACCGCGCCCGGCGTCTGGGCCGCGAAGTCCGACGACTACCCGTTCCTGCTGGACGGTTCGTGGGACGGCGCGCTCATCCAGAAGGCCAACCCCACGCTCAACCTCGGGTTCTTCACCATGCCCGGCACCGACACCCCGGCGGCCAACCGCCTCATGCTCAAGCCCGACCTGACCTGGATGGTCCCGACGACCGCCAAGCACAAGGACCTGGCCATGGAGTGGCTGACGATGTTCTCCGACCCGGAGAACTACAAGGAGTGGCTGACCAAGACCGGCTCCATCTCCACCCAGCCCGCGCTGAAGAACACCGGACTGCCGTGGATGGACTGGCAGAACGCCCACATGGACGACGCCTTCCAGCAGCTCAGCAACCCGTGGGTGCCCGCGGGCGCGCCCGTGGACGCGGGCGGTCCCGACTTCTCCAAGATGACGCCGATCGGCGGCGACAGCGCCGACACGATCCTCAGCCGCTCGGCGAGCGCGTACCGCAAGTCGGTCGGCAACTGACCACCGCCTCCCAGGCACCATGAGAAAGGAGGCGCGGCGTGGCACGCTGTCCCTTCGGAACCCAACGGACGCGGCGGTTCATTCCCTGGGCCAGCATCGCGATTCCGGGAGCGGGCTGGCTGCTGTTCGGGCTCTACCCGTCCCTGGCCACCATCGGATACTCCTTCACCAGGTACTCCGGGCTCCCGGGCACGCCGCTCAACTTCTGCGGACTGTGCAACTACGACGCGGCGTTCACGTCGCTGTCCACCCAACTGTGGAGCGCCGTACGGGTCACGCTGATCTATGTCATCGGCGTGACCGTGCTCCAGAACGCGATCGGGCTGGGACTGGCCCTGCTGCTCAACCGGCCGGGCCGCTCCCTGACCTTCTACCGCGCGCTGATCTTCATGCCGCAGATCTTCTCCGTCACCGTGGTCGGCGCGGTCTTCTCCCTCATGCTCGACCCGTACTCGGGGCCGGTGGAGAAGGTCGTGCACGGACTGTTCGGCGTCGACTCCGCCTTCCTCGGGTCGAGTTCACTGGCGCTGTGGCTGGTGATGATGGTGAACGTCTGGATGTTCTCCGGCTACTCGATGCTCATCTACATCGCGGGACTGCGGAACATCCCGCGCTCGGTGTACGAGGCCGCGGCGATGGACGGCGCGGGGCGGTTCCGGGTCTTCCGGCATGTGACGTGGCCGCTGCTGGCCCCGGCCACCACCGTGAACGTCTTCCTCACCGCGATGGCCACGCTGGGCGAGTACGCGCTGATCATGGTGCTCACCGCGGGCAACTTCGGCACCAAGACCCTGGGGTTGTACATGTTCCAGTCCGCGTTCGGCAGTGACAGCCAACTCGGCTACGGCTCGATGCTGGCGATGATCCAGTTCGTGCTGACCGTCGCGATCGGCGGCGTCCTGCTGTACGGCCTGCGCAGGCGGGAGGTCTCGCTGTGACGACCGCCCGGGCGGCCGGCGCGTCGCCGTCGTCAGCGCCGAGGACCCCCGCGGCCCCCACCCGGCTCCAGCGGCTGATGTCTGCCAGGACGACCAAGGCGGCGGGGCTGAACCTGCTGTGCTTCGCCATCGCGGCCGGTCTGTTCGCCCTGCCGCTGGTCTACGTCCTGCTCCAGGCGTTCAAGACGTACACCGGATTCCTCCAGAACCCCACCGGGATGCCGCATCCGTGGACCACCGAGAGCTTCTCGGCGGCCTGGAACCAGGGGCACTTCGGACGGCAGATGATCAACAGCCTTGTCTACGCGGTCATCCCCGACGTCGTCACGCTGATCCTCGGCGTCTTCCTGGCCTTCCCCATCTCCCGCGGCTACTTCAAGTACTCCAACGGGCTGTACACCTTCTTCATCTTCTCCGGCTTCCTGCCCGGCGGCCTGATCCCGCTGTTCATCGAGGCCAGGACGCTGGGCCTGTACAACAGCATGGCCGGCTACCTGATCCTGACCAGCCTGTCCGGCGCCGGGTTCTTCTTCTTCGTCGGCTACATCAAGGGCATCCCGCGCGAGATCGACGAGGCGGCGGCGCTCGACGGCTGCGGCTACATCCGGTTCATCTTCACCATCATCATTCCGCAGATGAAACCGGCCCTGGCCACGTTCGCGATCTTCGGCTTCGTGCACGCCTGGAACAACCTGATCCTGCCGCTGGTGATGCTGTCGGACTCCGCGCTGTGGCCGGTCACCCGGGGGCTGTACTCGTTCTTCGGCGAGTACTCGCAGAACTGGCCGCTGATCGCCGCGGGCACCTTCATCGTCGCGGCGCCCATCATGCTGCTGTTCATCCTGCTCCAGCGCTACCTCGTCGAAGGCGTCGCGGGCGGCGCGGCGTTCGGCACGCAGGGTGTCGCGCCCGGCTCGTCGGGCGCCGGAGGCGCCGAAGTGGGAGGGGGATCGTGACGGCCGCCGTCACGCACTGGCCGGCGGACGGGGACGAGGTGAGGTTCGCGCTCAGCGACCCCCTCGACCACCCCGACTTCGCCTGGCCCCGGACTCTGCTGCACTACCCGGTGCGGTGGGCGGCGCCCTCGATACGCGCCGGGCGACTGCGGCTGCTCGACGCGTCCGGCGCGCCGGTGCCCTTCCAACTCGCCGAGACGACCACGGACTCGGAGGGCGACGACGCGTTCCTGACGTCGGCCACCGTCTGCTTCTTGGCCGACCTCGCGCCCGGCGCCCGCCATGAGTTCACCCTGCGCGCGGACGAGACGCTGCCGTCGGCGCGGGGCACGGGGCCGGTCGAGGTCACCGAGGACGGCGACGGCATCGTGGTCGACGGCGGAGCCCTGCGGGTCCGGCTGCCGTCCGCCGGCCGGTTCGCCGCCGGGGACATACCAGGGCCGGTCCGGCAGCTCGACCGCGGGCACGGCTGGGTCGGCAGGTCCGTACTGCGCTGCGGCGACGGGCGGCTGGACCACCTCGACGTGCAACTGACCGAGGCCGGAACGCTGTTCGCGACCCACGTCCTCACGTACGTCTTCACCGGCGGCGCGCGCTACACCGCCACCGTCCGGGTGCTGCGGGACTGCGACTTCCTCGAACTGTCCGAGGAGATGGTGTCGTTGGACGAAACGGCGACCACCACTACTGCGACGACGACGGCGACGACGGCCATGGCGTGGGAGCTGCACTGGGAGGGCTGCACGCCCACCCACCGGTTCTCCTCCGCCTGGCCGTTCTCGCAGTCCGCCGCCGACCACGCCGACCCCGGTTCGCCCGAGCTGTACCACTGGCTCGGCATCGACGAGCCCGTCGTCGTCGGCGACTGCGGCGAGGACCCGTCCTTCTCCGGGCCGGGCGGCAGGGAGCACCCCGAGACCGACATGGCCTTCACCGTCGGCCCCTACGCCCCGAGCTTCGCGTGGGACATCCGGCCGCACGCCGCCTTCTGGGACGCAGAACAGCGCGACGCCATGGGCGTGTTCGTCCGCGACCACGCCCGGTGGGACGACCGTACGTACTCCTCGTGGGCGTCGGCGGACACCCTCCGCGTCCACTTCCGCCACGACGGCGTCCTGCGCTGGACCTGGCCGCTGCGCACCGGCACCCGCAGCACCGGTATCGCCTTCTACGACCACGAGCGCGACCTGGGGGTGCTGCGCGCGCAGCGGTCGACGGCCTACCAGTCCACGTACGTACGCCATCTCCAGCACTGGCAGGGCACGCTCAGCCTCGACCGGGTCAAGGACTGGACGCTCACCTATACCGGCAAGCGGCCGGAACCGCTGTGCGGGGAAGGGGAGTTCGGCAGCGCGCGGGAATTCGCCGACGCCCTGCTGACCGGCCCCGAGGGACCCCGGCTGATCGCCCACGGGGTCAACGACGTCGCGGGCTACCTCAACATCGGCCAACGCCCGCTCTACGACCGGCTGCTGGACGGCTACGACCGGTTCGCCGGACAGCTCGACGCCGCCGAGCGCGAACGCGTGGACGCCCTGCTCCTGCTGACCGGATACGTCTCGGCGGGCGAGGAGATCGGCCCGCTGCTGCGGATGGCGGGCGGGCACCCCAACTTCATGGCCGACGGCAAGGCGGCGCTGGCCTGCCTGGCCTGGCTCTACCCCGAGCACGAGGCGGCAGGGGAGTGGCTGGACCAGTTCGAGCGGTTCGCCGAGCTGACCGGTGTGTTCCACACCCGCCCGGCGCTGCCCTCCCGCCGCGCGAGGCCCGGCCGGTGGACCGAGAGCCTGGCCACGTACGTGTGGGCGTATCTGCGGCCCCTCGGCCAGGGCAACCACCTGGCGCGGGAGGCCGACGGCCGCAACCGGGCCGTCACCCCCGAACTCGCCGCCCTCGGCGACTGGTTGGTCAACGCGCTGACCGCGCCGGTCGATGTCACCGGCACCGGCGAGCTGCGGCGGCTGCACCCCGCGCAAGGAGCGCACGCCTACTGGCCGCGCCGCCCTCCCATCGAGATGCGGCTGCTCGGCGAGACCCTGCACCGCTACCGGCCCCTGGTCGCCGAACACCTGCTGTGGGGCAGCGACCCCGCCGCCCGACGACTGGACAGCCCGCACGACGCACCCGACCCCTGGCGCGTCACCGTGCGCACCGAGGGCAACCCCGGCACCAACCCCCGCCTGCGCAGCGCCAAATACACCGGATACGGGATCACCCTGCGCGCCGACGTCGACCGGCCGGGCGAGGTCGCCGTCTTCCTCCAGCAGGTGGACCGCGGCCCCAACTACCGCTGGGGCGTCGCCGACGACAACGGGAGCGGCCACCTCTACTACTACGCGGCGGGCGCCTCCTACAGCGGTCACGGTCCCGAGGACGCCGGGGACCGCCGCGTGCCCGACGCGACCTTCGCGACCTCCTGCGCGGTCTGGAAGGACGGCGCCTTCCGCGGCATCGGCTGCCACACCCTCGACCGGCCGATGTACGACCTCGGCGGCGCGCAGTACGCGGAGATCGTCCCCGATCCCGACGGCCCGGTCGGCGACCTGTACCTCGGCCGCAGCGTGCTGCTCGTCGGCACCGACTACCTGGTCACCTACGACTCCTTCGCGCCCAACCAGCGCATGGTGTGGACCTGGTCGGTGCTCACCGAGGCCACCGGGCACGACGCCAACAGCTACCCCCACCTGCCCGAGCGGATGCCGTTCATCCACCTCGTGCGCGGGGTGCGCGAGGACGGCACGGTGGGAGAAGGCGGCGCGGCGGGCCGGGGCGGCGCGGTGCGGGAGGCCGGCGCGCTCGGAGGCGCCTTCGCCACCGACGTCACGCACGGCGTACGCCTCGAAGGCCGCGCCGACGGGGCAAACGGCAACACGCTCGCGGTCGTCAGCCACCGCGACGACCTCGTGGTCGACCCCGCCGCCGACACGCCCTGGGGCGCCAGGATCCGCACCCCGCACAGCCTCGACCTCGTCTTCCGGCACCAGTCCGCGAGGCCCTGCGAACCGGCCGCCGTCGAATTCGCCGAGGACGGGCTGCGGTTCACGGGGACGGCGGGCACGATCCGGCTCTTCGACAGCGGACGCCGCGAACTGACGCTCTTTCACGGCAGCGCCATCGGCACGGCGGACGTCCTGCTGACCACCGACGACCGCGACCTGGGCATCAGCCTCGGCTACCTCCACCCCACGGAGCTGCGCGGCACGTACGACGCGCAGACGGACACCGGGATCACCCTGCGCCTGCCCGCCGGGCTCGACGCCGCGGCGGACTTCTCCGTGGACGGCGCACCGCTGCGCCCGCTCGGCCGGACGCACGACACCGTGCGGCTGGCGCTCCCACGGGGCCGCCACGCATGGGAGTTGACCGCGCGCCGCCCGGAACCGGCGCCGCCGCGGGTGATCCGTACCGAGACCGTCCCCGGCGGCGCCGTCGTGCACTTCACCGCCGTCGCCGCGGCCGACTCCTACCTGCTCGAACTCAGCACGGACGGCGGTCTGACCTGGGCACCGGCCGTCGCCGCCGCCGACAGCCCCGGACTCCTGAGCGGACTGTCCGACGGCGTGAAGTACCACGTCAGGGTCGCCGCGCGGAACACCGACCGGCAGGGCCCTCCCGGCGCCGACTACCCGGTCTACGCGTCCGGCCGGGCGCCGGAGCCGCCGGACGGCCTGAAGGTCAGGCTCAACGACGGCGCGGTGAGCGTCAGTTGGGGCGAGGTGCTGGGCGCAGGACGGTACCGGCTGTACCGGCGGCGCAAGGGCGAGGCCGGCTTCCGCGAGGTCTTCGCGGGCACGGCCTTCGCGTACGTCGACCGCGTGCCCGGTGTCGTACCGGCGACCGGCGATCCGTGCGGGTCGGACGGTGCTCGCGGCGGCGGGAGGCCGGGGCAGGCGCCCGTCCTGGAGTACGCGGTGGCCGCCGAGAACGGAAACGGTGCCGGCCCCATGTCGCCCCCCGTCGACACCGACCCCGGCAGCTGGCGGCACTGGAATCCGCCGGTCGACGTCGCCTTCCGCCGTCACCACGCCTACAACCAGCCGCCGTACGCCCCCGCCTGCGCGACCCCGCGGCCTTACGACGAGCAGCGCCCGCCCGCCCGACTGCCGCACGATATGGACCCGTTGGAGCGGACATGGTGACGGCGCAGCGCATCCTGATCACCGGGGCCGCGGGCCGCGTCGGCCGGGCGCTGCGCCCGCGCATGGCGCGGCCGGGACGCACGCTCCGGCTCCTGGACATCGCCGAGATCGAGCCGCCGGCGCCGGGCGAGGCCGTGGAGACCGTACGCGCCTCGTTCACCGACCCGGACGCGATCGACGCCGCCTGCCAGGGTGTCGACGCCGTGCTCCACCTCGGGGGACTGGCCGGGGAGGCGCCCTGGGAGCGCATCCGGGAGATCAACATCGACGGCACGCAGCGGGTACTGGAGGCCGTGTGCCGCCAGGGCGTGCCGCGGGTGGTGCTCGCCTCCAGCATCCACGCGGCGGGATTCCGTACGCGGGACGACGCCGTACCCGTACGGGAGGCGGGCGCTGCCGCAGGGGCCCCCGCCGCGGAGCGCGCCGAACTGCCCGCGGACATCGCACCGCGCCCCGACACGTTCTACGGCGCGGGGAAGGCCGCGGTGGAGGCGCTCGGCGCGCTCTACCGGAGCCGCTTCGGCATCGACGTCACCTGTCTGCGGATCGGCGCCTTCCGGCCGCGCCCGCTCGCTCCTGAGGACCTGGCCGCCTGGCTGTCGCCGGACGACGCGGCCCGGCTGGTCGAGGCGTGTCTGCGCGCGGAGCCCGCCGGATTCCGGATGCTGTGGGGCATCTCCCGCAACACCCGCCGGTGGTGGTCCCTCGCGGAAGGGGAGGCCATCGGCTACCACCCGCGGGACGACGCCGAGGACCACCTGGCCGCGCTCCTGGAGTGCGGGTCCTTCGGTCCCGCGGACTTCGACCCGGCGGCCGACCGCAACTTCCGCGTCGGCGCCAATTTCTGCACTATGCCGTTGGGCTGACGACAAGGGCCTGCCGTCGGCAGCAAGCTCGGACGGCAACAGTTTTCGGTCATCCGGCCGCGCAGGCGCTCCGGTTGGCGAACACCGTGGGACTGGAGAGGGAACGTATGAGTGAGGAACACGCCGGTCGCATCGCGCTGGTCACGGGCGGATCGAGCGGTATCGGCCGCGCCGCCGCGGAACTGCTGGCCGCGTCGGGCGCCGCTGTCGCCGTCTGCGGTGTGGACGCCGACGACACGGAGAAGACGGCCGCGGCCATCGCGGAGGCGGGCGGCCGGGCGCTGCCCGTCGTCGCGGACGTCTCGGACCCCGACGCGGTCGCCGCGGCGGTGGCGCGGACCGTGAGCGAGTACGGCGGTCTCGACGTGCTGGTGACGTCCGCGGGCATCCAGCGCTACGGGACGGTCGCCGACACCGACGAGAAGACCTGGGACGAGGTGTTCGCCGTCAACGTCAAGGGAGTGTTCCTGACCGCCCGCGCCGCCCTGCCCCACCTGCGGCGCAGCGCCTCCGGCGGCTCCGTCGTCGTGGTCTCGTCCGTGCAGTCGCGCGCCGCGCAGTCCAACGTGGCCGCCTACGCGGCGGCGAAGGGCGCGCTGAACGCGCTGGTCCGGTCGATGGCCGTGGACGAGGCCCCCTTCGGGGTACGGGTCAACGCGGTCTGCCCCGGCTCCGTCGACACCCCGATGCTGCGCCACTCGGCGGCACGGTTCAGCGACGGCAGCGACGAAGGGGTGCGGCGACTGCTCGGGGAGTGGGGCCGCAGCCACCCGATAGGGCGCATAGCCCAGCCCCGAGAGGTCGCCGAGGTGATCGCCTTCCTGGCCGGCACCCGCGCCGGATTCGTCACCGGCACGGACATCCCGGTCGACGGCGGCGTCCTCGCGGCCCTGGCCGTCACCCTCCCCCAGGACGCCCCGGAGCCCTCCGCGACAGCCTGACCCCACGGCCGGACCGATACCGGCGACGAGGGAGCGGGGGCCCTCGTCGGCACGGCGAAGTCGGTCGCCGTGCGCAGCGACCGGCGCCGGGCGGGCCCGTCGGCGTCCCGGCGGAGCGCGAGCCGTTGCTCTACGGCCTGCGGGCGGGCGGCGGTTGAAGGGCGGGCCAGCGGGTGAGCATCGCTTCGCGCATCGCGGGGGCCAGACGGCCGAGAGCCGGCAGGCGGCCCTCTCGGGCGGTCACGCGGCCGACGACGCCGAGCCGGTGGACCAGCCGCTGACGGGCCGTCACCGTGCCCCACTCCCAGTCCTGGTGAGGAATCAGGGCCAGGCGGTCGGTGGTCCCGCGCTCGGCCCGCTGCACCAGCGCGTCACCGCGCAGCAGCCAACCGGCGCAGGCGTCGGTGAGATCACCCGGGACGTCCGTGCCCGTCGCCCGGCGCCAGGCGTCGCGGTACGCGGCCTCCGCCGCTTCCAGCAGCGGGGGAGCGGCGGCGGTGACGCACCAGCAGGTCGGGAAACCGACGCGCAGATAGGCGAGTTCGACGATTCCGTCGCCCAACGCGGCCTGCTCGAAGTCGATGAATCTGACGCCGTCGTCGGTGTGCATGTCGTTGCCGGGGCACGGGTCGCCGTGCAGCAGAGCGCGGCCCCGCGCTCGTGACGTACGGTCCACGATGTCGTCCAACTCGCCGCGTACGGCGGGCGGTACGGCGACGCCGAGGGCCTGGGCGAGGCCGAGGAAGGAGTCGACGTCCGTGTGCGCCGGGCCCGACCAGGCGGGGAGTACGTCCGAGCCGTCGCTGCCGTCGCTGTCGTCGCCGCTGTCGCCGCTGTCGCCGTCGTCCCCGACGTCCGCATCGCCGCTGGTCGCCGCGTGGAGCCGGGCGAGTGCCCCGGCGTAGTCGACGATCCACTCCTCGCGCGGCGGCCGGTGCTCCACGTACTCCAGCACCAGCACCCGTTCCCGCGCGTCGGCGCCCAGCAGCGTCGGCACGACCGGCGGATCGACCCGGCCCGCGAGCCGCAGCGCGGCCACCTCGCGGGCGTACCTCTCGTCGGCCTCGGGCGCGTCGACAAGTTGCTTGACCACCACGGGAGTTCCGGCCAGCTCGGCCCGCCACACCCGCGAGCGCGGACTGCTCCCCAGCCGGCGGCCCCGCCGGGGCGTCCCCAACTCGTCCCGCAACTTCTCCCCGAGGGGCAGCCGTGACCGCATGGCGGCATCCTCGCACGGGCGGGGACGACACCCGGAGCGATTTATGGCGCGGCGGCCCCGCCCGGTCCGGGGCGGTCCCCGCCCATGACATTCGTCATGAACAGTCATGACAGACCACACGGCCCGAAGCGCCGACGGGCGGACAGCCTTGAGACATGGACACAGTCATCGAAACCACCGGCTTGCGGCGGAGCTACAGCGGCTTCGAGGCCGTACGCGGCGTCGACATCAGCGTGGGGCGGGGCGAGCTGTTCGCTCTGCTGGGGACGAACGGCGCGGGCAAGACCTCGACGCTGGAGATCCTGGAGGGGCAGGCGCCCGCCGGCGCGGGAACCGTACGGGTGCTGGGCGCCGACCCCTACCGCGAGCGTGCCGCGGTGCGGCCCCGTATCGGAGTGATGCTCCAGGAGGGCGGCTTCCCCACCGAGCTGACCGTCGCGGAGACCGTCGACATGTGGGCGGGCTGCACCAGCGGTGCCCGGCCCGTGGCGGAGGCCCTGGAGCTGACGCGGCTGGAGCAGCGGCGCGGGGTGCGGGTCAAGCAGCTCTCCGGCGGCGAGCGGCGCCGCCTCGACCTCACGCTCGCGCTGCTCGGACGCCCGGAGGTGCTCTTCCTCGACGAGCCCACCACCGGTCTCGACGCCCAGTCCCGGCACGACACCTGGGAGCTGATCGGAGAGCTGAAGCGGCAGGGCACCACGGTGCTGCTCACCACGCACTACCTCGAAGAGGCGGAGCAGTTGGCGGACCGGCTGGCCATCATGCACGCGGGCCGGATCGCCAGCACCGGACGCGTCGCGGACGTGGTCGCCGAGCGGCCCGCGCGGATCACCTTCGAACTGCCCTGGGGCCGCTTCCCCGCCGACCTGCCGCCGCTGCGGTCGATCGGCGTCACCGCACACGAGGTCACCGGGCAGAAGATGCGCCTGGAGACCCGCGACCTCCAGCACACCACCACCGAGCTGCTGTGCTGGGCCCGTGACCAGGGCGTCGAACTGACCGGCCTCGACGTCCGTTCCGCGTCACTGGAAGAGGCGTTCATGGACATCGCCAAAGAGCTCGACCACCGGGCCACCCACCGGGCCGACGACCACCAGGAGACGACGCGATGACCTCCGCGACCACGACGACCACCGTGCCCACGGACACCGCGCGCCGGTCCCGTAAGAGCACCGAACGCCTGGCCGCGCTCGGCCGCGCGGAACTGATCCTGCTGGTCCGCAGCAAGGCCGCCCTCATGACGGCCCTCGTCCTGCCCGGTGTCATCGCCGTGTCGATGCGCAGCGCCGTGAAGAGCCTGGACCTGGGCGGCACCGGCCTGTCCGTCGCCACCGTGCTGGTGCCGGGCGCCCTCGGCATGGCGCTGTTCTTCGCGATCTACACCAACATGGTCGGCGTGTACGTCACCCGCCGCGAGGGCCTTGTCCTCAAGCGGCTCCGCTCGGGAGAGGTCCGCGACGCCGAGATCCTGACCGGCGGCGCGCTGCCCGCGGTCCTGATGGCGGTCGTGCAGTCCCTGCTGCTCGGCGTCGGACTCGCCGTCCTGCTCGACATGCCCGCCCCCGAGGCACCTCACCTGCTGGTCCTCGGCCTGCTCCTCGGTATCGTGCTGCTGGTCGTGGGCGCCGCGCTCACCGCCGCCTTCACCCAGACGGCTGAGAGCGCCCAACTGACCTTTCTGCCGTTCATGCTGGTGAGCATGGCCGGTTCCGGGATGTTCCTGCCCCGCGACACCCTGCCGGACACGGTGGCGCGCATCGGCGCGTTCCTGCCGTTCACCCCGGTCATGGACCTGTTGCGCTGCGGCTGGACGGGGAATGTGGACGGGACGGACCAGCTCCGGCTCACTCTCACGGCCCTGGTGTGGATCGGCGTGGCCGTGCTCGGCGTGCGGAAGTGGTTCCGTTGGGAGCCTCGGCACTGACCGCCCGCGCGGCCGACGAGAAGGCCGGGCGCGCACGGCGCCGGACACGTAGGACTCAAGGATTCGAAGGACCGAAGGACTCGAAGGACGAAGGGACGAAGGGGCGACGGTGACTGCGGGAACCACAGGGACCACGACGGGACCCACGGGAACGGCCGGGCTGGCGAGCGTGCAGAGCTGGGTGGAGTGGCTCGGCCACCGGCACGGCACGGACCGCTACCGTCGCTACACCCTGAACTCCCTCTCCTGCTTCGCCCTGTTCGAGGCGGGCCTGTGGACGCTGTGGGTCGTCACGAACGACGTGGGCCCGCTCTGGATCGCGGTCGCGGTCCTGGGCGCTGCCCACGTCGTCGTCCAGGCACTGCTCTCCCGCGCCGGGCTCCGCGCCTACATCGGCCTGGCGCCCCGGCCGTACCTGCTGGCCGCCCTCTACACCGCCGTCACGGTCGCCGCTGTCGCGGTCGGCTGCGTGTTGCAGGCGAAGGACCGCGTCGAGGGGAAGGACCTCGCGCCGTACGTGCTGTGGCTGATGATGTTCTACGCGGGCCCGCCCATGCTGGCGCTGTCCCTGCGGGCGGGTACGGCCCTGGTCTCGGCCGTCACGCTGGGCTCGCTGGTCGCCGTCTTCGCGACCGGACTGCGCGGGGAGTCGCTGGCGGTGGTCGTCGGCGGGACCCTGTTCCTCGTCCCGTTCATGGCCCTCGCCCTGCGGGCCTCCGGCTGGAGCGTGCTCCTGATCGAGGAGCTGGCCGCGGCCCGCGGGACCCAGGCCCGCCTGGCCGTGGCCGAGGAACGCCTGCGCTTCGGCCGCGACCTGCACGACATCCTCGGACGCAACCTCGCCGTGGTGGCGCTGAAGAGCGAACTGGCGGCGAAGCTCGCGGAACGCGGCAGCCCGGAGGCCGTCGACCTGATGTACGAGGTGCAGCGCATCGCGCAGGACAGCCAGCGCGAGATCCGTTCCGTCGTGCGCGGATACCGCACCGCGGACCTGCACACCGAACTCGCGGGGGCCCGCGAGGTCCTGAAGGCCGCCGGGATTCCCTGCCGTATCAGCGACGGTCCCGCCGCCCGCCTCCCGGACGACATCCAGACCGCGCTCGGCTGGGTCATCCGCGAAGCGGTCACCAATGTGCTGCGCCACGCCCAGCACGCCACCCGCTGCGAGGTGTCCCTGCGCGACACCGGCGAGGGCGCTGTCACGCTGGTCGTGGAGAACGACGGCAGCGACCACCGGGGCGGGCGCGGCCACCGCGCGGGGAGCGCGGGAGGCGGCCACGGGCCCGCCACCACGGTGGGCAGCCGCACGGCGGACGCGGCCTCCGCGGACGGGACCACACCCGGCGGAAGCGGTCTCGCCGGACTCGAAGAGCGTCTGACGCAGCTTCAGGGCACACTCACGACCAGCGAACGCTCCGCCGGCGTCTTCCGCCTGACCGTGACCATCCCGTGGGAGGAAACACCATGATCAGGGTCCTGCTCGCCGACGACGAGCACCTCATCCGCGGAGCGCTCGCCTCGCTGCTCGCCCTGGAGGACGACATCCTTGTCGCCGCCGAGGCGGGCTCCGGCGACGAGGCCCTCGCCATGGCACGGGCCCACCGGCCGGACGTCGCCGTCCTCGACCTCCAGATGCCGCGCGGCGACGGAATCAGCGTCGCGGAACACCTGCGCGCCGAACTCCCCGACTGCGCGACGATGATCGTGACCAGCCACGCCGGGGCCGGGGCCCTCAAGCGCGCGCTGAGCGCGGGCGTGCGCGGCTTCGTACCCAAGACCGTCTCCGCGCAGCAGCTCGCCCGCATCATCCGTACCGTGCACGACGGCGGACGCTACGTCGACCAGGAGCTGGCCGCCGACGCCATCACCGCGGGCGACTCCCCGCTGACGCCCCGCGAGGCGGAACTGCTCGCCATGGCCGAGGAGGGGGCGCCCGTCGCCGACATCGCCGCCCGCGCGATGCTCTCGGTCGGCACCGTACGCAACCACCTGTCGTCCGCCGCCACCAAGGTCGGCGCCGAGAACCGCCATGTCGCGGCGCGCCTCGCCCGCGAGCGCGGCTGGCTGTGACCGCACAGCGCACCGGAGACCGCGGGCGGGGGCCGCAGGAGGTCAGGGACCGGTCACCCGCAGGAGACGAAGGTCACCTCCACGGCCCGCCTCCTGACCCGTGGTCTGTACCGGCGCTCACGGGGAAACCGCCGTGACAGGGACCAAGCCGCGTGACGTGCGGCGGCAGGCCCGACGACGACGAAGTGGTGGCGATCGTGGGCATGGTCCGAAGATTCGACGCCTATCAGCGCGAGCACACCTGGATCGGGCTGCCGCTGGCGGTGGTGTACAAATTCGGCGAGGACCAGGGCGGCTACCTCACGGCGCTGATCGCCTACTACGCCTTCCTGTCGGTCTTCCCCGTGCTGCTGCTCCTGGTGTCGGTGCTCGGCTTCCTGCTGCACAACGACGCGCACTTCCAGAAGCAGGTCGTCGACTCGGCCCTGCACCAGTTCCCGGTGATCGGCGATCAGATCGGCGAGAACATCCGGTCGTTCCACGGCAACACGCTCGCGGTCGTCACCGGTGTGATCGGCGGCCTGTACGGCGCGCTCGGTGTCGCCCAGGCCGCGCAGAACACCCTGCTGAAGATCTGGGCCGTGCCGCGCCACGACCGGCCGAACCCGTTGCGCTCCCGGCTGCGCAGCCTGCTGGTGGTAGGGGTCTTCGGCGTGGGCCTGGCCGCCACCACCGCGCTGACCTCGCTCGCGTCGGACGCCCGCGCGTTCGGCGTCCACCCCGTCGTCCTGCTGCGGATCGCGGCGACCGTACTGTCCACGGCCGTCAACACCGGCCTGCTCCTGTTCGCGTACCGCTACTTCACGGTCGGCACCGTACGGCTGCGCTCCTCGGCGGGTACGGCGCTGGCCGCCGCGCTGGCCTGGCAGTTCGTGCAGTGGGCGGGCACGTACTACGTCCGGCACGAGTTGCGCGGGGCGACCGCCACGTACGGGCTGTTCGGGATCGTCCTCGGCCTGATCACCTGGATCTACCTGGGCGCGCTGATCTTCGTCCTCACCGCGGAGGTGGCGGCGGTGCGGGCCCGGCGGCTCTGGCCGCGCAGCCTGCTCACCCCGTTCACCGACAATGTGGTCCTCAGCCGCGCGGACCGCGAGGTGTACACCTCGTACGCCGCCACGGAGGTCTTCAAGGGCTTCCAGCACGTCGAGGTGAGGTTCGACCCGCCGACCGTGCCCTCGCCCACCGGTACGGCGACGGATACGGCAACCGGTACGCCGCCGCCCGGCGTCGGGCTTCCCGCGCAGGACGGTTCGGGGGACGCGAAGGACGTCGTTCCATAGCGGGTGCCTCAACTCCGCCGATCGGGGAAGTCGGCCTGTGTGAAGACGCAAGCAGCAGCATCGACGGGCCGTCACAACGCCAGACGCGCGGCCGACAGCAAGGCGGTCGCCGTCGCGGGCCGCGCGGGGTTCGCGGCCCGAGGGGTGATCTACATCCTGGTGGGCGCACTGGCGGTGCGCATCGCCTTCTCCGACGCCGGAGGCCAACAGGCCGACCGCGGCGGCGCGCTCGCCGAGATCGCGCACAAGCCGTTCGGGGACGTCCTGTTGTGGCTGCTGGGCATAGCCCTGGCCGGAATGGCCCTGTGGCGGCTGTCGGAAGCGGCCTTCGGACAGGCGGGACCCGACGGCGACAAGCCCACCAAGCGCGCGATGGCCGCGGGCCGCTGCGTCTTCTACGCCTTCGTCTCGTACTCCGTGCTCGCCTACGCGGCCGGTGAGAAGAGCAGCGGCAGCGGGTCGACCGACAAGAGGACCGACGACGTGACGGCCAAGGTGCTCGACTGGCCGGGCGGCCAGTGGATCGTCGCCGTCGCCGGTGTCGCCGTCTTCTGCGTCGGTGTGTGGATCGCGGTCCGTGCCCTCATGCGCAAGTTCCACAAGCACCTGAAGATGGGCCAGATGTCGCGGCGCCAGCGCCAAGCCGTGGACTTCCTCGGCATGTTCGGCGGCACCGCGCGAGGCGTGCTGTTCGCCACGGCCGGCGGATTCGCCGTGGCCGCGGCGGTCAAGCACCAGGCGGGCAAGTCCAAGGGCATGGACGACACGCTGCGCTCGTTCGCCGACACGCCGGTCGGCCCGTGGCTGCTGGTGCTCATCGCGGTCGGCCTGATCGCCTTCGGGCTGTTCTCCTGGGCCAACGCGCGGTGGCGCGAGGTCTGAGCGGCGTCGGAAGGCGGACCGCGCGGCTCACAGGTCGCGCGCGCTCACAGCTCGCGGATCTCCTCGGGCGGGCGGCCGACGGCGTCCGCCACCTCGTGCTCGTCGCCGCCCTTGGCGAGGACCGCCGCGCTCTCGGCCTTGAGGTCGATCGCCGCCGCCTGGAGGGCGTCCTCGGCCTCGGCGTAGCGGTGCGCTGCCAGTTCAAGTTTCGCTGTGTCCACAGCGCAAGCATGCCACTACTCACCGCTGTCGCGGCGCACGACCGGGGCAGGTGTCGGCCGGTCCTGCCGTCCGTACATTCGTCCGCACCCCCGTACACGAAGAGGAGAAGCCGATGAGCACGCCGATGTGGGTCGTCCTGGGCGCCGTGGTTGTTGTGGCGCTGGTGGCCGCCGTGGTGGCGGCCGGACGCGTGCGGCGTAGCGGAGAAACCCCCGTACGGCGGTCGGGCGGCGCGTCCGGCGGCGGCGCCGCGCCGCGCAGGGGCGAGGTGTGGTGGGCGGACGTGCCGTACGAGGACACGGCCGGCTCGAAGGACCGTCCCTGCCTGGTCGTCTCGGTGCGCGGCGGGACCGCGCGGGTCGCCAAGATCACCTCTCAGCACCACGAGGAGCTGCCCGGAGTCGTACCGCTTCCCGCGGGCACCGTCGACGACGCCCGGGGCCGGCAGAGCTATCTGGAGACCAACGAGCTGCGGCGCGTGCCCGTCTCGGCCTTCCGGCGCCGCGCGGGCGCCCTCGACCCTCAGGTCATGAAGCGGCTTAATCTGCGGTGACGAGCCGTCGGGCGAGCGGCCGTCGCGGACGCGGGGCCCGTCCGGCAGTCAGCTCAGCCACCAGATGAAGAAGCCTCCCGCGAAAACGAGGAGGCAGATGGTGAGATTGGTGCGCCAATACGTCATGAGCATCGCGACGAATTCGCGAATGGTCGCACTCGGCCAGAAATACGCGGCGGTCGGCGCTCCCACGACATGTCCTCTGACGCCCAGCCGCCGCGCGGTCACCGCGGCGCGCAGGACATGGTAATTGTTCGTGACGACGACGCAGCGGTAGTCCGCCTTGTTCCGCTCCATGATGGACTTGCTGAAGCGCAGATTCTCCTCGGTGGTCGTCGACCGGTCCTCGCGTTCGATCAGATCCGCCGGAAAACCCTGCGCCACAAGGTAGTCGGCCATCGCGTGCGACTCCGGCAGCTTCTCGTCCGGGCCCTGTCCGCCGGAGGTGAGCAGCACCGGCCGCCTGCCGCGCGACGAGAGCCTGCGGTGCACCGTACGGGCCCGGTCGAGGCGGCTCGCCAGCAGGGGCGGCACCTTGGTGCCGCCGATGAGCCCCGAGCCGAGAACCACGACGTAGTCGGTCTTGCGGCGGACGGTCAACCATCCGTAGAGCGACCCGTAGACGATGAAACAGAGGAAGAGGAAGACGACATACCCCGCGAGGACGGTGGCCGTCCCCGCGACCACGAGCAGTGCGCGGGTGTGCATCACCACCGCGGTGATCAACAGCGCTATGAGCGCCAGCAGCGCGAACCCGGCCAGCAGGGACAGCAGATTGGCCGGACTTCTGCCCTCTTTCCGCACCATGGCGACGCCGTTGGAAATCAGAAACCACGACATGGCGACCACGCCCACCGCCATGAGCGTCAGCAGCGCCACCCCGAGATCATTGCCCAACGTCGGGTGTTCCCTGCCTATGTCAAACAGCCACGCACCCAGCGCGAAAACGGGTGAAAGCCCGAGCAGAATCGCATTGCTGAACCGACGCCGCTCCCGCAGCACTCCGACACAGAACCCCAGAAAGAACAGCACCGCCGGTACATACGCCCACATGCCCACATGCTAGTGGCCCCCCGTCCCCCCACCCGCCGCCCCACCAGCCCCGGTTCCCCGCCAGGGTCAGGTCAGGCCCGCTTCGATGGCGCGGCGGACGGCGTCGGCGCGGTCGCGGATCGCGGCTTTGGCGAAGAGGTTGTTGATGTGGGTCTTGACGGTGGCCTCGCTGATGAAGAGCTTCTCGGCGATGCCGCGGTTGGGCAGGCCCTGGCCGATCAGCGCGAGCACTTCGCGTTCGCGGGGTGTGAGGTCCTCCGGCAGGGCCTGGCCCACCATCGGGGCCTTGGTCCTGACGGAGGCGAGCAACCGGTTCTGCACCTCGCGGTCGAGCACCGACTGCCCCGCGGCGGCGGCACGGATCGCCCGGATGATGTCCTGGCGCCCCGCGTTCTTCGTCAGATAGCCGCGGGCGCCCGCGCTCAGCGCGCCGAGGATCGAGTCGTCGTCGGCGAAGGTGGTCAGTACGACCACCGCCACGTCCGGGTGCTCCTCGCCGAGCCGCCGGGTCGCCTCGATCCCGTCCATCACCGGCATGCGCAGGTCCATCAGCACCACGTCCACCGGCCCGGCGGCGACAGCCGCCAGCACCTGGCTCCCGTCCGCGGCGGACGCGACGACGTCGATGTCCTCGGACAGCCCGAGCACCGCGGCGAGCGGCTCCCGTACGGCGGCCTGGTCGTCCGCGACGACCACCCTCAGCCGCCGCGGCTTCTCGGTCGGTTCGGTCATACCGGAATCACTGCTTCCACCTTCCAGCCGCCCTGGTCGGGACCGGCCGTGACCGGCCCCGCCGTCACCGTCCCGCCCAGCAGGGCGACGCGTTCGCGCATTCCGATCAGCCCCATGCCGCTGCCGACCACCGCGTTCACCTCGCGCGTGGCGGGGCCGTTGCGCACCGCCAGCGTGATCGACGCGGCGGCGTACGTCAGCTCCACACCGACATCGCCGCCGGGAGCGTGCCGGGCGGCGTTGGTCAGCGACTCCTGGGCGATACGCAGGAGATTCTGGACCACCCGGGCCGGGACCTCACGGGCGGTCCCGGTGACGGTGAGGACATCGCGGTGCCCCGACGACTCCAGCATCGCCGTCAGGCTCTCCAGCAGCGGCAGCGAGTCCTCGCGCAGCGCGTGCACCGTCCACTGCGCTTGTTTGAGGCTCTCCCGCACCAGACCGTGGGCCTTGTCGTTGGCCTCCCTGACCTTCTCCAGGTCCCCGGTGTCGAGCAGCGCGTCGGCCAGTTCCAACTGCATGTTGATCCCGGCCAGCGAGTGCGCCAGCACATCGTGCACGTCCCGGGCGATCCGGCTGCGCTCGGTCAGCGCGGCCGTCCGCGCCTCGGCCCGCGCGGCGCGCTCCGCCGACTCGGCCGCCGCGATCACCGCCTGTACGGCCTGGCGCTGGCTGCGGTTGAGTATGCCCACCAGCACCGGAGTGCCGGTGGCCAGACCGAGCACCCAGGGCAGCTCGTCGTGCCCGGGACCGAGACGGAAGTACAGCACCCCGCCGCAGAGCAGACTGCAGATCCCGGCGAGGACGAGAGCCGGTCTGGTCTCCAGCCGGTATCCGATGTGACCGGCGAGGAAGAAGGCGAAGAGATAGCCCGTACCGCTGCGGCTGACACCGATCAGGGCGACCGCCGCGGCGATGCCGACCGTCAGCCACGGGAGCACGAGGCCCTGGGGAATCCTGTCCTCGGGCAGGCGCCGGGCCAGCAGCACCGCCGAGTTGATCACGAGCAGGACGGCGACGACCAGCCCCCGGCCGCTGAAGCCCAGGGGGCGGATCGTCAGGACTCCGGCGACGACGACCCCGAGGGTCATCGCCCACTGCATCCACGGGTCCTGTCCCGGCACCTGCCGCGCCCCCGCCTCCTGGGCCACGGTCTTCCCAGGAGGCGGGGGGCTGTCTGTCGCGGGCACGGGGAGAACATAACGCACGGTCAGGCCCTGCGGCTGAGGACGGGCACGGTGCGCGGCGTCATCTGCATCCGGCTCCGTATGAAGATGGTGGCGAGCCGCGTCACGACTTCGGTGAGCGCCATCAGTACGAACGCCGCGACCCACGCCTGATCGCTGGTGATGTGGTGGGCGACGCTGAATTGGGCGACCTGGTGGGCGCCGCCCGCGTGCTCGGTCCACAACTGGAAGCCCATCCGCGCCCCCATGCCGACGACCCACAAGATCGCCGACACGGCGCCGGCCTTGATCAGGACGTGCTCGCCGACGGTCCGGACGCGGGTGTAGATGCCGCCGGCGACGCCGAGCGCGGCGCCTACGCTCATCAGCACTCCGATGAGCACCAGGTCGTTGCCCGCGGTGGGAATGGTGTCCAGGTACGAGTTCGCGACGAAGGCCACGATGCCCAGCGGGATCAGGAAGGTCTTGAGGTCGAGTCGGCCTTCCCGCAGTTGCCGGAAGACGACGAGGAGAAGAGCGATGTCGGTGATCCACTCGGTCGATGTCATGCCCCCAAGACTGCTGCGACCAGGCACGAAGCACCTGGACCCAGGGGTGGAACCAAGGGTGGAGATGACTCCCCGCCCGGCCCTCCACCCCCACGGCGCCGCCGCGCACCTGGACGCCGCAGAGCCCGCGCGCCCTGCCACCGCAGAGCCCGTGCGCCGGACACCGAAAAGGGCCGCCCGAAGGCGGCCCTGTAAGGAGAGAAGATGTGTCCGAGGGGGGACTTGAACCCCCACGCCCGATAAAGGGCACTAGCACCTCAAGCTAGCGCGTCTGCCATTCCGCCACCCGGACGGGGTGTGTCACCTCGGCCTATGGGCCGTGGCGACGAGGTAAACCATAGCAAAGATCCGGTCACGTCGATCACGGGCGCGGAGCGGGCCGAGGGGGCCGATGAAGGGGCTGTGCGCGGGGCCCGGGGTGAGGGCCCGGAGGGGAGCCTTGGGCGGGGTGGGGGTGTCGGGGGAGGATGGGGGGAGGCATCGGCCGCGGTCGCCCGGGTGGTGGGCGGACGCGGCAGGCAACGAGCGAGGAGACAGCGTGAGCGAGTCGGGGCCGGGCAGGGCGGAGAACGGGACGGTCACGGGCGAGGACGAGGTCGTCGACCTGTGCAGTGAGCTGATCCGGATCGACACCAGCAACTACGGCGACCACTCGGGGCCGGGAGAGCGGGCGGCGGCGGAGTACGTCGCGGAGAAGCTCGCCGAGGTGGGCCTCGAACCGCGGATCTTCGAGTCGCACCAGGGCCGGGCGTCCACGGTGGCGCGGATCGAGGGCGAGGACCGCTCGCGGCCCGCGCTGCTGATCCACGGGCACACCGACGTGGTCCCGGCCAACGCGGACGACTGGACGCACCACCCGTTCTCCGGCGAGATCGCCGACGGCTGCGTGTGGGGCCGGGGCGCGGTCGACATGAAGGACATGGACGCGATGACGCTGGCGGTCGTACGCGACCGGCTGCGCAGCGGGCGCAAGCCGCCGCGCGACATCGTGCTCGCCTTCGTCGCGGACGAGGAGGCGGGCGGTGTGTACGGCGCCCGGCACCTGGTCGACAAGCACCCCGACCTCTTCGAGGGCGTGACGGAGGCGATCGGCGAGGTCGGCGGCTTCTCCTTCACCGTCAACGAGAACCTGCGGCTGTACCTGATCGAGACCGCCCAGAAGGGCATGCACTGGATGCGGCTCACGGTGGACGGCACCGCGGGGCACGGCTCGATGACCAACAACGACAACGCGATCACCGAGCTGTGCGAGGCCGTCGGGCGGCTCGGCAGGCACGAGTTCCCGGTCCGCGTCACCAAGTCCGTCCGCGGCTTCCTCGACGAGCTGTCGGACGCCTTCGGGGTGGAGCTGGACCCGGAGGACATGGAGACGACGCTCGCCAAGCTCGGCGGCGTCGCCAAGATGATCGGCACGACCCTGCGGAACACCGCGGCCCCGACGATGCTCGGCGCGGGCTACAAGGTGAACGTGATCCCCGGCCAGGCCACCGCCCACGTCGACGGCCGCTTCCTGCCGGGCTACGAGGAGGAGTTCCTGGCCGACCTCGACCGGATCCTCGGCCCGCGCGTCAAGCGCGAGTCGGTGCACTCCGACAAGGCGCTGGAGACGGACTTCGACGGCTCCCTGGTGGACGCCATGCAGCTCGCCCTCAAGGCGGAGGACCCGATCGCGCGCGCCGTGCCGTACATGCTCTCCGGCGGCACCGACGCGAAGTCCTTCGACGACCTGGGCATCCGCTGCTTCGGCTTCGCGCCGCTCCAGCTCCCGCCGGAGCTGGACTTCGCCGGGATGTTCCACGGTGTTGACGAGCGGGTGCCGGTGGACGGCCTGCGGTTCGGGGTCCGGGTGCTCGATCGTTTCATCGAGAACTGCTGACGGTTCGGCCGCCCGTACGAGTACGGGCGGCCCGGATCGCTGGGACGAGTGAATGATCCAGTGCTTTCGTAGCTCTATTCCTCCGGCTTCGTTACGACGTGTGTGGTCCGCGGCTGGGACCGCACTTGTCAATCAGGAGGAAGAAAATGATCAAGAAGGTCGTAGCCGCTGCGGCTGTCACCGGCGGTCTCGTGCTCGCGGGTGCGGGCATGGCTGTCGCCGACTCCGGCGCCCAGGGCGCCGCTGTGCAGTCGCCCGGTGTGCTGTCCGGCAACCTGATCCAGATCCCCGTGCACGTGCCGGTGAACCTGTGCGGCAACACGGTCTCCGTGATCGGTCTGCTCAACCCGGCCTTCGGCAACTACTGCGTCAACAAGTAGTCCGAAGGCGTTCGGAACCCCTGTGGTCCGAACCGTCGGAACCGGCCCCGGAAGCGCGTATGCCGCGCTCCGGGGCCGGGCCGTGTCTGCGGCGGACCCCGCGTCCCACCGTCGCGCGTCTCACCATGTGGCCCGCACCTGGCGGATGATCCGGCGGCGCAACCGCACCCTGCGGCTGCCGTCGGGGTAGAGGCGTACCCGGTCCAGTTCCCAGTGCCCGTACTCGGCCTCGTCCGTGAGCAGTCGTGTCGCGTCCTTGCGGGAGACCCCGCGTGCGACGTACATCTCTCTGAATTCGTATTCCGGCATCGCATCTATTGTGCGGGCAACGCCCCGGTGCGGATAGCGTCTGCCTCATGTCTGATGACGTGCAGCCCACCGTTGCCGAGGTCCGAGCCGCTGTCGAGGCGGTCAAGGCCGCGCTGGACCGCCACCTCGAGGCGATCGAGAACCGTACGGGCGAAGACGATCCCGCCGTCTACGCGGCGTTCGAGTCGCTGGCTTCGGCCGCCGAGTCGTATGACGAGTTGCTGTACGACACCTACGACGAGGTGACTCCCTTCGAGGTGCCCGCGGGCGACTCGCTGCCGGAGTACACCGGTCCCGAGGACCCGGAGGCCATCAGTGTGCTGATCCGCCGCGACTACACGATCGTTGAGCCCACCCGGCTGTTCGCGCAGGCCAGAAGGGCCGATGACGGCGACGGCGCGGCGGACGCCACGGTGAACGCGGCGGTCGGGGTGATCTTCGGCGAGTACGAGCCGGACGAGATCGCCCAGCGCCACAAGGAGTTCGGCCTGGAGGAGGGCGACTCCACGGTGTGGGTGTCGGCCGTGCCGGAGGCCGCGGAACCGGGGGAGTGGCTGGACGCGCCCTTCGAGCAGGCCGACCCGCAGCTCGTCATCTGCCGCTTCGACGTGAGCGCCGTCTTCGACGACGAGCTGAGCGTGCTCGACCCGGACTGAGCGGGTCGCCCGAGCGCCAGGAGGGGGCGGACAGCGGGCGCTGTCCGCCCCCAGACGCGTCCGGAGCCGGTGGGCGGCGGGACGGGACCCGTACGGGTCCGCCGGGCCGGTGGGCGGCGGCTGAGCCGTACGGAGCCGCCGGGGAGGTGGCGGGCGGCAGCTGAGCCGTACGGAGCCGCCGGGCCGGTGGCGGGCGGCGGCTGAGCCGTACGGGGCCCGCGCCGCCCGTCAGTCGGCGGCCAGCTCCCGCAGCACGGTCACCAGCCGGGTCGTGCGCGGCGCGGCCTGGGGACCGGCCACGGCCTGGGCCAGGCCCTGATCGGCGCCCTGGACGACCGACAGGTGCCGCTCGCCGCGCGCGAACGCCGTGTAGACCCAGGAGCGGGTGAGCAGCGGCCCCGCGTCGCCCGGTACGACCACCACGACCGCGGGCCAGCGCATCCCGGCCGCCTGGTGCCCGGTGATCGCCCAGGCGTGCCGTACGGTCGTCGCCACGTCCGCCCGCGGCACCAGCACCGGCCCGTCCTCGCACTCCAGCCGCAGTCCGTCCGGCTCCGCGCCGACGACGGTGCCGGGCAGCGTACGGCCGGGGACCGGTACGTGGACGACGCGGTCGCCGGGGTCGAAACCGGCGAAGCGGCCGGGGCCGGGATTCAGCCGTTCTTTGAGCGCCGCGTTGAGCACGCGGGTGCCGACCGCGCCGCCGTGCCCCGGCGTGATCACCTGGGTCCGCTCCGCCGGTACGCCGATGGCGCGCGGTACGGAGTCGGCGACGAGCTGCACCGTACGGTGCACGGCCTCGCGCGGGTCGCGTACGGGGACGACGACGACCTCCTTGTCCGGGGCCTCGACCGGGGCGAGTTCGCCGATGCCGATGAGCGAGACCAGCTCGCCGATCGGGCCGGGGTCCGGGGTGCGGGAGGCGACCCGCGGGCAGGACTTGGCGGCCAGCATGTCGGCGAAGGCCAGACCGGGGCCCGCCGACCACATCGCGTGCTCGTCGCCGCTGAACACCAGCCGGGCGCCGTCCGGCACCGCCTCCACCAGCGAGGCGGCCTCCTCGATGCCCAACTGCTGGGCGTCGAGCACCGCGAGCAGGTCCAGGGCCAGGGCGCCGTCGCCGGACCTGCCGGGGCCCTGCGTACCGGCCAGCAGCGCCTCGACCGTCACGGCCGCGTCCTCGCCGAGCGCCTCGGCCAGCCGCCGCCTGCCGTTCGCCGTGTACGCGGCGGCGTACGCCCGCAGGCCCGCCGCGCGCGCCGCGGCCACCAGGGCGGTCGGCTCCTCGCGGGCCGCCTCGCCGCCGGAGTGCACGACCAGGCCGCTGCCCGCGGCGGCCCTGATCAGCTCCGCCGCCGACTTCGACGGCGCGCCCGCGGCGGCCTTCTCCCAGTCCGTGCCGTGGTCGCCCTCGAAGGAGCGCAGCAGCCGCACACAGCCGTCGGCCAGGCTCTCCTCCGCCAGCGCGTACCGGTCGAGACCGATCAGCAGCGGTACGTCCGCCGCGCCGTCCTCGCCCTCGTCCTCCTCCTCGCTCGCGGCCTCCGAGGCCGTCGCGGGGTGCGCGGGGTGCTCGGGGAAGACGAGCACCTGGCCGTCGGCCACGGCGGAGGCCACGGCCGCCGCCGGGTCCGGTACGGCGCGGGCCGCCAGCTCCGCCTGTAGCTCTGCCGACCGCAGGGCTGTGTGCCCCTTCTCGGCGGCGCGCTCCAGCAGCCAGCCGACCAGCGCGTTCGCCCGCCGCTCGTCGTCCGGGCGGCACCGCGCGCCGAGCAGCGCGCGGGCGAAGGTGTCCGCCGGTTCCACCCGTACGCCGGGCAGGCCGAGCACCAGCCACGGGTCCTCCCGCAGCGCCTCCCCCGCCCGCTCCCCGAGCGCCCTGACCGCCGCCTCCGCCAGCTCCCCTGGCGCGCCGCCCTCTTCCAGCACGGCCTTCGCCGCCGCGACGGCCGCCGGATCAACGGCCGCCTTCCGCAAGCCGCCCTCGCGTACCCGCGTCCCGGCCGAAGCCGCCCCGCCGCCGGACGCCGCGTCCGCGCCGGCCCGCGGCCGCGCCTCGACACCGGCCGCCGCGCCCGCCCCGGAGGCCGCCGGAGCCGCGCCGTGGCCCTCGCGCCCGTCCTGAGGGCCGTCGGCCCCGGCCGACGCCTGCGGCGCGGCGCCAGGACCTGTGACTCCGCTCTGGGGCGCGTCAGCCCCGGCGGACGGCCGCGGCCCCGTGGCAGGACCCGTGGCTCCCGACGCGGGTCCGTCCGCCCCGGCGTCCGGGGCCGTAACTCCCGTCTCGGACGCCTCCGTTCCGGCCCCTGACGGCTCCTCGGCGCCGTCCTCGTCCCCGCTCCCGTCCGTCGCCTCCACGGACGACTGGGCGTCGTCTGTCGCCTCCGCGTCGGCCTCCGGCCCGCCGTCCGCGCCGTCCGTGCCGTCCGTCCCCGCCGGGGCACCGGCGCCGACCTCCGCCGCCTCCGCGGCCTGCATGGTGGCGGCCTCCGCCGCCATCGCCTCGCGCCGCTTGCGGCGGGCTTCGGCCGCGTCACCGCGCGGCGCGGGCGCCGCCGGATTGTCGCCGCGCTCGATCGAGCGGACGGCGGCGGCCAGCGCGGCCACGTCGGCGACCGGCTTGGCGGCGGCACGGCTCCCCGGCACCGCGGCGGACGCCGTGCCCGTGGGCCGCTCCTGCGGGGCCGTCCGCGAGCCGCCCCCGGAGGACGGGCCGTCCGCGGCGGCCGGTGGGTTCGCCGGGCCTCCGGCGGGGCCGCTCGGCGGCGGGGTGTCCGCGCGGGGCGGGGGAGTGGGGGATTCGGTCACTGCGGCCTCCGTGGGGTGGTGGACCGGCGGGAGGCTTGCGTGCCGTTCAGAGCGTGCTCCAGTCGTGGTCCGGATAGCGGTGCAGGGGTGCTGACACGTCGTCGAGCGCCAGGCAGATCTCTTCCGGAAGCGTAAGCGCCTCCACTGACAACGAGGCGATGAGCTGCTGCGCGTTGCGCGCGCCGAGGATGGGGGCGGCGACACCGGGCCGGTCGCGTACCCAGGCGAGGGCGACGTGCAGCGGGGAGACCGCCAGGCCGTCGGCCGCTATCGCGAGGGCGTCCACGATGAGCCGGGCGGTCTCGTCGAGGTAGGGGGCGACGAAGGCGGCCATGTCGTCGGAGCCGCCGCGCGACTCGGGCGGCGTGCCGTTGCGGTACTTGCCGGTGAGCACACCGCGGCCGAGCGGCGAGGAGGGCAGCAGGCCGACCCCGAGGTCGATCGCGGCGGGCAGCACCTCGCGCTCCACTCCCCGCTGGAGGAGCGAGTACTCCATCTGCGTACTGGCCAGCGGCGTCCGCCCGGGCGCGGCGAGCTGCCACGCGGCGGCCTTGGCGAGCTGCCAGCCGCAGAAATTGGAGACGCCGACGTAGCGCGCGCGGCCGGAACTGACGGCGATGTCCAGCGCCTGGAGCGTCTCCTCCGTGGGCGTACCGGGGTCGAAGGCGTGCACCTGCCAGAGGTCGACGTAGTCCGTGCCCAGCCGCTGCAAGGACGCGTCGAGCGCGGACAGCAGGTGTCCGCGCGAGGCGTCGAACCGCCGGTCGGGGTCCGGCACGCTGCCCGCCTTGGTGGAGATCACCAGATCGGCCCGCGGCACGAGATCCTCGATCAGCCGCCCGAGCAGATACTCGGCGCCGCCGTCGGCGTACACGTCCGCCGTGTCGACCAGACTGCCCCCGGCGTCCCAGAACGCCTTGAGCTGGTCGGCGGCGTCGCGTTCGCCGGTGTTGCGTCCCCAGGTGAGCGTGCCGAGACCGAGTCGGGACACGCGCAACCCGGTGCGGCCCAGGTGCCTATGCTCCATGGGCGCTGAGATTACTGCCCGCACCGGCCGAATGGGCGGCAGTGACGTACCTGACAGGGCCCCGTGCCGCGGCGGGGCGCTACAGTCCGGAGGTACAACGACGTTACTCGCCAGTATGTCGGCGGACGACGGCGGTGACATGACAGCGAAGACCTGACAGCGACGGACGCGAGAGCGACGGACGCGAGAGCGACGACGCGACAGCGACGACACGGTGGCGGAAAGAGGAGCGGTATGCGGCTCGGGATCAACCTCGGCTACTGGGGCGCCGGGATGGACGCGGACAACCTCGCCGTCGCCCAGGAGGCGGACCGGCTCGGCTACGACGTGTGCTGGGCCGCCGAGGCGTACGGATCCGACGGCCCCACCGTGCTCTCCTGGGTCGCCGCGCAGACCGAGCGGATCGACGTCGGCTCGGCGATCTTCCAGATCCCGGCGCGTGCCCCCGCGATGACGGCGATGACCGCCGCGACCCTGGACTCGCTGTCCGGCGGCCGGTTCCGCCTCGGTCTCGGCGTGTCGGGCCCGCAGGTCTCCGAGGGCTGGTACGGCGTCAAGTTCGACAAGCCGCTCTCCCGCACCCGCGAGTACGTGGAGATCGTCCGCAAGGCGATGTCCCGCGAGCGGCTGAGCTACGAGGGCGAGCACTGGACGCTGCCGCTGCCCGGCGGCCCCGGCAAGCCGATCAAGCTCACCGTGCACCCCGAGCGCGAGCACATCCCGCTCTACATCGCCGCGATCGGCCCGAAGAACCTGGAGCAGACCGGCGAGATCGCCGACGGCGCCCTGCTGATCTTCCCGTCCGCCGCGCACCTGGAGGACACCGCGCTGCGGCACATCAGGGCCGGGCGCGAGAAGGCCGGTCTGACGCTGGACGGCTTCGATGTCAGCCCGACCCTGCCGCTCGCCCTCGGCGAGGACGTCCCGGCGCTGGCCGACATCTTCCGCCCGTACACCGCGCTGTACGTCGGCGGCATGGGCAGCCGCAAGCAGAACTTCTACAACCAGCTCGCGCAGCGCATGGGGTACGAGAAGGAGGCCGCCGAGATCCAGGACAAGTACCTGGCGGGCGACAAGAACGGCGCGGGGGCGGCCGTGCCGCAGGACCTCATCGACTCCACCTGCCTGCTCGGCACGGTCGACCGGATCGCGGACCGGCTGCGCGAGTACGCCGACGCCGGGGTCACCACGCTCAACATCACGCCCGCCGGATTCACGCGGGACGAGCGGATCGCGGGCGTACGGGCGGGCGTCGAGGCGCTGGAGCGGGCCGGGCTCGCGGGGGCGTAAGGCGAGGACGTGACGACGGGTCGGCCCGACGTGGGCCGGCCACGGCCCCGTGCCGATGTCGGTCCGATGGGCCGGTCATGGCCGCGTGCCGCGCGCGGGGCCCGTGCGCGGCGCCCGCCTCGACGCGGCCCATCGCCCGTCCTCATGACGGCCCGGCCCAGCCCGGCCCAGCGCCGCGCTCAGCTCGGTACCAGCCGCCCCAACAGCCGCCCGAAGGCGATGAGTCGCGCTATCTGCCCGGCGCCGCCGTCGTCCAGGGACTTGCTGAAACGGAACGCCTCGGGGCGGAATTTGGCGGAGGCGACCGGCAGCGGCGAGTCCGGGTCGGCCTGCACCGCGCTCATCTCGTGCGGCATCGCGGTGGCAAGCACCAGATAGACCCCGCGGTCGATCCGCTGCCCGCCCTCGTCGCGGCCGACCAGGGTGCGCATCCCGACGTGCCCGATCGAGTCCAGCGGCAGCACCTGCACCGACGAGTCCAGTACGGTGCCGCCCGGCGCCTTGTCGTCCGCCAACTCCTCGCTGTGCCACAGGATCAGCCGCCGCCCGTCGCACACCGCGGCCTCCTGCCACACCGAGGTGCCCGCCTCAGTCAGGTCGACCACCCGCTCCAGGGTGAAGCCGCGCACCCGGCGGCGGCCCAGCACACCCTCGATGGCGTCGAGCGCGACGTCCGCGTGCAGGAAATACGCGTCGGCGGCGTCCTCCAGGCGGCCGTACGGAGACCAGTCAGAGCCGGCCGGACCACTCCGGCGCGCGCTCGGACGGCTCCTCGTCGCCTTGCTGAACATCTCCACCTGCTTCGCCATCCCGACTGCTGCCCGAAAACTGAAGGGCCCCCCGACCCCTAGACCTTACCTATGAGGCAAGTCGGCGAGGGCTAGGCCGGGGGCAGTGGATCGCAGGGAATTCAGCGGCCGTGGTGGGGGCTCGGGGGGATCTTCCCCGCCACGGCCGTCACCCAGCACAACGGGTCGGCGGCGGAAGGGTTACGGTGGCGGACATGCCCACCGTGATCCTTGTCCGGCACGGCCGGTCGACCGCCAACGCCGACGGAGTGCTGGCCGGATGGAGTCCGGGCGTCGCCCTGGACGACACCGGCCGGGCCCAGGCGACCGTGCTCGCCGCCCGGCTCGCCGCACTGCCGCTCGCCGCCGTCGTGTGCAGTCCGCTGCAACGCTGTCAGGAGACCGTAGGACCGCTGCTCGACACGCGCCCCGAGCTGCCGCTGCACACCGACGAGCGGGTCGGCGAGTGCCACTACGGCGACTGGACGGGCCGCAAGCTGGCAGAACTGGCGGAGGAGCCGATGTGGGCGACCGTCCAGCGGCACCCGTCGGCTGCCGTCTTCCCCGGTGAGAACGGCGAGTCGCTGCGCGCGATGCAGGCCCGCGCGGTGGACGCCGTACGGGACTGGAACGCCAGGATCGAGGCCGAGCACGGGCCCGACGCGCTGTACCTGGTGTGCTCGCACGGCGACATCATCAAGTCGCTGGCCGCCGACGCGCTCGGCATGCACCTGGACCTCTTCCAGCGGATCAGCACCGACCCCTGCTCGGTGACCGTCATCCGCTACACCCCGTACCGCCCCTTCCTGCTCCGCCTCGGCGACACCGGCGACCTGACCCCGCTGATCCCGCCCCCGCCGCGGGACAAGCCGCACGACAGGCCGCAGGGCAACGAGGACGACGCGGTCGTCGGAGGCTCCACCGGCGCCCTGTGATCAGCTTCCGCAGTAGGGTGGGGGACCGGCAGTGGAACCAGTGAATGCCACCAGAACGCATCGCGCCAAAGCAGCGATTCAGTCGAGATAACGGAGCGGGACGTGCCCCGTCAGGTCTTCTTCTACGAGCAGCCGGACCGTTTCGTGGCCGGGACAGTCGGCCAGCCGGGTCAGCGGACCTTCTTCCTCCAGGCCACCGCGGCGGGCAGGACCACCAGCGTGGCGCTGGAGAAGACGCAGGTCGCGGCGCTCGCCGAGCGGGTGGACGAGCTGCTGGACGAGGTGGTGCGCAGGTCGGGCGGCAACGCCTCGGTGCCCGCCGTCGCCCCGGCGGAACTGGCCGACTCCGCCCCGCTGGACGCCCCCGTCGAGGAGGAGTTCCGGGTCGGCACCATGGCCCTGGCCTGGGACGGCGCCCACGAGCGGATGGTCATCGAGGCGCAGGCGCTGGTCGAGCTGTCCGGTGAGGACGAGGACGACCTGGAGGCGGCCGAGGAAGAGCTGCTCCAGGACGACGAGAACGGCCCGCCGCTGCTGCGCGTCCTGCTGACCGGCGCCCAGGCCCGCTCCTTCGCCAAGCGCGCGCTCGACGTGGTCTCCGCGGGGCGCCCGCCGTGCCCGCTGTGCAGCCTCCCCCTGGACCCGGAAGGACACGTATGCCCGCGTCAGAACGGGTACCGGAGGTCGGCCTGAGCCCCGGCACCGAGGCCCTCGTCCACGGCGAGCTGACCGTGCGCGGCCAGGTGCGCGACGCCTCCAACGCCGTGCTGTTCTGCGAGACCGAGTACGAGGGCCGCGCGCTCGCCTGCGTGTACAAGCCGGTGGCCGGGGAACGCCCGCTGTGGGACTTCCCCGACGGCACCCTGGCCCAGCGCGAGGTGGCCGCGTACCTGGTCTCCGAGGCGACCGGCTGGGGCCTGGTGCCGCCCACCGTGCTGCGCGACGGACCGTACGGCGAGGGCATGGTCCAGCTCTGGATCGACCCGCCGGACCTGACCGCGGACACGGATTCGGGTACGGAAGTCGGCCCCGACGAGGCCCCGGACGCCGCCGCCGACACCAATTCCGACACCGACGCCGACGCCGACCCCGCGCAGCCGGAGCTCTTCGGGCTGACCGAGGACACCGAGCCCGCCCCCGGCTGGAAGCCCGTCGTCGAGGCCCGGCTGGAGAACGGCCGCACCGCCCTGCTGGTGCACGCCGACGACATACGCCTGCGCCGCCTGGCCGTGCTGGACGCCGTCATCAACAACGCCGACCGCAAGGGCGGCCACCTGCTCCAGACCGCCGACGGGCGGCTCTACGGCATCGACCACGGAGTGACGTTCCACACCGAGGACAAGCTGCGCACCCTGCTGTGGGGCTGGGCGGGCGAGCCGCTGCCGGACGAGGCCGTGGCCGTACTGCGCAAGCTCCAGGCGGAGCTGTCGGGGGCGCTCGGCGACCGGCTCGCCGAGCTGATCACCCCCGCGGAGACGGCCGCCGTACGGGCCAGGACCGAGCGGCTGCTGCGGTCGGGAGTGCATCCCGAGCCCGGCGGCGAGTGGCCGTCGATCCCCTGGCCGCCGGTCTGAAGCGGGGCGCTCCGGGCCGTCCAGGAGAGCGTTCCGGCAGCGCGCCCGAGCCGCCTCGTCCGGCATTGCCCCAGCTCCGGTTCGTTTGCCAGTCGTCTGCACGGTTAATCTCATGACATGCATGCCTGGCCCGCTTCCGACGTCCCCGCCCTTCCCGGCACTGGACGCGCACTCCGTCTCCACGACACCGCGACCGGTGGGCCGCTGACGATCGATCCGGGCCCGGTGGCCCGGATCTACGTCTGCGGGATCACCCCCTACGACGCCACTCACCTGGGGCACGCGGCCACGTACAACGCGTTCGACCTCGTGCAGCGCGTGTGGCTCGACACGAAGCGCCAGGTGGAGTACGTCCAGAACGTCACGGACATCGACGATCCGCTGCTGGAGCGGGCCAACGCGACCGACGTCGACTGGGTCGAGCTGGCCGAGCGGGAGACCGCGCTGTTCCGCGAGGACATGACCGCGCTGCGGATGCTGCCACCCGCCCACTACATCGGCGCGGTCGAGGCCATTCCGGGCATCGTCCCGCTGATCGAGCGGCTGCGGGACGCGGGCGCGGCGTACGAACTCGGCGTCGACACGTACTTCTCGATCGCCGCCGACCCCGACTTCGGCAAGGTCTCCGGGCTCGACGCCGCCACGATGCGCGCGCTCTCCGCCGAGCGCGGCGGCGACCCGGACCGGCCGGGCAAGAAGAACCCGCTGGACCCGATGCTGTGGATGGGCGCCCGCGAGGGCGAGCCGAGCTGGGACGGCGGCTCGCTCGGCCCCGGCCGCCCCGGCTGGCACATCGAGTGCGTGGCCATCGCGCTCGACCACCTCGGCATGGGCTTCGACGTCCAGGGCGGCGGCTCCGACCTGGCCTTCCCGCACCACGAGATGGGCGCCTCGCACGCCCAGGCGCTCACCGGCGAGTACCCGTACGCGAAGGCGTACGTGCACGCGGGGATGGTCGCGCTGCACGGCGAGAAGATGTCGAAGTCCAAGGGGAATCTGGTCTTCGTCTCCACGCTGCGCCGCGACGGCGTCGACCCGGCGGCGATCCGGCTCGCGCTGCTCGCCCACCACTACCGCGCCGACTGGGAGTGGACCGACTCCGTGCTCGCCGAGGCGGTCGAGCGGCTCGCGCGCTGGCGGGCCGCCGTCTCCCGGCCGGACGGGCCGTCCGCCGACGCGCTGCTCGAAGAGATCCGTGAGGCGCTGGCCGACGACCTCGACGCGCCGCGCGCCCTGGCCGCCGTTGACCGCTGGGCCGCCGCCCAGGAGTCCGACGGCGGCACCGAGACCGGCGCGCCCGGCCTGGTGTCGCGCACGGTGGACGCGCTGCTCGGAGTCGCGCTGTAGCCCGCACACCCCAACCGCCCCACCCGTGACCGCCCTTGGACTCAGCCGGAGTCCGAGGGCGGTTTCCGTTCCGCTTCCGTTCCGCTTCCGTTCCGCCCATGGTCCCATGCTCGATTTTGCGCTAAACACGCTTCATGCAAACAAGAGTGCGCACTAGAGTGGCGCTGGTCGGTGCAGCCGTGCTCGGTCTGCTCATGGCCTTCACGGGACCCGGCGGCGCGCAGGCCGCCGCACCCACCGCGACCGCCGAGACCTCCGTGGGGGACGTGACCGGCTTCGACCACGCCGGCGCCGTCTACCGGCTGCACGCGGGTCAGGCCCTGGCCCGGGTCAGCTTCGTGTCGGCCGACACCTTCCGCATCGAACTGGCCCCGGACGGCGCCTTCACCGATCCGACCGGCGACGACATCGTCCTGCCGCAGGGTGCGCCGCCCGCGACGCGCTGGAAGGACGCGGGCGACGCCTACGAGTTGAGCACCTCGGCCGTCACGCTGCGGGCCTACAAGGCGCCGCTGCGCTTCGCCCTCTACCGGGCCGACGGCACCCGGGTCTGGTCCGAGACGAAGCCGCTGAGCTGGACCAAGGACAGCACCACCCAGACCCTCGACCGCGGCGCGGCCGAGCAGTTCTACGGCGGCGGCATGCAGAACGGCAGCGGCAACACCTCGCACCGCGGCCAGACCGTCCAGGTCGGCGTGGACGGCAACTGGAACGACGGCGGGCACCCCAACTCCGTGCCGTTCTACCTCTCCACGGCCGGATACGGCGTCTTCCGCAACACCTACGCGCCCAACACCTACAGCTTCGGCGAGCCGGTGACCGCGAGCGCCGAGGAACGGCGCTTCGACGCCTACTACTTCGCGGGCGACGCCAAGCGGGTGATCGGCGACTACACCAAGCTGACCGGCAAGCCCTTCCTGCCCCCGGTCTACGGCCTGGAGCCGGGCGACTCCGACTGCTACCTGCACAACGCCAACCGCGGCGAACGCCACACCCTCGACGCGCTCGACGTGGCCGCCGACTACACCGCCAACGACATGCCCAACGGCTGGATGCTCGTCAACGACGGCTACGGCTGCGGGTACGAGAACCTGCCGGAGACGTCGGCGGGCCTGGCGAAGCAGGACATGAAGCTCGGCCTGTGGACCGAGGACGGCCTGGACAAGCTCGCCGACCAGGTCAAGGCGGGCCAGCGGGTCGCCAAGCTCGACGTGGCCTGGGTCGGCGACGGCTACAAGCACGCGCTGGACGGCTGCAAGGACGCCTACCAGGGCATCGAGGACAACAGCGACGCCCGCGGCTTCACCTGGGCGCCGGAGAGCTGGGCGGGCGCGCAGCGCTGCGGCGTGCAGTGGTCCGGCGACCAGTACGGCACCTGGGACTACATCCGCTGGCAGATCCCGACCTACGCGGGCGCCACGATGTCGGGCCTGGCCTACACCTCGGGCGACATCGACGGCATCTTCGGCGGCAGCGCCGACACGTACACCCGCGACCTGGAGTGGAAGTCCTTCCTGCCCGCCGTCATGACGATGGACGGCTGGGCCGCCAACGACAAGCAGCCCTATCAGTACGGGGAGCCGTACACCTCGATCAACCGCCAGTACCTCAAGCTCAAGGAGTCGCTGCTGCCGTACATGTACAGCTACGCGGCCGAGGCGAACAGGACCGGTGTCGGCGCGGTGCGCCCGCTGGCGCTGGAGTACCCGGACGACCCGGTGGCGGCGACCGACGCGGCGAAGTACGAGTTCCTGTCCGGGCAGGACTTCCTGGTCGCGCCGGTCTACGAGGACTCCGCGGTGCGTGACGGCATCTACCTGCCCAAGGGCACCTGGACCGACTACTGGACCGGCCGGATCTACCAGGGGCCGACCACGGTCGACGGCTACAGCGCGCCGCTGGGCACCCTGCCGCTGTTCGTCAAGGCCGGTGCCGCCGTGCCGATGTGGCCCGGCATCAGGTCGTACCGGGACCGTACGGCCGACTCCCCGGTGGCCTGGGACGTCTACCCGCAGGGCACCTCGTCCTTCACCCTCTACGAGGACGACGGCGTGACCCGGCAGAGCCGCGCGGGGAAGTACGCGCGGCAGAAGGTCACGGTCACCGCGCCGAAGTCCGGCGCGGGCGAGGTGACGGTGGACGTCGGCGCGAGCGTCGGCGACTTCCGGGGCAAGCAGACCGCCCGGCCGTACGCGTTCACCCTGCACACCGGTGACGCGCCCGGCGCGGTGCTGCTCGACAGCAAGGTGCTGCCCCGGCTGGGCACCGAGGCCGCCTTCGACAAGGCGACGCAGGGCTGGTGGTACGACCCCGCCGACCGCGGGGGAGTGGTCCGGGTGAAGACCGCGACCCGGTCCACCGCGCAGGCGTTCCGGCTGCGGCTGGCGGGCTCCAGCGCGCTCGGCGGACGCGTGCCGGGCTCGGCCGCGGTGGTCTCCGCGCCCGCGGGCCAGGAGACCGGCGCCGGGGTCGCCTCCGACGTCGCCGTGGACCTGACCGCGGGCAAGCTGCCGGTGGTCGGCGCCAAGGTCTCGCTCCGGGCGCCGGACGGCTGGAAGGTGTCGGCGCCGCAGACCGTGCCCGTGCTGACCGCGGGGAACACCAAGCGGCTGCGCTTCTCGGTGACCCCGCCCGCCGGGGTCACGGCCGGACAGACCGTGCTCACCGCGCGGGCCGACTACCTGTCGTCGGCGCCCGGCCGGGTCGCCGTCCAGCCGTTCGCGGTCGCGGCGATGCCCGCGCCGCCGACGGCCGACACGTATGCCGGGGATCTGACCTGGCTGACCTCGACCAACGGCTGGGGGCCGCCGGAACGCGACCGCAGCAACGGCGAGTCGGGCGCGGCCGACGGGCACACGCTGACCCTGGACGGGACGACGTACGCCAAGGGCATCGGGGCGCACGCGGCCTCCGACGTCGAGGTGTACCTCGGCGGCCGGTGCTCGGTGTTCACCTCGGACGTGGGCATCGACGACGAGATCGACGGCTACGGCTCGGTGACCTTCTCCGTCGTCGCGGACGGCGTCACGCTGTGGACCTCGCCCGTGCTCACCGGGGCGTCGGCCACCGTGCCGGTGTCGGTACCGGTGACCGGGGCCCGGCACGTCCATCTGAAGATCACCCCGGCGGCGACGTCACTCAGCGGTGACCACGGGGACTGGGCGGGGGCGCGGTTCCACTGCGCGTGACCGGTTGGGGGTGAGGGGGTGCGCGTGGCGCGCCCCCTCACCCCCGTCCGTCGCGCGGTCTACTCCTCGCGGCCGTCCCCGTCGCCGTCCGGGGCGTCCAGGTCGCCTTCCCCGTCCTTGGCGGCCTCGGTCTCCGTGTCGGCGTCGGCTGCGGCCTTGTGGTCGGCCTTCTTGGCGGCCTCGGCCTCGGCTGCGGCGTCCTTGTCGGCGCCGTCGTCCGTATCGGTGTCCGTGCCCGCGCCCGCGCCGCTGTCCGGGTCCAGCCGCGGCGACTGCGCACGGTCCCGGAACTGCGGCACCCCGCCGTCACCCTCGCTCGCGTACTCCCCGGCCTGCGGGTCGCGGCGGCGCAGATAGCGCTCGAACTCCTTGGCGATGGCCTCACCCGACGCCTCGGGCAGCTCCGCGGTGTCCCGCGCCTCCTCCAGCGTCTGGACGTACTCCGCGACCTCGCTGTCCTCGGCCGCGAGCTGGTCCACGCCGACCTGCCAGGCGCGCGCGTCCTCGGGCAGCTCGCCCTGCGGGATGCGCAGGTCGAGCAGGTCCTCGAGGCGGTTGAGCAGCGCCAGGGTGGCCTTGGGGTTGGGCGGCTGCGACACATAGTGCGGCACCGCCGCCCACAGGCTCACCGCGGGGATGCCCGCGTGCGTGCACGCCTCCTGGAGGATGCCGACGATGCCGGTCGGCCCCTCGTAGCGCGACTCCTCCAGATTGAGCGTCGTCGCCAGGTCGGGGTCCGAGGTCACCCCGGTGACCGGGACCGGCCGGGTGTGCGGGGTGTCGCCGAGCAGCGCGCCCAGCACCACGACCATCTCGACGCCCAGCTCGTGGGCGAAGCCCAGGATCTCGTTGCAGAACGAGCGCCAGCGCATGCTGGGCTCGATCCCGCGGACCAGCACCAGGTCGCGGGGCTTGGGCGTCGTGATCCTGACGACCGAGAGCCGGGTCGTGGGCCATACGACCCGCCGTACCCCGGCGTCCATCCAGACCGTGGGGCGGTTCACCTGGAAGTCGTAGTAGTCCTCGGCGTCGAGCGCCGCGAAGACCTCGCCCTTGAACTCCCGGTCCATGTGCCCGACCGCGGTCGAGGCGGCGTCCCCGGCGTCGTTCCAGCCCTCGAACGCGGCCACCATGACCGGGTCGATCAGCTCGGGTACCCCCTCGAGCTCGATCACCCAGCGCCTCCTTCCGACCGGAGGGGAGCGGTGCCGTCCCCGTACCGGCTGCTGTTCCTGCACGTGCGGCACCAGCCTACGGCGTACCGAGGCCGGTGCCGTGGTTCTCGTAGCTGGATGATCCCCAGCGCGGCCCCCGATGAGTCACCGGCAGCGCCACCAGGTGAGACATCCGATCTGTTGCCCACAAAGTTTGGCCTCGCCCCTGGACTTCCGGCCCCGCGCGCCGCTATACATCGGATCATCAAGAAAAGATCCGATGTCTCACGACGGGGGTGTGCATGAGTCCGACCATTACCGAGGTCGACGTGTACGACATCCGCTTTCCGACCTCGGAGCAGCTCGACGGCTCGGACGCCATGAATCCCGACCCCGACTACTCCGCCGCCTACGTCATGCTCCGTACGGACTCGCCCGGCGGCCTGGCGGGCTACGGTCTCTGCTTCACGATCGGGCGCGGCAACGACGTCGTCGCCGCGGCGATCAGGACACTGCGACCCTACGTGGTCGGCCGCTCGGTGGACAGTGTCACGGGTGATCTTGGCGGCTTCTACCGGCTGCTCACCCACGACTCCCAACTGCGCTGGCTCGGCCCGGAGAAGGGCGTGATGCACATGGCCGCCGGGGCGGTGGTCAACGCCGCCTGGGACCTGGCCGCCCGCCGGGCCGGACTGCCGGTCTGGGAACTGCTGGCCGGGATGAGCCCGGAACAGCTCGTGGACATGGTCGACTTCCGCTACCTCAGCGACGCCATGACCCGCGACGAGGCGCTGGAGATCCTCCGCCGCGCCGAGCCGGGCCGCGCCGAGCGCGCCGCGGAACTGCGCCGTCGCGGCTACCCCGCCTACACCACGGAACCCGGCTGGATCGGCTACTCCGACGACAAGTTGACCCGGCTGTCGAAGGAGGCCGTCGCCGCGGGCTTCCAGCAGATCAAGCTCAAGGTCGGCGGCGACCTGGACGACGACCTGCGCCGGATGCGGCTGGCCCGCGACGCGGTCGGCCCCGACATCAGGATCGCGGTCGACGCCAACCAGCGCTGGGACGTCTCCGACGCCGTGGACTGGATGCGGGCGCTGGCGCCCTTCGACCCGTACTGGATCGAGGAGCCGACCAGCCCCGACGACGTCCTCGCGCACGCCGCGATCCGCGCGGGCCAGCCGGTGCCGGTCGCGACCGGCGAACACGTCGCCAATCGCGTGGTGTTCAAGCAGCTCCTCCAGGCCGGCGCGGTGGACTTCGTCCAGATCGACGCGGCCCGCGTCGCCGGGGTCAACGAGAACATCGCGATCCTGCTGCTCGCCGCCAAATTCGGCGTCCCGGTCTGCCCGCACGCCGGCGGCGTGGGCCTGTGCGAACTCGTCCAGCACCTGTCGATGTTCGACTACGTCGCCGTCTCCGGCACCTGGGACAACCGGGTGATCGAGTACGTCCCGCACCTGCACGAACACTTCACCGATCCCGTGGTGATGGACCACGGCCGATACCGCGCCCCTGCCGCGCCCGGCTTCTCCGCCCGTATGGTCCCGGAGTCGCTCGCCGACTACCGCTACCCGGACGGCCCGGTGTGGCAGGCGCGACAGGCCCGACAGGAGCTGACCCGATGAGCACCAGCGCCGATCCGACGCACGCCGCCTCCGCCGCCCAGGACCTCGCGGGCCTCACCGCCCTCGTCACCGGCGGCGCCTCCGGGATCGGCGCCGCCACCGCGGCGCTGCTGACCGCCCGCGGCGCGCGCGTCGCCGTACTCGACCGCGACACCGCGGGCGCGCCGAGCGGCACCGTCCCCGTCACCGCCGACGTCACCTCGGACGAGGACGTACGGGCCGCGGTCGGCGCGGCCGTCGCCGAACTCGGCAGCCTGCACATCGTGGTGAGCAACGCCGGGATCGGCGCCATCGGCACCGTCGAGGACAACCCGGACGACGAGTGGCAGCGCGTGCTGGACATCAACGTCCTGGGCATGATGCGGACCGCCCGCGCCGCCCTGCCGCACCTGCGCGAGGCCGCCGCCGCCCGGCCGGGCAGCGCCTCCATCACCCACACCTGCTCGATCGCCGCGACCGCGGGACTGCCGCAGCGGGCGCTGTACAGCGCGAGCAAGGGCGCGGTGCTCGCCCTCACCCTGGCGATGGCCGCCGACCACGTACGCGAGGGCGTACGGGTCAACTGCGTGAACCCCGGAACCGCCGACACCCCTTGGATCGGCCGCCTCCTCGACCAGGCCGAGGACCCGGCCGCCGAGCGCGCGGCACTCGACGCACGCCAGCCCCTGGGACGGCTGGTGTCCGCCGACGAGGTCGCCGCGGCCATCGTCTACCTGGCGAGTCCCGCCGCGGCGAGCGTGACCGGAACCGCGCTCGCCGTCGACGGCGGAATGCAGGGACTGCGCCTGCGCCCCGCCGGAAGCTGAGCCGCCACCCCGGCTTCCGCGCACGGCAGTTGTCCCCAAGTACGTCAGCTCCTCCGCACCTCAGCTCCTCCGCACGTCAGCTCCTCCGCACCTCAGGCACCGCCCCCGCACCACATCCTCCGCAGAGCCGACACACAATTCGAAGGGCAGGGCTCGACGATGAGACTGCGCAGAACGACCGTGGCCGCCTGTGCCGCACTGCTCGCGGTCACCGCGCTCGCCGGTTGCAACCGGGGAAGCGACAGCAAGGCGGGCAGCTCCGGCAAGGTCGGCATCGACCTGCCGCGCTCCGACAGCGACTTCTGGAACTCGTACAACAGCTACATAGAAAAGGGCGTCAAGGCCGGTGACGTCTCGGCCCTGCCCCGCACCAACTCGCAGAACGACATCGGCAAGCTCGTCGCGAACGTGCAGAGCTTCGCCAACGAGGGCGCCAAGGCGCTCGTGATGGCCCCGCAGGACACCGGCGCCATCGCCTCCACCCTGGAGCAGATGGCCAAGAAGAAGATCCCGGTGATCAGCGTCGACACCCGCCCCGACAAGGGCCCGGTGTACATGGTCGTCCGCGCGGACAACAAGGCGTACGGCACGAAGGCGTGCGAGTACCTGGGCGAACAGCTCAAGGGCAAGGGCAAGATCGCGGAATTCGAGGGCGACCTGTCCTCGATCAACGGCCGCGACCGCTCGGAGGCGTTCGCCGCCTGCATGAAGAGCAAATTCCCGAACATCAAGGTGATCCCGCTGGTCACCAACTGGGACGGCGCCACCGCCTCGGCCAAGCTCCAGACCACGCTGGCCGCCGACCCGGACCTGAACGGCATCTACATGCAGGCCGGCGGGGTCTTCCTCCAGCCGACCCTCGCGCTGCTCCAGCAGAAGAACCTGCTCAAGCCGCCGGGCACGCCCGGACACATCACGATCATCTCCAACGACGGCATCCCCGAGGAGTTCAAGGCCATCAAGGCCGGGCAGATCGACGCCACCATCTCCCAGCCCGCCGACCTGTACGCGAAGTACGCGCTGTACTACGCCAAGGAGGCACTGGCCGGGAAGACCTTCCAGCCGGGCCCGACCGACCACGACTCCACGATCATCAAGATCCCCAACGGCCTCGAGGACCAGCTCCCCGCCCCGCTGGTCACCAAGGACAACGTGGACGACGCGAGCCTGTGGGCCAACCAGCTCGGGAAGAGCTGACCCATGGCCGAGGCCGTACCGCCCCCCGCGGTCCACGCGGAGGGCATCGTCAAACGGTTCGGGGCCACCGTGGCCCTGGACCGGGTGGGCATCACCGTCGCGGCCGGCGACTCGCACGCGCTCGTCGGCCGCAACGGGGCGGGCAAGTCCACCCTGGTCTCCGTGCTGACCGGGCTGCACGCCCCGGACGCCGGGCGGGTCTCCTTCCTCGGGAAGCCCGCCCCCGCGCCCGGCGACACCGCCGCCTGGCAGTCCAAAGTGGCCTGCGTCTACCAGAAGTCGATGGTCGTCCCCGATCTGACCGTCGCGGAGAATCTGTTCCTGAACAGATTCGGCCACGGCCGGATCCGCTGGTCCGCGCTGCGCGGCCGGGCCCGCGACCTGCTCGCCGAGTACGGGGTCGACGTCGACCCGACCGCGCGCGCCGGTGATCTCACCGTCGAGCAGGGGCAGTTCGTGGAGATCGCGCGGGCCCTGTCCTTCGGCGCGCGCTTCATCATCCTGGACGAGCCCACCGCGCAGCTCGACGCGGCGGGCATCGAGCGGCTCTTCACCAAGCTGCGCGGCCTCCAACAGCAGGGCGTGGCCTTCCTGTTCATCTCGCACCACCTCCAGGAGGTCTACGACCTGTGCAGCACCGTCACGGTCTACCGTGACGCCCGCCATGTCGTGACCGCGCCCGTCGCCGAGTTGAGCAAGGCGGAACTGGTCGAGGCGATGACCGGTGAGGCGGCGCAGGCCGAACTGGCCTGGCACGCACGGGGGTCGGCCGACGAGTCGGCGTCCAAGGCGCTGTCCACCTCGCTGTCGGTGCCGGTCTCCAAGGGCGCCGCGGACACCGGTGACGCCGTCCTGCGCGCCGAAGGGCTCGTGCTCGACGGCGCCTTCGACAGCATCGACTTCGCCGTACGCCCCGGCGAGGTGCTGGGCCTGGCCGGGGCCACCGCCAGCGGCAACACCGCGCTCGGCGAGACCCTGGTCGGGCTGCGCAAGGCCACCGGCGGCCGGACCCTGGTCGCGGGCAAGGCCGTACGCCCCGGCAGCGTCCCGCACGCGCTCGGCGCCGGGATCGGCTACGTACCCGAGGACCGGCACCGGCAGGGCCTGGTGCTCGGCCGCAGCGTCGCGGAGAACGCCACCCTCACCGTGACCGACCAACTCGGCCCGTACGGCACGGTCCTGCCGTCCAGGACCAGGGAATTCGCACAGCGCATGATCAGCTCGCTGGACATCAAGACCTCGGGACCGGCCCAGCCGGTGGCCGACCTGTCCGGCGGCAACCAGCAGAAGGTCGTCATCGCCCGCGCCCTGGCCCGCGCCCCGCGCGTGCTGGTGGCCGTCCGGCCCACCGCGGGCGTGGACGTGAAGTCCAAGGACGCGCTGCTCGGCGTGGTCAGAGGCGTCGCGGACCGCGGCGACGCCGCCGTCATCGTCTCCGACGAACTGGACGACCTGCGGGTCTGCGACCGGGTGATCGCGCTCTTCCACGGGCGGGTGATCGCCGAGTTCGGCAGCGGATGGAGCGACCGGGACCTGGTCTCGGCCATGGAAGGGCTGCCCTCGGGCGGCGACGAGGGAGCCGAGGAATGAGTGACACCAGTCAGTTGACCGCCGATGTGGCGGTACCGGACAAGACCCGGCGGCCGGCGCCGCGTATCCAGCTCACCCGCTACCGGGACCTGTCCCTGCTGCCGGTGATCCTGCTGCTGGGCGTCATCGGCTTCATCGTGTCGCCCACCTTCCTGACCTCCGACAACCTCCTCGGCGTCCTCCAACAGTGCAGCGAGCTGAGCCTGTTGGTGCTCGGCGAGGCGATGATCCTGATCTCCGGCCGGATGGACCTGTCGCTGGAGTCCACCATCGGCGTGGCCCCCGTGATCGCCATGTGGCTGGTGATGCCGAGCACCGGCTCCGCCACCTACCACGGCATCGGACTGCTGCCCGGCTGGTCCTCGATCCCGCTCTGCCTGCTGGTGGGCGTGCTCATCGGCGGCTTCAACGGATTCCTGATCCTGAAACTGCGGGTCAACGGCTTCATCGCCACCCTCGGTATGCTGACCATGCTCCGCGGCCTCCAGGACGGCATATCCCAGGGCAAGTCCATCGTCGAGGTGCCCGCGTCCTTCTCCTACCTCGGCGGCGCGTCCTGGCTCGGCGCCCCGGCCGCGGTCTGGATCTGCCTGGTGCTCTTCGTCCTCGGCGGCCTGGCGCTCGGCTATCTGCGGCACGGCCGGGCGCTCTACGCGATCGGCGGCAACAAGGAGGCGGCCCGCGCGGCCGGTATCCGGGTCGACCTCATCACCTGGGTCGTCCTCGCCGTCGCGGGCCTGCTCGCCGCCTTCGCCGGTGTGCTCTACGTCGGCCACTACGGCGCGATCTCCTCGACCCAGGGCAACGGCTGGATCTTCCAGGTCTTCGCCGCCACCGTGATCGGCGGCGTCAGCCTCAACGGCGGCAAGGGCACCCTCTTCGGCGCCCTGACCGGTGTCGTCGCGCTCCAACTCGTCGTGAACGTCACGACGCTGGGCGGTGTGCCGCCGCTGTGGGACAAGTTCCTCTACGGTGCGATCATCATCGTCGCGCTGATCATCTCCCGCTTCGCGAGCGGCGAGAAGCAGGACTGACCGGATACCCGAGGGAGAGAACGTCACCATGCCCGTACCGGTACTGCCCCGGCTCGGCCTCGGCTGCGCGCCGCTGGGCAACCTCTACCGCGCCGTCACCGAGGAGGAGGCCGAGGCCACCGTGGCCGCCGCCTTCGAGACGGGGGCCGCGGGGCCCGTGTACCTCGACACGGCGCCGCACTACGGTCTCGGCCGCTCCGAGGAACGGCTCGGCCGGGCGCTGGCCGGACGAGACCGCTCCACGTACGTGCTCTCCACCAAGGTCGGCCGCAGGCTGCGCGACCTGCGGCCGGGCGAGGCCCCGGACGGCCAGGGCTTCACCGACTCCCCGGCCCGCGCGCGGGAGTGGGACTACACCGCCGACGGCATCCGCGCCACGCTGGAGGGTTCCCTGGAACGGCTCGGCGTGGACGCCGTCGACATCGTCTATCTGCACGACCCCGAGGACCACCTGCCGGAGATCTACGACACCGGCTTCGCCGCCCTGGCCGACCTGCGCGACCAGGGCGTGGTCAAGGCCATCGGCTTCGGCATGAACTACAGCGACATCCTCGCCCGCCTCGTCGCGGACCTCGATGTCGACGTCGTGCTGTGCGCGGGCCGCTGGACGCTGCTGGAACGCACCGCGCTGGACGACCTGCTGCCGGCCTGCGAACGGCGCGGTACGAAGGTCGTCGTGGGCGGCGTCTACAACTCGGGCCTGCTGGCCGACCCGCGACCCGGCGCGCACTACAACTACGTCGAAGCGCCACCGGAGATCCTGGCCCGCGCGCAGCACATCGCCGCCGTCTGCGCCGAGTTCGACGTCCCGGCGCGCGCCGCCGCGCTGCGCTACCCCTTCGCGCACCCCTCGGTGGTCTCGGCCGTGGTGGGCGCCGCCAACGCCGCCGAGGTGCGCGACAACGCGGAGCTGTTCTCGTACGACATCCCGGACGCGCTCTGGCACGCTCTGGTCGCCCGCGGGCTGCTGGACAAGGACGCGCCGCTGCCGCTCAGGGCTCCCGCCGAGGGGGCCTGACCGGATGCGGATCGACGCCCACCACCATCTGTGGGACCTCGAAAGGCGCCCCCAGCCGTGGCTGACCGGGGCTGAACTCGACCCCATCGCCCGGACGTTCCGCCTCGCGGAACTCCTTCCGCTGCTGGACGCGCACGGGATCGACGCCACCGTGCTCGTCCAGTCCAGCTCCTCGCTCGACGAGACCCGCGAACTCCTCGCCCTCGCCCGCGACTCCGGTGGCCGGGTCGCGGGGGTCGTCGGCTGGGCCGACCTCACCTCGCCCGAACTCCCCGGCACCCTGGGCGCGTTGGCCGCCCTCGGACCCCTGGTCGGCATACGGCACCAGGTCCAGGACGAGGCCGACCCCGGATGGCTGGCGCGCGCCGACGTCAGGTCCGGCCTCGCCGCCGTCGGCGCCGCGGGGCTCGTCTACGACCTGCTCGTCACCGTCGACCAGCTCCCCGTCGCCATCGACACGGTGCGGGCGCTGCCCGAGGTGCGGTTCGTCCTCGACCACGGCGCCAAGCCGCCGGTCGGCGGCGGAGGCTGGGAGCCGTGGGCCGCCTCCATGACCGAGCTGTCGGCGCTGCCGAACGTCTGGTGCAAGCTCTCCGGGCTCGTCACGGAGGCCGACTGGCACCGGTGGCGCGTCGCCGACGTGCTGCCCTACGCCCGCCATCTCCTGGCCGCCTTCGGGCCCGACCGGCTCCTCTTCGGCTCCGACTGGCCCGTGTGCACCCTCGCCGCCGATTACTCCTCCGTCGTCGCCCTCGCCGAGGCGGCCCTCTCCCCTCTCACCCCCGCCGCCCGCGACGCCGTCCTCGGCCGCAACGCCGCTCGCCTCTACGCCCTGAACCTGCCCCCGGCGGGTCCATGAGCCAGTGCAGCGCCTGCTCCCGGGGGCGTGGCCCCGGACGGTTCGTTCGCCGGGGCGGCAGGCCGAGTTCTAGGGGCGGAAAGCGAGGCCCCGCGGAGGGCGAACGCACAGGGCTCGCGCCCTCCCCACCCCGCCCGGAGGGTTAAAGCGTTGAGCGAAGCCACTGCTCCACGCTGGCGACATGCACCGTCGCCCACGAACGGGCAGCCTCGGCGTCGCGGTCGCGCAGGGCGGTGAGAATGGCCCGGTGCTCGTGCAGCGTGCGGCTGACGGCGTCGACCTGGGTGATGCCGCGCCAGACGCGCGCGCGGGTGGTGGGTCCTGACAGACCGTCGAGCAGCGAGCAGAGCACGGAGTTGCCCGAGCCCTGGACGATGCCGCGGTGGAACTCCAGGTCGGAGGCGACCAGTTCCTCGACGGACGGCTGCGGGCCGAGCGCGTCCAGCTTGCCTTCGAGGGCGTCCAGCTCCTCGACGGAGATGCGGACGGCGGCCATCGCGGTGGCGGCGGGTTCCAGGATGCGGCGGACCGCGAGGAATTCGAGCACGGTGTCGTCGCGGTGGAAGTCCACGACGAAACTGAGAGCTTCGAGCAGGAGCTGCGGGTCGAGGCTGGTGACGTAGGTGCCGTCGCCCTGGCGGACGTCGAGGATGCGGATCAGGGAGAGGGCGCGGACGGCCTCACGCAGGGAGTTGCGGGACAGCCCCAGCTCGGCCGCGAGTTCGCTCTCCTTGGGGAGCCGGTCGCCCGGACGCAGCGCCCCGGAGACGATCATCTCCTTGATCCTCTCGATGGCCTCGTCGGTGACCGCCATCAGCGCCTCCCCTGTTCAGGTCCCGCCGCCGCCAGACCTCCGATGTATGAGGCCCCATTATGGGCCCGGCGCGCCGGAACGCCTAACAACGGCCGGAACCGGGCACAGCCGCCCGCGTACCGGCCGAACCGCCCCCCCCGTACGGGCTCAGCGGCTCGCGTACCGGCTCGGCGGCGCGCCGACCGCCGCGGTGAAGTCACGGGTCAGGTGCGCCTGGTCGGCATAGCCCAGGTCGGCGGCGAGCGCGGCCCAGTCGATGTCGGCGCCGCCGTCCGCGCGGGCCGCGGCCTCGTGCAGCCGGGCCCGGCGCAGCACCCACTTGGGGCTCGCCCCCACGTACTCCGCGAAGAGCCGCTGGAGCCGCCGTACGGGCAGGTCCAGCTCGCGGGCCAGCTCGTCCACCCGGAAGAACTGCGGGCCGGCGGTGATCCTCCCGCGCTCATCGACCGGGGGGACACCCCTCTCGATTCTCTCGACCAGGTCCGCCACCTCGGCCACCACCGGGTCCTGCCGGGTGCCGGGCAGCAGCTCCAGCAGATACTCCTCGGCCAGCGCCGTCATCGCCGCCAGGTCGTCCAGCGCCAGGATCTCCCGGCTCAGCGCCTCGACGGCCCCGGCCGGGCCGCCCAGCAGACCGGCCGCGGGCACCGCGCGGTCGGCCAGCTCCGCCACCGGCCCGTCGATGAACGGCCGGAAGGCGCCCGGCCGGAATTTCACCCCGAACACCTGGTCGCGCCCGTGCAGCACACGGCTGAACACCCCCCGCTGCACCCCGTACACCAGTGGCTCAGGGGCCTCGAAGACCAGATGGACATTGGGGTGGGCGAGCACCTTCTGCTCGTGGTCCGGCCGCCCCCGCAGGTCCCAGCGCGGATTCCAGTAGAAGTCGACCAGAGTCGCCAGCGCGGGCCGCGGCTGCTGCCGCCGTACTTCGACGCGCCCGCCCGTCGCCTCCGGCCTCAGCACCCCGCGCCCCAGCCCGTGCCCGCTCATGCCCGTCACTGTAAACGCGGCCACCGACAACGGCGCGGGCACGCGCGGGCACGCGCGGGCACCGGCAACGGCGCGGCCACGCGACACGGGCCGGGTGTCGCGTTTCTTCAAGACCGCCGTCCCCGGTCGCGCCTAGCGTCGAGGGCATGAACTTCCACGCACAGATCGCCGACAGTGCCGCGGAGGCCGCCCGGGTCGCCGCCGGGATCACCGACGACCAGCTCACCGGCCCCACGCCCTGTCCCGACTACGACACCCGCACCCTGATCAACCACTGGGTCGCGTACACCGGCCTCGGCATGGAGCTGCGCGCCCGCAAGGAGCCGCACCCCGCCGACCTCGGCGAGCGCGACTTCACCGCGGAGCCCGGCTGGGCCGCCGCCTACGCGCGGCAGCTCGACCGGGCCGCGGACGCCTGGGCCGACCCGGCCGCCTGGGAGGGCGAGCTGGACATGGGCGGCATGGCGATGCCCGCGAAGGACATCGCCGGAATGCTCTTCATGGAGCTGCTGCTGCACGGCTGGGACGTCGCCAAGGCCACCGGGCAGGAGTTCAGGGCCGACGAGAAGTCCGGCGCCCTGCTGCTGGCCGTCGTGCGCGAGCAGGCCGAGATGTTCCGGCAGTACAAGGGCTTCGCGGAACCGGTCGCACCGCCCGCCGGTGCCACCGACTTCGAAACCGCTGTCGCCCTGTCCGGCCGCGACCCATACTGGGCGGCATGATCCAGCACGACCTCATCGCCCGGGTACGGGACATGTGCCGCGCCGACGGACGCCTCGGCGCGGCACTGATGTACGGCTCCTTCGCCGCGGGGGAGGGCGACGCCCACAGCGACGTCGAATTCTGGCTCTTCTTCGACCCGGAGCGGCGCGCGGAAGTGGACCCCGAGCAGTGGTGCCGGGAGATCGCCCCGGCCAATCTGGTGCTGCTCAACGAATTCGGCAGCCATGTCGTGCTCTTCCCGGGCCCGGTGCGCGGCGAATTCCACTTCGCGACCACCGACGAAATCCCGACAGTCGCCACCTGGCCCGCGCGCGGCGCCGCCGTCGAGCGGATGGTGGTCGTCGACCGCGAAGGGCTGCTGACGCCCGTGCTCGAAGCGGTGCCCGAGCACCCCGTGCTCCCCGCGGCGCCCGACGAGATCGCCGACCTGTGCGGCCGGTTCGCCAACTGGCTGGTGCTCGCGCTGCACGTCACCGCGCGCGGCGAGCACCTGCGCGCGCGGGACGCGCTCTGGCACGCGGCCCGCCATGTGCTGTGGATGGCCCGGCTCGCCGAGGACAGCACCGCGCACTGGCTGACGCCGTCGCGCGCCGCGGAGGCCGAGCTGCCCGCCCGTACGATCGCGGCCGTGGCAGAGGCCAACCCCGTGAGCCTCTGGCACGAGGGCCGCGACCGCTGGCTGACCCTGCTGCCCAGGACCGGCCGCCCCGCCCCGACCGCCCTGTTCGCCGAACTCGACCGCCTGACCGCCGAGACGGCCCAGCCCGCCGGGACGGCCCAGCCCGCCGGGACGGCCCAGCCCGCCGGGACGGCCGAGGCCGCCGCGACGGAACCGCCCGCAGGGACGGCGGCCCCCACTTCCTAGTCCCGGCGAAGCACCCGCTCGACCCCTTCCCGCACCTCCGGCGTGTCGAGACCGCGGATGGTCAGCGTCGTCCGCCGCCGCAGCACGTCGTCCGCGTCCTGCGCCCACTCGTGGTCGCGGGCGTAGACGACCTGGGCCCAGATCTCCGGGGCGTCCGGGTGCACGCGCCGGGCCAGCTCCGGGTCCTCGTTGGCCAGCCGCGCGATGTCGAAGGCCAGCGAGCCGTAGTGGGTGGCCAGGTGCCTGGCGGTGTCGGCCGCCATGCGCGGTCCCGGCGCGTCGCCGTCGATCAGCAGCCGGTGGGCGACCGCGTCGGGGCTGGCGAAACCGGGCAGCGGGGCCCGGCGCGGCAGCGACGACATCGGCTCCATGTCGTCGGACAGCGGATGCCCGGGCAGCTCGGCCAGCTTGGTCATCACCGTGCGGCCGATGTGCCGGAAGGTGGTCCACTTGCCGCCCGCCACCGACAGCATCCCGCCGGTCCCCTCGGTGACGACCGTCTCCCGCTTGGCCTTCGAGGTGTCACCGGGACCGCCGGGCAGCACCCGCAGACCCGCGAAGGAGTACGTGATCAGGTCGCGGGAGAGCTGCTGGTCGCGGACGGAGAAGGCCGCCTCGTCCAGGATCTGCGCGATGTCGGCCTCGGTGACCCGCACATCGGCCGGATCGCCCTCGTACACCTCGTCCGTGGTGCCGAGCAGCAGCATGTCCTCCCAGGGCAGGGCGAAGGTGATGCGGTACTTGTCGATCGGGGTGGCCAGCGCCGCCCGCCACGGCGAGTGCCGCTTGAGCACCAGGTGCGCGCCCTTGGACAGCCGGATCGACGGCGCCGCGGCCGGGTCCTCCATCCGCCGCAGGTGGTCCACCCACGGCCCGGTGGCGTTGAGCACCAGCCGCGCGTCGACCCCGAATTCGGTGCCGTCCACGCGGTCGCGCAGATCGGCGCCCGTGACCCGGCCCCGCGTGAAGCGCAGCCCGGTGACCTCGGCGTGGTTGAGCACGGTCGCGCCCGCGTCGACCGCGGCCCGTACCGTCATCAGCGCCATCCGGGCGTCGTTCATCTGCCCGTCCTCGTAGACGGCGACCGCGCGCAGATTGTCGGTCCGCAGCTCGGGCACGTCTCGCGCGGCCTTGGCCGGGCTGATCACATGGCCGACGCCGTCGCGGAAGGCGGACAGCGCCGAGTACGCGAAGACGCCCGCGCCGAGCTTGGCCGCGCCGTGCGGGCCGCCCTTGTAGACCGGCAGATAGAAGGTGAGGGGGTTGGCCAGGTGCGGCGCGATGTCACGGGAGACCGCGCGCCGCTCCAGGTGGTTCTCCGCCACCAGCTTCACCGCGCCGGTCTGGAGGTAGCGCAGGCCGCCGTGGAGCAGCTTGGAGGAGGCGGAGGAGGTGGCCCCGGCGAAGTCACCGGCGTCCACCATGGCCACCCGCAGCCCCGACTGCGCGGCGTGCCAGGCGGTGGTGATGCCGAGGATGCCACCGCCGATCACCAGCAGGTCGTACGTGGCACGGCCGAGCAGATCCCGGGTCTCGGCCCTGCCGGGGTTGGCGCCTGCGGTCGGATGCGAACCCAGGGCGGGAACGCGCTGCGAGGTGGTCATGGGGTGAATCAGTGCTCCTCTGCGGTGCTCTCTTCGAGCCAGCCCATCGTGGCCTGCACGGCCTTGAGCCAGCTCTTGTACTCGCGGTCCCGTTGGGCCGCGTCCATGCGCGGGGTCCACTCGGCGGCGCGCCGCCAGTTGGCCCGCAGTGCCTCGGTGTCGGGCCAGAAGCCGACCGCGAGACCGGCCGCGTAGGCCGCGCCCAGGCAGGTGGTCTCGGCGACCATCGGGCGCACCACGGGCGCGTCCAGGAAGTCGGCCAGGGTCTGCATGAGCAGGTTGTTGGAGGTCATGCCGCCGTCGACCTTGAGGGCGGCCAGTTCGACGCCGGAGTCCTTGGTCATGGCGTCGGCGATCTCCCGCGTCTGCCAGGCCGTCGCCTCCAGCACGGCGCGCGCGATGTGCGCCTTGGTGACGTAACGGGTCAGCCCGGCGATCACCCCGCGCGCGTCGTCGCGCCAGTAGGGGGCGAACAGGCCGGAGAAGGCCGGTACGAAGTAGGCGCCGCCGTTGTCCTCGACGGACGAGGCCAGCGTCTCGATCTCGGCGGCGGTGCTGATCAGCCCCATCTGGTCGCGCATCCACTGCACCAGCGCGCCGGTGACGGCGATCGAGCCCTCCAGCGCGTAGACCGGCGCTTCGTCGCCGATCCGGTAGCCGACGGTGGTGATCAGGCCGTTGTAGGAGTTGACCGGGGTCTCACCGGTGTTCATCAGCATGAAGGTGCCGGTGCCGTAGGTGGACTTGGCCTCACCCTCGGCGAAGCAGGTCTGCCCGAACAGCGCCGCCTGCTGGTCGCCGAGCGCGGAGGCCACCGGCACGCCGTCCAGCACGCCGCCGACCGTGCTGCCGTACACCTCGGCGGAGGAACGGATCTCCGGCAGTACGGCGGCGGGTACGCCGATCGACTCCAGGATCTTGTGGTCCCAGTCCAGGGTGCGCAGGTTCATCAGCAGGGTGCGGGAGGCGTTGGTGACGTCGGTGACGTGCCGGCCGCCGTCGACACCGCCGGTGAGGTTCCAGATCACCCAGGAGTCCATGGTGCCGAAGAGGATCTCGCCGCGCTCGGCGCGCTCGCGCAGGCCCTCGACGTTGTCCAGCAGCCAGCGGATCTTGGGCCCGGCGAAGTACGAGGCGAGCGGCAGGCCGGTCTCGCGCCGGAAGCGGTCCTGGCCGACGTTGCGGCCCAGCTCGCGGCAGAGCACGTCGGTGCGGGTGTCCTGCCAGACCAGCGCGTTGTGCACCGGCTCACCGGTGTTCTTGTCCCACAGCAGGGTGGTCTCGCGCTGGTTGGTGATGCCGATCGCCTTGACGTCGGCGGCGCTGAAGCCCTCGTTGTCCTGGGCGGCCTTGGCGATGGCGCCCTCGACCACCTCCTGGACATTGGTCCAGATCTCGGCGGCGTCGTGCTCCACCCAGCCCGGCTTGGGGAAGATCTGCTCGTGTTCCTTCTGGTCGACGGCGACGATCCGGCCGTCCCGGTCGAAGACGATGCAGCGGCTCGACGTGGTGCCCTGGTCGATCGCGGCGATGAACGGGCCGGTGCCGTGCGAGTGGGTGCCGGCGGCGGCGGTGGTGTCGGTCACGTGGTGCTCCTCGGGATCTGCGCGGGGGAAGTGGCTGCGGGGGAGTGGGCGTGGCGGTCTCGCGGCGGCCCTACGTGAAGGCGAGCTTGTACAGGCCGCCGGCTATCGCGGCGCCGGCCAGCGGGCCCAGCACCGGGATCCACGCGTAGCTCCAGTCCGAGCCGCCCTTGTTGGGCAGCGGCAGAAGGCTGTGCACGATACGCGGGCCGAGGTCGCGGAACGGGTTGATCGCGTACCCGGTGGGGCCGCCGAGCGACAGGCCGATACCGACGACGAGGAGCGCGGTGAGCAGGATGCCGGTGCCGTTGAGCGCGAGTCCGGTCGTCATGCCCTGGGTGAGGATGAAGAGCACCAGGACGGCGGTGCCGATGACCTCGGTGAGGAGGTTCTGCACCGGGTTCCGTATCTCGGGTCCGGTGGAGAAGATGCCGAGCACGGGTCCCGCGGGCTGCCCCTTGCGGTCGGTCTCCGGGCCCTCGGGGGAGGTCGTGCCCCCGCCGACGATCTCGGGGTCGGTCAAGTGCGCCTGGAACTGGCCCAGGTAGGCCACCCACACCAGGAAGGCGCCGATCATCGCGCCGAGCAACTGCCCCATCAGGTAGAAGGGCACGGTGTGCCACACACCGGTCTTGATCGCCACGCCGAGGGTGACCGCCGGGTTGAGCTGGCCGCCCGAGTAGCCGTTGGCGATGTAGGCGCCGCCGAGCACCGCGAATCCCCAGCCGAAGGAGATGGCGACCCAGCCCGCTCCCCGGGCCTTCGACTTCTTGAGCGTGACGGCGGCGCAGACGCCGCCACCGAGCAGGATGAGCACGGCGGTGCCGAAGGTCTCGCCGATGAAGATATGGCCGTTGGACACAGCGACTCCTTTGTCCAAGTGTCTTTACGTCAGGGCACGGGCGACCCGAATCGCGTCCGGCGTTCGACAATGTCGACCGTACAGCGAATATTTTCTCTCCGGGAGCGGCAGGTCAAGAGGAGTGGACGGTGAACCGCGGAAGAAGGCCGCGCGGGCGCGTCGTCGAGGGCCGGATACGGGCGGGGCGGATCAGAAGCGGGCGGCGCCCAGATCGCGGGAGACGGCGCGGGCGCAGTCCCGTACCGCCGCCACCAGCCGGGCCTGGATGCCGCCCTCGTCGCAGACCCGTTCCACGGCGCCGGTGATGCCCACCGCGCCCACCGGCATCCGCCGCCGGTCGTAGACGGGCGCCGCGACCGAGGCCACGCCCTCCCATGTCTCCTCCAGGTCGGCGGCCCAGCCGCGCGCCCTGGTGAGGTCCAGCAGCGCCTCGAAGTCGGTGATGTCGGTGACGGTGCGCGCGGTGAGCGTCGCCCGCTCGTGCTCGGTCACCTCGTTGTGCGCCACCGGGTCGAAGGCGGACAGCACCTTGCCGAGCGCGGTGCTGTGCAGCGGGTGCATCGCGCCCACCTCCAGCGCCTGGCGGCTGTCGTCCGGCCGGAAGACGTGGTGCACGATCAGCACGCCGTCCTGGTGCAGCACCCCGAGATACGCCGCCTCGCCGCTTGACCTGGCCAGGTCGTCGGTCCACACCAGCGCGCGGGCCCGCAATTCGTGCACGTCCAGATAGCTGTTGCCCAGCCGCAGCAGCTCCGCGCCGAGCTGGTACTTGCCGGAGACCGGCTCCTGTTCGACGAAGCCCTCCTGCTGGAGGGTGCGCAGGATGCCGTGCGCGGTGCCCTTGGCCAGGCCGAGCGACGAGGCCACGTCGGTGAGTCCCAGTCGGCGCTCACCGCCGGCCAGCAGCCGCAAAATCGCCGCCGCGCGTTCCAGTGACTGGATGGGACCTGGCATCGGCGGCACTCCAAGCAGAGGGGGGTGTCATGATCAGCGGTCGACAATGTCGACCGTCATCATCTCAGAGATGATTCTGGCACCACGGTCCGCCCATCGGAATGCCTTCGAGCCCGGACGGTGCGGCCCGCTAGGCTGGCCGGGTGCGCGTCCCGCCGCCCTCCGATCCGTCGGCCCCGACGGGGAACGCATAGCCGACAGCCGTCGCATCCCAGGGAGCACGTTCCATGGCCTCGCTTTCTCCGTCGTCCCCTACGTCTGGTACGTCCGGTTCCTCCCCATCGGGGACGAACGCGGCGCCGACGCGTACCTCCCCGACCGCGTCGCCGATGGACGCACCCCGCGCCGCCGCCCTCCGCGAGGCGCTCGCCTCCCGCGTGGTCGTCGCCGACGGCGCCATGGGCACCATGCTCCAGGCGCAGGAGCCGACGCTCGACGACTTCCAGCAGCTCGAAGGCTGCAACGAGATCCTGAACATCACCCGCCCCGACATCGTGCGCTCGGTCCACGAGGCGTACTTCTCGGTCGGCGTGGACTGCGTCGAGACCAACACCTTCGGCGCCAACCACTCCGCGCTCGGCGAGTACGACATCCCCGAGCGGATCCACGAACTGTCGCAGGCCGGCGCCCGCCTGGCCCGCGAGGTCGCCGACGGCTTCGCCGCCGACGGCCGCCCGCGCTGGGTGCTCGGCTCGATGGGCCCCGGCACCAAGCTGCCGACGCTCGGCCACGCCCCGTACGGCGTACTGCGCGACGGCTACGAGGCCAACGCGGCGGGGCTGATCGCGGGCGGCGCCGACGCGCTGATCATCGAGACCACCCAGGACCTGCTCCAGACCAAGGCGGCCGTGATCGCGGCCCACCGCGCGATGGCGTCGGCCGGGGTGAGCTTGCCGCTGATCTGTTCGGTGACCGTGGAGACCACCGGCACCATGCTGCTCGGCTCGGAGATCGGCGCGGCGCTCACCGCGCTCGAACCCCTCGGCATCGACATGATCGGCCTCAACTGCGCGACCGGACCGGCCGAGATGAGCGAGCACCTGCGCTATCTCGCCCGGCACTCGCGTATCCCGCTGTCCGCCATGCCCAACGCGGGCCTGCCGGTGCTCACCAAGGACGGCGCGCACTACCCGCTCACGGCCTCAGAACTGGCCGACGCGCACGAGACGTTCGCCCGCGAGTACGGCCTGTCCCTGGTCGGCGGCTGCTGCGGCACCACGCCCGAGCACCTGCGGCAGCTCGTGGAGCGGGTCGGCGGGCAGGACCTGCACCCGCGCAGGCCGCGCCCCGAGGCGGGCGCCGCCTCCCTCTACCAGACGGTCCCCTTCCGCCAGGACAGCTCGTACCTGGCGATCGGCGAGCGCACCAACGCCAACGGCTCCCGCAAGTTCCGCGACGCGATGCTGGAGGGCCGCTGGGAGGACTGCGTGGAGATGGCCCGCGACCAGATCCGGGAGGGCGCCCACCTGCTCGACCTGTGCGTGGACTACGTGGGCCGGGACGGCGTCGCCGACATGGCCGAGGTCGCCGGGCGCTTCGCCACCGCCTCCACCCTGCCGATCGTGCTCGACTCCACCGAGGTGGACGTCCTGCGGGCGGGACTGGAGAAGCTGGGCGGCCGGGCGGTGCTCAACTCGGTCAACTACGAGGACGGCGACGGCCCCGAGTCCCGGTTCGCCAAGGTGACCGCGCTCGCCCAGGAGCACGGCGCCGCGCTGATCGCGCTCACCATCGACGAGGAGGGCCAGGCCCGTACCGTCGAGAAGAAGGTCGGGATCGCCGAGCGGCTGATCGACGACCTGACCGGCAACTACGGCATCAACGAGTCGGACATCCTGATCGACTGCCTGACCTTCACCATCTGTACCGGCCAGGAGGAGTCCCGCAAGGACGGCGTCGCCACCGTCGAGGCGATCCGCGAGCTGAAGCGCCGCCACCCCGACGTGCAGACCACCCTCGGCCTGTCGAACATCTCCTTCGGCCTCAACCCGGCCGCGCGCGTGGTGCTCAACTCGGTCTTCCTCGACGAGTGCGTCAAGGCGGGCCTGGACTCGGCGATCGTGCACGCCTCCAAGATCCTGCCGATCGCCCGCATCCCCGAGGAGCAGCGCGAGGTCGCGCTCGACCTGATCCACGACCGGCGGCGCGAGGGCTACGACCCGCTGCAACGCCTGATGGAGCTGTTCGACGGCGTCGACAACAAGTCGCTGAAGGCCAGCCGCGCCGAGGAACTGCTGGCGCTGCCGCTGGACGAGCGGCTCCAGCGCCGGATCATCGACGGCGAGAAGAACGGCCTGTCCGCCGACCTGGACGAGGCGCTGGCCGAGCGGCCCGCCCTGGACATCGTCAACGAGACGCTGCTCGCGGGCATGAAGGTGGTCGGCGAGCTGTTCGGCTCGGGCCAGATGCAGCTTCCGTTCGTGCTCCAGTCCGCCGAGGTGATGAAGACCGCGGTGGCGTATCTGGAGCCGCACATGGAGAAGTCGGACGACGAGGGCAAGGGCACCATCGTGCTGGCCACCGTGCGCGGCGACGTCCACGACATCGGCAAGAACCTGGTCGACATCATCTTGTCCAACAACGGCTACAACGTCGTCAACCTCGGCATCAAGCAGCCGGTCTCGGCGATCCTGGACGCCGCGCAGGAGCACCGCGCCGATGTGATCGGCATGTCGGGCCTGCTGGTGAAGTCCACGGTGATCATGAAGGAGAACCTGGAGGAGCTGAACCAGCGCGGCCTGTCCGCCGACTTCCCGGTGATCCTCGGCGGCGCCGCCCTGACCCGCGCCTATGTGGAGCAGGACCTGCACGAGATCTACGAGGGCGAGGTCCGCTACGCCCGCGACGCGTTCGAGGGCCTGCGGCTGATGGACGCGCTGATCGGCGTCAAGCGCGGCGTGCCGGGCGCGGCGCTGCCGGAGCTGAAGCAGCGCCGGGTGCCCAAGCGCGAGCAGCCGGAGCCGGACGGACCGGACAAGGCGGTCAACCTCGGCCAGATCCGCTCCGACGTCGCGGTCGACAACCCCGTCCCCACCCCGCCGTTCTGGGGCAGCCGGGTCGTCAAGGGCATCCAGCTCGCCGACTACGCGTCCTGGCTGGACGAGGGCGCCCTGTTCAAGGGCCAGTGGGGCCTGAAGCAGGCCCGCTCGACCGGTCCGACGTACGAGGAGCTGGTGGAGTCCGAGGGCCGGCCCCGGCTGCGCGGGCTGCTGACCAGGATGCAGTCGGAGGGCCTGCTGGAGGCCGCCGTGACCTACGGCTACTTCCCGTGCGTGTCCAAGGGCGACGACCTGATCGTGCTGCGCGAGGACGGCACCGAGCGGACCCGCTTCACCTTCCCCCGCCAGCGCAGGGGGCGGCAGCTCTGCCTCGCGGACTTCTTCCGGCCCGAGGAGTCCGGTGAGACCGACGTGGTGGGCTTCCAGGTCGTCACCGTCGGCAACCGGGTCTCCGAGGCGGCCAACGAGCTGTTCGCGACCGACTCCTACCGGGACTACCTGGAGCTGCACGGCCTGTCCGTGCAGCTCGCGGAGGCACTCGCGGAGTACTGGCACGCGCGGGTCCGCTCGGAGCTGGGCTTCGCCGGCGAGGACCCGGACGAGGTCGAGGACATGTTCGCGCTGAAGTACCGCGGCGCGCGCTTCTCGCTGGGCTACGGGGCCTGCCCCGACCTGGAGGACCGGGCGAAGATCGCGGACCTGCTGGAGCCGGGCAGGATCGGCGTGGAGCTGTCGGAGGAGTTCCAGCTGCACCCCGAGCAGTCCACCGACGCGATCATCATTCACCACCCGGAGGCCAAGTACTTCAACGCGCGTTGAGCGCGGCTCACCAGCGAGTCGTACACTTGACGGTCCGGCGCAGGCCGGTCGCCTTCCCGTCCGCGGGACGCGGCGACCGGCCTTTGTGTCCCCCGGAAACGGGACGGGCCGGCGCGACCGGCACCGGGAACCGCGCGAGCCGAGGAGTGGGGCGTATGACCAGCAGCATCCCTGTCGCCGACACCCGTATGGCGCAAGGCCCCGCCCTCCAGGCGGTGCTCCTCGACATGGACGGCACCTTGGTGGACACCGAGGGCATCTGGTGGGCGGCGGAGAGTGAGGTCTTCGCGGACCTCGGGCACGTGCTGGACGAGGCGCACCGCGAGGTGGTGATCGGCGGCCCGATGACCCGCAGCGTGGGGCACCTGATCACCGCCACCGGCGCGGACGCGACGCTGGCCGAGCTGATGCTGGCGGTCAACATCCGCTTCGAGAAGCTGATCGCCCGGGGCGCGCCGCTGATGCCCGGCGCCCGCAGGCTGCTCACCGAGCTGGCCGCGTACGGCGTCCCGACCGCCTTGGTGTCCGCCTCGCACCGGCGGACCATCGATGTGATGCTGCGCACGCTGGGCGCGGAGAACTTCGCCTTCACCGTCGCGGGGGACGAGGTGAGCCGCACCAAGCCGCACCCCGAGCCGTATCTGACCGCCGCCGCCCGGCTGGGCGCGGACCCGGCCGCCTGTGTGGTCGTCGAGGACACCCTGACCGGTGTGGCGTCCGCCGAGGCGGCGGGCTGCCGGGTGGTCGCGGTGCCCTCGCTGGTGCCCGTCGAGGCCGCTCCAGGGCGTACGGTCGTCGGTTCGCTCGAAGAGCTGAGCGTGCCTTTCCTGCGCGCTTTGAATGCGCGCGTTCACTGAGCGTATTTGCTGAATAGGAACCGTCCAGAGGCGTCTCACAGGTCGGAATCCGGCCCCTGGTGATCTATGTCACGCGCGGGGAGGTCGACACCGCGCTGTCCTGCCTGGATGAGATCCGCAGATCGGGACGTGCGGCGCGGCCGAATGTCCGCAATGTTCCGACCGGGGAGGGATCGTACCGCCGTCCGTTTATCGGTGCTCCGAGCCCCGTTATCGGTATGTAATTCCGCCTCAACTTCGCCGTGCTCTAGCGGAGTAGGTCCCTCCGGCTAGTGTCCCTGCTGGTCAATGCCGAATCGAACGACCGGCATTTGAGCAAGGGGATTCACTGGATGTCACGTAACAAGCGTGTCGTCGCCGCAGCCGCCGTGGCCTTCCTGGCCGTCGGTGCGTCCGCGTGTGGTGGCAAGAAGGACAACTCGTCGGCCGGTGGCGGAAAAGGCGCCGTGATCGTCGGAACCATCGACTCGGTGTCGTCACTCGACCCCGCGGGAGCGTACGACTACGGCTCCTGGGAGGTCATCGACAGCGTCTACCAGAAGGTCATGCACTTCCCGACCGGCGGCACCACGCCGGAACCGGACGCGGCCAAGTCGTGCGCCTTCACCGACCCGAAGACGTACGCCTGCACGCTCCAGCCGGGGCTGGTGTTCTCCAACGGCGACAAGCTCACCGCCGCGTCGGTGAAGTTCTCGTTCGACCGCATGGTCGGCATCGCGGCGCCCAACGGCCCGTCCAGCCTGCTCGCCAGCCTGGACAGCACCGAGGCCAAGGGCGACGACCAGGTGGTCTTCCACCTGAAGAACGCCGACTCGACCTTCCCCTCGGTGCTCGCCACCGACGCGGGCGCGATCGTCGACGAGAAGACCTTCCCGAAGGACAAGCTCCTCGACGGCTCGAAGATCATCGGCTCGGGTCCGTACACGCTGGACAAGTACACGCCCAAGCAGCAGGCGTCGTTCCTGGCCAGCAAGACCTACAAGGGCCCGGCCAAGCTCAACAACGGCCAGTTCGTGCTCCAGTACTTCTCCGAGGCGTCCGCGCTCAAGCAGGCCGTCAAGGACGGCACGGTCAACGCGGCCTTCCGCACCCTGTCGCCCACCGACACCGCGGACCTGAAGAAGACCTCCGGCATCCAGGTGCTCGACGGCACCGGCACCGAGAAGCGCTACCTGGTCTTCGACGCCAAGGTCAAGCCGTCCGACCAGAAGGCGGTCCGCCAGGCCGTCGCCCAGGTCATCGACCGCGAGGGCATCGCCAAGGACGCCTACGACGGCACCGTGGCCCCGCTCTACTCCATGGTCGGCAACGGCATCCAGGGCCACACCGAGGCCTTCAAGGACAAGTACGGCGCCCCGGACAAGGCCAAGGCCGCCGCGATACTCAAGGACGCGGGCATCACCGCCCCCGTCGACATCGCGTACGCCTGGACCCCCAGCCACTACGGCGCCGCGGCGGCCGACGAGGCCACCGCGATCAAGCGGCAACTGGAGGCCACCGGCCTGTTCAAGGTGAAGCTCAGCTCCACCGAGTGGCAGCAGTACCAGAAGGACGAGAAGTCCGACACGTACGCCTCGTACATGATCGGCTGGTTCCCCGACCTGCCGGACGCCGACAACGACGTCTCGCCGTTCCTGGGCAAGCAGCCCTTCCTCGGCACCGGCTACGACAACCCGGAGATCCAGCAGCTCCTGGTCAAGGAGCAGGGCACCGACGACGCCAAGGTGCGCGACCAGGCGTTCGCCGACATCCAGAAGATCGTCGCCGACGACGTCCCGATCATCCCGCTCTGGCAGGGCAAGCAGACCGTGGTCATCCGTGACGGCGTGACCGGCGCCGACAAGGCGCTCGACCCGACGATGTTCCGGTTCTACGAGCTCGGCTCCAAGTGACGGACGGCCGGTCCGCGGGGGTGACGCCCCCGCGGACCGGCCGCCGCGGCTGTTCGCCAGCCCGCACCCCAGCCCGTACCTGAGCCGTACCTGAGCCTGTTCTGTTCCTGAAGAAAGACACACTCAGTTGAGCAACACGAGCAAGCAGTCCGGGTCGCTGCGCCGCTACGTCCTCACCAGGATCGCGCTCGCCGTGCCCATGGTCCTCATCCTGCTGGTCCTGGTCTTCGTCATGATGCGGGTGGCGCCGGGCGACCCCATCTCGGCCTCGCAGGGCGGCAAGCTGAGCGCGGCCGAACTCGCCGCCAGACGCCACGCGGCGGGCTTCGACGCCCCCATCTACCAGCAGTTCTGGGACTACCTGAAGTCCGTCGGCACCCTGAACTTCGGCACCACGTTCTCCGACCGCCGCAGCGTGCGGGACATCATCGTCGAGAACGGCGGCGCCACCCTCACCCTCACCGCGGGCGCCCTGGTCTTCGCCGCCGTCATCGGCATCCCCGTCGGCCTGCTCGCCGGCCGCTACCGGGACCGCGCGGTCGACGTCACCAGTCGGCTCTTCAGCACCGTCAGCTACGCCGCGCCCGTCTTCGTCACCGCGCCGCTGCTGATGCTCGCCTTCGGCTCCACCTCCGGCCAGGCCTCCCCGCTGGTGCAGCTCAACGTGCCCACCCAGACGCACATCCTCATCGTGGACGCGGTGCTGGCCGGCGACTGGGACGCGGTCGGCGACATCACCCAGCACCTGATCCTGCCGTCGGTCTGCCTCGGCCTGCTCGTGGTCGGCGTCTTCATCCGGATGATCAGGATCAACCTCATCCAGTCGCTCCAGGGCGACTACATCGAGGCCGCCCGCGCCCGCGGCGTCAAGGAACGCCACGTCGTGGCGCGGCACGGCTTCCGCAACGCCCTGGTGCCGGTGATCACGGTCCTCGGCCTCCAGGTCGCCATGCTGCTCGGCGGCGCGGTGCTCACCGAACAGATCTTCAACTGGCCCGGCATCGGCCGCCAGTTGATCGACTACATCAACCAGCGCGACTACGTCGCCGTCCAGGGCATCGTCACCGTCTTCGCCCTGGTCGTCGTCGTGATCAGCATGCTGATCGACTTCGTGAACGCGCTGATCGACCCGAGGGTGCGGTACTGATGGCCCAGACAACCCCCATGCCCCCCGGCCCGGCCACCGAGGCCCCGCAGGCACAGCTGCCCGCCCCCAGGTCGACCCGCTTCGGCGGGCTGCGGCGGATCTGGGCGGCGATCCGCGAGGCCCGCGGCGTACCGCGGTTCATGCTCTGGACCGGCGCCCTGATCTCCGCGCTCTTCGTGATCATGGCCGTCTTCGGCCCGCTGATCGCGCCGTACGACTTCGACACGTACCAGTCCGGCGGCACCCGCTTCCCCAAGCAGGGCGCGCCCGACGGCGACCACTGGTTCGGCACCACCGTGCAGAGCCTCGACGTGCTCTCGCGCACCATCTACGGCGCCCGCACCGCGCTGGAGGTGATGGTGCTCGCCGTGGTGTTCTCGCTGATCATCGGCGTCCTGCTGGGCCTGCTCTCCGGCTACTTCGGCGGCTGGCTCGACCGCATCCTGGTGCTCGTGATGGACGCGCTCTTCGCGTTCCCCTACCTGCTGCTGGCGATCGTCGCCGGATTCGTCTTCGCCGGGATCGCGGGCGGCAGCATCATCACCGCCGCCCTGTCGATCACCGTGGTCTACATCCCGCAGTACTTCCGGGTGGTCCGCGCCTCCGCGCTCTCCGCCCGCGAGGCGACCTTCGTCGAGGCCGCCCGCGCGATGGGCGCCAAACCGTCCGTCGTCATCCGCAAGTACCTCTTCGGCAACGTCATCCAGTCGGTGCCCGTCATCACCACGATGAACGCCGCCGACGCCATCGCCACCCTGGCCGGCCTCGGCTTCCTGGGCCTGGGCATCCAGCCCACCGACGCCGCCGAGTGGGGCTACGACCTCTCCCGCGCCATCGACGACGTCAACGCGGGCATGTGGTGGACCTGCCTCTACCCGGGCCTGGCCATGGTCATCGCGATCCTCGGCTTCACCCTGCTCGGCGAGGGACTCAACGACGTCCTCAACCCGACCATGCGCCGCCGCCGGATCTCCAAGGTGCTGCTCCCGCCGCACACCCGCCGCCGCACCGTCATCACCCCCGAAGGGACGGCCGCCAAGTGACCACCGTGACCGAACCCGTCCCCGCCGGGCCCGCACCCGCCGGACCCGTCCTGTCCGTACGCGACCTGCGCGTCTGGTACGGCACCGACCGCGGCCCGGTCCGCGCCGTGGACGGCGTCAGCTTCGACGTACGCCCCGGCGAGACCCTCGGCCTGGTCGGCGAGTCCGGCTGCGGCAAGTCCACCCTCGGCCGCGGCGTCCTCGGCCTCACCCCGGCCGCCGCCGCGGTCGACGGCGAGGTCGTGCTGAACAGCGAGGGCGGCGCGGGCCGCAACCTCACCGAACTGTCCGACCGCGAGATCCAGAAGCTGCGCGGCCCGGAACTCGGCCTGATCTTCCAGGAGCCGATGACCCGGCTCAACCCCCTCATGCGGATCTCCCAGCACTTCGAGGAGGCCCTGCGCACCCACCACAAGGACCTCCCCAAGCGCGAGGTGAAGGCGCGCGCCCTGGAGGCGCTGCGCGGCATGGGCATCCCCGAGAGTCGCTACGAGAACTACCCGCACGAGTTCTCCGGCGGCATGCGGCAGCGCATCATGATCGCGCTCGCGCTGGTGCTGCGGCCCGCGTTCATCGTCGCCGACGAGCCCACCACGGCCCTCGACGTCCTGGTCGAGGCGCAGATCATCAAGATCCTCGCCGACCTCAGGAAGAACTTCGACACCTCACTGGTGCTGATCACGCACAATCTCGGTATCGTCGCCGAAGCGTGCGACCGGGTCGCGGTGATGTACGCCGGCCACATCGTCGAACAGGGCGATGCCCGCGCGGTGTTCGCCGACCCGCAGCACCCGTACACCAAGGAACTGCTCCGCTCGACCATCTCCCTGTCCACCACGGGACTGCACTACATCCCCGGCAGTCCGCCGGATCTGGTGCGACCGCCGGAAGGCTGCCGGTTCCATCCGCGCTGCCCGGTGGCGATGGCGGGATGCGCGACGGCGGAGCCGCCCGAGGTGACGCTGCCCTCCGGCGTGCGCAGCGCCTGCTGGCACCAGGCCATCGAGGCCGATCCCTCGCTGGCCGACGAGTTGGGAACGGGCGGGCGCGAGCCGCTCGCCGCGGTGAAGGAGATCAGCGTTGCTGACGAAGCCTGATGTGATGCCCTCCGGCGGCGCCGCCGGGGACGGCGCGGAGGCGCTCGTCGAGGTCGACGACCTCGAAGTCCACTTCGGCCTGCGCGGCAGCCTGCTGGGACGCTTCGGCGGCCGGGCGGCCGGCGCGGTCAAGGCCGTCGACGGCGTGAGCCTCACCCTGCGCAAGGGCGAGGTGCTCGGCCTGGTCGGCGAGTCCGGCTCGGGCAAGACCACCCTCGGCCGCACCCTGATCGGCCTGAACAAGGCCACCGGCGGCTCCATCCGCTACCGCGGCCAGGAGATCGGCGGCCTCGGCGAACGCGCGCTGCGCCCCCTGCGCCGCAAGCTCCAGATGGTCTTCCAGGACCCGCACGCCTCCCTCAACCCGGCGATGGACATCCGCACCGCCGTCGGCCACCCGCTGCGCATCCACCGACTCGTCGACAGCGAGCAGGAGTACGACGCCAGGGTCACCGACGCGCTGGAGCGCGTCGGCCTCACCCCGCCCGAGCGCTACCTCTCCAAGTTCCCCGCCGACCTGTCCGGCGGCCAGAAGCAGCGCGCCGTACTGGCCCGCGCGATCATCGCCGAGCCGGAACTGCTGGTCGCCGACGAACCCATCTCGATGCTCGACATGAGCGTCCGCGCCAAGATCCTCCAGCTCATGCTGGACCTCAAGCGCGACCTGGACCTCACGTACGTCTACGTCACCCACGACCTGGCGAGCGCGAAGTTCTTCTGTGACACCATCGCCATCATGTATCTCGGCCGGATAGTCGAGTACGGCCCGACCGCACAGGTCTTCGCCGACCCGCAGCACCCCTACACCAAGGCCCTGCTCGCGGCCATCCCGGAGCCCGACCCGCGGCTGGCCGTGGAGCGCGAACTGCCGCGCGGCGAGATCCCGGACGCCGCCGCACCGCCCCTGGGCTGCGCCTTTCACCCGCGCTGCCCGGTCGCGGTCGCCGAGTGCGGCTGGGAGGCCCGCGACCTGCGCGCCCTGCTGGAACGCCGCTGGCTGGAGCTGCCCCCGCAGGACAGCACCGCGGAGAAGGCGCTGTTCGCGGACCTCGATTCACTGTCCGCTCCAGGGCTCGGCCACGTATCGATCGCCCCCGGAAGAAGCCACACGGCCGAGGATGTGCTGGAATACCTCCGGCGTCTGCGCGAGGAAGCATCGGCGGCCGAACCGCGTGAGCCCTTCTGGCGCGGAGTGGTCACGATGCGTGCCGAAAGCGGCCGGGTCGTGGTGGAGTTCGCCCCGCCACGCGATCCGCGCCTCAACCTGATTCCGAAGACCGGCGTGCAAGTCGCCTGCCACCTGCACCAGCACGCCGCGAGCGCCCAGGGAACATGAGCGGGAACAAGAGGAGAACGACGACGATGAACCGCAAGCTTCTGGTGCTGCCCGCCCTGCTGGGCGTCATGACACCCCTGATCGCTGGGTGCGGCGGTACCGGCGGGGGGAGCGGCGACAGCGGCAAAGCCATCGTCGTCGGCACCACGGACAGTATCGAGCTGACCAAGGACAACCCGGCCCCCCTCGACCCGGCGACCTCCTACGACAGCGCGACCTGGAACATCTTCTACAACACGTTCCAGATGCTGCTCACCTACCCGCGTGGCAGCACCACCCCGACCCCGGACGCGGCGAAGGAGTGCCACTACAACGACACGTCCGGGCTGACGTACACCTGCACGATGCGCGACGGCCAGAAGTTCTCCAACGGCCACGACCTCACGGCGGAGGACGTCAAGTTCTCCATCGAGCGCATGCAGAAGATCAACTACAAGGTCGGCCCGGCGTCCCTCATATCGGACGTGAAGTCCGTCGAGGCGCCCGACTCCAAGACCGTGATCTTCCACCTGAAGGCCGCCGACGCCACCTTCCCGGCCAAGCTCGCCACCCCGGCCGCCGCGATCGTCGACAGCCGGGTCTACGAGATGGACAAGCCGTACACCGGCTTCAAGCTGGTCGGCTCGGGACCGTACACGCTGGACTCCTTCGTCCAGGCCAAGCAGGGCGTGTTCTCCAAGAACTCGCACTACGGCGGCATCCTCAAGCTCAACAACAGCAAGGTCGACCTGAAGCTGTTCGCCGACTCCAAGAAGATGGAGGCGGCGCTCAAGGCCGGCAGCATCGACGTGATGTCGCGCACGCTGAACCCGGACCAGATCAACAACCTGCTCCAGAGCACCGACCCGAACGTGAAGCTGACCGAGGCCCCCGGCGGCGAGGCGCGCTACCTGTTCCTCAACACCGACTCGCCGAACCTCAAGGACGTCGCGGTCCGGCAGGCCATGGCATGGGTCCTGGACCGCCAGGCGATCACCCGTGACGTCTACAAGCGCACCGCCGAGCCGCTGTACTCGGTCGTGCCGCAGGGCATCACCGGTCACATCAACTCGTTCTTCAACAAGTACCAGGTGCCGAGCGTCAGCAACGCCAAGTCGCTGCTGCACCACGCGGGCATCGACGACAAGGTCGAGCTGACCATCAACTACCGCCGTGACACCGGCGGCACGATGAACCAGCCGGAGGCCGAGGAGATCGCCCGGCAGCTCAACGCCAGCGGCCTGTTCACCGTCACGGCCAAGAGCGAGCAGTGGAACGCCTTCCTGTCCAAGGCGTCCTCCCGCGCCTACCAGATCTTCGCGATCAGTTGGCTCCCGGACTTCCCGGACCCCGACAACTACATCGCGCCGTTCTTCGACAAGGACAACTTCCTGAACCTGCCGTACAAGAACAAGCAGATCCAGGACCAGATCCTGCCCGCCACCCGCAAGCAGGCCGAACGCAGCACCGCCAGCGCCGACTTCGCGACCGCGCAGAACCTCATCGCGCAGGACGTGCCGATGCTGCCGCTGTGGCAGGGCAAGCAGTACATCGCGTCGCGCCCCGACATCACCGGTGTCGAGTGGGCGCTCAACTCCTCGACCACCACGCAGTTCTGGGAGCTGGGCCGCGGCGTCTCCGGCTGACCCGGAGACCGGCCGTCCGGTGACGGCGCGACGACGAAAGCGGCCGGCCGCGGTCCCGAACCTCAGGGACCGCGGCCGGCCGCTTCGCGCGTGTCGTGCGCCCGCGGGGGACGTCAGCCCGCGCCGGGGCGCACCAGCCCGCTCTCGTACGCGTAGACCGCCGCCTGGACGCGGTCGCGCAGCGCCAGCTTGGTCAGCACATGGCCGACATGGGTCTTGACGGTCGTCTCGCTGACGAACAGCTCGGCGGCGATCTCCGCGTTCGACAACCCGCGGGCCACCAGCTTCAGCACCTCGACCTCGCGCTCGGTCAGCGAGTGCAGCGGCTGCGGCACCGCGTCCTCACCGGACGGCAGCCGGCCCGCGTACTTGTCCAGCAGCCGCCGCGTGATGCTCGGCGCGAGCATCGCCTCACCGGCCGCGACCACCCGGATCGCCTGCACCAGCTCGGCGGCGGGCGCGTCCTTGAGCAGAAAGCCGCTGGCCCCCGCCCGCAGCGCCTCCACCACGTACTCGTCGAGGTCGAAGGTGGTCAGCACCAGCACCTTGGCCGGGCCGGACCGGTCGGGCCCGGTGATCTGCCGGGTCGCCTCCACCCCGTCCATCCGGGGCATCCGGATGTCCATCAGGACCACATCGGGCTGCAACGCCCGCACCTGGTCCAGGGCCTGCTGGCCGTCCCCGGCCTCGCCGACCACGACGAGATCGCCCTCGGCCTCCAGGATCATCCGGAAACCGGTACGCAACAGGGGCTGATCGTCCACCAGCAGGACGCGAATAGCCACGGGTTCTCCTTCGCCTTCGCTAGATCGGGCCATTCTCGCCCACGAGAGGCAGCGCACCCGCTATTTCCGCCAGGGGATAGGGCGGGGGAGTCCCCCCGAACTCGGGACAGAACGCCTGGTGGTCGCACCAGCCGCACAGCGGCGTACGGCGCGGGCGCCAGTCCCCGCTGGCCGTCGCCTCCCTGATCGCCTCCCACAGGGCCTGCAACTTGCGCTCGGTGGCCCGCAGATCGCCCTCGGTCGGGTCGTACGTCAGCACGTCCCCGCTGCCCAGGTAGACGAGCTGGAGGCGGCGCGGCACCACACCGCGCAGCCGCCACAGCACCAGCGCGTAGAACTTCATCTGGAACAGCGGCTCGTCCGCGTACTCCGGGCGCGGCGCCTTGCCCGTCTTGTAATCCACCACCCGCAGGTCGCCGCTGGCCGGTGCCACGTCCAGCCGGTCCACGTATCCGCGCAGCGTCAGCCCGGACTCCAGCACCGTCTCCACGTACAGCTCGCGCTCGGCGGGCTCCAGACGCGTCGGGTCCTCCAGGGTGAACCAGCGGTCCACCAGCCGCTCGGCGCTCTCCAGCCACTGCGCCAGCGCCTCCGCGTCCACCGCGTCGTCCGCCGCCCGGAACAGCGACGCCAGCTCGGGGCGGGCCGCCAGCAGCTTCCGCCACTCGCCCGGCACCATCGCCCGGGCCCGCTCGGCCGTACGCTCGGCGGCAGGGGCGTCGAAGAGCCGTTCGAGCACGGCGTGCACCACGGTGCCCCGGGTGGCGGCCTCGCTCGGCTGCTCGGGCAGCCGGTCGATCACCCGCAGCCGGTACAGCAGCGGGCAGCGCATGAAGTCCGCCGCGCGCGACGGGGACAGCGACGACGGCGGTCGCGGCGGGATGCTTTCGGTGCTGGTGCCCATGGCAGACGACCCTACGGCCTGCCACCGACAGTGCGGGTGTCCCGCCCGGAACAGCGGGGCAATAGCATGGCTGCGGAGCCCGTCGTCCCGCATGATCGACTCAGGGTCCGTATCCGAACGAGGGGAACCAGTGAGCGAGAGCGGCCGGCCGCCGTCCAAGAACACCAACATCCCGGGCCGGGACGGCGGCAGCGACAAGCCGCCGCGCGAGCCCGGAGGCGGCATCCTCATGGGCCGCTTCTACGGTGTCCCGATCTACGTCGCCCCGAGCTGGTTCCTGGTCGCCGCCCTGATCACCTGGGTCTTCGGCGGCCAGCTGGAAACCGTGCTGCCCGAGCTGGGCCGCATCCGCTACCTGGTCTCGCTCTTCTTCGCGGTCGCCTTCTACGCCTCCGTGCTCATCCACGAACTGGCCCACACCGTCGCCGCGCTCCGCTTCCGGCTCCCCGTACGGCGGATCCAGCTCCAGTTCTTCGGCGGCGTCTCCGAGATCGAGAAGGAGTCGGAGACACCAGGCCGCGAATTCGTGCTCGCCTTCGTCGGCCCGCTGCTCTCGCTGGTCCTGGCCGGGGTCTTCTTCGGCGGCATGCAGTTCGTGGAGTCCGGCACCGTCCCCGGAGTGCTGCTCGCCGGACTCATGGTCAGCAATCTGATCGTGGCCATCTTCAACTTCCTGCCCGGCCTGCCGCTGGACGGCGGCCGGATGCTGCGCGCCGTGGTCTGGAAGATCAGCGGCAAGCCGATGACCGGCACCGTCGCCGCCGCCTGGGTCGGCCGGGGCCTGGCCATCGCCGTACTGATCGGCCTGCCCCTGCTGTCGTACGCGGGCGGGCTGCGCAACAACGGCGACGGCAGCGGCGCGGACTCGCTCACCGACGCCCTGCTCGCCGCGATCCTGGCCGCGATCATCTGGACCGGCGCGGGCAACAGCCTGCGCATGGCCAGGCTGCGCGAGCGGCTGCCGGGACTGCGTGCCCGCACCCTCACCCGCAGGGCCGTGCCCGTCGCCTCCGACACCCCGCTGTCCGAGGCGCTGCGCCGGGCCAACGAGGCGGGAGCGCGCGCCCTGGTCGTGGTGGACGGCGCGGGAGCCGCGACCGCGCTGGTCCGCGAGTCCGCGATCGTCAACATCCCCGAGCACCGCCGCCCCTGGGTCGCCGTCAGCGGCCTCGCCCAGGACCTCACCCCCGGCATGCGCGTCTCGGCCGAGCTGTCGGGCGAGGAGCTGCTCGACGCCCTGCGGGCCGCCCCCTCCACGGAGTACCTGGTGGTCGAGCCCACCGGCGAGATCTACGGCGTCCTGTCCACCGTGGACGTCGAACGCGCCTTCCTCTCGGCGATGTCCCGGCCCGACGCGTGAACGGGCCGACGCGTGATCGGGCCACGTCGGCGGCCCTGGCGAACGGGCGGCCGGAAGCCGCGTGAACAGGCGGCCGTAAAACAGCCGGTAGGGTGGTCTTATGTCCGAACCGACCGGTGCCGCCCGCCGACGCGGGCCCTTCAAAGTCGGGGACCAGGTCCAGCTCACCGACCCCAAGGGACGCCACTACACCTTCACGCTCGAAGCCGGAAAGCAGTTCCACACCCACAAGGGCGCTTTCCCGCACGACGAGCTGATCGGTGCTCCCGAGGGCAGTGTTGTCCGAACCACGGGAAACGTCGCCTACCTCGCGCTGCGCCCCCTGCTCCCCGACTACGTCCTGTCCATGCCCCGCGGCGCCGCCGTGGTCTACCCCAAGGACGCGGGGCAGATCCTGGCGATGGCCGACATCTTCGCCGGCGCCCGGGTCGTCGAGGCGGGCGTGGGCTCCGGCTCGCTGAGCAGCTTCCTGCTGCGGGCGATCGGCGACCACGGCATGCTGCACAGTTACGAGCGCCGCGCCGACTTCGCCGAGATCGCCACCCAGAACGTGGAGCGCTACTTCGGCGGCCCGCACCCCGCCTGGCAGCTCACCGTCGGCGACCTCCAGGACCACCTCTCGGACACCGACGTGGACCGGGTCATCCTGGACATGCTGGCGCCCTGGGAGTGCCTGGAGCCGGTCGCCAAGGCCCTGGTCCCCGGCGGCATCCTGTGCGCGTACGTGGCCACCACCACGCAGCTCGCCCGTACCGTGGAGGCCATCCGCGAGCACGGCACCTTCAACGAGCCCGCGGCCTGGGAGACCATGGTCCGCACCTGGCACGTCGAGGGACTGGCCGTCCGCCCCGACCACCGGATGATCGGACACACCGGCTTCCTGCTCACCGCCCGCCGCCTCGCGGACGGCGTGGAGCCCCCGCTGCGCCGCCGCAGGCCCGCCAAGGGCGCCTACGGCGAGGACTACACCGGACCCGGCAGCGCGAGCGGCGGCTCCGCCCCGGCCGACGCCGCCTCGTAGCGCCACCCGGTCAACAGCGCCGTTTCGGCCAACTTCATCCGGCCGCCGCCGGTTTGCCCTCCGATGGGCACCGGCGGCGGCTTTTTCGCGGTCCGATTCTCCGGGTCCGTGCCCCTTTCCCCGAACCGCACGCGCGGTACCACGGGCAACTGCCGCCCCGCCGTTCCCCCCTGGTGTGACGTATGGCACCATGCTGGCCACCCCCGCCGTTCGACCCCAGGAGACAGGCGAGTGCAGCCGTCCGCAGGCCCGGCCCTCCCGCACACCCGCACCCGCACGGTGCACTGGATCACCACGGCCGCCGCGCTCGGTGCCATCGTGGCCGCGGGGGCCCTCGTACAGCCCGCGGACGCCTCATCGGGCGACGCCAAGGCGCCCGCCACCCCGGTGGCCGCGCCGGACCCCCAGGCGGTCACGTACCCGCTGGACTGCGCCGGCGCCCCGGTGGAGGTCCTGAACCACGTGTCCGGCGACCTGGACGGCGACGGGCGGCCCGAGACAGTCGTCGTGGTGCGCTGCCGGGCCGACACCGGCACCCCGCCCAGCGGCGTCTTCGTCCTCGCCGCGCCCGCCACCGCGGGCGGGCGTCCGACGATCGCCGAGACCCTGGTCAGGCCCGCCGACAAGCGGTCCGTCACCGGCTTCCGGCTCCAGGGCCGCACCGTACGGGCCACCGTGCTCGGCTATTCGAGCGACACCACGCCGCGCTGCTGCCCCGACCTGAAGCGGGACTACTCCTGGGAGTGGCGCGACGGCCGCTACGTGGCGCTGCCCGGCCCGGCGAACAACAGCATCTGACCGCGGGCGGCCGTCCGGCCGCACGGGCCCGGCGCCCGCCCCCGGCCGCCCGTCCGGCTCAGTCGGCGTCCGGGCCGTACACCTCGACCCGGTCCGCCGCGCGCCGCACGTGAATGCAGTCGCCCGGGCACTCCTTGGCCGAGTCCACCACATCCCGCAACAGCGGCAGCGGTACGGGTACGGTGGCACCAGGTGTCTGGAGCAGCTCGGCTTCCTCACCCTCCGGAGCCGGACCCTTCACATAGGCCAGCCCGTCGATGTCCAGCTCGAAAATCTCGGGCGCGTACTGCACGCAGATCCCGTCACCGGTGCAGAGGTCCTGGTCGATCCAGACCTCGAGTGCTTCGGCCGTCTCGTTGCCCACGGAAACCCTCGCCTGCCGTTCGTCGTTCAGGAAGCATCGGAAACTCATCAGCAACACCATCAGGAAGCAACAGCCTTCGCAGGGTGTTGACCGGATCGACGATACAACCGGCGGCTTTCCGATGGTGATCGGCGGGTCTCGGTGGGTATCTCACTGGCGGAGGGACGTACGCAAGGGTGAAGATCGGACACACCGCGATCGTCTTTTTGATCTAGGGGTTTACACCCCTACCGGCCCAGGTAGGGTCTGGAAACGTCCAGCTCCCCTTGGAGGAGGTGAGGACCGTGGCGGCCCACGACGACGACTACAACCGTGGCGGCCGACCCGCTCGTGGTTCGGAAGACCCCATGAGCCAGGTCGCCTTTCTTGAGCAGGAGATCGCCGTCCTGCGACGCAAGCTCGCCGATTCTCCGCGGCACACGAGGATTCTCGAGGAGCGGATCGTCGAGCTGCAGACCAACCTGGCAGGTGTGTCCGCGCAGAACGAACGGCTGGCGAACACCCTCCGGGAGGCCCGCGACCAGATCGTGGCCCTCAAGGAGGAAGTCGACCGGCTCGCGCAGCCACCTGCCGGCTTCGGCGTATTCCTTCAGGCCAATGACGACGGCACGGCCGACATCTTCACCGGCGGGCGCAAGCTCCGGGTGAACGTCAGCCCGGCCGTCGACCTCGAAGACCTCAGGCGCGGACAGGAGCTGATGCTCAACGAAGCGCTCAATGTGGTCGAGGCGATGGAGTTCGAGCGCGTCGGCGACATCGTCACCCTCAAGGAGGTCCTGGAGGACGGCGAGCGCGCCCTGGTGATCGGACACACCGACGAGGAGCGGGTGGTACGGCTCGCCGAACCTCTCCTCGACGGCGCCCTGCGGACCGGCGACGCCCTGCTGCTGGAACCGCGCTCCGGCTATGTCTACGAACGGGTCCCCAAGAGCGAGGTCGAAGAGCTCGTCCTCGAAGAGGTGCCCGACATCGACTACCGCCAGATCGGCGGACTCGGCGGCCAGATCGAGCAGATCCGCGACGCGGTGGAGCTGCCCTACCTGCACGCCGAACTCTTCAAGGAGTACGAACTGCGCCCGCCCAAGGGCGTGCTGCTCTACGGCCCTCCCGGCTGCGGAAAGACCCTCATCGCGAAGGCGGTCGCCAACTCGCTGGCGAAGAAGGTCGCCGAGGTCACCGGGCAGCCGCAGGGCAAGAGCTACTTCCTCAACATCAAGGGTCCCGAGCTGCTGAACAAGTACGTCGGCGAGACCGAGCGGCAGATCCGCCTGGTCTTCCAGCGTGCGCGGGAGAAGGCGAGCGAGGGCACCCCCGTCATCGTCTTCTTCGACGAGATGGAATCCCTCTTCCGCACCCGCGGATCCGGTGTCAGCTCGGACGTGGAGAACACCATCGTCCCGCAGCTCCTCGCCGAGATCGACGGTGTGGAGGGCCTGGAGAACGTCATCGTCATCGGCGCGTCCAACCGTGAGGACATGATCGACCCCGCGATCCTGCGGCCCGGCCGCCTGGACGTGAAGATCAAGATCGAGCGTCCCGACGCCGAAGCGGCCAAGGACATCTTCTCGAAGTACCTGGTCGACACCCTGCCGCTGCACACCGAGGACCTCTCGGAGCACGGCGGATCCAAGGCGGGCACCGTGGACGCCATGATCCAGTCGGTGGTCGAGCGGATGTACTCCGAGACGGAGGAGAACCGCTTCCTGGAGGTCACCTACGCCAACGGGGACAAGGAAGTCCTCTACTTCAAGGACTTCAACTCCGGAGCGATGATCCAGAACATCGTCGACCGGGCCAAGAAGATGGCGATCAAGGACTTCCTCGACCACGACCAGCGCGGCCTGCGCGTCTCCCACCTGCTCGCCGCCTGTGTGGACGAGTTCAAGGAGAACGAGGACCTGCCCAATACCACCAACCCCGACGACTGGGCCCGTATCTCCGGCAAGAAGGGCGAGCGGATCGTCTTCATCCGCACCCTGGTGACCGGAAAGCAGGGCGCGGACACCGGACGCTCCATCGACACCGTGGCGAACACGGGACAGTATCTGTAAGCACTACCCTCCGGCTGCGGGTCCCCACAGCGGGTACCCGCAGCCGGTGTGTTTCCGGCTCAGCACGGGCCGGAGCCGGGCAAGGAGGGCCGCATGACCGTACGGCGAGTAATGGGCATCGAGACGGAGTACGGCATCTCGGTCCCCGGCCACCCCAACGCCAATGCCATGCTCACCTCGTCCCAGATCGTCAACGCCTACGCGGCGGCGATGCACCGGGCCAGGCGGGCCCGCTGGGATTTCGAGGAGGAGAACCCGCTGCGGGACGCCCGGGGCTTCGACCTCGCCCGGGACTCGGCCGACTCCACGCAGCTCACCGACGAGGACATCGGCCTGGCCAATGTGATCCTCACCAATGGCGCGCGGCTGTACGTCGACCACGCGCACCCCGAGTACTCCTCGCCCGAGATCACCAATCCGCGGGACGCGGTGCTGTGGGACAAGGCGGGGGAGCGCATCATGGCCGAGGCGGCGCTGCGGGCGGCGCAGCTCCCCGGCGCGCAGCCGATCCACCTCTACAAGAACAACACCGACAACAAGGGCGCGTCCTACGGCACGCACGAGAACTACCTGATGAAGCGGGAGACCCCGTTCTCGGACATCGTGCGGCACCTGACGCCCTTCTTCGTCTCCCGCCAGGTCGTGACCGGCGCGGGCCGGGTCGGCATCGGCCAGGACGGCCGTGAGGACGGCTTCCAGATCAGCCAGCGCGCCGACTACTTCGAGGTCGAGGTGGGCCTGGAGACCACCCTCAAGCGCCCGATCATCAACACCCGCGACGAACCGCACTCCGACGCCGAGAAGTACCGCAGGCTCCATGTGATCATCGGCGACGCGAACCTCTCCGAGATCTCGACCTACCTCAAGCTGGGCACCACCGCGCTGGTGCTCTCCATGATCGAGGACTCCTTCATCAAGGTGGACCTGGCCGTCGACCAGCCGGTCCGCACCCTGCACGAGGTCTCCCACGACCCCACACTGCGACAGCTCGTCACGCTGCGTAATGGCCGGACGCTGACCGCGGTACAGCTCCAGATGGAGTATTTCGAGCTGGCCCGCAAATACGTCGAGGAGCGCTACGGCGTCGACGCGGACCCGCAGACCCGCGATGTGCTGGCCCGCTGGGAGGACGTGCTCAACCGGCTGGAGAACGACCCGATGAGCCTGTCGGGCGAGCTGGACTGGATCGCCAAGCGCGAGCTGCTGGAGGGCTACCGGCGCCGCGACAACCTGGGCTGGGACGCCGCCAGGCTGCACCTGGTCGACCTCCAGTACGCCGACGTACGCCCCGACAAGGGCCTCTACAACCGGCTGGTGGAGCGCGGCCGCATGCGGCGGCTGCTGGACGAGCCCGATGTCGTCAGGGCCGCCACCAAGCCGCCCGAGGACACCAGGGCGTACTTCCGCGGGCGCTGTCTCGAACAGTACGCGGACGACGTCGCCGCCGCCTCCTGGGACTCGGTGATCTTCGATCTGCCCGGCCGGGACTCGCTCCAGCGGGTTCCCACGCTGGAGCCGCTGCGGGGCACCCGCAAGCACGTGAAGGAGCTGCTGGACCGCTGTCGCACGGCGGAGGACCTGGTACGGATCCTTTCCGGCGGCTGATCCGCGGCTGAAACGGTCCAGAACCGGGAAACAACCCAGTGGCACTCGTACGTTGACGTAATCGAGCGCTGATGTCGGGCCCTGCTTGTAGGGTCTGATCTTGTAGGCAGTCAACCGAGCGCACGGAATAGCGGGGTGAGGGACATGGCTACCAAGGACACCGACGGCGGACAGCAGAAGGCGACGCGTTCCACGGAGGAGGTCGAGGAGGTCCAGCAGGACGCCCAGGCGGCCGACGACCTCAAGGAGCGCCAGGAGAAGCTCTCCGACGACGTGGACTCGGTGCTGGACGAGATCGACGACGTACTCGAGGAGAACGCCGAGGACTTCGTGCGTTCCTTCGTGCAGAAGGGCGGCGAGTAGGTGGCAGCCGGCACGTATGGCACCGGACGGCTCCCGGCGGCGTTCCTGACGCCGGGATCCTCCTCCTTCCTGGACTTCCTGGGCGACCACTCGCCGGAGCTGCTGCCGGGCAACCGGTCGCTCCCGCCGGTCAAGGGCGCCGTCGAACTCCCGCACGGCACCACCATCGTGGCCGCCACCTTCAGCGGCGGGGTCATCCTCGCCGGTGACCGGCGGGCCACGATGGGCAATGTCATCGCCCAGCGCGACATCGAGAAGGTCTTCCCCGCCGACGAGTTCTCGGCGGTCGGCATCGCGGGCACCGCGGGCCTCGCGGTGGAGATGGTCAAGCTCTTCCAACTGGAGCTGGAGCACTACGAGAAGATCGAAGGGGCGACGCTGTCCCTGGAGGGCAAGGCCAACCGGCTGTCCACCATGATCCGCGGCAACCTCGGCATGGCGCTCCAAGGGCTGGCCGTCGTCCCGCTCTTCGCCGGATACGACACCGAGCGCGAGAAGGGCCGCATCTTCTCGTACGACGTGACCGGCGGTCGCAGCGAGGACGTGGGCTTCACCGCGACCGGCTCCGGCTCGGTCTACGCCCGCAGCTCGCTGAAGAAGCTCTACCGCAGCGACCTCACCGAGCGTCAGTTGGCCACCGCCGTCATCCAGGCGCTCTACGACGCCGCGGACGACGACTCGGCCACCGGCGGCCCCGACATCACCCGGCGGATCTACCCGATCGTCGCGGTGATCACCGAAGAGGGCTTCCGCAGGCTCAGCGAGGCCGAGGTCTCCGAGATCGCCCGCGCCGTGCTGGACGGACGTCTGGAGCACCCCGACGGCCCGCGGGCCGAAGTGCTCTGAGAGCCGGTCAGTTGAGAACCGGTCAAGCGACGCATCCCTCAGAGCCGACAGCAGAAAGGCACGGTTAGCCGGTGTCCACGCCCTTTTACGTTTCACCTCAGCAGGCCATGGCCGACCGCGCCGAGTACGCCCGCAAGGGCATCGCGCGTGGCCGCAGCGTCGTCGTGCTCCAGTACACCGACGGCATCGTCTTCGTCGCCGAGAACCCGTCCCGCGCACTCCACAAGGTCAGCGAGATCTACGACCGGATCGCCTTCGCGGCGGTCGGGAAGTACAACGAGTTCGAGAATCTGCGGATCGGCGGCGTGCGCTACGCCGATCTGCGCGGATACACCTACGACCGCGAGGACGTGACGGCCCGTGGGCTGGCCAACGTCTACGCGCAGACCCTGGGCACCATCTTCTCCAGCGTGGGGGAGAAGCCCTACGAGGTCGAGCTGATCGTCGCGGAGGTCGGCTCGGCCCCCGAGGACGACCAGATCTACCGGCTGCCGCACGACGGGTCGATCGTCGACGAGCACGGCGCGGTCGCGGTCGGCGGCAACTCCGACCAGATCGGCAGCTACCTCGACCAGCGGCACCGCGACGGCATGACGCTCGCCGAGGCGCTGGCGCTGGCCGTCGAATCCCTCGGCCGCGACAACAACGGCAGCGACCGTCAGCTCACCGCCGAGCAGTTGGAGGTCGCCGTCCTCGACCGCACCCGCCCCCAGCAGCGCAAGTTCAAGCGCATCCTCGGCCGCCAGCTCTCCCGCCTGCTGGAGACCGAGTCCGCCTCGACGGCCACCACGGACGACCCCTCGGACGAGGAGGAGTAGCGCCCCGCGCGGGCGCCGCCCGGCCCCCCCGCGGGGGCGGGCGGTGACCTGGCGAGGGATCAGGCCGGCGGCGGGGCCGAGGAGCCGCGGACGACGAGTTCGACGGGGAGTTCCACCGGCCCGACGGAGCCCCCGTCGAGAAGGCTGAGCAGCGCGGTCATACCGCGGTCCCCGACCGCCTCGGCGGGCAGCCGCACGCTGGTCAGCTCGGGATCGAGCGCGGTGGCCAACGCCAGATCGTCGAAGCCGGTGACGGACAGGTCCGCGGGCACCCGGAGCCCCAGGCTCCTGGCGGCCTTGCACGCCCCCGCGGCCAGGATGTCGTCGTCGCACAGCAGGGCGGTGGGCCGGGGGCCCGGCCCGCGCAGAGCGCGCAGGGCGGCGGAGCGACCGGCGTCCACGTCCAAGGAGCAGCGCTCGGAGGTGAGTTCCGCTCCGGGAACCGCGGCCAGCTCGGCCGCGACCGTCCGCGTGCGCTCGTGGAACGTCCAGCTGTCGATGTCGGCCGCGACATGGGCGATCCGCCGGTGCCCGAGCGCGACGAGGTGGCGCACCACCTGCCGGAATCCGTCGCCGACCGCCAGGTCGACCGTGGGGGGACCGCCCGGCGCCGCCGGACCGCTGTCCAGCATCACCAGCGGCAGTTCACCGCCGCCGATGCCGGTCAGGGCGTCCGCGGCCATCGAGGAGGCGATGACCCCGTCGATGGCCGCCCGGGCGGAGCCGAAGGGGTCGCGGGCCGGTCCGACGCCGTCGGGTGACGGGTAGAGCACCACGCCGAAGCCGTGCTCGGCGGCGACCAGCGCCGCCCCCGTATAGACGCGGGCGAAGTACTCGTTGGTGAGCGCGGGCACCACCATCAGGGCCGTCCGGGTGCGGCCGAGCCGCAGATTGCGAGCGGCGAGATTCGGCCGGTAGCCGAGCCGCCCCGCCGCGTCCCGCACGGCGTGCGCCGTCCGCTCCGACACCCGGCCGTGCCACTTCCCGCCGAGCACGAGCGAGACCGTCGCCTGCGACACTCCGGCCGCCCGCGCGACGTCACGAGAGGTCGGCCGCGTACTCCCCGTCAACCTTCCGCACCCTTCCCGTTCGCTCCTGCGGGTGGACCCGCCGACTGCCGACATGGTACGTATGACCGTAGACGTTATACGTAACACGTGAGCGGTCGCGGCCTTCGGGTCGCGGTGCGGGTCGCGGCCCGTGACCCGCCGGTCACGGCGGCGAGGCACCGGGGACCGCCGGGGGAGAGGGGCCGGGATGGCTGGGCAGACCGCGGGATACGGGGACCTGCTGCGTACACGGCACGCCGCACGGCTGCTCGGCGGGACCCTCCTCGGACGGCTGCCCAACGCCATGGCGGCGCTCGCCATCGTGCTCTTCGCGCGCTCCGAGGGCGCCGGATACGGCCTCGCGGGCACCCTGTCCGCGATCTACGGCGCCGCCGTCGCCATCGGGCAGCCGCTGCTCGGCCGGGCCGTCGACCGGCGCGGCCAGCCGCGGGTGATGACCGCCGCCGCGCTGCTGGCCGCGGCGGGCTTCGGACTGCTCGCGGCCGTCGGCCCCGACCCGCTGCCGCTGGCCGTCGCCGCCGTCGTCCTGGCCGGGGTCGCCACACCGCCGCTGGAGGGCGGCCTGCGGGCCCTGTGGGCCTCCGTGCTGGGCGACGAGGAGCGGGTGCAGAAGGCGTACGCGCTGGACGCCGCCGCGCAGGAGGTGCTGTTCACCCTCGGGCCGCTGCTGGTGACCGTCATCGTCTCGGCCGCCTCGCAGGCCGTCGCCCTGATCGTCACCGGCGCGCTCGGCGTCGCGGGCACCCTCGTCGTGGTGACCTCCCGCCCCTCCCGGCAGTGGCGGGCCGTCCCCCACGAGGCCCACTGGCTCGGCGCGCTGCGCTCACCGGGCCTCGCCGTCCTGCTCGGCGCCTTCTTCTTCGTCGGCATCGCCCTCGGCGCCGTCTCGCTGGCCGCCGTGGCCTACGGCGACGCGCACGGCGGCGGCCCGGTCGCCGCGTACGTCCTGGCCGCCAACGGCGCGGGCGCCCTCGTCGGCGGCCTCACCTACGGCGCCCGCGTCTGGTCCGGCGTGCCCGAGCGCCGCCTGCGGCTGCTCTCGGTCGGCCTCGCCCTCTGCTACCCGCCGCTGGCGCTGGTGCCGGGCCTGCCCTGGATGCTGCCGCTGGCCGCGCTCGCCGGACTCTTCCTCGCCCCCGCCCTGGCCTGCGGCTTCCTCGTGGTCGACCGACACGCCCCGGCCGGCACCGTCACCGAGGCGTTCTCCTGGGTGGTGACCTCCGCCGGGGTCGGCGCGGCGCTCGGCACGGCCGCCGCCGGAGTCGCCGCCCAACACGGCGGAACGGCCGCCGGATTCGGGGTCGCGGGCGCGGGCGGCGCGGTCGCGATGCTCGTCCTGCTGTGCACCGGCCGAATCCTGACGCCGCCAAACCTCCGGAGCCCCTCCGAAAAAGATCGAAACGGAGCGGTCGAACCTCGTTTCAGCACCACGCATCAGGCGTAATGTTCAGACATGGACCGCCGCATTTTCGGGCTGGAGAACGAGTACGGCGTCACATGCACGTTCAGGGGACAGCGGCGTCTGTCCCCTGACGAGGTGGCGCGGTACCTCTTCCGCCGTGTCGTGTCATGGGGCCGGAGCAGCAATGTTTTCCTCCGCAACGGTGCCCGCCTCTATCTCGACGTCGGTTCGCACCCGGAGTACGCCACTCCCGAGTGCGACAACGTCACCGAACTCGTCACGCACGACAAGGCCGGCGAACGCATCCTTGAGGGCCTTCTCGTGGACGCCGAACGGCGCCTTCACGAAGAGGGCATCGCAGGCGATGTGTACCTCTTCAAGAACAACACCGACTCGGCCGGCAACTCCTACGGATGTCACGAGAATTACCTGGTCGCCAGGCACGGGGAATTCTCCCGGCTCGCGGACATCCTCATTCCGTTCCTCGTCACCCGGCAGCTTCTGTGCGGCGCGGGGAAGGTACTCCAGACCCCGCGCGGCGCCGTTTTCTGCGTGAGCCAGCGGGCCGAGCACATCTGGGAGGGTGTCAGCTCCGCCACCACCCGCTCCCGTCCGATCATCAACACCCGCGACGAGCCGCACGCCGACGCCGAGCGCTACCGGCGCCTGCACGTCATCGTTGGCGACTCCAACATGTCCGAGACCACGATGCTGCTCAAGGTCGGCGCCACCGACCTCGTCCTGCGGATGATCGAGGCGGGCACCGTGATGCGCGACCTGACCCTGGAGAACCCGATCCGGGCCATCCGCGAGGTCAGCCACGACATCACCGGCCGCCGCAAGGTCCGGCTCGCCTCGGGCCGCGAGGCGTCCGCCCTGGACATCCAGCAGGAGTACTACTCCAAGGCCGTCGAGTTCTGCGAGCGCCGCGGCATCCGCAGCGGTGTCATCGAGCAGGTCCTGGAGCTGTGGGGCCGCACCCTGGACTCCATCGGCAGCGGCGACCTCGCCCGGATCGGCACCGAGATCGACTGGGTGATGAAGTACCAGCTCATCGAGCGCTACCGGAACCGGGACAACATCACGATGTCCCACCCCCGGGTCGCCCAGATCGACCTCGCCTACCACGACATCCACCGCCGCCGCGGCCTGTACTACCTGCTGGAACGCAAGGGCCAGGCCAAGCGGATCTGCACCGACCTGAAGATCTTCGAGGCCAAGTCGGTGCCCCCGCAGACCACCAGGGCGCGGCTGCGCGGCGACTTCATCCGCCGCGCGCAGGAACAGCGCCGCGACTTCACCGTCGACTGGGTGCACCTGAAGCTCAACGACCAGGCGCAGCGCACCGTGCTGTGCAAGGACCCCTTCCGGTCGGTCGACGACCGGGTGGAGAAGCTCATCGCCGGCATGTAGGCCGGTACGCGAGCCGATATGTCCTACCGGCGGCGTGACATCCCGGTACGACCTGTCGGTTAGGCGTACCGGCGCACGCCATGACCCGGCGTCACAGACGGCACACAGGCCCCGTGCAGAACTCGTACGGGGCCTGTGGCACGCCGTAGGGTGTGGGACGGCATCCAGCCGCCGTTCCCGAACCCGATCCGAACCGAGGACATCCGTGCGCCGACGCTCCGTACTGCTCGCCGTGCCCGCGCTCATGCTCACCGCCGCCGGTTGTGGCAGCGACGACAGCAAGAGCAAGAGCGACCCGGCGGCATCCGAATCCCCCTCGACCTCGGGCTCGCCGTCCGCGTCCGCCACGCCCAGCACGAAGATCGTGGCGGGCCCCGTACCGGACATCACCGGCGGCACCAAGTTCGGCGAGAAGCCCACCGTCGCCAAGGGCACCGGCACCCCGTCCACCGACCTGGCCGTCAAGACCGTCATCCAGGGCGACGGCGCCGCCATCGTCGCGGGCGACTACGTCACGACCAACTACCTCGGCCAGATCTGGGACACCGCCAAGGTCTTCGACACCTCCTACGGCCGCGCGCCGTACACCAACGTCATCGGCCAGGGGAAGGTCATCCCCGGCTGGGACAAGGGCCTGGTCGGCCAGAAGGTCAACAGCCGCGTCGAGATGGCGATCCCGCCGGCCCTGGGCTACGGCACCTCGGGCAACTCCCAGGCGGGCATCAAGGGCACCGACACGCTGGTCTTCGTGATCGACGTGCTGGCGACCTACAACGCCAAGAGCTCCGCCAAGGGCAAGGCCGTCCCGCAGAACGACGCGAATCTGCCGAAGGTCGGCACCAACACCGACGGCAAGGCGCCCAGCATCACGGTGCCCAAGGTCAAGGCGCCGACCAAGCTGGTCTCCGAGTACATCCTGGAGGGCGACGGCGCCGCGGTGAAGGCCACCGACACGCTGCTGCTCCAGTACAAGGGCGTGCTGTGGGACGGCGGCAAGGAGTTCGACGCCAGCTACACCGCAGGTCAGCTCGCCGCCTTCCCGCTCGCGCAGCTCATCAAGGGCTGGCAGGAGGGCCTGGTCGGCAAGAAGGCGGGCAGCCGCGTCATGCTGGTGACCCCCGGAGACCTGGCCTACGGTGCCACGCCGCCCAGCGGCAGCAACATCCCGGCCAACGCCACCCTGGTCTTCTCCTTGGACATCCTGGCGATTCTGTAAGACTGTCCAGGTTGCCCGCAACGCACAAGGAGCATTGAAGTGAGCATCGAGAAGCCCGAGATCGACTTCCCGGGCGGCGAGCCGCCGGCCGACCTGGAGATCAAGGACATCTGGGAGGGCGACGGCCCGGTCGCCAAGGCCGGGGACACGGTCTCCGTCCACTACGTCGGCGTGGCCTTCTCCTCCGGCGAGGAGTTCGACGCGAGCTGGAACCGCGGCTCCGCGCTCCAGTTCAAGCTCGGCGTCGGACAGGTCATCGCCGGCTGGGACCAGGGCGTGCAGGGCATGAAGGTCGGCGGTCGCCGCCAGCTCATCATCCCCGCGCACCTCGCCTACGGCGACCGCGGCGCCGGCGCCGCGATCAAGCCCGGCGAGACCCTGATCTTCGTCTGCGACCTCGTCGCCGTCTGATCGGGCCCGTCCGCACAGCCGTCACAGGAGCCCCGGCCTGCCAGGCCGGGGCTCCTCGGCTTTTGTCGCGGGACCTCGGGGCGGTACGGTCGGCGACGAGAGCCGAACGAAGGGTGCGGGATGGCGATTGCCAAGGCTGAGCGGTTGATGAATCTCGCACTGTGCCTGATGAACACCCGGCGGCCGGTCAGCAAACGCGAGCTGCGCAGCTCCATCGAGGCGTACCACGAGGTCACCTCCGACGACTCCTTCAACCGGATGTTCGAACGGGACAAGGACGACCTGCGCGAGCTGGGTCTGGTCATCGACACGGTGGAGAGCATCGACGGCGAGTTCGGCTACCTGGCGCGGCGCGACCGCAACCGGCTGCCCGACATCGCCCTCGACCCCGAGGAGGCCGCCGCGCTCGCGCTGGCCGCCAAGGTCTGGCAGCAGGCCAGATTCGCCGAGGCCGCCAGCGGCGCGCTCCAGAAGCTGCGCGCGGCGGGCGTCCCGTACGAGGACACCCACAGCGCCCTCGAACCGCGCATCCCCACGCCGGAACCCGCCTTCGAGGCCCTGATGCTCGCCACCCGCGAGCGGCGCGCCGTCTCCTTCGAGTACCGCAAGGCCAACGCCGCGCGGCCGGAGCCGCGGCAGATCGAGCCGTGGGCGCTGGAGTGCTGGCGCGGCCACTGGTACGTGGCGGGCTGGGACCGCGACCGCGGCGCCGTCCGCGTCTTCCGGCTCTCCCGGATCAGCGGCAAGGTCCGCGCCCGCGGCGCCTTCACCACCGAGGTGCCCGCGCACGTCGACGTCCGCGAGGCGGTGGCCCGCTGGGCGGGCGAGGGCGCCACCGCGACCGCCCGCATCCGGCTGCGCCGCGACAGCGGCTACCCGCTGCGCTCCCGCGCCGTGACGACCACCCCGGTGGACGCCGACTGGGACGAGCTGGAGATCCCGTACGGGCACGGACTCGACGCCTGGCTGGCCGAGTTCGGCCCCGACGTACTCGTCCTGGCGCCCGAGGAGCTGCGCACGGACGTACTGGACCGGCTGCGCGCCGTGGCGAAGGGCTGACGTGGCCGACGTGAGCGACGCACGCGGGGCCGCCGGGCGGCGGACCAGGACGACGGCCGCGGCCTTGCGCCGGGCGGGCACGGAAGCGAAGAACAGGCGGGGGACGGCGGCGTGAGCAACGCGATCGACCAGACGCGCAGGATGCTGTCCCTGGTGACGTATCTGCGGGAGCGGCCCGGAGCACGGGTCAGCGAGGTGGCACGGGCCTTCGGGGTGACCGAGGCCGAGCTGATCGGCGACCTCAATGTGCTGCCGCTGTGCGGCACCAGCTTCCGCGGCGGCGACCTGCTGGACATCGACACCGACGGCGAACGGATCTGGTGGCACAACCCCGGCACCGCGGACGACGTGGCGCAGCCGCTGCGGCTGGCCGCGGACGAGGCCACCGCGCTGCTGGTGGCCGCCCGCGCGGTGGCCAATCTGCCGGGCCTGCGGGACAGCGACCGGCAGGCGCTGCTGCGCGCCGGGGCGAAGCTGGAGGCCGCCGCGGGCGAGGCGGCCGGGGCCAGCGCGCAGCTCTCGGTGACCTTCGAGTCCGAGGGCAGCGTGTTCGCCACCGTGGACCGGGCGATCACCGAGCGGCGGCGGCTGTGGATGCGCTACTACTCGCCCGCCAGGGACGCGCTGACCGAGCGCGAGGTCGACCCGATCCGGCTGTTCGCCGTCGGCCACACCTACTTCGAGGGCTGGTGCCGCCTCTCGGAGGACCGGCGCACCTTCCGGCTGGACCGGGTCGAGGAGATCCGGCTGCTGGACGAGCCGTCCGACCCGCCGCGGCTCCAGCCGCGCGACCTGTCGCAGGGCCTGGTCCAGCCCGCGGGCGACGACCCCGAGGTAGTGATCGAAGTGGGCCCCGGCGGGCGCTGGGTCGCGGAATACTATCCGCACGACAGTGCCGAGGAGCAGCCCGACGGCGGCCTGCGCATCACCTTGCGCACCCCCGACCCCGGGTCGCTGCGGCGGCTCGCGCTGCGGCTCGGCAAGGACGGCCGGATCGTGTCGCCCCCCGAACTGGCGGGGGACGCGCGCGACGCCGCCGTGCTGGCGCTCGCCGCCTACGGGGAGTGAGAGGACATCACGATGACGGCCACGGCGTCCGGCTGCGCGCCCATGACCATGCCCGTGCTCTTCCGCGCGGGCTGCCCGCACTGCCGCACCAGCTTCGAACTGTCCGCGGGAGCGCTGCTGCTGGCGATCGGCGGCTCGGCGCGTACGACCTTCTACTCCTTCACCTGCCCTGAATGCGACACCGCCGTCCGCAAACCGGCGGGGGAGCGGATCGTCGAACTGCTCACGGTCGGCGGGGTCCGCACGATGCGGCTCCACGCCCACTGACGGGTGTTCACGTCGGGCGGCCGCGGACGGGGCCGGTGCGCACGGGGGGCGGTACGGAACAGGCCGGTACGGAACACGCCGGTACGGGTGGCGTCGGCGCGGAAACGGAACCGGTAGGCTCGCGGCCCATGTGGTGGCTCTATCTCTGCGTCGGCCTGGCGACCGCGGGACTCCTGGTGCTCGGGGTGCTGGCGGTCCGGGTCTTCGCCGCCGTCCAGGAACTGGCCCGGCAGGTGGCCGCGGCCACCGACGCGCTGGCCGCCGCGGGCGACCGTCTGCAGCGCGCCGCCCGCCCGTTGAGCGAGCGTGCCGGGCAGATCTCCAGAAGCTGAGCCTGCCGCGAGGCCGCGAACGCGGGGTACGCTGACCGGGCGGCCCGTACTCACGAGCGCGGCGAGGGTCGCAATCCGGCGGATTCCGGGGCATTCCCCGGTGTTCACCGGTGCACGATACGATCACAGCCAGCGCGGCGGCCGGGCACCTGCCCGAATCGTCGTGCACCTGCGGAAGCGGACGCGCGAGCGCCACGCCCTCGCAGTCACGGAACACGCCGCCCACCGGTGAGAAGGTAGACATTTTATGCTCGGCAATCTCAAGCCCCTAGAGATCGTCCTGATCCTTCTCGTCGTCGTCCTGCTCTTCGGCGCGAAGAAGCTGCCCGACATGGCCCGGTCGCTCGGCAAGTCGGCGCGCATCCTCAAGAGCGAGGCCAAGGCGATGAAGAACGACGACTCCGGCACCGCGGAGTCCACCGCCGCCCCGGCTCCCCAGGAGCAGGCCGCACCCCGCACCATCCAGGCCGCGCCCGGCGACACCACGAGCGCCCGTCCGGTCTCCGAGCCGGCGGACCGCACGCCCCGGGCCTGACCTGACCCTCTGCTGAAGGACGAAGCCGACCGCGAGCCGGGCGGCTGCCGCACGAGACGAGGACGTGGGTGCTCAAGACTGCCCGCAAGCAGGAGAAGGACCCCGAGGGGCGGATGCCCCTCGCGGACCACCTGCGTGAGCTGCGCAACAGGCTGGCCAAGTCCGTCCTGGCTATCCTGGCCGTCACGATCGTGGCGGCGTTCGTCTACAAGGACATCATTCACTTCTTCCAGCACCCGATCCTCAAGTCGGTCGGCTGTGTGGACGGTGCGACGCACCAGAAGAACGGCCAGCCCTGCGCCCAGATGACCGTCAACGGTCTGCTCGGCGGTTTCTCCATCGCGCTGAAGGTCTCGCTGATGGCGGGCATCCTCTGCGCCTCGCCGGTCTGGCTCTACCAGCTCTGGGCGTTCCTTGCGCCCGGTCTGCACCGCAGCGAGAAGCGGTACACCCTCGGCTTCGTCGGCGCGGGCGTCCCGCTCTTCTTCGCCGGTGCCTGGCTGGCCTACGCGATCCTGCCGCAGACCGCCAGGATCATGATCGGCTTCGTGCCGGACGACACCACCAACCTGCTGGCCCTGGACGACTTCCTCGACCTCGTCGTCCGCATGGTGATCGTCTTCGGTCTCGCCTTCGAACTGCCCCTGGTGCTGGTGCTGCTCAACTTCACCGGCATGGTCAGCGGCCGTCGCATGCTCGGCTGGTGGCGCGGCATGGTGATCGGCATCACCGTCTTCGCCGCGGTCGCCACGCCCACCGGCGACCCGCTCACCATGTGCCTGCTGGCCGCGCCGATCGTCTTCCTGTACTTCGTCGCCATGGGCATCTGCTTCTTCAACGACAGCCGCCGCAAGCGCCGACTCGAAGCGAACCCGGACTACGCCCTCGACCCGGACGAGGCGTCCACCCTGGACCACGTCCCGGAGCAGATCGCCGCCGAGCCGTACGAGGACCGGACCGGCGAGCGCGTCGACGACGGCTACGACGACGCGACCTGAGCGCCCGACCGCCCCGCCGGCCCCTGACACCGCCGCCCCCCACCGCTACTGGTGGGGGGCGGCTGTCCGGTAGGGTCCGCGCGTGACCAGCGAGATCACCCTCTTCGTCAATCCCGTCGCCGGACGCGGCCGGGGCGCCCGCGCCGCCCAGCCCGCCGCCCACGCGCTCCGCGAAGCCGGTTACGGCGTCCGTACCGTCGTGGGCGAGGACGCGGCCGACGCGCTGGCCCGCGCCCGGCAGGCCGTCGACAGCGGTACGGGGGCGCTGGTCGCGGTCGGCGGTGACGGCATGGTCTCGCTGGCCCTCCAGGCGGTCGCCGGGACCGACACGCCGCTCGGCGTGGTCGCCGTCGGCACCGGCAACGACTTCGCGCGGGTCAACGGCCTGCCGGTCCGGGACGCCGCGGCGGCCGGTACGGGCATCGCCGAGGCGCTGCGGGACGGCCGCAGCCGGGCGCTGGACCTGGGCAGGACCGGGGAGCGCTGGTTCGGCACCGTCCTCGCCTCCGGCTTCGACTCGCGGGTCAACGACCGCGGCAACCGTATGCGCTGGCCCGTCGGCCGCTTCCGCTACGACCTGGCGATGCTCGCGGAGCTGGCGGCGCTGCGGCCGATCCCGTACCGGGTGACCTTCGACGACGCGCCGGAACGGCAGATCGAGGCCACGCTCATAGCCGTCGGCAACGGCTCGTCGTACGGCGGCGGCATGCGGATCTGCGCGGACGCGGTGATGGACGACGGGCTCTTCGACGTGTGCGTGGTCGGCCCGTGCAGCCGCACCACCCTGCTGCGGGTCTTCCCCCGCGTCTACCGGGGCACCCACCCGAGCCACCCGGTCGTCACCGTGCACCGCGCGGCCCGCGTCCGGCTGGACGTCGACCCGGCGCAGGGCGTGACCGGCTACGCGGACGGCGAGCGGATCGGGCCGCTGCCACTGGTCGCCGAGACGGTGCCGAAGGCCGTACGGCTGCTGGTCTGAGCCGGTTGCCGCGCGGGTGCGCGGTGCCCCATGGGGGACCTGATCCGGTCGGCGTGGCGGGCCTGATCCGGGCGGCGCGGCGGGCCTGATCCGGCCGCTCGACGGGTATAGCGGCAATAAAGATCACGTGCCGTGTCAGTGGTGGCGGGTAGGCTCGGAGCCAAGATGACCGATGAGAAGTCCGCAGATGAGATGGCGCTCGATGAGATGTCGCCCGCCGAGCGCTTCGCCGCCAGCCGTCGCCGCGCAGCGGAGAACGCAACGGCCCTCGCCCAGTTCCGTGAGATGTACGAGTTCGGCCTCGACCCCTTCCAGGTCGAGGCGTGCCAGGCGCTGGAGGCGGGCAGCGGCGTCCTCGTCGCCGCCCCGACCGGCTCGGGCAAGACCATCGTCGGCGAGTTCGCCGTCCACCTCGCTCTCGCCGAGGGCCGCAAGTGCTTCTACACCACGCCCATCAAGGCTCTGTCCAACCAGAAGTACAGCGACCTCGCCAAGCGCTACGGCGCCGAGAAGGTCGGCCTGCTGACGGGTGACAACAGCGTCAACGGCGATGCGCCGGTGATCGTCATGACCACCGAGGTCCTGCGGAACATGCTGTACGCCGGCTCCGCCGCCCTCGACGGCCTCGGCTATGTGGTGATGGACGAGGTGCACTACCTCTCCGACCGCTTCCGCGGCGCCGTCTGGGAAGAGGTGATCATCCACCTCCCGCAGTCCGTCACCCTCGTGTCGCTCTCCGCGACCGTCTCCAACGCCGAGGAGTTCGGCGACTGGCTCGACACCGTCCGCGGCGACACCGAGGTCATCGTCTCCGAGCACCGCCCGGTCCCGCTGTGGCAGCACGTGCTGGCCGGCCGCCGGATGTACGACCTCTTCGAGGAGAAGGCCGGCGCCACCGACGGCAAGGGCCGCCGCGAGGTCAACGCCGATCTGGAGCGGCTCGCGCGGATGGAGAACCAGCGCAGCTACCACCCGCGGGCCAAGCGCGGCCGCGAGGCCGACCGCGAGCGGGAGCGGCGTGCCCGCAGCCGGGTGTGGACGCCCAGCCGCGCCGAGGTCATCGACCGGCTGGACAACGAAGGACTGCTGCCCGCCATCACCTTCATCTTCAGCCGCGCGGGCTGCGAGGCCGCCGTCCAGCAGTGCCTCTACGCGGGCCTGCGGCTGAACACCGAGGACAAGCGCGCCCAGGTGCGCGCCATCGTGGAGGAGCGCACCCGCGCCATCCCCGACGAGGATCTGCACGTCCTGGGCTACTTCGAATGGCTCGAGGGCCTGGAACGCGGCATCGCCGCCCACCACGCGGGCATGCTCCCGACCTTCAAGGAGGTCGTCGAGGAGCTCTTCGTCAAGGGCCTGGTCAAGGCGGTCTTCGCCACCGAGACGCTGGCGCTCGGCATCAACATGCCCGCCCGCTCCGTGGTGCTGGAAAAGCTCGTCAAGTGGAACGGCGAGACCCACGCCGACATCACCCCCGGCGAGTACACCCAGCTCACCGGCCGCGCGGGCCGCCGGGGCATCGACGTCGAGGGCCACGCCGTGGTGCTCTGGCAGCGCGGTTTCGACCCGGGCGCGGTCGCCGGACTCGCGGGCACCCGTACGTATCCGCTGCGGTCGTCCTTCAAGCCGTCGTACAACATGGCGGTCAACCTCGTGGGGCAGTTCGGGCGGCACCGCTCGCGCGAGCTGCTGGAGACGTCCTTCGCGCAGTTCCAGGCCGACCGCTCGGTGGTCGGCATCTCCAAGCAGGTGCAGCGCAACGAGGAAGGGCTCGACGGCTACAAGCAGTCGATGACCTGCCACCTCGGCGACTTCGACGCCTACATGCGGTTGCGGCGGGAGCTGAAGGAACGCGAGTCGGAACTGTCGAGGCAGGGCGCGATGCAGCGCCGCGCCGCGGCCTCCGACGCGCTGGAGAAGCTGAAGCCGGGCGACATCATCCACGTCCCCGCGGGCAAGTACGCCGGGCTCGCGCTGGTCCTGGAACCCGGTGTCCCCGCGGGCCGTTCCAACGGCCACCCGCATCGCAACGAGGAATTCGCCGACGGCCCGCGCCCGTTGGTGCTCACCGCGGAGCGCCAGGTCAAGCGGCTCGGGCAGATAGACTTCCCCGTTCCCGTCGAGGCGCTGGACCGGATGCGGATCCCCAAGTCCTTCAACCCGCGCAGCCCGCAGTCCCGGCGCGACCTCGCCTCCGCGATGCGCTCCAAAGCGGGCACCGCGGGCTGGGCCGCACCCTCACGGCACCGCAAGCAGCGGGCCGCCGCGGCCGACGACACCGAGATCTCCCGGCTGCGTACCGCGATCCGCGCGCACCCCTGCCACGGCTGCGAGGAGCGCGAGGACCACGCCCGCTGGGCCGAGCGCTACCACCGACTGCGGCGCGACACCCAGCAGTTGGAGCGGCGCATCGAGGGCCGCACCAACACCATCGCCCGCACCTTCGACCGGATCTGCGCGCTGCTCACCGAACTGGGCTATCTCCAGGCCGAGAAGGTCACTCCCGAGGGGCGGCGGCTCGCCCGGCTCTACGGCGAGTTGGACCTGCTCGCCAGCGAATGCCTGCGCGAGGGCGTCTGGGACGGCCTCGGCCCGGCCGAACTGGCGGCCTGCGCCTCGGCGTTGGTCTACGAGACCCGGCAGGCCGACGACGCCGTCGCGCCCAAGCTGCCGACCGGCAACGCGAAGGAAGCCCTCGGCGAGATGGTCCGTATCTGGGGCCGTCTCGACGCGCTGGAGGAGTCCCACCACATCAACCAGGCCGAGGGCGTCGGCCAGCGCGAGCCCGACCTCGGCTTCGCCTGGCCCGCCTACCGCTGGGCCTCGGGCCACGGCCTGGACGCGGTCCTCTCCGACGCCGACATGCCCGCCGGTGACTTCGTCCGCTGGTGCAAGCAGCTCATCGACGTCCTGGGCCAGATCAGCGACGCCGCTCCGGAGGGCAGCCCGGTCCGCCGCAACGCCCGCCGGGCGGTCGACGGGCTGCGACGCGGGGTCGTCGCGTACTCCTCGGTGGGGTGAGCCGCCCCTGCGGCGTGCACCTGTGCGGCCCGGTCCCGGAGGATGACGGGCCGCACGGGCGGCCCGCGCGTTGACTCACGGCATCACGGCATCACGGCATCACGGCCGCACCGGCGGACCGGCGCACCGGCGCACCGGCGCCCCGACACACCGGCGCCCCGACTCACTGACCGGTGAGCTTGGTGCAGGTCAGAGAGCCGTTGACGGTGATCGACTTCCTGTCGTCGCCGTGGTTGCCCGCGATGACGAGGTCCTTCACCGTCACTTTCCAGGTCCCGGCGCTCTTGGCGGCCGTCACGCTGCCGGACGACCGCTGGGCGTACGAGTCGGTGGCCGTCGGCTGGAGCATCGCCAGCTTCTGGAGGCCGCCGGTCGTCGCGATGAACGACGGGACTTCGGCGCCGACGCGTCCGTCCTGTCGGGGGCGGTCACCCCGACCAGCTTTCCCGCCACGATCTCGCAGGAGATCGCCGAGGTGAACAGGGCGGTCCCGGTGGTGTCCCCGGTGTAGTCCAGCCTGCCGTTGGCGGTCTTCGTCGGTACCGCCGAGGTCGTCGGCGTGGCCGACGGTGTCCCGGCCGACGCGGACGGTTTGGCGCTGTCGTCGGACGAGTCCGACGACGAACAGCCCGCCAGGGCCGTCCCGGTGAGCGTGACGGTCAGCAGAGCGGTGGTGATTGCGGTGACGCGGCGCATACGGCCGTGGTCCTCCCCGTCGGTGAACAATCCGCACAGTGTACGGAGGGTGCCGCTGGGTGGCGGGGGACGGGTGGGGCGACTTCTCCGCGTTCGCCGTCGAGGTTCATGCCCCGGACCGGTCGGCGAGGTACGCGCGCCAGCCGCCGTAGGCCGTGATGTCCTCGGCGCTGTCGAGCGCCGACGGCTCGCACAGGAAGCCGGGGCAACTGGTGCCGTCGGACAACTCGACGCTGCCCAGGGCCATCGGGCGCGGCAGGGCGGCGGTCAGCGCGCCGAGACCGGCGGCGGGCAGCTCCCAGACCTCGGCCTCGACGGCGGCGCCGCCCTTCTCGGTCCGCACCAGACCTGGCTTGGCGGGTTCGGTGTCCAGGGCGTAGAGCTGGTACGCGGGGGCGGTGGTGGTCGCGGCCGTCAACCGGGCTCCGAGCGCGACGAGTTGGTGGTTGAGGGGCTGGCCGCTGAGGTGGGCGCCGACCACGGCGACGCGGAGAGGCGGCTCCAACAGGGCGGCGACGTCCGCGATCCGGTCGTCGGTGTGCGCGGGGCCGAGCAGCATCACGCCGAAGGGCCGGCCCTCGACGGTGCCCGCCGGGACCGCGACCGCGCAAAGGTCCAGCAGGTTGGCCGAGTTGGTGAAGCGGCCGAGGCGCGCGTTGGCGCCGAGCGGGTCGGCGGCGACCTCGGCGAGTGTCGGGTGCCCCGGTGCGGTCGGCAGCAACAGGGCGTCGGCGTCGCCGAGTCGCGCCATGGCCTCGGTGCGCAGTGCGGCCAGCCGCCGCTGGTCGGTGAAGAGGCGGTGCGCGGGCAGGTCGCGGGCCGCCGTGATGACGGCCGCGACGGTCGGGTCCAGGTCGGGGGCGTCCCGGTGCGCCTCGATGAACTCGCCCACGGCTGACCAGCGTTCCGCGACGAAAGCGCCCTCGTAGAGCAGCGCCGCCGCCCGCGTGAACGGCGTCAGGTCCAGTGTCCGCAGCTCGGCCCCGGCGGCGGCCAGCCGGTCCGCCGCCGCCTCGTAGGCCGCCGCCCATCCGGCGTCCATCTCGCCGAGTTGCGCTCGCGCCGCCACCGCGACCCGCCACGGTCCAGGGCGGCGCGGCGGTGCCTCGCAGCTCGCGAGGAGCGCCATCGTGCGGCGTGCCTCGGGCAGTGTCCTGGCGAAGACGGACACGCAGTCCAGGCTCGCGCACGCCGGTACGACGCCGCGCGTCGACACCAGGCCGCGGGTCGGCTTCACCCCGACGATGCCGTTGAACGCCGCCGGGACGCGGCCGGAGCCGGCCGTGTCCGTACCGAGCGCCACGTCCACGAGGCCGAGTGCCACCGCGACGGCCGAGCCCGAGCTGGAGCCGCCGCTCACCCGCTCCGGGGTGACGGCGTTGCGCACCGCGCCGTAGGGGCTTCGCGTGCCGACCAGGCCAGTCGCGAACTGGTCCATGTTCGTGCTGCCCAGCACGATCGCGCCCGCCGCGCGCAGGGCCCGCACCGCCGGGGCGTCCTCCCGCGGCGCGTACGCGTACGACGGGCAGCCCGCCGTCGTCTCCAGGCCCGCCACGTCGATGTTCCCCTTCACCGCCAGCAGCCGCCCCGCCAGGGGCAGCGCCTCCCCGGCCGCCCTTCTCTCGTCCACCGCCGCCGCCTCTGTCCGCACCTCCTCCTCCGCGCGCAGCGCGATCCACACCTCCGGGCGGTCCACCTCCGCGATCCGCCGATACGCGGCCCGCACGCGGTCCTGAGCGCTCTCCATGGGCTTCCTCCGTCTGATGTGCGGGTGCGGGTGCGGGTGCGGGTGCCGGGGGGCCGCTCATTGCCGCTGGGGCTAGTCCTCAATCGCCGGACGGGCTGATTTTTTGCTTCTGGCGTGTCGCACACGCCTGGCCGCATGCGGGGTGAGTTGCCGATCGGCGGTGGCGGCACAAATCAGCCCCGCCGGCGATTGAGGCGGCGTGAGCCGGAAGGGGGTGAGCCAGGGCCTGTCCGGCGGATCACGAACGGCGTCTTCGGCGCCTGGACCGCCGATGATCCGCCGGACAGGCACTAGGGGGAGAGAGTCAGGAGGGGGGTGCCGGGGGTGACTTGGTCGCCGGGGGAGACGAGGACTTGGGCGACGGTCCCGCCGGTGGGGGCGGTGACGGGGGACTCCATCTTCATGGCCTCCAGGGTCAGGAGGTGCTGCCCGGCCGTGACGCAGTCGCCGGGGCGGACGGCGATGTGCCAGACGGCGGCGGCGAATTCGGCGTCGACCGTACGGCCGCCGGGCGGCACGGTGACGGCGGCGGGGGCCGGGACGGCGGCGGCCGAGTCGTCGGTGCGGGCGAACTCACCGGCGGCTTCCCACGCGTCGCGCTCCGCGGCGAACGCGGCCCCCTGCCGGGCGCGGAAGGCCGCGATGGACTCCGCGTTGTCGGCGAGGAACCGCTGATGGTCCGCGAGAGCGAAACTCCCGTCCTCCACCCGCAGCGGCAGCCGCCCGGCCGCCATGTCGGCCCGGAGGTCGAGGAGTTCGTCGGCGGAGACCGGATACCACTTGATGCGGTCGAAGAAGCGCAGCAGCCACGGCTGTCGGCGGGCGCGGCTGGACCAGACCTGGATCGTACGGCCGACGAACTGGTAGCCGCCGGGCCCTTCCATGCCGTAGATACAGAGGTAGGCCCCGCCGATGCCGACGGAGTTCTCCGCCGTCCAGGTGCGCGCCGGGTTGTACTTGGTGGTGACGAGCCGGTGGCGCGGATCGAGCGGCGTGGCGACGGGCGCGCCGAGGTAGACGTCGCCGAGCCCGAGCACGAGGTATTCGGCGTCGAAGACGGTCCGGTACACGTCGTCCACGGAGTCGAGACCGTTGACGCGGCGGATGAACTCGATGTTCCACGGGCACCACGGCGCGTCGTCGCGGACGCCCGCCATGTAGCGCTCGATGGCCTCACGCGTGGCGGGGTCGTCCCAGGACAGCGGCAGGTGCACGGTCCGGCTGGGCACCACGAGCCGGTCGGTGGGCGGCAGTTGCTCCTCCGCCTCGCGCACGGCGTCGAGCAGTTTGGCGGTGGGCAGCGCGCCCGGGTCGGCGTGGATCTGGAGGGAGCGGATGCCGGGTGTGAGGTCGACGACGCCGGGCAGGCGTTGGGCGGCGAGGTGTTCCGCCAGGGCGTGCACCCGCATCCGGAGCGCCAAGTCGAGCTGCATGGGCCCGTATTCGACGAGCAGATTGTCGTCGCCGCTGCGGCGGTACGTCACGGCCGGGCGTGTCGCGGTCGCTTCGGCGCGCCCGAGGACACCCCCGTCGGCGATGACGGGCCGCGACGGCGTCGGCATTGTTGCGGGCGCGCGCCGCAGCCCGGCGGCGGCGTCCTCGCTGACCGGCACGAATCGTACGGTGTCGCCCGGCCTGAGCTGCCCGAGCTTCCAGCGCTGACCGGTCACGACGGTCGCGGGGCACACGAATCCGCCGAGCGAGGGGCCGTCGGGACCGAGCAGTACGGGCATGTCGCCCGTGTAGTCGACGGCGCCGACCGCGTACGGCGTGTCGTGGATGTTGGACGGGTGCAGGCCCGCCTCGCCGCCGTCGGAGCGCGCCCAGCGCGGCTTCGGGCCGACGAGCCGTACGCCGGTGCGCGCGGAGTTGAAGTGCACGCTCCACTCGGCGGCGTAGAAGTCGCGGATGTCGTCCTCGGTGAAGAACTCCGGCGCGGCGTGCGGGCCCTCGACGGCGCCGATCAGCCACCGCGTCCCCCACTCCGGCCGCAGCGAGGCCGGTACGGGGCCGCTCGCCTCCGTCGTCGTACCGCCGTGCAGGACGTCACCGACGCGCAGCGCCCGGCCGCCGTGGCCGCCGAATCCGCCGAGCGTGAAGGTGGCCGCGCTGCCGAGGAAGCGGGGGACGTCGAGGCCGCCCGCGACCAGCAGATATGTGCGCAGCCCTGCCGCCTCCGGCGCGCCGATGTCGAGCAGCGCGCCCGCCGGTACGGTGACCGGCTCCCAGCGCGGCACCGGGTGTCCGTCGACCGTGACGGTCGCGGGCGCGCCGGTCACGCAGACGGTGGTGGGGTGGCTGAAGCGCAACGCCGGTCCCTGGAGGGTGCATTCGAGGCCGGGCGCGCCCTCGTCGTTGCCGAGCGCTTCGTTGCCGAGCCGGAAGGACAGGTCGTCCATCGGGCCGCACGGCGGAACGCCGACGTGCCACAGGCCGGTGCGGCCCGGCCAGTCCTGGACGCTGGTCAGGGTGCCCGCGCGGACCACGTCGATCCGGCGGGTGGGGTCGGTGACCGCGTCGAGGGTCGCGGTGCTGTGCGTCGCGGCGTGCAGCGCCGGATCGGCGACGGCGGCCCGCAGCAGCCCCAGATTGGTCTCGATGCCGTCGATCCTGGTCGCGGCGAGGGCGTCCGCGAGCCGGGAGAGGGCCTGCGCCCGGTCGGCGCCGTGCGCGATCACCTTGGCGAGCATCGGATCGTAGGAGGTGGTGACCTCGGTGCCGGTCTCGATCCAGGCGTCGACGCGGACCCCCGGCGGGAAGACCACCTCGGTGAGCCGTCCCGCGCTCGGCAGGTGGCCGCGCGTGGGGTCCTCGGCGTAGATCCGGGCCTCCACGGCGTGTCCCACTCGCTGTGTCGACAGGTCAATCGGCGTGTCGTCGCCGGTGCTCAGCGGTGTGTCGCCCTGCGCGAGCCGCAGCATCCACTCCACGAGGTCGACACCGTACGTCTCCTCGGTCACCGGATGCTCCACCTGGAGACGGGTGTTGACCTCCAGGAAGTACGCCTGGCCGCGCGCCGCGTCGTACACGAATTCCACGGTGCCCGCCGAGCGGTAGTCGACCGAGGCGCACAACGCCCGCGCGCTGAGCGCCAGTCGCTCCCGCAGGGCGTCGGGCAGGCCGGGCGCGGGGGCCTCCTCCAGGACCTTCTGGTGGCGGCGTTGGAGGGAGCAGTCGCGGTCGCCGAGGGTCAGGACGCGGCCGTGGCCGTCGCCGAAGACCTGCACCTCGACGTGCCGGGCGCTCTCCACCAGCCGTTCCAGGAAGACGCCCGCCGAGGAGAAGCTGGCCGCCGCTACACGCTGCACCGAGCCCCAGGCGTCGGTGAGTTCGGCGGGGGAGTGGCAGGCGCGCATGCCGATGCCGCCACCGCCGCCGGTCGCCTTGAGCATCACCGGGTAGCCGAGCGACGCGGCGGCCGTCAACGCGCTGTCCACGTCGGGCAGCAGTCCGGTGCCGGGCAGCAGCGGCACCCCGGCCGCCTCCGCCGCGGCGCGCGCGGTGTGCTTGGCGCCGAAGAGTTCGAGCTGGTCCGGCGTCGGACCGACGAAGGCGAGCCCCGCCGTTTCGCAGCGGCGCGCGAAGACCGCGTCCTCCGACAGGAATCCGTAGCCGGGGTGGACGGCGCCCGCGCCGGTCTCGCGGGCCGCCGCGAGCACCGCGTCCACGTCCAGATAGCTGGACTTGGCCGGTGCGGGGCCCAGCCGTACGGCGGCGTCGGCCAGGTGCACGTGCGGCGCGGCGCGGTCGGGGTCGGAGAAGACCGCGACCGTGCGCAGCCCCATCCGGCGGGCGGTGCGGATGATCCGGGCGGCGATCTCGCCGCGGTTGGCGACCAGCAGGGTGTCGAAGCGCGCGGGGGCGCGCTTCACGGGCTCGTCGGTCATCGGACCGCCTCTCCGGACGGCGCGCCGACCGTGTCCCCGGCCCGGCCCGGCGTCCTGACCGTCATCAGGACCGGCGTCGGATCGAAGCCGTTGCAGGGGTTGTTGATCTGCGGGCAGTTGGAGACCAGGACCAACACGTCGGTCTCGGCGCGCAGTTCGACCTCAAGGCCGGGCGCGGAGATGCCGTCCACGATGCCGAGGGTGCCGTCCTCCTCGACGGGCACGTTCATGTACCAGTTGACGTTGCTCACCAGGTCGCGCTTGCCGAGGCCGTAACGCGCGCCCTCGGACAGGAAGTTGTCCACGCAGGCGTGCTGCGACCACGTGTGGTGGCCGTAGCGCAGGGTGTTGGACTCCTTGGAGCACGCGCCGCCGATCGTGTCGTGCCGGCCGCAGGTGTCGGCGACCACGGTCATCAGCGGGGTGTGCTCGTTGGACAGCAGCACGCTGCCGGTGGTCAGGAAGAGGTTGCCCTGGGCCTGTACGGTGTCGGGCGCGCTGTAGCGGACGGCGGTGTCGTGGGCGTCGTAGACCAGGAAGTCCACGGCCTGGTTGCCGTGCAGGTCGGTGATGGTGAGGTGGCCGCCCGCCGGGATCACCGCGGACCAGGGTGCCCGCGCCGGTACGGTCACGGAGGTCGCGCCGCCCAGGGGGGACGGGCCCTCGGTACGGTCCTGGCCGCCGGTCCGGTCCGCGCCGTCCGCGCCGTCCGCGCCGTCCGTACGGCCCCGGTCGTCCGTCACATTCTGGCCGTTCATACGATCCCCCTGGCGGTCAGGTGTTCCGCGGTGTTGAGGAAGGCGCGGCGGCCCTCGGGCGTCGCGTCCCACAGCGGGTCGCCGGGCGCGGTGGCGGCGCCGGGCCGTGCGCGTACCTCCAACGGGCCGCAGGTGTAGGCCGGTCGGGGGTCCAGCGGGTGCGGCACATTGGCCAGCAGTACGGTCAGCGGCTGCTCGGCGCGCAGGGTCACGCTCGTGCCGGGCCCCGCGGAACCGATGAACTCCAGTGCCCCGTCGGGCTCCACGCGCAGTCCCTGGAAGAAGGAGAGCGACGGCGGGAGGTCGCGTGCCCCCAGCCCGTTCTTGGCGGCGGCCAGCAGGAACAGCTCGCGGCCCGCGGGGGAGCGGCCCTGCGCCGAACCGTCCCCGTACCGCGCGGTGTTGCGCGCAGCCGACGACGTACCGCACAGCGTGTCGTGCCGCCCGCTGGTGTCCGAGACCAGGGAGGCCAGGACGCGGCCCTGGTCGGACAGCAGGAGGCGGCCCGCGCCGAGATACGCGTTCCACTGGACCTTGACGGTGTCGGCCGCGTTCAGCCGCTCCCAGGGGCGGCCGTCCACGAAGAGCAGGACGTGCGCGCACGCGTCGCCGGTCGGGTCGGCGAGCCGCAGCTCGCTGCCGCGGGCCAGCACCTTGTGGGTGTAGCCGCCGCCCGCCACGGTCTCCGACCACAACAGGCCCTCAGGCGCGGGCACTTGAGGCATCGCGGCGGCGCGGGCCCCTTCCTGGGCGCGGGCGTGCTCCCTGGCCTCGTACGTGGTCCCGGTCGGGCGCGGGGCCCTGCGGGATGTCCTGCGGGCCGTGCTCTGGCCGGTCTTCCTTCCACCGGTCGTCCCTGTCGCCACGGGGCTGCACCTCCGTCGTCTCACGGCTCCTGCTCCACACGAATTTCTGTCGCTCGACAGAAATTAGGCGGCGGTGGCTTCACGGCGATTGCCCGGTTGTTGCCGCCCGGTTACTGGCCCCTCACCGGACTGCCCGCCGTCGTCGTCGCGTCGCCGCGTGCGACGATCGGCGGGTGAGCACGAGCGGAAAACGGGTCGGCAGGCCGCGCGCCCAGCAGCGACCGGACAGCGGCATGAGCGTGCGCGAGGAACTGCTCGCGGCGGCGGCCGAACTCTTCACCACGCGCGGCTACACCGCCACCACCACGCGGGCGGTCGCCGAGCGGGCCGGGATGCGGCAGGCGTCGATCTACCACTACGTCGGCGGCAAGGAGGATCTGCTCGCCGAACTCCTCGAAGGCACGGTCACCCCGTCCCTCGACCTGGCCCGCGCGCTGCTCGCCGACGACGCCCGCCCCGCCGAGGCCCGGCTCTGGGACCTGTGCCGCTACGACGCAGAACTCCTCTGCGCGGGGCCGCACAATCTCGGCGCCCTGTACCTCCTGCCCGAGGTCGCCGCCGAGCGCTTCACCGCCTTCCGCCGCGCCCGCGCCGACCTCAAGGCCGCCTACGCCCGCCTGCTGGCCGCCACCGCCCCGGGGCGCGCGCTGCCCGCCCCCGAACTGGCCCTCCGCACCGACCTGATCTTCGCCCTCATCGAGGGCGTCATCCTCGTGCACCGCTCCACCCCGGCCCGCCCCGTCCCCGCCTTCGCCCGCGCCGCCGCCGACGCGGCCCTGCGCATCGCGGACATCCCCGCTCCCTGAGCCGGGGGACCGCCGAGGAGGTGGCCGAACTGGGCTTTCCGCTCAGCTCAGTTGCTCGGCCAGCCCGACGATGATGCCCTCCGGGCCCCGGACGTAGCAGAGCAGGAAGCTGTCCTCGAACCGGGCGATCTCGCCGAGGACTTCGGCGCCGTGCGGGCGCAGGCGGGCGACGGTGTCCTCGATGTCGTCGACGGCGAACATGACGCGGTGGGTGCCCAGGATGTTGTGGGGCCGGTCGCGCGGTCCGCCGCTGATCGCCTCGGGGCTGCGGTACTTGGCCAGTTCGAGCCGGCTGTGACCGTCCGGGGTCCTGACCATCGCGATGTCGCAGTGGACGCCGTCGAGTCCGGTGCACTGGTCGGCGAAGCGGCCCTTGACCTCGGCCCTGCCCTCCAGCTCCATGCCGAGGTCCACGAAGAACGCGATGGCGGCGTCCATGTCCTCGACGACGATGCCGACGTTGTCCATCCGCTGAATGGCCATGCTGGTCTCTCCTTCGTCCTCGCGCGGCCGGTGGCGGCCGCCGCTGTCCCTGGGACGGAGCCGGTGGCTCGTTCTCGACATCTCTCGTGCCCGGCATCGCTCGTCCTCAACATCTCTCGTCCTCGGCATTTTCGGGCAGGGGCCGCGCCGCCGCGCGCCCTGAGCGCACCGGCGTCTCGTGCCGGTACACCGCCGAGAACCGGCAGGCCATGATGGACTCCCGGGTGGATTCGGCGCGGGTGGTCGGAAAGGCGATCGCCGCCGCCGCGCGGCCACCGCGCCTCTGGCTCCAGATGAGTACGGCGACGGTCTACGCCCACCGCTTCGACGCGGCACACGACGAGGCGACCGGAGTGATCGGCGGCTCGGAGGACGGAGTGCCGGACTACTGGGCGTACAGCGTCGCGATCGCCGAGAACTGGGAGCGCGCGCAGACCGAGGCGCCGACCCCCGTGACCCGCAAGGTGGCGCTGCGCTCGGCGATGGTCATGAGCCCGGACGTGTGTTCGACGTGCTGTCACGACTGGCGCGCCTCGGGCTCGGCGGTCCGGTCGCCGGTGGCGCGCAGTACGTCTCCTGGATCCAGGACGAGGACTTCGTGCGGGCGGTGGAGTTCCTGATCGCGCGCGACGACATCGAGGGGCCGGTGAACCTCGCCTCGCCCGGCCCCCTTCCCCAGCGCGACTTCATGCGGGCGCTGCGCGCGGCCTGGGGCGTACCGCTGGGGCTGCCCGCGACGCGCTGGATGGCCGAGCTGGGGGCGTTCGCGCTGCGCTCGGACACGGAGCTGCTGCTCAAGAGCCGTCGGGTGGTGCCGGGGCGGCTGCTCGCGGCCGGGTTCACTTTCGCCTGTCCCGAGTGGGAGAGCGCCGCCACGTCCCTCGTGGAGCGGGCCAGGACCCGGCGTGTTGCCACGAAGCGGGTCCGTGAATCGGGCGATGCCGCGTAACCGGCTACGGGCCTGCGGCTGACCTGGTCGTTGTCGCCGCGGGCCCGCCGTTTAGGATCCGGGCATGACGTCACAGACCTACCTCTCCGAACTGTTCTCGCTGGAGGGACGGGTCGCCGTGGTGACCGGCGGCAGTTCCGGCATCGGCCGCGCTGTCGCCGGGGCCCTCGCACACGCGGGGGCGAGCGTCGTGGTCGTGGCGCGCCGGGAGGCGGAGCTGGCCGCGACGGTCGGCGAGCTGGCGGCCGACGGCTGCCGGGCGGCCTGGGTGAGCGCCGACCTGAGTACGCGCGACGGCATGCGCGTGGCCGCCGAGGAGGCGGTCGAGGCGTTCGGCGAACCCGACATCCTCGTCAACTCCGCCGGGATCAACCTGCGGCCCCCGATGGGCGAGTTGGGCGAGGACGTGTGGGACACCACGATGGCGGTCAACCTGGAGGCGCCCTACCTGCTGGGGCAGCGCTTCGGGCCCGGCATGGCGGAGCGCGGCTTCGGGCGGATCATCCACATCACCTCCCAGCAGGCGCACCGGGCCTTCGTCCAGAGCGGCGCCTACGGCGTCTCCAAGGGGGCGCTGGAGTCACTGGCCCGCTCGCAGGCCGAGGCGTGGTCGCCGTACGGCGTCACGTGCAACACCCTGGTGCCCGGATTCGTCATGACCCCCCTCAATACGCGCCTGTCGTCCGACCCCGAGAAGGTGGCGGCCCTGGCCGCCCGCACGATGGTCGGGCGCAACGGCCTGCCCGAGGACTTCGCGGGCGCGGCGGTCTTCCTCGCGAGCCGCGCCTCCGGCTACGTCACCGGCCAGGCGGTCTTCGTCGACGGCGGATTCTCCGTTCACTGACGGGGCGGGACGGGGTGGGCCCCGGCAGGACGCGGTAGGCCCCGGTGCGAGCGGGTGCGGTCGCTCACGCGCCGGGAGGCCGCACAGGCGGCCACTCTTCGCTGCTCTCCTGCCGGAACAGCCTCCCGGACACATGAAGGGCCTGTTCCGGCAGCCACCCCTCGCAATAGTCCGGGTCGCCACGGAACGCCAGCGCCAGGCGCCGGACATGCAGGCAGGGCCACTGCTCCACGTCGATGCGGAAGAAGCTTGTGAACAGCGAGCCCGGCTCGATGCGCGAGCACGTGACGCAGCCCGTGAACATCACCATCCTCGACGCGAAAGCCGCGTCAAGGCGTCGGTGGAGTTGCGGAGTCGAACCATTGGCCGTCCAGGGTATCCGGGACGTTCGCGGGAAGAGTCCGGTAACCGGCCCCCTGTCGGCGCCGCCCCATAGGCTTTCGCCATGAGCGACGACACGCGTGTGATACGGATCAGGCCGGGCAGCCCGGCCGACGCACCAGCCGTGTTGGACATGCTCGACTCCGCCGTGGTCTGGATGAACGATCGCGGCAATACCGAGCAGTGGGGCACGACACCGTATTCGAAGAAGCCCGGTGGTGCGGAGCGGGTCGAGCGGTACATGACCGAAGGTGCCCCACATATAGCGGAGTTGGGCGGAGCACTGGTCGGGGCCATGGTGCTGGACTCCGGGCCAAGTCCCCAGATGCCGATCGCCCCGGCCGGGGAACCCGAGCGGTATGTACGGCTGTTGGTCTCCGACCGACGGCACGCCGGTCTCGGCATCGGGGCGACGCTGTTGGCCCATGCCGTGCGGGAGACCCGGCGGGCAGGCGTCGACCTGCTGCGGGTCGACTGCTGGGCGGGCGGCGGCGGCGAACTCGTCGCGTTCTACGAGCGCAACGGATTCGTTCCCACCGATCCTTTCCTGTTCGGGACGTGGCCGGGGCAAGTGCTGGCCCGACGGGTCGGCGCGCATCGCTGACCGGGAGAGACGCCGGAATCCACGCCAAAGGCCGGCCCCGCCCGGCGTTGACGGGCGCTCACGTCCGTGCGCATCGGCGCCCACCAGCAGCATGACCCCTGCGGGACACGCACCACGTCACCCATCGGACGCGACCGATCCAGTTCGCTCCCGATCCCGTCCCGCAGGGGTAATGCTGCGGCCCCAGCCTGAAGCCCTCGTCGGTCCACCGGTCGCCCGGATACAGCCACACAGGCTTGCCCACCAGATCGGCCGGCTCCCACCCGAACGCGGCCAGACGTGGGCATGCAAGTGAGCTCACGCCCGCGCGGGACCGCGGCTGCTCCTCAGGTGGCGCTGAGGGCCTGAGTCGGCGTCAGCCGGGAGGCCCGTACCGACGGGTAGGCGCCGGCGATCATGCCGATCAGGACCGCGCCCAGCAGGCCCGCGGCGAGGGCCGCAGGCGGGATGACCGTCGGCCAGCCCTGGTAGGCGCAGTAGGCGAAGCTCGCCGCGACCCCGATCAGCGTGCCCGCCGCGCCACCGATGCCGGACAGCACGGCCGACTCGGTGAGGAACTGGGCGCGGATCTGGCCGCGGTTGGCGCCGAGGGCCCGGCGCAGGCCGATCTCGCGGCGGCGCTCCAGGATGGAGATGTACATGGTGTTGGCCACGCCTATACCGCCGACCAGCAGGGCGACGGCCGCGAGGCCGAGGAAGAGCGCGGAGAAGGTGGTCCGGGTCGCCTGCTTGGCGGCGAGCACCGACGAGGGGTTGCTGACCCGGACGACGCCCGGCAGCCGCGGGTTGACGGTGGCGGGCAGGACGGCGTGCACCGCGTCGATCTCGTCGTCCGGGGCCTTGACGTAGATCACGGTGGGGCTGCGGTGGAAACCGAGCTCGGTCGCCGCGATGTCCCAGCCGACCAGCACCGACGTGTCGAGGTCCGGATGCAGCGGCACCGGCTTGAGGATGCCCGCCACGCTGAACCACGTCTTCCCGACGAAGATCAGCGGCGGTGTCCGGCCGGTGAGGACCTCGGGGAAGCCGAGCCGATTGGCTGCCGTCGCACCGAGGACGGCCACCGGGAACCGCTCCGTCGCCGCGGTGAGGAACGTGCCGGACGCCATGCTGCCGTTGACGGCGGGCAGCAGGTTGAGCTGGGTGGCGAGGGTGGTCAGCCCGGTGGCGTAGGTGGCCGGGATCTTGTCGGAGCGTTCGACGGGCAGATTGAGGTTGGCCACCGCGCTGGCGATGGTGACCGGGCCGATCCGGGAGACCATCGCCACCGACTCCGGCGGCAGGACCACGGCGGGTTTCGCGTTCGGGTCGTAGCTGACCTGGAGCATGTTGGTCCCCAGCGCGGTGAGCTGGTTGAAGAGGGATCGCTGGCTGGACGCCGGGATGCTGGTCACGACGATGAGCGTGGCGATGCCGATGGATATACCCAGCGCGGACAGCGCGGCGCGCAGCTTGCGGGTGCGGATGCCGAGAAGGCCGAGCCCGAGCAGGTCGAAGGGCGCCAATCGGACCGGCGCCGTGCGCAGGGGCGGTCGTCCCGCCCGCGCGGGAGCGGGCCCGGCCCCCGTACGAGCGGGTGGACCCGCGGCTGAATCCGAGTCAGAACCGAGGCCGGGACCGGAACCATGGCGGGGCGGCTGTCGGCGGGCCGCGTCGGGACCGCTCATACCGGCTCCCCCTGCCGGATGTCGGCGACCAGGCGGCCGTCGAGGATTTGGAGCCGGCGAGGCAGCCGGGCGGCGATGCCCAGGTCGTGTGTGATGACGGCGATGGTCGTGCCTTCCTCGTTGAGCCGGCCCAGCAGGTCCAGGACCGCCGTCCCGTTGGCCGTGTCCAGCGCGCCGGTCGGTTCGTCGGCCAGCACCAGCGCGGGATCGTTGACCAGCGCCCTGGCGATGGCCACGCGCTGCTTCTCGCCGCCCGAGAGCTGGTGCGGCAGATGCGCGGTCCGCCGGGCCAGGCCGACCCGCGCCAGGGCCTCCAGTGCCAGCCGCCGCCGGTTGCGCCGGGGGACCCCCGCGTACAACAGGCCGGTCGCGACGTTCTCGGCGGCGCTGAGCCCCTCGGTGAGGTGGAACTGCTGGAAGACGAAACCGAGCCACCGCCCGCGCAGCGCCGACAGGCGCCGGTCGGAGAGCAGCGCCGCGTCCTGCCCGGCGATCTCGACCACGCCGCTGGTGGGACGGTCCAGGGTGCCCATGATGTTGAGCAGCGTGGACTTGCCGGAGCCGGAGGGACCGACGATGCCCAGCAGTTCGCCTTCCTCGATGGTCAGCGAGACCCGGTCGAGGGCGAGAACGCCGCCGGGGTAGGCCATGCTGGCGCCGCGTACGGCCAGGACCGGGCTCACGCGGCCGTCACCACCCGGGTGCCGGCGGTGATACCCGTCCCGGTGATCTCGACGAGACCCTTGGCGAACATCCCGAGGCGCACCGCGACCAGGGTGCCGCTCCTCAACTGCACCGCGTAGCCGCCGCCGCTGAGCGCCAGCAGCGCGCCGACCGGCACCGCCAGCACCCCCTTCTCGACCTTGCCGGTGAACTCGACCTGCACGGGGGCGGAGTCCAGGTTCCGTACGTCGGCCGGCCGGTCCAGCGCCACCGAGACGTTCTGCTGGGGCGCGTTGCCGGAGTCGTCACCCGAGCCGCCGCCCGCCGAACCCTGCTCCTGGACGGTGGCGCTGACCGTGGCGACGTGGCCGGGCGTGGTGGAGCTGTCCGGCAGGGTGACGACGACACGGTCGTTCTCCTTGATGCTGCTCACGGCGTCCGGGTCGGCGGGCACGGTGACGGTCTTGTCGGCCAGGGTGACGGACATCAGCGGCTCGGCGGCGGGGTCCCCGAGGGCCGCCTGCACTCCGCTGACCCGGACCCTGCCGGGCAGCACCACCACGTCACCCGGGCTGAGGGTGCCGGTGGCCGGAAGGCCGAACGTCCGCTGAAAGCGCTTCAGCGCCGCCATGAGGGACGAGGTGAGCACACCGTCCCCGCGCCGCACGACGACCGTCGTCGGCGACGCCGGGGGCGCCGCGGGCGGGCCGTCGCCGGGCGGGGCCGTCGTACCGGCGGTCGCGGATGCCGGCCCGGAGCCCGAGCCGGCGCCGGGAGCCGAGCTCGCACCCGATCCGGAGCCGGAGCCGTGGCCCGGTCCTGAGCCGTCCGTGCCGGAGGTCGCGGACCCGCTGCCCGCCGCGGGCGCGTCGGCCTGCCGGATCGTGCTGCCGACGGGCGGCTGCGCGCCGATGTCGTAGCCGAGCGCCTTCAAGTTCGCCGCGACCATCGCCACGTCCCGGCCCACCAGCCCCCGCCGGTCCAGCGGCCGGAACAGCGGGGTGCTGCCGTAGAAGAGCATGACGGGGTGGTCGTCCACCCGCAGCAGCGGACGGCCGCGGGACACGTTCTCCCCCTGCGCGGGGAGCTGGGTCACCGTGCCGGTGCCCGCGCCCTTGACCGTCACCGGTTTTCCGAAGCCCAGCGTCCCGCTGAGGCTCTGCGAGCTGGACAGGTCGGTACGCACCACGGCGACGGTCTGCACCGGCGTCGACGCCGTCCCCCGGCCGGGGGACCTGCTGTCGTGGTGCATGACGACCGCCCCCACGGCCGCCGCCGCGACGGCTGCCGCCACCCCGAGGCTGACGAGCGCCCGCCCGCCCGGCCGCCGGGACGGCGCGGCCGACTCCTCGTCCCCGCGGCCGTCGTCGCCCGGCGGTCCGCCCCCGTCCCCGTCCCCGGCCCCGAGCAGATCACCGCCGGGCGACGCACCGCCGCCGCCCGCCCGGTGTCTGGGGCTCTTGCTGTCGGCCATGACCCGGCCCCTCTGTTTCATCATCGGTCGCACACGTACTTTCCGAGCTCCTGTTCACCACGGCCGCTGCCCGGCCCGGTCGGCGGCGGCCGTCACGGCACCGCCCCCGCGCACCCGCTCCCGTTTCCCTACGGGTACACGTGCGAGTACACCTGGATGTGGCAGGCACGCTCCGCCGCCATGGCCTTCTCGCCCTGCTCCTGGGTGCGGGGCGCCCGCACGTAGGTCCAGCTCAAGCCGCCCTCGTAGGCTCTGACCGTCTCGTAGCCCTTGCGGTTGATGCAGTTCACCTCGTCCCGCACGTAGTCCCTGGCGTGCGGGTTGTCCGGGTCCTCGCTGGTCGGCATGAGCGGCTCCTTCGACTCGCAGGCGATGATCGCGGCCCGCGGGGCACCGTCCTTCACGCCGATTGCCTGGATTCCGCCCTGCTCCTTGCCCGCACCCCCGGTCTCGCGGGTGGCACCGTGCTGGATCAGGCAGGACGCGTAGGCGTTGGTGAGGCGCATCTGGGTCGCGGGGGAGTCGTCGAGCCGTATCTGGGGACGACCGGAGGCGGTGTTGGACGGGTCGGGTGCCGGTGCCGCCGGGTTTTCGCCCGCCGCTGACGTCGAGGACCCCGACGACGGCACCGAGCCCGGTGCGGGTGGCGAGGTGGCGGCGAGCGATGCCACACCGCTGCCGCGGGCACCCTCGGAGGAGTGGGAACCGCCGCACGCGGTCAGGGAGGCCAGCGCGGTGACCGCGGCCAGACCGGCGGCGGTCAACGCCGCGTGACGGGACAGGCTGCGGCGGGGGAAGGGCGTGGCTGGGGTCGTGATCGGCATGACCACATCGTGGACAAGAGGTGTGGGCACCTGGTCAGAGACTTGTCAGAATTCTGTTTTTCGTATTTCCGGTCTCTTCGGATCGCACCTGTACGGCTCTACAGTCGTCGCATGAGCGCACGTGTCCTGGTCGCGGAGGACGACGAGACGCACGCCGAACTCCTCCAGCGGTATCTGGAGCATGAGGGCCACGGCGTGGTCGTCGCCCGCGACGGCCGTGAAGCCCTCGACCAGGCCCGCAGATTCCGGCCCGACCTGCTCATCCTCGACGTGATGATGCCCGAGGTGGACGGCATGGACGTGTGCCGGATCCTGCGCCGGGAGTGCGACGTGCCGATGCTGATGCTGACCGCGCGGACGGACGAGGAGGATCTGCTGCTCGGCCTCGGCCTGGGCGCCGACGACTACGTCACCAAGCCGTACAGCCCGCGGGAGTTGATGGCCCGGGTACGCACGCTCCTGCTCCGCTCCCAGCGGTCCGGCGGGTGGTCGCGGCTCACCCTGCACGTGGGCGGCCTCACCGTCGATCCGGCCCGGCACCAGGTGTGGATCGACTCCGATGTCGTGGACTGCACACGCGGCGAGTTCGAGATCCTGGCGGCGATGGCCGCGAAGCCCGACCGGGTCTTCACCCGCGCCCAACTGCTGCGGGAGGTCTCCGGCACGGACGCCTACACCTCCGAGCGCACCATCGACATGCACGTCATGAACCTGCGCCGGAAGACCGAGGCCGATCCGCGCCGCCCGGCGCGCCTGGTCACCGTCTTCGGGGTGGGCTACAAGTTGACGGACGGTGCGAACGGCCGGGACCGCACGGATCGCGGCCACCGTGCCCCGTAGCGACAGCCGCACCCGTAGGAGCCGTACCCGTAGCAGACGCGGCGTCCCGTTGCGCAAGAGCCTGATGGTGCGGCTGCTCGCCACCTCCGTGCTGATCGCGGTCTGCTCCATCGCCGCGACCGCCTGGCTGGCCGCGACGACCACGTCCCACGCGCTGCGGCAGGAGCAGGGGCAGGTACTGGCCCGGGACGCCCAGGTCTACGACGCGCTGCTCGGCTACGCGGCCACCCACCGCAACTGGGACGCGGTGGCCCCCGACGTGGCGTCGCTGGCCAAGCGCACCGGGCGCCGTATCGTCCTGACCACCCCGCAGCGCCGGACGCTGGCCGACTCCGCGGCGGCCGACCACGCCGCACTGCCCGCCGCGGTGTCCGCGGTCGTCAACCCGCTCGCGGTGGACTCCTCACTGACCGGTGGCACCGGCGCCACCCCGATCGACCCGCGGGCTGTCGGCCCCTATCGCCTCACCGCCGCGGAGCGGACGGCACTCGCGGCCTCGGCGCGGAGCATCACCGGGTGCCTGCTCAAACTGGGCGAGCCGTCACAGATCAGCTACGCCCCCAGCGGCCGGCCCCGGGTCACCACCGAGTCCCTCACCGCCGCCGCCCCCGTGATCCCCGACGTGTGCGGCGGCCAGAGCAGGATCCTGACCCGCCCCACCCCGACCGAGGCCGCCGCCCTCCACCAACTGGAGGGCCTGGTCAACCCGTGTCTGCGCCGCCAGGGGATGTCGCCCATCCGGATCGGTCTCGACTACATCGGCCCGCAGTCGATCGAGACGCTCTACGCGCCCATGGACGCAGGCCGGATCACCGAGGGCTGTGTCGAGGACGGGCGCCGCGAACAGCTCGCTCCCTACGTGGCGCCCAGTGCCCTGCTCTTCGTCACCGGCGTTCCGGGCGCCGACACCACCGGCTTCGCCCTGACCGGTGCGAACGCCGTCCGCATCGTCGAGGTCGCCGCCCTGGTGCTCACGGTCACCGTCGCCGCCGCTGTGCTGATGTCGACCCGGCTGATCAGGCCGCTGCGCACCCTGACCGAGGCCGCCCAGCGGCCCGACCAGGCGCGCAACCGGGTCCCGGTCTCCACCGACGACGAGATCGGCTCGCTCGCGGTCGCCTTCAACGACCTGTCCGCGCGCCGCGAACGCCTGGAGGACCAGCGCAAGGCGATGGTCCGGGACGTCGCCCATGAGCTGCGCACCCCGCTGAGCAACATCAGGGGCTGGCTGGAGGCGGTCGAGGACGGCGTGGCGGTCGCCGACCGGCCCCTGACCTCGCGGCTGCTGCGTGAGGCGCTGCTGCTCCAGCACATTATTGACGACCTGCGTGACGTGGCCGCCGACGACGCGCACACCTTCCGGTTGCACACCGAGCGGGTCCGGGCCGCGGAGGTCGTGGAGTGGGTCTGCGCCGCCCACCGTGACGCCGCCCGCACCGCGCGGGTCGCGCTGACCTGGTCCGCGGAAGGCGATCCGGAGCTGACTGCCGACGCGCTGCGGCTGCGGCAGGCCGTCGGAAACCTGCTGTCCAACGCGGTCCGGCACACCCCGCCGGGCGGCAGCGTCGAGGTCCGGACGTCCGTCCGGGACCGGTCGGTGCTGATCGAGGTCGCCGACACCGGCAGCGGCATCAGCGATGAGGAGCTGCCGCACGTCTTCGACCTCTTCTGGCGGTCGGAGAAGTCCCGCAGTCGGCTGACGGGCGGCAGCGGCCTCGGCCTTGCGATCGTTCGCCAGTTGACTGAGGCGCACGGCGGCCGGGTCACGGTGTCCAGCACTTTGGGCGCGGGGTCGCTCTTCACCCTCCACCTGCCGTCCGCCGCCGCACCGCCTCTGCGGCGCGACCCCGCCGGGGCGGCGAAGGACCGCCGGGAGCGCTGAGCTCGACACCTCAGGTGAACACGACGGCCTCGCCGCCCAGGATCACGCCGGGCGCCAGCGCCGTCCCGATCGCTTTGAGGTCGGGCCAGGATGTGGTGCTGTCCCGGCCGGGGCAAGAGACGTCTCGCTGCTCCGTCACCCCAGGTATCACCCGTCGGCGCCAAGGGCGGCCACTGCGGCCTCGTAGGCGTGCAGGCGGTGATGACCGCGGCGCGGTCCGCGGGGTCGAGACCGCGCATGACGCGTTCCCGGGCAGAGGCGCTGCCAGAGAGCCATTCGCCGATCGGTGCGGCGTAGGCGGGGGCGATGGCGACGATGCGGCGGCGGCCGATCCGCCGGTCGACGTGGGCACGAATTGGGAAGCGGATGCGCGAGGACGCGAACCGCGTCCTGATCGCTGTCGGATCGGTGGCGCGGGTGCCCGAGAAGCTGACGCTCCACGGGCTCCGCGACTGGTACGCCGTCGTGTCCGATCAAGAACAACGAGAAACGTGAAGACCGTTCAGGTGCGACTCGGCCACAGCAAGCCGTCGATCACGCTCGACGCGTACACAGGCTTGTGGCCGGTGGGCGACGACACCACGGCGGCTGTCATGGAGTCGGTTCTGGAAACGCTGCCCCTTCGGGAGCGATGCGCCCCCGATGTGCCCTCAGCGCCCTCCAGAGGAAGCCCACCAGCAGCACGGCCAGCAGAAACAGCAGGGTGAACCACTGGAAGTACCAGTGGCCGCCGGAGGGGTCGTAGACGGTGGCGCGGGGCCAGGCGAGGTTGACGGTCATGGCGAGGCCGTAGAGGAGGGCGAGGGCGTTGACGGGGAGGCCCCAACGCCCCAGGGAGAAAAGGGGGTTGCCGGAGGGGTCGGTGGCCGGGGGGAGGGGGGAGCGCAGGCGGCGCAGGAGTTGGGGGCCTGTGACCATCGCGTAGGCGAGGTAGAGCATGACGATGCAGGTGGTGCCGATGGCGAGAAAGGCGTCGGGGGAGCCGAAGTTGAGCAGCAGGAGGGCCGCGGCGAGCACGCCGACGACGAGGGCGGGGGCGGCGGGCTGGCCGGTGCGGGGGGAGACGCGGGCGAGGGGCCCGGAGAAGGGCAGTGCCCGGTCGCGGGCCATCGAGAAGAGCATCCGGGTGGCCGACGTCTGGATGGCGAGGGTCGCCACGGTGACGGCCACCGCGACGTCACAGAGCAGCGCGCGCCCGACACCGTCGCCCAGCCGGCTGGTGAGCACGTAGGACAGGCCCTCGGTGCCGAGCCGCCCGTCGGTGAGGCTGGGCGCGGCCAGCAGGGCGGCGAGGACGAGGAGCGTGGCCAGGGCGCCGGCCGCGGCGAGCGCGGACAGGATCGTACGGGGCGCGACGCGCTGCGGATCGCGGGTCTCCTCGCTCATCTCGCCCGCGCTGTCGAAGCCGATCATCACGTACGCGGCGGCGATCGAGCTGACGAGCAGCGCCGACGAGCCGCCCCCGCCGTGCACGGTCACCGACGGCGTGCGGTCGGCGTGCGTGAAGAGCAGCGTGACGATGAGCACGGCGCCGATGATCTCGGCGGTCACGCCGATCCGGTTGACCAGCGACATCACCGTGTTGTCGAGGAGGTTGACGACGGTGGTCAGGACGAGCAGCGCGATCCCGAGCAGCGCCGCGTTGGCCGCGCCGTCCGACGAGACCGGTGACGTATCGGTCCCGATGAGCTGGAAGCCGGACCAGACGGCGGGCAGGACGACCTGGAGGGCGAGCGCGGCGGCGGCCACCACCACGACCTGGCCGATGACCATGATCCAGCCCGCGTACCAGCCGAAGACGGCGTTGCTCAGCCGGGTCGACCACTGGTAGACGGCGCCGGAGATCGGGTAGCGGGCGGCGAGTTCGGCGAAGCAGGCGGCGACGAGGAGTTGGCCGATCAGGACGGCGGGCCAGGTCCAGAAGAAGCGCGGGCCGCCGAAGGAGTAGCCGAAGGCGAAGAACTGGAAGACGGTGGTCAGCACCGAGATGAAGGAGAAACCGGCGGCGAAGGACGCGTACCGGCCGAGGCTGCGGTGCAGTTCCTGGCGGTAGCCGAAGCCCGCGAGCCCCGCGGTGTCGGTGCCCCCGGTGTCGGTGCCCGGCGCGTCGGTGCCCGCGGCGTCGGCGGCGGTGCCGTGGTCCGGCGGGTCTGAGCGGACCTCGGAAGGTGCGGTGGCGGTCATGGGCCTGGCCCCCTGTCACGAATTCCTGTCGGGCGACAGAAATTAGGGACCCGGTGTTTCGCCGGAATGACACGGCCGTGTCGCGCGCGGGCCGAAGTCCTCACCCCGCCTCGCGCGCGGACGTCTCACCGTGCGGGAGCACCGACGGCCTGCGGAGAAGCACGGCTTCGTGGAGGTCGCGGGGGTCCAGCGGCAGGGCAACCGGCCGGAGCGCACGCTCTACGGGCTCACCGCCGAGGGCCGCACCGAGATGCACGACTGGCTCGCCGACATGGTGGCCGTGCCCGCCAGGGAGTACCCCGCCTTCGAGTCCGCGCTGTCGCTGATCACGGCGCTGCACCCGGACGAGGTGGCGGAACTGCTCGCCGAGCGGGCCAACACGCTGGAAGCGCACAGCGCGGCCCTGCGCGGCGTCCTGGACAAGCTGGACGGTGAACTGCCCCGGATCTTCGTGGTGGAGACCGAATTCCAGGCCCACATGGTCGCGAGAGCATCATCGGCATCAACACGTTCCTGCTGCTGCCGCTGACCTTCCTGTCCTCCGCCTTCATGGCACCCGGCCTGACGCCGTCCTGGATGCGGCACATCGCCGACGTCAACCCGGTCAACTGGGCTCTGGTCGCGGGCCGTTCCGCGATGTCCGCCGACCCCGACCGGAGCGACGTCCTCAGCCGCGGCGGCGGCCTGCTCGCCCTGGCCCTGGTCGCGGTGTGGCTGTCGACCCGCACCTTCCGCTCGTACCAGAAGCCGGTCCAGCCCTCCGGTCCGAGCGGCATCAACGGCCCGAGTGGTGATGGCGGCTCCCGGCGGCAGCGGTCCGCCCCGCGCGGCGGCGGCCCGCCCCCCCCGGGTCACCCACTCGGGCCGAACGGGCGGCGGGCCGCCGCCGCGCGTGTCCACGGTCGGGAGACGTTCCATCCACGGCCGGGCGGGCAACGGGTCGGCCCGGCTCCCCGTCCGTCAGGGACGCCCGCCGCGCGCTCACGCCCGCCGCGCGCTCACGCCCGCCGCGCGCTCACGCCCGCCGCGCGCTCAGCGCCCGGCGCCGCTCTCCTGCTCGCGCTCCACCTGCTCGTTCCACTCCCGCTTGGACGCCTGCCAGCCGTCCTCGTCGGCGCCGCGGCGCCAGTAGCCGGAGATCGACAGGCGCTCGCGGGGGATCGAGCGGTCGAGGCGGAGGTGGCGGCGGAGGTCCTTGACGAAACCGGCCTCGCCGTGGACGAAGACCTGGACGTCACCCGGCGGGAACTCCAGACCGGTGACGGCCTCGACCAGCGCCTCGCCGACCGGCCGGGCACCGCGGTGCAGCCAGACGATCTCGGCGTCGCCCGAGGTGGCCAGCTTCTGCTCCTCCGCCGGGCCCTCGACCTCCACGAAGACCTTCGCCCGTGCCCCCGGCGGCAGTTGCTCGACCGCCGCGGCGACGGCGGGCAGCGCGCTCTCGTCGCCCGCGAGCAGGTGCCAGTCGGCGGCGGGGTCGGGCGCGTAGGCACCGCCGGGGCCCATGAAGTAGATGCCGTCGCCCGGCCGGACACCGGCCGCCCAGGGCCCGGCCAGCCCTTCGTCGCCGTGGTGGACGAAGTCGATCGTCATCTCGGGCGCGACCGGGTCCCAGGCGCGCACGGTGTACGTACGGGTGGTCGGCCACTGCTCGCGCGGCAGGTCGCGGCGGACGGCCTCCATGTCCAGCGGCTCGGGGTACGTGACCCCGGGAGGCGCGAAGACCAGCTTGACGTAATGGTCGGTGTAGTCGCCCACGGGGAGCCCGGCGAGCCCGTCGCCGCCGAGCACCACCCTGATCATGTGCGGGGTGACGCGCTCGGAACGGATCACGCGGGCGTGGTTCAGCCGCGGGGCCCGGCGCGCGGGGCGCTCGGCGGCGGCGGGCGCCGCCCGCTCCTCGGCCCGCGGGTCCTGCGTCGCCGCGCCCGTCTGCTGGTCCGTCGCCCGTCCCACCGGTCGGTCTGCCATGGGCGTGCTCCGCTCTCTCGGTGCTGTGCCGTACTGCGTGGTTCGCGCTGCGCCCGGACTTTTCCCCCAGGCTTAGTTAGGTAAGCCTAACTGATTACGGGCCAGGTGTCGGCGACCCCGCTCGTATGACTCCCTGAGCCCATTCCGACACCTCTTCGGTACTGCCCCCGGCCCCGCCCCCACCCGGCTTCACTACTTGAAGCCTGTGTTTCCTCTTGACGCCACTCGCGTGTCCTCGCTTCCATACGGTTACGAATGGGAGCGCTCCCACCAGGCTTCCGCCGTCCACCCCCACCACGAACTGAAGCGTTCCGTCCCCCCACCGAGAGGAATCGCCACCGTGGTCCCCTTTCCGGGCTCGCTGAGCCCCCTGAGAAAAACGAACAGGCTGCGGGTCTTTCTGGCCGCCGCCGTCGCGGCGGCCCTGCTCGCGCTGCTCTCCCTCGCCGGACAGACGCACGCCACGGCGGCGGGCGCGCCCGCGGCTCCGGCGGCGGCCGAGGCCGCCACCGGCTACTGGCACACCAGCGGACGCCAGATCCTGGACTCCACGGGCAAGTCGGTCCGCATCGCGGGCGTCAACTGGTTCGGCTTCGAGACCAGCAACTACGTGGCCCACGGCATCTGGTCGCGCGACTACAAGAGCATGATCGACCAGATGAAGCAGCTCGGCTACAACACGATCCGACTGCCGTACAGCGACGACATCTTCAAGGGCACGATGCCCTCCAGCATCAACTACTCCGGCGGCATGAACGCCGACCTCCAGGGCCTCAACTCCCTCGGCGTAATGGACAAGATCGTCAACTACGCCGGTTCCATAGGGCTGCGGGTCATCCTGGACCGGCACCGTCCGGACTCCGGCGGCCAGTCCGCGCTCTGGTACACCGCCGCCGTCCCCGAGTCGACCTGGATCACCAACCTCAAGGCGATGGCGACCCGTTACCTGAACAACCCGGCGGTCGTCGGCATCGACCTGCACAACGAGCCGCACGACCCGGCCTGTTGGGGCTGCGGCGACACCACGATCGACTGGCGTCTGGCGGCCGAGCGCGGCGGCAACGCCGTCCTCGGCGTCAACCCCAATCTGCTGATCTTCGTGGAGGGCGTCCAGACCTTCAACGGGACGTCCGGCTGGTGGGGCGGCAACCTGATGGGCGCGGGGCAGTACCCGGTCGAGCTGAACGTGGCGAACCGGGTGGTCTACTCGGCGCACGACTACGCGACCAGCGTCGCCCAACAGCCGTGGTTCAGCGACCCGAGCTTCCCGGCGAACATGTCGGCGATCTGGGACAAGTACTGGGGCTATCTGTTCAAGCAGAACATCGCCCCGGTCTGGGTCGGCGAGTTCGGCACCACCCTCCAGTCGACCGTCGACCAGACCTGGCTGCGGACGCTGGTGGACTACCTGCGGCCGACCAGCACCTACGGCGGCGACAGCTTCAGTTGGACCTTCTGGTCGTGGAATCCCAACTCCGGTGACACCGGCGGCATCCTCAACGACGACTGGACGACGGTGAACACCGTCAAGGACGGCTACCTGGCCAGCATCAAGGCGCCCGGCTTCGGCGACTCGGGCGGCACGACCGGCGGCACCACCAACGGCGGTACGTCGACCGGCACGTCGTCGGGCACGTCGAGCGGCACGTCCTCCGGCACCTCGTCCGGCACCTCGTCGGGCACCTCCTCCGGTACGACGACCGGCACGTCGACCGGTACGACCTCCGGCTCCACCGGCGGTCCGACCGGCGGCAGTTCCGGCTGCACGGCCACCTGGCACACCGACAACCAGTGGAGCGGCGGCTTCACCGCCACCGTGACCGTGGCCAACTCCGGTACGGCCGCGACCAAGAGCTGGAAGGTCACCTGGACGTGGCCGGGCGGGCAGCAGGAGACCAGCGGCTGGAACGCGGACATCCACCAGACCGGAGCGGCGGTGACCGCGGGCAGCCTCGCCTACAACGCCGCGCTCGCCCCGGCCGCCACGACCACCTTCGGCCTCCAGGGCACCTCCAGCGGCACCCTCGGCGCACCCGCGCTGACCTGCACCGCCACCTGACGCACCACTGATGTGCCGGCGCTCCCCGCGGGGCGCCACCGACCGGCGGGTCCCGTCCAGGGGCCCGCCGGTCCCCGTTGCGCGCGGGGCCGGCGCGGCCCGCCCCGGCCTTGATGCGACGCGGAATTGACCCCGTGCAGACCCCTAGGCATACCGACCAGTCGGTACTAGCCTCTGGCCACACCTTCGGGGCCCGCCGCACCGCACCCCCGAGGGACCGCAGCAGTGCCGTCCCCGTGCCACTCCACCCGGTCTCCAAGCATCTCCAGGAGGAGCCGTATGTCCGCCACCCCGACGCCGCTCGACGCCGACAGACCCGGGCCCGACGCCCGGTCCGCAGGCGCCCGTACCGCGCTCAGTCGGCTCTACCGCCGTGACCTGGCCGAATATCCGGCCACCGGGCGTCGTATGGCGTATCTGGCGATCGTGGTGATCACCACGGTCGTGCTGTACTACATGCTCTACATCCAGTACGCGGTCGCCACGTCGATCATCACGCACTTCGACATGACCTACCGCTACTTCGTGTGGGTCTCGGTGATCGGCAACGCGGTGGGCGCCTTCGCCTCGCTGGTGGCCGGGCTCGCCGACCGCTGGGGGCGGGCGAATCTGGTGGTCTACGGGCTGCTCGTCGCGTCGCTGCTGGTCTTCCTCGGACTGCCGAACGCGGGCGGCAAGACCACGTATCTGGTGCTGTTCGCGCTGGTCAGCTTTATCGAGGGCATCGTGCTCGTGGCCACGCCCGCGCTGATCCGCGACTTCTCGCCGCAGGTCGGGCGGGCCACCGCGATGGGCGCCTGGACGATGGGGCCGGTGATCGGCAGCCTCGTCGTCACCACCGTCACCAGCAACACCCTGGACACGTCGAGCTGGCAGGACGAGCTGCGCTACTCCGGCGTCTCCGGCCTGGTGGTCTTCGTGATCGCGCTCTTCGCGCTGCGCGAGCTGTCCCCCGGACTGCGCGACCAGATCATGGTGACGCTGCGGGACCGGGCGCTGGTCGAGGCGCGCGCCAAGGGCATCGACCCGCAGGCCGCGAGGCGCGGCGAGTGGCGGCAGATGCTCCGGCTCGACGTGGCGGGCTCCGCGCTGGCGATCTCGCTCTTCCTGCTGCTGTACTTCGCGGCCGTCGGCAACTTCGTCGTCTACTTCGCGACCACCTACGGCTACACCGAGCAGCGGGCCAACGCGGTCGCGAACTGGTACTGGGCGGCGAACGCCATCGCCCTGGTGGTGATCGGCGTGATCTCCGACCGGCTCAAGGTGCGCAAGCCGTTCATGATCGTGGGCGCGGTCGGTTCCATCGTGGTGACCGCGATCTTCGCCTCCCGCGCCACCCACCCCACCACCGGCTACTACACCTTCGCGTGGCTGTTCATCGGGATCGGCGTCTTCAGCGGCATCGCCTACGGGCCGTGGATGGCGAGCTTCACCGAGACCGTCGAGAAGCACAATCCGGCGGCCACCGCGACGGGCCTGGCGGTGTGGGGCTGGACGATCAGGATCGTGGTGGCGGTCTCGGCCGCCTTCATCCCGGTGCTGGTCACCTCCGTCACCCCGCTGGTCGACCACGGCACCGAGGTCACCGTCGCGCAGCGGCAGGCGGCGCCCGCGCTCGCCGTCGTCAACGCCCATCCCCAACTCTTCGCGGAACTGGGCAAGTACCCGCCGGGCAAGGCGCCCGCGGCCCTCACCCAGCAGGCGGTCCAGGAGGTCGGCCCCGCCGACCTCGCCGTGGTCCAGAAGGCGCAGCCGCAGTTGGCGGTGCTCACTAAGTACGGCGCCAAGGTGCAGAAGGCCGCGCACGACGGCCCCGGCCAGTGGCGTACCTGGTGGTGGATCTGTGTCGGCGGCCAAGTCCTCTTCCTGCCGTTCGTGTTCGTGATGGCCGGTCGCTGGAGTCCCAAGCGGGCCAAGCAGGACGCCGATGAGCACCAGGCGGCGGTGGACCGCGAAATGGCGGCGCTCGCGGCGGAACCCGCCTGAGGCACACGGCACACCCGCGAAATCGCCCGCCGTGCTCAAGAAATGACACAGCGTCAGTCATGCGGGGGTAATGGCCCGGTCATGGGCCCGTCAGGTGCCTCGGCGCCCGGCGGGCCCATGAATGATGTGCGACGGCCATGGCGCGCCTGTGTGAATCGCCGGTCTCGGCGGCCCGTGAGGGCTACAGTCCCGATCATGAGCGAACGTCCGTTTGAGGCTCTGGGGTTGAGTGCCGACGCGGACCGGGCCTACCCGTTGCTGGTGGCCACGCGGGGAGTGGCCGATGCGGAACTGGCTCGGCAGATGGGGGTGTCGAGGGCGCGGGCGGAGGAAGCCTGCGGGGAGTTGGCCGGGCGCGGCCTGGCGAAGCTCGGGCGCGACGGGCGCTGGTATCCGGTGCCGCCGCAGAGCACGCTGCTGCCGCTGGTGTCCCGCGCCCAGGAGCAGTTGCGGCGCGGCCGGGAACTGCTCGACCGGCTGGGCGTGGAGTACCAGCGGGTGCACGAGGGCCACCGGGCGGAGGAGATCGTCCGGGTGGTCGAGGGCCAGGCCGCCATCGGCCGCTGGGCGGAACAGCTCCACGCCTCGGCCGTCTCGGAGTTGATGGCCTTCGTCCGTACCGACAAGGACACGGCGGACGACACCGTCCCCGACCCGCTGGCCTGCGGCTCGGCCGCCGTGCCGGGGATACGCCGCCGGGTGGTCTTCGAGCGGGCGGGCCTGGAGTCGATGGGCCTGGACCCGCTGGCCGCGCTCGACCCGCCGGGCACCCGGCAGCAGGCGTTCGTCCGGGTCACCGACCGGCTGCCGGTGAGGCTGTGCGTCGCCGACCACTCGCTGGCGCTGCTGCCGCTGCCCGCCGACGCGCGGCCACCGGACCCGGTGATGCTGGTGATCCGGCCGAGCGGACTGCTCGACGCGCTGGTCACGCTCTTCGAGTCGGTGTGGGCGGACGCGGTGCCGCTCGGCCGCCCCGACGCCGGACCCTCGCCGGCCCGCGCCGACGCGGGACCGGCCCGCAGCGCCGTCCAACTGCGCATCCTGGCCATGCTGGTGAGCGGCAGCACGGACGCGGCGATGGCCCGCGCCCTGGGTGTCGCGGTGCGGACCGTGCAGCGGCACATCGCGGCGATGCAGCGGGACGCCGGAGTCGACAACCGTATACGGCTGGTCTGGCACGCGGCCCGGCACGGCTGGCTGGACGACGGATACGGACGCGGTGAGGTTGTGCCGTCTGGTTGACGTGAACGCGACGTGCAGTTCCGGTGTGGGTGATGTCAGGTATCCGACAATCACTTCGGGTTCCAGTGGTGCGTGTGAGGCACAGGTATACGCCAGCGGTTCGATCGGACCGCAACCGGCCACGACCTCGTCATGGCACGGTCCCCTCCGGCATCACGGAGTCCCGCCTTGCGCATATTTCCCAGACGGAGCGGAGGTCGGCGCGCCGCTACCGCGGTAGCCGCCCTCGCGTCGGCCACCATCGCCCTGCTCGGCCTTCAACTGCCCGCCGCGGCAACGGCGTCCGCCGCACCCTCCTCCCGGCCCGACGTCGTACGGCAGTGCGGCGACGCCGAGCCGGGTCAATTCCGCTGCTTCGCGCTGCGCCGCACCGACGTGGCCGCGCACAAGGGCATCCAGCCGCTCGCCGCCACCCCGGCCGGCTTCGGTGCCACTGACCTCCAGGACGCGTACAACCTGCCCGCCGACGGCGGCGCGGGCCAGACCATCGCCATCGTCGACGCCTACGACGACCCCACCGCCGAGGCGGACCTGGCGATCTACCGGGCGCAGTACGGCCTGCCCGAGTGCACCACCGCCAACGGCTGCTTCAAGAAGGTCAGCCAGCGCGGCGGCACCGACTACCCGTCACCCGACCCCGACTGGGCGGGCGAGATCTCGCTCGACGTCGACATGGTCTCGGCAGCCGCCCCCAACGCCCACATCCTGCTCGTCGAGGCCGACTCGGCGAACTTCGCGGACCTGGGCGCCGCGGTGGACGAGGCGGTCGCGCTCGGCGCGAAGTACGTCTCCAACTCCTACGGGACCGGCTACAGCAGCACGCCGGGCAGCGGCGAGGACCCGTCCGAGACCACGGACATGGACCCGTACTACAACCACCCGGGTGTCGCGGTGGTCGCCTCCTCCGGCGACGACGGCTTCGGCGTCAGCTACCCGGCGGCCTCGCAATACGTGACCTCCGTCGGCGGCACCGCGCTCGCCAAGGACACCGGCACCAGCCGCGGTTGGACCGAGTCCGTGTGGAACAACACCTACGGCGGCCCCGGTTCGGGATGCTCGCTCTACGAGCCCAAGCCGGCCTTCCAGACCAACGGCTTCTGTGACAAGCGGTCCGTCGCCGACGTCTCCGCGGTCGCCGACCCGGTCACCGGCGTCTCCGTCTACCAGGGCTACGGCGGCAACGGGTGGGCGGTCTACGGCGGCACCAGCGCCTCCTCCCCGCTGATCGCGGGCGTGTACGCGTCGGCCGGCACCCCGGCCGCGGGCACGTACCCGAACTCCTACCCGTACGCGCAGGCCGGCGCCCTCAACGACGTCACCGCGGGCAACAACGGCACCTGCTCGCCCACCCAGCAGTGCACCGCGGGCCCCGGCTACGACGGCCCGACCGGCCTCGGCACCCCGAACGGCCTGGCGGCCTTCCGCAGCGGCCCGCACGGCGTGCTCACCGGCAAGGTCACCGACCACGCCACCGGGGCGGCCATCGCGGGCGCCAAGGTGACCGCGGGCGACTACAGCGCCACCTCCGACGCGACCGGCGGCTACAAGCTGGACGTCCCGCCGGGCAGTTACGACCTGACCGCCGCCGCCTACGGCTACGCGAGCAAGACCGCGTCCGCCGTCGAACTGGCCGACGGCGCCACCGTCACCACCTCCTTCGCCCTGGACGCGGTGGCCAAGCAGACCGTCGCGGGCAAGGTCACCGACGGCTCGGGCCACGGCTGGCCGCTGTACGCGAAGATCACCGTCGACGGTGTCCCCGGCGCGCCGGTCTACACCGACCCCGTCACCGGTGACTACTCGCTGACGCTCCCTCAGGGCAGCGCGTACACCCTGCACGTCAGCGCCAACTACCCCGGCTACAAGACGGTCGACAAGAGCCTCCAGATCGGCACCGCCGACCAGACGCTCAACGTCCCCGTGCCCGTCGACCCGTCGTCCGACCAGGCGCCCGGCTACGCGGTGCACCTGACCGGCAGCAGCGAGGCGTTCACCTCCACCACCGGCCCCCCGGCGGGCTGGTCGGTGACCAACGCGGACAGCACCAACGGCGGTTGGGTCTTCAACGACCCGGGCGCCCGCGGCAACAGGACCGGCGGCAGCGGCGGTTTCGCCAACATCGACAGTGACAACATCGGCCAGGGTCTCAGCCAGGACAGCTCGCTGCTGTCCCCGTCCTACGACCTCACCGACGTCGCCGCCCCGGTGCTCGGCTTCGACACCGACTACAAGGCGTTCAGCAACTCCACCGCCGACGTGGACGTCTCGACCGACGCGGGCGCCACCTGGACCACCGTCTGGCACAAGACGACCACCTCGGTGGCCGGTCCCACGCACGTCGAACTCCCGCTGGCCGACTACGCGGGCAAGAGCGACGTACGGCTGCGCTTCCACTACAAGGGCAACTGGGCCTACTGGTGGCAGCTCGACAACGTTTTCGTCGGCAAGCGGACCTACGACCCGGTCAGCGGCGGCCTGATCGTCGGCAACGTGACCGACAGCAACACCAAGGCGGGCGTCAACGGCGCCACCGTCACCAGCACCGACGCGCCCGACGACCACACCACCACCAACGCCACGCCCGACGACCCGAACCTGGGCGACGGCTTCTTCTGGATGTTCTCGCACCTCACCGGCAAGCACCCGATCACGGCCACCGCGTCGAAGTACACCTCGGCGACCGCGACCGTGAACGTCCCCAGGGACGGCGTCGGTTCGCACAACCTCGCCCTCAAGGCGGGCCAGATCAAGGTCACCCCGGCGAGCATCAGCAAGACCGTCGCCTGGGGCAAGAGCGCGAGCCAGGTCGTGACGGTGAAGAACACCGGTAACGCCCCGGCCACCGTCACCCTCGGCGAGACGCCGGGCGGAGTCGTCCTCCAGAAGGCCGGCGGCGCCCCGCTCAACCTCGTCAAGGGCCACTACTCGCCGCTGTCGCTCAGCACGCACGGCGCGAGCGCCAAGAAGGGCGCGCTGTCGCCCGGCGGCAAGGCCACCACCGACGCCGCCGCCAACGCGCAGGGCGCGGCGGGCGACGCCTGGCAGACCATCCCCGACCTGCCCGTACCCACCGGTGACAACGCGGTGGCCGTGCACGACGGGACCGTCTACTCGGCGTTCGGCTTCACCGGCGTGGCCGACACCAGCGACCTGTACGCGTACAGCGCGGACAGCGGCGCCTGGACCAAGCTCGCCTCCGCCGCCGACACCCGTGAGGCCCCGGTCCACGGCGTGATCGGCGACAAGTTCTACGCGGCCGGCGGCTGGGGCGCCAGCGGCAACCCGGACGCCAAGCTGGAAATCTACGACATCGCCTCCAACACCTGGAGCACCGGAGCCAATTCGCCCAAGCCGTACGCGGGCGCGGGCAGCGCGGTGCTCAACGGCAAGCTGTACTCGGTCGGCGGCTGCACCGCCACCGCGTGCGGCACCGCCGACGTCACCTCCTTCGACCCGGCGACCAACACGTGGGCCAGCGCCGCCGCCTACCCGGAGCCCATCGCCTGGGAGTCCTGCGGCGCGGTCACCGGCAAGCTCTACTGCTCCGGTGGCACCACGGACGCGGGCAGCACCACTCACGCGTACGTCTACGACCCCGCCGCCGATTCCTGGTCGCCGATCGCGGACCAGCCGACCGACGCGTGGGGCGCCACGTACACCTCGGCCAACGGCGTGCTGCTGGTCAAGGGCGGTGCCATCAACGCGGGCGCCGCGCTGACCAACCAGACGTGGGCCTACCAGCCCACCGACAACACCTGGACGGCGCTGCCCAACGCCAACGCCTCGCTCTACCGCGGCAGCGGCGGCGCCGGCTTCTACTCGGTCGGCGGCCTGGCGGGCCAGACCCCGGCCAAGAACGCGGAAGTGCTCCCCGGCTACGACCAGCCCGACGTCACCGATGTCACCTGGCTGTCGGAGAGCGCCACGTCCGTCACCGTCGCACCCGGCGCCAGCACCACGCTGACCGTCACCCTGGACGCGTCCGTCCCCGAGATCACCCAGCCGGGGACGTACTCGGCCTCGATCGGCCTGGCCAGTGACACGCCGTACAGCATCGCCCCGATCCCCGTGTCGCTGACCGTCAAGCCGCCCGCCACCTGGGGCAAGATCACCGGCACCGTCAGCGGCGGCGGATCGCCGCTGGCCGGGGCCACCGTCCAGATCAACACCTGGGCGACGCACTACACGCTGAAGACCGCCCCCGACGGCACGTACGCCCTGTGGCTGGACGTCCGCAACAACCCGCTCCAGCTCATCGTGGCCAAGGACGGCTGGCAGCCGACCGTGGCCACCGTGAAGATCACGAAGGGAGCGACCGTCACCAGCAACTTCACCTTGCTGAAGGACTGATCGGGACTCCTTCGCAGCAGCGCGCCCCCGTCGCCGGTTCCCACCGGCGGCGGGGGCGCCGCCGTGCGAGGGGCCTCAGTCGGTGAGGCCGGTGACGCGCAGCGTCAGATTGAGGCGTCCGCCGCTCAGCCCGACGGCCGGATCGCCGGTGTGCGGAAGGACTTTGGGCACCCCGTGGAAGGCGTAGCGGGACGGCCCGCCGAAGACGAAGAGGTCACCGGAGGCCAACTCCACGTCGGTGTACGGCCTTCCGCGCGTCTCGGTGTTGCCGAAGCGGAAGACGCAGGTGTCGCCGATGCTCAACGACACCACCGGGGCACCGGACTTCTCGTCCTTGTCCTGGTGCATGCCCATCGTGGCGCCCTCGCCGTAGAAGTTCACCAGCACCGTGTCCGGCGCGTACGCCGCCCCCGCGGCCCCGTCCTCGTACGCGTCCGCCACCGCGCGGCGGCCCAACTCGCCCAGGCGCTCGGGGAACGCGGCGACCCGGGCGCCGTTCACGTCGTGCGCGATCCGCGAGTACGCGTACGGGCTCCAGTGCCAGCCCAGACACATCGTGTGCACCGACATGACGCCGCCGCGCGGCAGCCGGGTGCGCCGCATCGGCACCGGGCCGCGCGCCCACGCGCGGCACGCCGCCACCAACTCGGCCTGTTCCTCGGGGGAGAGCCAGCCGGGCACGTGGACGGCGCCGGGCGCGGGCCGCGAGCGCGGCCGGGGGATGAGCGCGTTCACGCCGCGCTCCTGGCCCGCGCCTCGCGCAACAGGCGGGCGATGACGTCGAGTTCGGCCGCGACCAGGCGCTCGGCCGCGTCCGCGTCGCCGTCGAGCACCGCCGCGACCAGCGCTTCGTGACCGTCAGGACCCGCGGTCCCCACGGCCAACAGGGCCTCGCGCAAGGCGGGTGCGAACTCGGCGAACAGATCGGTGAGTACGGGATTGCCGGCCGCGGCCACCAGCGCCGCGTGCAGCGTGAGGTCGGCGTCCACGCGGGCCGCCGGATCGGCGGCGGCCTCCGGCCGGGCGGCGCGTGCGGTGGCCGTGAGCGCCGAGGCCAGCGCTGCGTCGAGCGCCGTCGCGTCCTCGTCGGTACGGCGCCGCGCCGCCAGCCGTACGGCCCGCGTCTCCAGCAGCGCGCGCACCTCGTGGACGTCCGTCGCCGCCGCCCTGCCGAGCTTGGCCGACCACTCCTCGACCGGTTCCGTGGCGATGACGAACACCCCGGCGCCCTGCCGGGTCCGCAGCTGCCCGGCACCGGCCAGGGCGCGTACCGCCTCGCGGACCGTGGACCGGCCGACACCGAGCGACGCGGCGAGCGCCGTCTCGCCCGGCAGCCTGGCGCCCACCGGCCAGCGTCCCTCGGCGATCTGGTCCCGCAGGCGCTGCGCGGCCTGCTCGACGAGCGGACTGGGGCGCAGTGATCCGACGGTCATCGGCGTCTCACCTCGCAGGTCTCAGGTTCTCTGAGGAGTCGTCCCAAGATCAGTTTACTCGGGGCCACCGGGACGGCGACCCGAGCGGGACGGCGGCCGAAAGCGGGGCTCGATGTACGGGAGGGGCGCACGGGCCCGGTGCGCGGGAGGGGCCTCAGGGCTTGTAGATCTTCCCCGGCTCCGGCTTCGCGGGGGCCATCAGCTCCGGCACGGTCACCAAGGTGTAGCCCTCGGCGCGCAGCGAGTCGATGATCCCCGGCACCGCGGGCACCGTCCCCTTGTAGAGGTCGTGCAGCAGGATGATCCCGTCCCGGTGCGCGTCCTTGAGGATGCGCTTGTGGATCAGCGCGGAGTCGGTGGTCGCGTAGTCGCTCGCCGTGTCGTTCCACAGCACCAGCGACAGTCCCAACTCCTTGGAGATCTTGGCGACTTCCTTGTTGGTACGGCCCTGCGGCGGGCGCATCAGCGTCGGCCGCTTGCCGGTCAGCTTCTCGACCGCCGTGTTGAGCCGGTCCAACTCGGTGCGGATCTCGGCCGGTTTGAGGTCGGTCAGCCTGCGGTGGGTCCAGGTGTGGTTGCCCAGCACATTCCCGTTCCGCCCCATCTGCGCGACCAGGTCCGGGTACTTGTCCACGTGGTTGTGGCCCAGCAGGAAGAAGGTGACCCGCACCTTCTTCTCGTCGAGGACCTTCAGCAGCGCGGGGGTGTGCTCACTGGGACCCGCGTCGAAGGTCAGCGCGATGCACTTGGCCTTGCGGCAGTCGACGGCTCCGGCGGGCAGCGCCGCGTCGGCCCCGGCCTTCTTCGCCGCCGCGTTCCGCGCGCTGCGCGGGGACTGCGTGTCATAGGTGGTGCACCCGCTCAGCGCCGTCGCCAGCGCCACCGCCGCCACCGCGGCTCCGGCGCACCGGCGTCGTATGGCTGAGGGCGTTCCTGGCATGGCGGGTCCTCCGGGTCTGTGCGTGGGCGCGCCGCGCGGTGGCTCGGAACGGCACCGCGCGGCTGCGTACGGCTGCTCGGCACGGGGCTCCGCCCGGCCCGCCGCGCGGGCTCGCCGGGCGACATCCGTGCGAAGTCTGTATGTCCGCTCTGTGTCTGCTGAGCGGACGGAGACTCACCCTACACACCCGCTATGTACGGCATGTATAGCGGGGTGTTTCGGCCACGCCGCAGGTGGGACAGGGGTGCCCCGGTGCATGAATGTCCGTTGTGTCGACACTTCGGGCAGAACCGGTCGCCCTCGTGCCATATCGAAAAGGATCTTCGCGCAAAACAGCGCGCGACCGATCGGTTCCAGTGTGTACTGGGCACGGCCCGCCCCCGGGCGGCCCGCCGTCCCGCCGTTCCCTGATCCTCCGAGGCCGATTCGATGATCGAGATACCGGACCTGGCCGTCGCCGGCCTGGCCGCCGGGACCGTGTCCGCCTTAGTGCTCGGTGGCGGCCTGCTGCGCTCCTTACGGCACAGGACCCGGCAGCGCGCGGAGATCGCCGGGCTGCGGTCCCGGCTCGACGAGGCGCGGCAGGAGACCGAACGGGTCACCACGGCCGTCGCCGCCGAGATCGCCCACCTGGCCGCCGCGCGCATCCCCGCCGAGGCCACCCGCGCCGCCCACCCACACGTCCGGGTGCCGGGACCGCTGCACCCCGGAACCCTCGGCGGCCGGGCCACGGCGGACGGCGAATCCCCGGACGGCCGACCGCCGCACCCCGACCCCCCGCACTCCGGACCCCCAGCCGGTGAACGCCCGGCCGCCGGACCCCCGCCCGCCGACATCGAAGCCGCCCTGGGGGACGTCCTCACCGCCGTCCTCGCCGCGACCGCCCGGGAGCGCAAGCGGGTCGACGCAGCCGCCCGCGCGGGCATGCGCGGCGCCACCCGCGACATCCAGGCCGGGCTCTACCGCCTCCAGGACGTCCTGCGCGGACTCCAACAGCGTTACGACGAGCCCGAGTTGGCCCAGACGCTGTTCGCCCTCGACCACGAGAACGAGCAGTCGCTGCGCCGCGCCCAGGTGACGGCCGTGGTGTGCGGGGCCTGGGTCGGCCTGGCCCGTGAGGAGTCGCACCTGGTCGAGGCGGTGACCGGCGGCCAGTCCCGGCTCGTCGGCTACCACCGCGTCCGGGTCAACAACCACCTCGAACCCGGTACGGCGCTGGTCTCGCACGCCGTCGAGCCCGTCGCCATCATCGTGGCCGAGCTCTTGGACAACGCGCTGCGGCACTCCGCGCCCGACACCGCCGTGGTGGTCAACCTCGAAGCCGTCCACCACGGTGTCTCCGTCACCGTGGACGACTCCGGCGTCGGCATGGCCGCCGACGAGCGGGCGTACGCGCAGAAGATGGTCGCGGGCACCGACCCGATCCTGCTCTCCGACCTCGGCGACCCGCCGCGCATGGGCCTGGCCGCGATCGGCCAGCTCACCCGGCGCTTCGACCTGTCCGTCGACCTCTCCTCGCCGTCGCCCTACGGCGGCGTCCGGGCCGTCCTGCTGGTCAGGAAGCACCTGCTCAGCCATATCGACCCGGTCGAGCAGCCGCCCGCCGCCAGCACGCCGCGCTCCACCCGCCCGGCCGTCGCGGACGACGGCGCGCCCGACCCGGCCCACGCCCGCGCCGGGTCCCCGGCGGACACCGCCGCGGAGGTGCTGCCGCAACGGCGACGCAAGGCCCGCGCCGCCCACGGGAGGGCGGCGGAGAACGGGACCGCCGCCGCGCCCGCGGCACCCGCCCGCACACCGGAGGAGGCCGCCGCGGCCCTCGGCGCCCTCCAGGCCGGAACCGCCGCGGCCAGAAACGCCGTCGACACCGAAGGGAACGACCCGCGATGACCAGCCGCGACACCGGCGACACCGCGTGGGTGCTGGATCCGATCCTGGAGATCCCGCATGTCACCGCAGCCGTCCTGCTCACCAGGGACGGTCTCGTCTCCGGGTACTCGGAGGCGCTGTCCCAGGCCACCGCCGAGCGCACCGCAGCGATCACCAGCACCGTCCAGGGCGCCTGCCGTACGGCCGCCGCCGCCTTCGCGGACCGGACCGACGCGCGAATCCGGCAGGTGGTGATCGAGTCCGACCACGGCTACATCCTGGTCGCGCCCACCGAACACGGCACGTGCGTGGCCGCGTTCGGCGGTCCCGAGGTCCGTCTCGACCTGCTCGCCCACCGGGTCCACTCGCAGGTGGCCAGGCTCGGGGAGAAGGCCATGACCGCCGCGCCCCGCGCGGGCGATGGCGGCACCGCGGAATGACCGGCCGCCGGACCGGCCGCCCGCTGGTCCCCGCCTATCTGTCCACCGGCGGGGTGGCGCGGCCGAGCCGGGACAGCCTGGAGCGGCTGTCGGTGCTGACCAGCACCGACGCCGACGGCGCGATTCCCGCCGAACTCCCCGCCGCCCAGCACGCGTTGCTGGAACTGCTGGACGGCGGATCCCTCACCGTGGTGGAGACGGCGGCCCTGCTGGGGCTGCCCGTCTCCGCCGTCCGGGTACTCGCCGCGGAGCTGACCGACCGGGGGCTGGTCAGCATCCGTCCGCCCGTACCCGTAGCCGACCTGCCGGAACCCGACCTGCTGAAGAGAGTGGCCGATGGCCTCCGCGCCCTCAAGCACTGACCCCCACCGAGGCGACGTACATCTGCCGGACAGCGCCCGCGAGTTGGTGAAGATCCTGGTGGCGGGTCCGTTCGGGGTGGGCAAGACCACGCTGATCGACTCGGTCTCCGAGATCCGCCCCCTGCACACCGAGGAACACCTCAGCGAGGCGTCCGCCGCCGTCGACGACCTCGACGGCGTCCGTGACAAGACCACCACCACCGTCGCCATCGACTTCGGCCGGATCAGCATGGCGGGCGGCGTCGTCCTGTACCTGTTCGGCACCCCGGGGCAGGAACGGTTCCGCTCGCTGTGGGCCGACATCGCGTACGGGGCGCTGGGCGCGCTGGTGCTGGTCGACACCCGCAGGATCAACGACTCCTTCGACGTCCTCGGCCTGGTGGAGGAGACCGGCCTGCCGTACGCCGTCGCGCTCAACACCTTCCCCGACGCGCGGACGTACACCGAGGCCCAGTTGCGGCAGGCGCTCGACCTGGAGCCCGGCACGCCGATGGTGGCGTGCGACGCGCGCGACACCAACTCCTCCGTCGACGCGCTGCTCGCGCTGGTGCAGCACCTGATCGACCGCAAGGACGCCGACCCAACGCCCGGAGCCCTCTGATGAATCACCCTCCCGCAGCGCCCTCTCCCGCGCCCGCCGCGCCGTCTTCCTCCCCATCGTCCTCCTCCGCGCCCGCCACTCCCGCCGACACCTTCGCCCGGTCGGCGCCGGTCCGGCTCTGGGAGGACGGCTTCGCCGCCGACCCGCACCGCTACTACGCGGCGCTCAAGGCGCAGGGCCCGCTCGGCTGGGCCGAACTCGCGCCGGGCGTACCGGCGTACGTCGTCACCGACCGGCGCGCCGCGCTCGACCTGCTGCGTGACGCGGAGACCTGGTCGCACGACCCGCGCCCGTGGGAGTCCACGGTCGCCGAGGACGCGCCGATCCTCGGCATGATGCGCTGGCGGCCCAACACCCTGTTCTCCGACGGCGACGCGCACGTCCGCTACCGCCGCGCCTTCGCCGACGCGGTCGACCTGGTGGAACCCGCCGATCTGCGCGAGCGGGTGCACCGCGCGGTGGACATCCTGATCGGCCGCTTCGGACCCGTCGGCCACGCTGACCTCGTCGCCGACTTCGCCCGCCCGCTGATGTCGCTGATCTTCAACAACCTCTTCGGGCTGCCGGACAGCGAGAGCGGCCGACTGGAGGTCGCGCTCGGCAAGATGATGGAGGGCGGCGTCCAAGCGGCCGAGGGCGAGGCCGAGTTCGGGGCGTACGTGCTCGGACTGATCGCCGCCAAGAGCGAGACCCGCGGCCCCGACCTGACGAGCTGGCTGCTGGACCACCCGGAGGACCTGACGGCCGAAGAGGTGACCTGGCAGGTCTTCCTCACCCTCGGCGCGGGCCACGAGCCGACCGCGAATCTGGTCTCCAACGCGCTGTCGCGCATCCTCGGCAACCCCGACTTCTACACCACGCTGACCAGCGGCTCCCGCCCGGTCATGGACGCCGTCGTCGAGGTCCTGCGGTACGAGACGCCGCTGTCCAACTACGGCATCCACTTCGCGCGCGAGCCGCTGAGCTTCCACGGCGTGTGGGTGCGGGCGGCCGTGCCCGTCGTCATCTCCTACGGCGCGCTGGGCCACTTCGCCGAGCAGGAGTCGGGCGGCGCCCACCACCCGGGCGACGCCTCCCACCTGTCCTGGTCGGCGGGCGAGCACTCCTGCCCGGTCAAGCAGCACACCCTGCTCATCGCCACCGAGGCCATCGAACGCCTCACCCAGTGGCTGCCCGACCTGGAACCGACCACCGACCGCGACCGCCTCACCTGGCGGCCGGGCCCGTTCCACCGCTCGCTGACGGCGCTGCCCGTCCGCTTCACCCCGCGCACCCCCGACCAGACCGGAGACCGCGCATGACCGCGCCCGCCGCCCGTGTGGCCATCGACCCGTTCGGCACCGACATCCCCCTGGAGAGCGCCGAGTTACGGGCGCTGGGCCCGGTGGTGCCGGTCGAGTTGCCGGGCGGCATCCCGGCCTGGGCGCCCACCGGCTACGACACGCTCAAGTCGCTGATCCTCGACCCGCGGGTCAGCCGCGACCCGCGGCAGCACTGGGCGCTGTGGTCCGAGGTCGGCGACCACCCCGCCTGGGGCTGGGTCCTCGGCTGGGTCGGCGTGGTCAACATGCTCTCCACGTACGGCTCCGACCACGCCCGGCTGCGCAAGCTCGTCGCGCCCAGCTTCACCGCCCGGCGCACCGAGGCGATGCGGGTCCGCGTCGAGACGATCACTCAGGAGCTGCTGAGCGCACCGGAGTTGGCGGCGGCCGACGGCCGGTCGGTCGACCTGCGCGCCGCGTACGCGCACCCGCTGCCGATGCGGATGATCTGCGAACTCTTCGGCGTCCCCGACCACTTGACGGAGGCGACGGGCACGCTGATCGCCGCCATCATGGACACCTCCGACCCGACCCCGGAGCACGGACGGTTCGTTCAGGAGCAGATCGGTGTCGTGCTGCCCGCGCTGATCGGCCACAGGACCGAGCACCCCGGCGACGACATGACCACCGAGCTGATCCGGATGCGCGCCGAGGACGGCGACCGGCTCAGCGACGAGGAGTTGCTCTACACCCTGCTGCTGGTGATCGGCGCCGGGTTCGAGACCACGGTCAACCTCATCGGCAACGCGGTGGTCGCGCTGCTCACACACCCCGGCCAACTCGCCGCCGTACGGGCGGGGGAGATCTCCTGGGACGCGGTCATCGACGAGGTGCTGCGCGTCCACCCCTCGATCGCGGCGCTGCCGCTGCGCTTCGCGGTCAGCGACATCACAGTGGACGGGGTCACCATCCCGGCGGGCGACGCCATCGTCACCACGTACGCCGCCGCCGGCCACGACCCGGCGCACTACGGGCCCACGGCCGCCGAGTTCGACGCGACGCGGGCCGCCGACGACCATCTCGCCTTCGGCATCGGCGTGCACCGCTGCATCGGCGCCCCGCTGGCCCGGATGGAGGCGCGCACCGCCCTCCCGGCCCTCTTCGAGCGCTTCCCCGACCTCCGACTCGCCGTCCCGCAGGACGAGTTGAAGCAGGTGCCGTCCTTCATCGCCTACGGCTGGCAGCGAATCCCGGTCCATCTGCACGGCTGACGCCGCTGCCGCACGGCCGCGCGCGAAGGCCCCAAGCACGTAAGGGCAGCACGTCAAGGCCGCACGTGAGGAGGATCAGCGCGCGCCCTTGGCGGCGAGCGTGTCCAGCAGCCGGGTCAGCGAGCCGCCGAGCCCCCAGCGCTCCGCGAGCGACTCCAGCACCTCGGGGTCGGCGGCCTCGCCCGGCAGCGTCGGATCGAAGTCCGGCAGCGGTACGTCGGCGGCGACGGCCACGACCTTGGGCGCCACGTCGAGATAGGCGGCGGCCTCCACGATGTTGCGCCGCCTGGCCGGGGTCAGCTTGGACATCGGGTCGGTCGCGGCGGCCCGCACACCGGCCAGGTCCCCGTACTCGGTGACGAGTTGGGCCGCCGTCTTCTCGCCGATGCCCTTCACGCCGGGCAGCCCGTCGCTCGGGTCGCCGCGCAGCGCCGCGAAGTCCGCGTACTGCCCGGCCCGCACCCCGTACCGGTCCTGGATGGCTGCCTCGTCGATGACGTCGCAGTCGCCGACGCCCTTGCGGGGGTAGAGCACGCGCACGCCCCGCGCGTCGTCCACGAGCTGGAACAGGTCGCGGTCCCCGGTGACGATCGCGACCGGCGTGCGGGAGGCGGTGGCGAGGGTGCCGATGACGTCGTCCGCCTCGTAACCGGCGACGCCGACCCGGGTGACGCCGATCGCGTCGAGCACCGCCTCGATCACCGGCACCTGCGGGGACAGCGTGTCGGGCACCTCCTCGACGCCCTCGGTGTCCTCGACCACGCGGTGCGCTTTGTACGACGGGATCAGGTCCACCCGCCACTGCGGGCGCCAGTCCGCGTCCATGCAGGCGACCAGCGCGGTGGGGGAGTGGTCGGCGACCAGCCTGGCGATGAAGTCCAGCAGCCCGCGCACCGCGTTCACCGGTGTGCCGTCCGGTGCCTTCACCGATTCGGGCACCCCGAAGTAGGCGCGGAAGTACAGGCTCGCGGTGTCGAGCAGGAGCAGTTTGCCGCCGGGCGTGTCGTCAGTCACGGCGCCAGCATCGCACGGGGGTCGGACAGTCCGTCGTACGGTGGGCGGGTGAATCAGCGCCGTTACGCCGTACGCCGGGTGGTCTCGCTGGTGCCGTCGCTGACCGAGGCGGTCGCCGCCACCGCGCCGGAACTGCTGGTCGGCGCGACCGACTGGTGCACCCATCCGGCGGACCTCGACGTGGTGCGGATCGGCGGCACCAAGAACCCCGACGTGCCCGCCGTCGTCGCCCTCGCCCCCGACCTCGTGGTCGCCAACGAGGAGGAGAACCGCGCCCCCGACCTGGCCGCGCTGCGGGCCGCGGGAGTGCGCGTCCTGGTCACCGACGTACGGACGCTGCCCCAGGCGTTCGGCGAGCTGCACCGGATGCTGGTCGACGGCTGCGGGGTGCCGCGCCCGCGGTGGCTGGACGAGGCGGAGGCGGCCTGGCGGGGGATTCCGGCGGCGCCCGCGGTCACGGCGACGGCGGTCGTACCGATCTGGCGGCGGCCGTGGATGGTGCTCGGCCGCGACACCTTCGCCGGTGACCTGCTGGCCCGGCTCGGCGTGCGCAACGCCTACGCCGGACACGCCGAGCGCTACCCGGCGGTCCCGGTCGAGGAGCTGCGGGCCGTGGGCGCCGACCTCGTCGTCCTCCCCGACGAGCCGTACCGCTTCACCGCCGACGACGGCCCCGAGTCCTTCCCCGGCCTGCCCGCCGCCCTGGTCAGCGGTCGCCATCTCACCTGGTACGGGCCCTCGTTGGTGCGAGCGCCCGCCGTCGTGGGGGCCGCGCTGAAGGCGGCGCGCACGTACTGAGACCGGTCAAGCCGGTCACCCCGTGGGCGCCGCCAGCAGCCGGCCGCTCACCGTCCCCCGCAGCGTGCCCGCGCCCGCCGCCAGCCAGGCCACGACCAGCGCCGCGTACAGCCCGACCGCCAGCCAGCCCAGCGCGTGCAGACCGGTGTGCCGGGCCAGGCTCGCCGCGCCGGTCACGCAGGTGCCGACCGGGAAGGTGAAGGCCCACCAGGTCATCGCGAACGGCATCCCGCGCCGGGCCGCCCGTACCACCAGGGCCGCCGCCACCGCGAGCCACAGCAGCGCGAAGCCCATCACCGGGACGCCGTACAGCACCGCGAAGCCGCGCAGCGCCGTCGCGTACGGGGCGGGGACGGCGCCGGAGGCCACGTCGGCGCCCTGGCCGACCGCCGTCGTGGACTGCCCGAGCGGACCGAGCACCAGGAAGAGCGTCGGGGTCAGGGCGAGCGGCAGCGGCCCGCGGCGCACCAGGCGCGACCACACCAGCGGCAGCATCGTCAGCGTCGCCAGCAGGCTCAGCCCGAACATCGCGTAACAGCCCAGCAGCAGCGCCTCCCTGGCCTGCACGGCGTCGGCGGGCAGACGCGGGATCAGCGCGGGCCCGGTGGCCGCCGCGACCATCGGCGCCACCACCGGCAGCAGCCACACGGGCGAGCCGTCGTCGAGGCCGATCCGGTGTCTGGCCACCATCAGATACGGCACGGCCGCCGCGACCACCAGCGACGACGCCGTCCCGACCGCCCACAGCGCCGCGTCGACCGTGACCGCCGTACGCTCCCCGAGCACCGGCGGCCCGAGCAGCAGCGTGCCCGCGCCGACGGCCAGCAGCGCCATCGGCAGACAGCCGTAGAACGGCGCCACGGCCGGGTCGCGCAGATGGCGCCGCGCCTGGTCGGTGTGCCAGGCCCAGTGCGCGCAGCGGGCCGCGAGGACCGCGAGGAGCAGGACCGCGGACAGCGCCCACACTCCGGTGCACACGTCCCGCAGCCAGCGCTGCCCGCCCGGCAGCGCCACCCCGGCGTTCGCCACGATCGCCGTCCCCATGACGGTGGCGTACCAGTTGGGACCGACGTGCCGTACCGCGGGGACACGGGTACGGACCTGGGCGAACGGCTGCGCGGCGTGAACAGTGGCCATGCTCCGACCCTCCCCTCCCGCGGGCCGCCCCGGTAGAGCCCGCGAGGCTATGAGGGCATAACGTGGGCTTATGGCTCAGCCGTCCACCGCGCCGCCCCCACCAGGCACTCCGCTCGCCCGCCGGGTCCCCGACCTCGCCGCCATGGAGCTGCTGCTGGCCGTCGCGCGGCTCGGCAGCCTCGGGCGGGCCGCGCGGGAGCTGGGCATCAGCCAGCCCGCGGCCAGCGGGCGGCTGCGCGGCCTGGAGCGGCAGCTCGGCGTGGCGCTGGTCCGCCGCTCGCCCGGCGGCTCGCGCCTCACCGACGAGGGGGCGCTGGTCAGCGAGTGGGCGCGCAAGGTGCTGGAGGCCGCCGAGGCGTTCGACGCGGGCGCGCGGGCGCTGCGCGGCAGGCGCGACTCCCGGCTCCGGGTCGCGGCCAGCATGACCGTCGCCGAATACCTGCTGCCCGGCTGGCTGATCGCCCTGCACGGCAGCCACCCGGACACGGCCGTCTCGCTCGCCGCGGGCAACTCCGCGGCCGTCGCCCGGCAGGTGCTCGCGGGCACCGCCGACCTCGGCTTCGTCGAGGGCGTGGACGTCCCCGCGGGTCTGGACGCCGTCGTGATCGCGCACGACCTGCTGCTGGTCGTGGTCGCGCCCGCCCACCCCTGGGCCCGCCGCCGCAAGGCGCTGACCGCGGCCGAACTCGCCGCGACCCCGCTCGTCCTGCGCGAGGAGGGCTCCGGCACCCGGCAAGTGCTCGACGCGGGCCTGGCGGGACACGGCGGCCCGGCCGTACCGCTGCTCGAACTCGCCTCGACCACCGCCGTGAAGGCCGCCACCGTCAGCGGCGCGGGGCCCGCGGTGCTCAGCGAACTCGCCGTCGTGGAGGAGTTGGCCGCCCGCCGCCTCGTCCGCGTCCCCGTCGCCGGTCTCGACCTCGGCCGGTCGCTGCGCGCGGTGTGGACGGCGGGCCACCGCCCGGCGGGCCCGGCGCGCGACCTGCTGACGCTGACCCGAGGCAAGAGCGGCAAGAGCGGCAAGCGGTAAGAGCGGCGAGGGGTGAGAGGGACGGGCAGCACGGGGACGGGCGGCCGGGCGGCCGGAAATCGCGGTGACAGAACGGGTGTAACCGGGCTGTGACCGACGCCCTTACGGGATTCTCATGCAGGGGCCATAGGGTGACGGCCGTGACGACGACGACCCCGCCCGGCTGGTATCCAGAACCCGGGCACACAGGCAACGGCCCGGCCATGGAACGCTGGTGGGACGGGAGTACGTGGACGGAGTACACCAGGACCGCGCCCGTCCCGGTGGACGCGGTCCAGCAGCCCTACGCGGGCTACCCCGGCACGCCGGGCTATCCGGGCGACGTCGTGGCCGGCGGCCCCGGCGGCGGCGGTCGCCGTACCGGTGCGGTGGTCATCGCGATCGTGGCCGCGCTCGTCCTGATCGGTGGCGTGGTCGCCGGAATCCTGGTCCTGGGCAAGGACGACAAGAGCGACAAGAACGCCTCGCCGACGCCCAGCGCCTCGGCGCCGCACCGAGGCGAGTCCCGGACACCGCGGTCGCCGGGCGGCGGGTCGCCCGACCCCGACTCCCCGGACGGCTCGCAGGGTCCCGACGGCGGCAGCGACGGCAAGGCCGTGGACGGCTACGACGGCATCAGGCTCCCCGTGCTCAACGGCTGGACCGGCACCTCGGGCGCCAACGGCATCGGCGCCAGCGTGGTCACCGGCGGCTACCCGTGCCCCGGCGACGCCACCAAGGACTGCGTGCGCGGCGGCGTCTTCGCCCAGCCCGCCGAGGCGCTCAAGCTCACCGCGACCGGAGCGGAGGCCGCCGCCAAGGCGGACATCGCGCAGAACGCGGCCGACGCGTACAGCACCGACATCTACGGCGCCACGACCTCGCACCAGCAGATCGCGTCGCAGCCGGTCACGGTCGCCGGACAGAAGGGGTACTTCGTCCGCTGGAAGATCGTCACGAAGTCCGGCACCAGCGGGTACGTGGAGTCCCTCGCCTTCCCCTCGCCCCGCGACCCGAAGAACATCGCGGTCGTCCGCTTCGGCTTCGACATCGGCTCCAAAGCCCCGAGCCTGGCCGTCATGGACCAGATCACCCAGGGCATCAAGGCCGACAGCAGCGGCGGCACCGGCGGCACGGGCGGCACCGGCGTCTGACCCGCGGCCCGCGCGAGGCCGTACGCGGCAGGGGGCGGCGCCCGGACCCCGGGTGCCGCCCCCTGTCGCCTTCAGCGGCTACAGGAACGTCTTGCCCTCACCGCGGTACGTCGGCACCGTCGCCGTCACCCGGTCGCCCTCGACCAGGTGCAACTCGGCGAAGCGCTCGCACAGTTCACCGGCCTTCGCGTGCCGGAACCAGACCTTGTCGCCGATCAGCAGGTCGTCCGCGGGCGACCCCAGCAGCGGGGTCTGCACCTCGCCGGGACCCTCCTGCGGGTCGTAGCGCAGCCCCTCCGGCAGATACGGCACCGGCAGCCGGTCGGGCCCGGCCGCGCCGGAGGCCGGGTAGCCGCCGCCGAGCACGGTCACCACGCCGACGCCGGGCCTGCGCACCACCGGCTGCGCGAAGAGCGCGGCCGGACGGCCCCGGAAGGACGTGTAGTTGTCGAACAGCCGCGGCACATAGAGCCCGGAACCCGCCGCGATCTCGGTCACCGCGTCCTCGGCAGCGGTGGTCTGCACGCTGCCGGTGCCGCCGCCGTTGACGAATTCCAGCTCCGGCGCGACCGCCCGCACCGCGCGGACCGCCTCCGCGCGCCGCGCCGCCAGCTCCTTGCGGGCCGCCGACTGCATCAGCCGTATGGCCCGCGACCGCAACGGACGGCCCGCGACCGCGTCGCCGACCCCCGCGACATGCCCCTCGTACGCCATGATCCCGGCCAGCCGGAAGCCGGGCCGCGCGGTGACGGTACGGGCCAGCGCCGCCATCCGCTCCGGGTCGTGCAGCGGCGAGCGCAGCGCGCCGATCCGCAGCCGACCGCCCAACTTCCGCAGGCTGGTGTCCATTTCGAGACAGACCCGGACGGTCTCGTCGCCGCCGCCGCGGGCCGCGTCGATCAGGTCGAGGTGCGAGACGTCGTCCACCATCACCGTGACGGCGGCGGCCAGCTTGGGATCGGCGGCCAACTCCGCGAAGCCGTCCCGGTCCGCCGACGGATACGCCAGCAGGATGTCGGTGAAGCCCGCGCGCGCCAGCCACAGCGACTCGGCCAGGGTGAACGACATGATGCCCGCGAAGCCGTCGCGGGCCAGCGCCCGCTCCAGCAGCGCCCTGCACCGCACCGACTTGGACGCCACCCGGATCGGTTTGCCGTCCGCGCGGCGCACCAGGTCGTCGGCGTTGGCGTCGAACGCCTCCAGGTCGACGATCGCCACGGGGGCGTCGAGATGGGCGGTGGCCCGGTCGTACCGGGTGCGGTCGGCAGCGCGTTCTGACATGTCATGAAGCTTGCCAGACAGGGGCTACCGGGCGGTAGGGGCGTACGGGGCACGTCCGCCGCCGTGTCACGCGGACGGATGCCGGACGGCCTGCTGGACCACGACGTCCGGTCGACCCCGTAGAGTGACGCGCAAGCCGTGAGGACATGTCACGAGGGGGCGCCGGTGAGCACTGGAGTGGACAACGGAGGAGGCTCCACGTCCCCGTCGTTCCCCCCGCTCCAACCTCGCCGGGAACAGAGCCCGCAGACTCCGCCGACGGTCCCCCCGCACCCCGAGGGACCTCCGCCGCCCGCGGCCGAACCGCCCCCGGCCGTCCCCCCGCCTCCGGCGCGGCCCCCCGCACCGCCGTACACCCCACCGCCCGCCGCCGCGCCGCGGTTCACGGCGTACGGTCCCGGCGGATACGCGCCCGCCGGATACGACCATGGGCCCGCGCAGGCCGTCGCCCCCGCCGCCCGCGGGGCTTCGGCCCGGATCTGGGCGGCGCTCTGCCTGGTGCTCGGGCTCGGGCTGATCGGCGGGGCGGTCGCCGGGAGCGCGATCAACCACAAGCCGCGGGCGGAGCCGCCGTTGGTGGACGGGAGCGTCAAGGCGTTCGCCGCCGTACGGGAGGTGTGGCGCAGCACACCGGTCGACGCGCTGTTCCCGCGCACGGTGTCCGCGAAAGGCGCGGGTCCCGGCGGGGCCGACCGCGCGTGGACCAGGATCGGCGTCGCCGCGCCCGGCGGCTGCGCCGCCGCCTTCGACCCGCTGCTCCAGCAGGTACTCGCCCCGGTCGGCTGCGCGCGCCTGCTGCGCGCGACCTACGTGGACAGCACGTCGACCTCGGTCACCACGGTGGGCCTGCTGGTCACCACCGCCGAGTCGGCCACCATGCGCGGGTTCAGCGGACGCTGGGCCTCGCAGCACCTCGGCGACCGTGCGGACCTGATCCCGCGTCCGGTGGCCTTCCCCGGCACGGCCGCCGACTCCTTCGGCGTGAAGCAGCGCGGCAGCTGGGACGTGCAGGTCTCCGCCGACCTGCCCTTCGTCGTGTACGCGGTCACCGGCTTCGCCGACGGGCGCACCCTCACCCCGCAGTCCGCCGACAAGGCCACCAAGTCCGGCGCCACCAGCGTGGCCGCCCAGGCCGGCCTCGGCTACGACGCAACCGGCCTGGCCTCGGCCGTCGACGACCGCCTGCACAGTGCGGTGACCGCGTTGCTCAGGCCGTCCAGCAGCCCTGGCGGTCCCGGCGCCACCGGTACGGAGAAGTCCCGATGAGCCGCCCCTCCCGTCTCCCGGCCCGCCGCCTGCTCGGCGCCCTGACCTCGCTCGCCGCGGGCGCCGCGGCCCTCGTCCTGGCCGCCCAGCCCGCCGCCGCCGACGCCGTGCGCAACGCCGACTGGGCGCTGAGCGCCCTGCACGCCGAGAGCGCGTGGCGTACGAGCCAGGGCGCGGGCGTCACGGTCGCGGTGCTCGACACCGGGGTGGACGCGACGCACCCCGACCTGACCGGGCAGGTGCTGACGGGCAAGGACATGGTCGGCTTCGGCGCCGGCCGCGGCGACCGCTCCTGGGCCCGGCACGGCACGGGGATGGCCGCGATCATCGCGGGGCACGGCCACGGTCCCGGCCACGACTCGGGCGTCATGGGCATCGCGCCCAAGGCGAAGATCCTGCCGGTGCGGGTGATCCTGGAGGACAAGGACCCGCAGCGGTCCAAGGCGCGTACGAGCAAGGGCAACGCGCTGCCCGACGGCATCCGGTGGGCGGTCGACCACGGCGCCGACGTCATCAATCTCTCGCTCGGCGACGACAGCGCCACCGCCGCGCCCGTCGCCGCCGAGGACGAGGCGATCCGGTACGCGCTCGGCAAGGGCATCGTGGTCGTCGCGTCCGCGGGCAACGGCGGCGAGGAGGCCGACCGTTCCTCCTACCCGGCCGCGTACCCCGGAGTGATCGCGGTCGCGGCCGTCGACAGGAACGGGCAGCACGCCGCCTTCTCCACCCGCCGCTGGTACGCGTCCGTCTCCGCGCCCGGCGTCGACGTCGTGATCGCCGACCCGGACCGCACCTATTACGAGGGCTGGGGCACCAGCGCCGCCTCCGCGTACGTCTCCGGCGCCGCCGCCCTCATCAGGTCCGCCGACCCGAGGCTGAGCCCGGCCCAGGTCAAGCGGGTGCTGGAGGACACGACGCGGGACCGGCCCAAGGACGGGCGCAGCGACGAGATGGGCACCGGTCTGATCGACCCGGCCGCCGCGCTGAAGGCCGCCGCGAAGCTGAGGCCCGCGCCCCCCGTACCGGCCGCCGTCGGCTATCCGCGGACGTACTTCAGCCCCGGCCCCGCGCCGCCGGTCCGCGCGCCCGAGCCCGCCCGCTTCCTCGGCGACGGTGTCGCGACCGTCTTCGCCGTGGCCGGAGCCGCCCTGGTCGTGGTCGCCGCGCTGCTGTGGTTCCGCCCCCGCCGCGCGGGACGGCCCGCCCACGGTCTGTCGGCGGACGGCGGATAGGGTTCCGGGGTGGCGCTGAAGAACATCCCCGACCCCGGTTTCTCCGACGACGACGGCTCGGCCGACGCGGCACTGGCCGACGCGTTGACCGGCTACGCGCGGGACCCCGGCACGGAGGCGGCCGTGGTCGCCGCGCTGCACGGGGCCCGGCTGCTGGTGCCGGTGGTCGCGGTGCTCGGCGAGGCCGAGACCGGCGAGGACGGGCTGCGCCGCGAGAAGAGCAGCGACATGGCGGTGCCGACGATCCAGGCGCCGGACGGGCGGCGGGCGCTGCCCGCCTTCACCTCCGTGGCGGCGCTGGCCCGCTGGCGGCCGGAGGCGCGGCCGGTCGCCGTACCGCTGTCGCAGGCCCTCCAGGCGCTCGCGCACGAGGGGGCCGACACGCTGCTGATCGACCTCGCGGGGCCGGTCACGTACGAACTGACCGGACCCGCCCTGCGCGCCGCCGCCCTCGGGCCCGGCCGCGCGGACCCGACCGCCGACCCCGCCGTACGGGAGGCGCTGCGGGCCGCGGTGGCCGCCGAGCCCGGTGTCGTACGGGCGCACCTGACGCCGGGGACCGACGGCGACGGCACGCTCGGCCTGGTGCTGGCGCCGGACGCCGACGTCCAGGAGACCGGGCGCAGGATCGCCGCCGCGCTGGCCGCCGACGAGGTGCTGCGGGCTGGCCTGGTGCGCGGCCTCGACCTGGCACTGCTGCCGCCGGGCGCCGTACTGCCGGGCGAGCCGCTGTTCGCGCGCTGAGACCCGTGAGCTGAGCCTCGCGCGCTGAGACCCATGAACTGAGCCTCGGGCGCTGTGACCCGTGAGCTGAGACCCGCGCGCTGAACCTCGTGCGCTGGACCTCGTGCGTCGAGCCGACGCCCTTCGGGTGGTCGGCACCGCTCCAGAACGCCGTCCGGACCGGTTCATTTGCCCTAAATTACCCGAGATGTGGATTTCATCAGCAAGGCCGAGAATGGCGTGAGCAGGCTGTGCTCGTCACAAGGAGGTCCGATGGACAAGCGAACAGTGACCTGTGAATTCCTCGGCACGCTCCTGCTGGTCTTCTTCGCCGTGGGGGCCGCCGTGCTGTCCGGCGAGTACATCGGCACCCTCGGTATCGCGCTGGCCTTCGGCTTCGTCCTGCTCGCGCTGGCCTACACCTTCGGCCCCATATCCGGCTGCCACGTCAACCCGGCCGTCACGCTGGGCATGCTCGTCGCCCGGCGGATCACGGTGCGCACCGCCGTCGAGTACTGGATCGCGCAGTTCCTCGGCGCCATCGCGGGCGCCGCGCTGCTCCTGCTGGTCGCCAAGCAGGTGCCGGGTCTCAAGACGCACGGCGCCTTCGGCACCAACGGCTACGGCTACCGGTCCGCGGTCGGCATCAACACCGCGGGTGCCTTCATCGCCGAAGTGGTGCTGACCTTCCTGCTGGTCTTCGTGGTGCTCGCGGTGACCCACCGGGTCGCGGTGGTCGGCTTCGACGGCCTGCCCATCGGTATGGCGCTCGCCGTCATCCACCTGGTCGGCATCCCGCTGACCGGCACGTCGGTGAACCCGGCGCGGAGCCTGGGCCCCGCGCTCTTCGCGGGCAGCCCGGCGCTCTCGCAGCTCTGGCTGTTCATCGTGGCCCCGCTGATCGGCGGCGCGCTCGCCGCCCTGGTCCACCAGGTCACCCACCCGGCGCTGGTCGCCGCCAAGGCCGCGCGGGCCGCCGCCGTCGACGAGGCGCTGGCCGACAAGGGGGACGGCGCGACCGAGGCGTCATGAGGTCCCGCGGGCCGCGCCGCCCGGCACCGGCCGCGCCGGTCCCGGACCCCCTCGGCGGCAGAGGTCAGACGTAGACGGGCCCGGTGTACTTCTCGCCGGGCCCCTGGCCCGGCTCGTCCGGCACCAGCGACGCCTCGCGGAAGGCGAGCTGGAGCGACTTGAGCCCGTCGCGCAGCGGGGCCGCGTGGAAGGAGCTGATCTCGGTGGCGCTCGCCGTCACCAGACCGGCCAGCGCCTGGATGAGCTTGCGGGCCTCGTCCAGGTCCTTGTGCTGCGGGCCCTCCTCGGCCAGCCCCAGATTCACCGCGGCGGCGCTCATCAGGTGCACCGCGACCGTGGTGATCACCTCGACGGCGGGCACATCCGCGATGTCGCGGGTGAGGCTGTCGAAGTCCGGGGTCTGTTGTTCGTCGCTCATGCCGCACACGATATGCCCCGTCCGGCGGATTACGGGCTTCGGTCAGCCTTTGGTATGGTGGGAGAACGACCGGCCGGGCACCCGTGTGTCCCGGCCATCAAGTGGAGGCTCCGATCTCCCACCTGGTTGGCCTTTCGGCCGACGGGTCCCCGGTCAGACGGTTTCCGGTCAGCATGACACCACCGGGCACCGTCCGATGCGCCCCGCGGAATAACGCGGCGGTGCTCCCCGGTTGTGAGGAGCCCCGCCTGTGTACCGTACGGGGCGTTTTTTGCGCCTTGGGTACGGGGTCGGAAGAACCAGACAGACTCATGCGCGGCTGTCGGCCAGTCAGCCGCGTGGTGCAACCGAGGAGGCCCCATCAGCGCCGAGCCCCGCATCAACGACCGGATTCGCGTTCCCGAGGTTCGACTTGTCGGTCCCAGCGGCGAGCAGGTCGGCATCGTGCCGCTTGCGAAGGCCCTGGAGCTTGCGCAGGAGTACGACCTCGACCTGGTCGAGGTCGCGGCGACCGCCCGTCCGCCCGTGTGCAAGCTCATGGACTACGGGAAGTTCAAGTACGAGTCGGCCATGAAGGCCCGTGAGGCGCGCAAGAACCAGGCGCACACGGTCATCAAGGAGATGAAGCTCCGGCCGAAGATCGACCCGCACGACTACGACACCAAAAAGGGTCACGTCGTCCGGTTCCTCAAGCAGGGTGACAAGGTCAAGATCACGATCATGTTCCGTGGTCGCGAGCAGTCCCGGCCGGAGCTGGGTTACCGGCTGCTGCAGCGGCTCGCGGAGGACGTCCAGGACCTCGGCTTCATCGAGTCGAACCCGAAGCAGGACGGCCGGAACATGATCATGGTCCTCGGTCCGCACAAGAAGAAGACCGAGGCAATGGCCGAGGCCCGCGAGGCGCAGGCCGCCCGCAAGGCCAGCCGCCTGGGTGAGGCCCCGGCCGACGACGACGACGTCTCCCACGACGAGGCCGTGTCCCACGACGACGTCGAGGTGCCGGACGAGGCCCAGGCCGACGCCTGAGACGAGACGAACACCCCGGAGCCTCCGGCTCCGGGCCGTAATGCAGGACTGACGCTCTCCGTGCGCCCACCGGCGGACGGGAGGGCCAGCGACGAGGAGACTACGGCGCCATGCCGAAGAACAAGACGCACAGCGGTGCGAGCAAGCGCTTCAAGATCACCGGCTCCGGCAAGGTGCTGCGCGAGCGCGCCGGCAAGCGCCACCTGCTTGAGCACAAGCCGTCCAGCAAGACGCGCGCCCTCACCGGCACCGTCGAGGTCGCCAAGTCGGACGCCAAGAAGATCAAGAAGCTTCTCGGCAAGTGACGGCGGTGCCCCGACGGGGGCACGCCGTTCCGATCCGGGACCTCATTCGCTTTCGGACCGTGTGAGCATCACCGCGGTCCCCTAGAAGGAGTTATCAAGTGGCACGCGTCAAGCGGGCAGTCAACGCCCAGAAGAAGCGCCGGGCAATCCTCGAGCAGGCCAGCGGTTACCGCGGTCAGCGTTCGCGCCTGTACCGCAAGGCCAAGGAGCAGGTCACCCACTCCCTGGTCTACAACTACAACGACCGCAAGAAGCGCAAGGGCGACTTCCGTCAGCTCTGGATCCAGCGGATCAACGCCGCTGCCCGCGCCAACGGCATCACCTACAACCGCTTCATCCAGGGCCTGAAGGCCGCCAACGTCGAGGTGGACCGCAAGATCCTCGCCGAGCTGGCCGTCAACGACGCGAACGCCTTCGCGGCGCTGGTCGAGGTCGCCCAGAAGGCGCTGCCTTCCGACGTGAACGCGCCCAAGGCGGCCTGACGCCGACACGCGCCCTGTTCACGGTACGGTTCCGGGCCCGCGGGTGGTTGTCCCCTGCGGGCCTGTGCCATGCCCGCTTCCCCCGTATCCGGAAGGCGAGTCACCCATGCCAGCCCCCGAGCTGACCTCGTTGCGTTCGACGCGCGTCACCGCCGCGCACCGGCTGGCCAAGCGCAGCTTCCGCGGCAAGGAGCGCCGCTTCCTCGCCGAGGGACCGCAGGCCGTACGGGAGGCCATCGCGCACCCCGGCACCGAGGGCGGCAGGACCCTGGTCGAGCTGTACGCCACACCGGAGGCCGCCGAGCGGCACGCCGACATCGTGGCCGCCGCCCGTACCGTCGGCGCGCCCGTACTGACCGCGACCCCCGAGGTGATGGCGGAGATCTCCGACACCGTCACCCCGCAAGGTCTGGTTGGTGTGTGCCGCTTCCTCGACTCGCCGTTCGAGGAGATCCTGCGCGCCGGGCCCCGGCTGGTCGCCGTGCTCGCCAACGTCCGCGACCCCGGCAACGCCGGTACGGTGCTGCGCTGCGCCGACGCCGCGGGCGCCGACGCGGTGGTGCTCACCGACGCGTCCGTGGACCCGTACAACCCCAAGGCCGTACGCGCCTCCGCGGGCAGCCTGTTCCACCTGCCGGTCGCCGTCGGCGTGCCCGTCGACACCGCCGTGGCAGGACTGCGGGCCGCCGGGGTACGGGTGGTGGCCGCCGACGGCGCGGGCGGGCGGGACCTGGACGGCGAGCTGGACGAGGGCACCATGAACGGCCCCACCGCCTGGATCTTCGGCAACGAGGCGTGGGGCCTGCCCGAGGAGACCCGCGCGCTGGCCGACGAGGTCGTCCGCGTCCCGATCCACGGCCGCGCCGAAAGCCTCAACCTCGCGACGGCCGCCGCCGTCTGCCTCTACGCCTCCGCGCGGGCGCAGCGCGCGCCCGGAGGGTGCCGCAGCGTCACATCCACCTAGTAGGGTGGCGGCCCGGGGGCCCTGAAAGGGGAGTGGCGGGGATGGATGTGACGGTGCCAGAGGACGAGGCGCGCAGCGCCGTCCTGGGCCGGACCGCGCGCTCCGCGGGACCGCGGACCCCGGGGCCCGCGGGCCACGAAGCGGAATCGCGGGACACCGCGGCACGCGCCGCCCGCCCGCTCGGCGCGGAACCGTTCGGCGTCGACTCCCTGGGCCTGGACCCGGACGACCTCCCCGACGGCCTGGTGGTCGCCGACGAGCGCGGCCGGGTGATCGCCTTCAACGCCGCCGCCGCCCGGATCACCGCCCTGCACCCGCGCGACGTGCTCGGCAAATCCGTGGAGCGCGCGCTGCCGCTGGAAGACCTCGAAGGCCGCCGCTGGTGGGCGCTCACCGACCCGTACGGCGGCCTGGCCATCAGGGTCGGCCAGCCGGAACGCAATCTGCTGCTGCCCGGCGGACGCGAAGTGCTGGTCGCCGCCCGCTACGTGCGCGAATACCCCACGGGACCGGTGCGCCGTCTGGTGGTCTCGCTGCGCGGCACCGAGGCCCGCCGCCGTACCGAACGCAGCCACGCCGAGCTGATCGCCACCGTCGCGCACGAACTGCGCTCGCCGCTCACCTCGGTCAAGGGCTTCACCGCCACCCTGCTCGCCAAGTGGGAACGCTTCACCGACGACCAGAAGAAGCTCATGCTGGAGACCGTCGACGCCGACGCCAACCGGGTCACCCGGCTGATCGCGGAACTCCTCGACATCTCCCGGATCGACTCCGGCCGCCTGGAAGTGCGCCGCCAGCCGGTGGACATGGCGGCGGCCGTGCAGCGCCACGTGGACGGCCATGTCGCCGCGGGCCAGCGGGCCGACCGCTTCCGGGTGCGGGTCACCCAGCCGCTGCCCGCGCTGTGGGCCGACCCCGACAAGGTCGACCAGGTCCTCGGCAATCTGCTGGAAAACGCGGTGCGGCACGGCGAGGGGACTGTCACCATCGACGTAGAGCCCTCGTTCTCCGCGCAGGAGCGGAGCTGCACCGGCACAGCGGTGACCGTGAGCGACGAGGGCCCCGGCATTCCGGAGGAGTCGATGGGCCGCGTCTTCACCCGCTTCTGGCGGGGCAGCAAGCGCGGCGGCACCGGCCTCGGGCTGTACATCGTCAAGGGCATCGTCGAGGCGCACGGCGGCACCATCTCCGTCGGCAGGGCCCCCGGCGGCGGCGCCCAGTTCCGATTTATTCTGCCCGTCGGGGCACCCGCTTTCATGGCCTGACCGGCCGCGCGGGCAGAGCGTTCGCCGGGGATGTCGTCCCGGCGGACCCCCGACGGGCGTGATCAGGCGGTCCACGCGGCGCCGGTAGAATCGGGCTTCGGTATGTGTCCGGTCGGGCAGAGCCTCCACTCGGAGACTCCGTCCTGGGAGGCGCCCCCACCACCATCCACTGCGGAACGGGAAAAGATGTCGGCACCGAACAAGTCGTACGACCCTGTGGAGGTCGAGGCGTTGAAGCCGGAGGAGATCGAGCGGATGCGCGACGCGGCGCTGGCCGCCGTCGCCGCCGCCACCGACCTCGACGCGCTCGCGCACGCGAAGACCGCGCACACCGGCGGCGCCTCGCCGCTGGCGCTCGCCAACCGCGAGATCGGCGCGCTGCCGCCGCAGGCCAAGGCGGAGGCGGGCAAGCGCGTCGGCCAGGCGCGCGGCGCGGTCAACAAGGCGCTGGCCGCCCGGCAGGCCGAGCTGGAGGCGGAGCGCGACGCCCGCGTGCTGGTCGAGGAGGCCGTGGACGTCACGCTGCCCTACGACCGGCGCCCGGTCGGCGCGCGGCACCCGCTCACCACGCTCTCCGAGCGCATCGAGGACATCTTCGTGGCCATGGGCTACGAGGTCGCCGAGGGTCCCGAGGTCGAGAGCGAGTGGTTCAACTTCGACGCCCTCAACTTCCCGCCCGACCACCCCGCCCGCGAGACCCAGGACACCTTCTTCGTCGAGGGCCCCGGCGGCAGCGGCGAGTCCGGCGTGGTGCTGCGCACCCACACCTCCCCGGTGCAGATCCGCGCACTGCTGGAGCGCGAGCTGCCCGTCTACGTGATCGCGCCGGGCCGCGTCTACCGCTCCGACGAGCTGGACGCCACCCATACCCCGGTCTTCGCGCAGGTCGAACTGCTCGCCGTGGACGAGGGCCTGACCATGGCCGACCTCAAGGGCACCCTCGACCACATGGTGGTCTCGCTGTTCGGCGAGGGCATGACGACGCGGCTGCGGCCCAACCACTTCCCGTTCACCGAGCCGTCCGCCGAGATGGACATGCTCTGCTACGTCTGCCGCGGCGACTCGGTCGGGAATCCCGACCGCCCCTGCCGCACCTGCTCCTCCGAGGGCTGGATCGAGCTGGGCGGCTGCGGCGTCGTCAACCCCAGGGTGCTCACCGCCTGCGGCGTCGACCCGGAGAAGTACAGCGGTTTCGCGTTCGGCTTCGGCATCGAGCGGATGCTGATGTTCCGCCACAGCGTCGAGGACATGCGAGACATCGTCGAGGGTGATGTGCGCTTCACCCTTCCGTTCGGGATGGAGATCTGATGCGGGTCCCGCTTTCTTGGCTGCGGGAGTACGTCGAACTGCCCGCCGGTGAGACCGGCCGCGACGTCCAGGCCAAGCTCATTTCCGCCGGTCTCGAAGTCGAGACCGTCGAACAGCTCGGCGCCGGGCTCAAGGGCCCGCTGGTCGTCGGCAAGGTGCTGACCATCGAGGAGCTGGAGGGCTTCAAGAAGCCGATCCGCTTCTGCACGGTCGACGTCGGCGACGCCAACGGAACCGGCGAGCCGCAGGAGATCGTCTGCGGCGCCCGCAACTTCGCGGTCGGCGACAAGGTCGTCGTGGTGCTGCCAGGCGCCGTGCTGCCCGGCGACTTCGCGATCGCCGCGCGCAAGACGTACGGCCATGTCTCGCACGGCATGATCTGCTCCGCGCAGGAGCTGGGCATGGGCGACGACCACGAGGGCATCATCGTGCTGCCGCCCGAGCACGAGGTGGGCACCGATGCCGTCGAGCTGCTCGAACTGGTCGACGAGGTCCTGGACATCGCCGTCACGCCGGACCGCGGCTACGCGCTGTCGATGCGCGGCGTCGCCCGCGAGGCGGCCATCGCGTACGGCGTCTCGCTGCGCGACCCGGCGCTGATCGACGTGCCCGCGCCCAACGCGTTCGGCTACCCGGTCAAGGTCGCCGACCCGGTCGGCTGCGACCGCTTCACCGCCCGTACGGTCACCGGTCTCGACCCCGAGGCGCGGTCGCCGATCTGGCTCCAGCGCAGGCTCCAGAAGGTCGGCATGCGGCCGATCTCGCTGGCCGTGGACATCACCAACTACGTGATGTTCGAGCTGGGCCAGCCGCTGCACGCCTACGACCGCTCGCGGATCGAAGGGCCGATCGGAGTGCGCCGCGCGCTGCCCGGCGAGAAGCTGACGACGCTGGACGGCGTCGAGCGCACGCTGGACCCCGAGGACCTGGTCATCACGGACGACTCCGGGGCGATCGGCCTCGCGGGCGTGATGGGCGGCGCGAACACCGAGATCGCCGCGCCCGCCACCGACCCGGAGACCGGCGTCGTCACCGGCACCACCGAGATCGTCATCGAGGCCGCGCACTTCGCGCCGGTCACCATCGCCCGCACCGCGCGCCGCCACAAGCTCGGCTCCGAGGCGTCCAAGCGGTTCGAACGCGGCAGCGACCCGCAGGCCACCTCGGCCGCGGCCCAGCGCGCGGTCGACCTGCTGACGGGCCTGGCGGGCGGCACCGCGGACCCCGGCGTCACCGAGGTCGTCTCACCGTCGGCCCCGCGCACCGTCGCGATGGCCGCCGACCACCCGGACCGCGTCGCGGGCACCGAGTACGGCCGTGAGACCGTCGTCCGCCGCCTCCAGGAGATCGGCTGCGACGTCTACGGCAGCGACGAGCTGATCGTCACCGTGCCGAGCTGGCGCCCCGACCTGGCCTTCCCCAACGACCTCGCCGAAGAGGTCATCCGGCTCGAAGGCTACGAGAATCTGCCGTCGACGCTGCCCAAGCCGCCCGCCGGACGCGGGCTGACCGAGTCGCAGCTCCTGCGCCGCCGGGTCGGCCGGGCCCTGGCCGGCGCCGGATACGTGGAGGCGCCGAGCTACCCCTTCGTCAGCGCCGAGGTCTTCGACCAGCTCGGGCTGGACGCGGACGACCCGCGCCGCCGCACGGTGACCGTCGCCAACCCGCTCTCGGACACCGAGCCCGGTCTGCGCACGACGCTGCTGCCCGGCCTGCTGGCCACGCTGCGCCGCAATCTGGGCCGCGGCACGCACGACCTGGCGCTCTTCGAGGCCGGTCTGGTCTTCCTGCCGACCGGCGCGGAGAAGACGCCGCCGCGTCTCGCGGTCGACCGCCGTCCGACGGACGCGGAGATCGCGCGGCTCCAGGAGGCGCTGCCGGACCAGCCCCGCCGGGTCGCCGTCGTGCTCTGCGGCGCCCGCGACCGTAGCGGCTGGTGGGGCGCCGGACACCCGGCGACCTGGGCCGACGCGGTCGAGGCGGCCCGTACCGTGGCCCGCGAGGCCGGGGTCGAGCTGAGCGTCCGCCAGGACCAGCACGCCCCCTACCACCCGGGCCGTTGCGCCGCGCTGTACGCGGTGGTCGACGGTCAGGAGACGCTGGTGGGCAACGCGGGGGAGCTGCACCCGCGGGTCACCAAGGCGCTCGGCCTGCCCGAGCGGACCTGCGCGATGGAACTGGACATGGACCAGGTCGAGCGCGCGGGCGGCGACCGGCCCACCGGGCCGCGGGTGTCCACCTTCCCGGTGGCGACCCAGGACGTGGCGCTCGTCGTCGACTCCTCGGTCCCGGCCGCCGACGTCGAGCGCGCGCTGCGCGACGGCGCCGGTGAACTCCTCGAATCGCTCCGGCTGTTCGACATCTTCACCGGCGAGCAGATCGGTGAGGGCCGCAAGTCCCTCGCCTACGCGCTGCGCTTCCGGGCCCCCGACCGCACGCTGACGGCCGAGGAGACCACGGCGGCGCGTGACGCGGCGGTCGCCAGCGCCCACGCCCTCACCGGGGCGGTGCTGCGCGGCGCCTGACGGCGCGCAGGACCCGAGAGAGGGGCCGTCCCGGACGCACCGGGGCGGCCCCCCTTCGTCTTTCGGGGAGCGCTCAAGGGTTTCGTCGCTCATTCGAGTGATTACCCCGTTCGGCGGGCCACTTGTGCGCGGGGAATGGCCAGAATCGGTCGGGATGCGGGAGCCGGGCATGCGGGCCGCGGCTCCGACGCTGCCGCGACCGCGGCTTCTGGGGGGAGCCGGGCGGATGATCCGAAACCGGGCAGTCCGTGCGCTGCGAAGGGTGCCGTGGGCGCTGGTACCCGCCGTGTGGGTGGCGGTGATGGGCGTGCTCACCTGGCAGTTGTCCGAAGGCGCGGACGTGCTGCCCGCCCTCGCCGTGACTCCCGCGGTGGCCTGCGCGGCGGGTGCCCGGCGGCTCTGGGTGTTCGGCAGCGGGCTGCTGGCGCTCGGCGTGCTGGGCGCGGAACTGGCCGACGACTCCTTCGACGGCTCCGGCCCGGTGCTCGGCGCCGCGGCCACCGCGGTCGCGGTGATAGCCGCGGCGATGTGGACCGCCCGCCGCCGGTCGCTGCTCTGCGACGAGCTGGACCGTACGCGGGAGATCGCCGTCGCCGCCCAGCAGGTGCTGCTGCGGCCGCTGCCGCGCAGAGCGGGCGGCTGGACGGTGGCGGGGGAGTACGTGTCGGCCAGCCGGGGCGCTCACGTCGGCGGCGACTTCTACGAGGTGCTGGCCACGCCGTTCGGGGTGCGGGCGCTCATCGGGGACGCGCGCGGCCACGGCCTGCCCGCGATCGGCATGGTCGCCGCGCTGCTCGGCAGCTTCCGCGAGGCGGCCCATCAGGAACCCGAACTGGCGGGCGTGCTGCGGCGGTTGGACGGGGCCCTGCGACGCCATCTGCGGGAGCGGACCCGCGGTGAGCACCCGGCGGCGGCCGGTGTCCCGCCACAGGATCCGGTCGCCGAGGAATTCGCCACCCTCCAACTCGTCGAGCTCGCCGACGACGGCGCCTACCGGATCGTCAACTGCGGCCACCCGCAGCCGTATCTGCTCGACGCCGCGCCCGGTCCGCTGCCGATCGGCGAACCCCTGCCGCCGCTGGGCCTGTTCGACCCGGCGCGGACGGCCGCACCGGCCGCCACCGGCCATGTGCCGCCCGGCGACGGGCTGTTGCTCTGCACCGACGGCATGCAGGACGCGCGGGACGCCGAAGGCGTCTTCTTCCCGCTGGCCGACGCCCTGGCCGACGCGGCCGACGTACGCCCCGGCACCCCGCTGTCCGGCCGCGCCGTCGCCGCGGACCTGCGCGCCGCCGTCCTGCGGCACGCGGCCGACCGTCCCGCCGACGACGTGGCCCTGCTGGTGCTCGTCCGGGACGGCGTACGGCCGGCGGCCCGGCCGCGTACGGCGGCGCTCTCCGGAGTGCCGCGCCGCTGAACGCCCCCTTCCTTGGTAGATATGGGCGGATTGCTCGCCTCTACGAAGGAAGGGGACGGCGTGGTGACAGTGACCGGGCACAGCGCCCCCGCACACGGCGTCGCGCCCGCCGCCGTATCTGCCTCGGAACTCCTGGCCGTCATCGGCCCCGCGGGTCCCGAACGCACCGCGATGCTGGTCGCGCTCGGGCGCGGGCTGCGGCCCGGCGGGCGCAGGACCGGCGTGGCGCGGGTGTACGGCCCCGGGGCCCCCGACCCGTACGACCGCGTCGGTGAACTCCTCGACCTGGCGGCCGTCCACGCGGGCCTGCGTGTCGGTGCCCGCCGCATCCACGAAGCCCTGGCCGCCGCCGGGCTCACCCTGGCCGACCACCCGGACTCGGAGCGGCCCGGCGTCATCCCCCGCCGCGCCCGCTTCGAACACCTGGGGGTCTGCGACCAGCTTCTCCTGGCCGTCGCCCTGGCTCTCATCCCGGCCCCGGACGTCCTCCTGGTCGACCCCGCCGACCTCGCCGTTCCGGCCGAGGGCCGGATCTGGGCCCGCCTCCGCGGGGTCGCCGCCGCGGGCATCCTCGTGATCGCCGCCGCCCCCACGGCGGACGTGGCGGGCGACCACGCCCACCGCACCGTGGTGCTCCCGCACGGGGACGCCGTTTGACCTGCCGGTCACCACCGGCACGTGGACGGCCTTCGACCTGCCGGTCACTACCGGCCCCGGTGGGGTGCTTGCCGCATCCCCCCGACCACCCGCCGGTGATGGCTTCCCCGCGCAGTTCCCCGCGCCCCTTCGGCCACGCGCCGTAGCCCGGCCGGGTGTTCGCCGACTTCCGGTGCGTTGTGGTTGCTCGCGCAGTTCCCCGCGCCCCTTCGGGCGCGCGCCGTAGCCCGGCCGGGTGTTCGCCGGGTGCCGGTGCGTCGTGGTTGCTCGCGCAGTTCCCCGCGGCCCTTCGGGGGCGAGGGTGCTCGGCTGGGTGCGGCGGGTTTTTAGGGGCGCGGGGAACTGCGCGGCCGGCCGCGGCGGTGGTGCGCTGTGCGGACCGGCCCCAGCGGGGCAGATCCTGTGGGGTCCGGGCCGGAGGCCCGGTGGTTACGCGGGAGCCGGGAGCGCGGCGGCGGGGTGGGGGCGGACGTACGGGCTACGTGGAAGCCTGGAGCGCAGCGACGACGGCTGAGGTGAGGGCGTCGAGCTGCGCTCGGGAGTAGGCGGCGCGCATGACGGCCAGACGCCAATAGAGCGGGCCCGCGATGAGGTCGAGGGCGAGCTCGGGATCGGCGCTGGGGGACAGCTCGCCGCGCGCGGCGGCCTGGCGTATGACGGCGACGGTGATCCCACCCTGGGCCTCACGCAGCGCGGTGCGCAGCGTGTCGGCCAGCTCGGGACTGCGAGCGGCCTCGGCCAGCAGATCGGGGATGATCTGCGCCGCGACCGGATGCCGCAGGGCCCGCGCGCTGACGTCGAGCAGGGCGCGGACGTCCCCGTACAGCGTGCCGGTGTCGGGCACGGGAAGGCCCTGCGCGGCGAAGTCGGACACCATGTCGAGGACCAGCGGCAGCTTCGAGCGCCACCGGCGGTACACGGCGGCCTTGCCGACCCCCGCGCGCCGGGCGATGCCCTCCATCGACATGCGCCCGTAGCCGACGGCGGCCAGTTCGGCGAAGACGGCCGCCCGGATCGCCTCGGTGACGTCCTCGCGCAGCACGGCGGCGCCCGCCGGGGCGCGGCGCGGACCGCCGGTCGTCGTGGACGGAGAAGCGGCCTCGGCGGAGTCGGTCATGCGAGCGATCCTAACCCGACGTGACGACGGAACGGTTGCGTTCCATCCCACGACTGCTCTACCGTCGACCGTGACGACGATACGGGCCCGTTCCGTCGTTGCGCAGGTGTCTCCCCATGCCCGTCACCCGAAGGCAGCCGCCCATGCCCGTCGCCTCTCCCGCCGTGATCACCGCCCCGCGCGCACCCGCTCGGCCGGGCCCCGCGGACCTCGCTCCCGCCGCGCTCGCCGCCGCCCACGGCCTGACCGTCAGCGGCGCCCGCCCCGGAATCGTGGAGTACACCCGGCGGCTCTGGGCCCGCCGCCACTTCGTCACCGCCTTCGCCGGTGCCCGGCAGGCCGCCCTCTACAGCGACGCGCGCCTCGGCCAGCTCTGGCAGGTGCTCACCCCGCTGCTCAACGCGGCCGTCTACTTCCTGATCTTCGGACTGCTGCTCGGCGCGGGCCGCGGCGTCACGGACTACATCCCGTTCCTGTGCACCGGGGTCTTCGTGTTCACCTTCACCCAGTCGGCCGTCCTCGGCGGCGCCCGCTCGCTGACCGACAACATCGGACTCGTCCGCGCCCTGCACTTCCCGCGCGCCTGCCTGCCGATCGCCGCCACCCTGCTCCAGCTCCGGCAGCTCCTGCTCTCCCTCGGCGTGCTCTCGGTCATCGTGGTCGCCGAGGGCATCCCGGTCACCACCCGCTGGCTGCTCGCCGTCCCCGCGCTGGCCCTCCAGTCGCTCTTCAACGCGGGGCTGGCCCTGGGCCTGGCCCGCGTCGGCGCCAGGACCACCGACTTCGCCCAGGTGCTGCCCTTCGTGCTGCGGACCTGGATGTACGTCTCCGGGGTCTTCTACGACCTCTCCCGGTTCACCGTCGGCGCGCCGCACGCCGTCGCGGTGATGCTCAACGTCAACCCCGCCCTGGTATATGTCGGTCTGATGCGTTTCGCGCTGATCGACAGCGTCACCCGCGAACAGCTCCCGCCGCACATCTGGCCGCTCGCGGTCGGCTGGGCGGCCGTGGCCGCCTGCGCCGGGTACGCGTTCTTCTGGTCGTCGGAGGAGGAGTACGGCCGTGGCTGAACCAACGGACGAGGCAACGCAGGAGACCGCGCTGAACGCCGTCCCGAACAGCGCCAGGGGCCTGGCCCCCGAGCTGGCCGCCGCCCTGGACCCGAAGATCGCCCCGGAGGTCGCCCCGCGCCTGGTCCGGCCCCTGGTGCCCACCGTCATCGTCGACGGACTGCACGTCGTCTACCGGATCTACGGCGCGGGCACCGGCCGGGGCAACGCGACCTCCGCGCTGCACCGGCTGGTCTCCCGCAGGGCCTCGCCGAACGTCCACACCGTGCACGCGGTCAGGGGCGTCACCTTCACGGCCTACCGCGGTGAGGCGATCGGCATCATCGGCTCCAACGGCTCGGGCAAGTCCACCCTGCTCAAGGCCATCGCGGGCCTGCTCCCCGCCGACCGCGGCCGGGTCTACACCGACGGCCAGCCGTCCCTGCTCGGCGTCAACGCCGCCCTGCTCAACGACCTGACCGGCGAGCGCAACGTCATCCTCGGCGGCCTGGCCATGGGCATGTCCCAGGAGGAGGTGCGCGAGCGGTACGACGGCATCGTCGAGTTCTCCGGGATCAACGAGAAGGACGACTTCATCTCGCTGCCGATGCGGACGTACTCCTCCGGCATGGCCGCCCGGCTGCGGTTCTCGATCGCGGCGGCCAAGAACCACGACGTGCTGATGATCGACGAGGCGCTGGCCACCGGTGACCGCGCCTTCCAGAAGCGCTCGGAGGACCGGATCAGGGAGCTGCGCAAGGAGGCGGGCACCGTCTTCCTCGTCAGTCACAACAACAGCTCCATCCGCGACACCTGCGACCGCGTGATCTGGCTGGAGAAGGGCGAGCTGTTGATGGACGGCCCGACCGAAGAGGTCGTCGCCGCCTACGAGGAGCACAGCGGCGGCGGCTGAACCGCTGGTCGCGGCACATGTCGATGCCGTCGGGGCTTGAAGTGCGGAGCCCGCTCCTGCATCGTCTCCAGGGAGATCACCGCGCCGGGGCGGCTTTCGAGCGGCCCGTACCCGGCGCGGGTGCGGGGACACCGGTACCCGGACGGCTCGCGGTCACGAGCCGATGTGGTGCCGGCCACTGTGTTCACAGCACAGTGCGCCACGATTCTCTGCGTCGTCGGCACATTGTCGGGTGTATCCGGGCTTTCTAGCCTCGGACCCAGGGCCTCGGAGTACCCGGGGCCGCCCGGCCCCATCGACCAGGCTCCCGTCCCGCACCGCGTCGAACCAAAGGACGACAGCAATGACCAGGAAGCACCTCAAGCCGTCCGTCGCGGTCGCGGCATGTGCGGTCGCGGCCGTAACGCTCGCCGCCTGCGGTTCCGGCTCAGGCTCCGGCGCCAAGGCGAGCGCAGGCCCGACCTCGTACGTCTCCGGCGGCACGTTCAACGTCGGGCTCAACGACGACCCGGGCAGCCTCTCGCCGCTCACCGGGGTCTCGCTCGTGCAGCGCCAGCTCGTGCCGTACGCCTACGAATCGCTCGTCTACACCTCGGGGGACGGCCAGTCCCTGCCGTGGCTCGCGCAGAGCTGGACGCAGACCCCCACCTCCGTGACGTACACCCTCAAGGACGGCGTCACCTGTTCCGACGGCAGCACGTTCACGGCCGCGACGGCCGCGAACAACATCACCTACCAGGCGGACGCCAAGCACGGCACCTTCTGGCACGGCTCCGACGTCACCGCCGACATGAAGGCCACGGCCGAGGGCAACAAGCTCACGATCACCTCGAAGACCAGCAACCCGTTCCTGCTCAGCATGACGGGCGAGGTCGAGATGGTCTGCCAGGGCGGCCTCGACAAGCCCGACTCGCTGAAGAACGCGACCAACGGCACGGCGCTGTTCCACCTGACCACCGCCAAGGCGGGCAACGAGTACGTCTACACCAAGCGCACCGACTACACCTGGGGACCCCAGGGCGTCACCAGCAGCACCAAGGGGCTGCCCGACAAGGTCGTCGGGAAGGTCGTGACCGACGAGTCCACGGCGGCGAACCTGCTGCTGTCCGGCGGACTCAACGCGGCAGGCGTGGCGGGCACCGACCGCGACCGCCTCCAGGCCGCCAAGCTGGCGTCCAAGGGCGTGCCGAACCCGATCGGCGAGATGCTCTTCAACGAGCGCTCCAGCCGGCCGACCTCCGACGAGCGCGTGCGCAAGGCGCTCACACTCGCCCTCGACCGCTCCTCGGTCGGCGACCTCGTCACCAACGGCCACTCCGAGGAGATGAAGTCGCTGGTCGTCCAGGCGCCGTTCCTGTGCGTCAAGGGCGGCCCGAAGTGGACGCTGCCCGCCACCGACAAGGCGAAGGCCGGCGCGCTGCTGGACGAGGCCGGGTACCCGGCAGGCTCCGGCGGCAAGCGCTCCAAGGACGGCAAGCCGCTGACCATCCGCTTCCTGTACGACGCGGGCACGCCCAGCCACTCCGCCGCCGCCGAGGAGATCCAGGCCGAGTGGAAGGAGATCGGCGTCGACACCAAGCTCGTCGCCGAGGACCCGACCGGCTGGTCCACCGACCTCTACCAGTCCTACGACTGGGACACCGGCTTCATCCAGCTCGCCCCCAACAAGCCCTCCACGCTCAGCCTGTTCTTCCTCGGCGCCACCAGCGAGAAGGGCGGCTACAACTTCATGGACGTGCGCAACCCCGCGTACGACGACCTGGCCAAGCAGGCGATGACCGCCAAGGACACCACGGCGGCGTGCGACCTGTGGCAGAGCGCGGAGAAGGAACTGATCGACCGGGCCGACGCCTACCCCCTCGCGCAGACCGCGGCGCCGACCTTCTTCAACAAGGCCACCGCCGACGTGCCCTGGGGCATCGCGCCGACGACCATCCGCATGCTGGGCTGACGGCATGACGATCCCTTCGAACGCGGTCACCACCGCCGCGCCCCCCGAGCAGGCCGAACCGGCCGCCGCTCGGGCCGGGCGCCCCCGGCTCCTGGCCGGATCGCCGAGGCTCGAATTCGTCCTGCAACGACTGCGTCGCGCGGCGATCTCGTTCGCCGTCGTGCTGGTGGCGTCGTTCTTCATGGTCCAGCTCGTGCCGGGCGACCCGGTACGAGCGGCCCTGGGGCCCACCGCCCCGCTGTCGACGGTGAACGCGCTGCGCCAGCAGCTCGGCCTCGACCAGTCGCTGTGGGCCCAGTTCACCCACTACGTCACCGCGCTGCTGCACGGCGACCTCGGTACGTCGATCACCTCGCAGCGACCAGTCTCCCAGATCCTCGGCGAGCGGCTGCCCACCACGCTGCTGCTGGCCGTGATCTCCTTCCTCGTCGCCGTCGTCGGCGCGTTCCCGATCGGCGTCGCCACGGCGGTCTCGGCCCGGAGCGGTCGCCGCCGCTTCCTCGACCTCGGGGTGTCGGGACTGCTCGGCATCCTCATCGCGATCCCGAACTTCCTGCTCGCGGTGCTGCTCATCGCGACCCTCGGCGTCGGCCTGCCGCTCTTCCCGCCCGCGGGATGGGGCACGCCCGGCCAGGCGGTGCTGCCCGTGCTCGCGCTGGCCATCGGGCCGCTGGCCTACCTGGCCCGGATCGTGCACATCGAGATGCTGCGCGTGCTGGACGCCCCGTACCTGACCACCGCGCGCAGCAAGCGGCTGCCCGGCCGGCTGCTGTACCTGCGGCACGCGCTGCCCAACATCGTCACCGCCACCCTCACCGCGGGCGGCGTGGTGCTGGTCGGACTCGTCGCGGGCACCGTGCTCGTGGAGACGGTGTTCACCGTGCCCGGCATCGGGTCCACGATCGTCTCCTCGATCACGGCCAAGGACTACCCGCTGATCCAGGGGATCGTGCTCGTGTACGCGCTGCTCGTCCTCGGGGCGAACCTCGTCGTGGACCTCGCCATCGCGATCCTGGACCCGCGCTCGACGATCGCGGAGGCATGACCATGCTGCGCCGTACCCTCCTCACCCCGCAGGGCATCGCCGTACTCGCCGGTCTCACGCTCGTCGTGCTCGCCGCGGTCGTCGGCCCCTTCGTGTTCGACCACGCGGCCACCACCCGGAACATCGCGGGCCGCCAGGCACCGGTCAGCCTCTCCCACCCCTTCGGCACCGACGAACTCGGCCGCGACCTGTTCGCCCGCACCGTCGTCGCCACCCGCCTGTCGGTGCTGCTGACCCTGGGCGCCGCGGGCATCTCCGTCGCGGGCGGCGTCGTGCTCGGCATCGTCGCCGCGGTGCTGCCGCGCGCGCCGCGCCGCCTGGTCACCGCCTTCATCGACATCCTGCTGTCGTTCCCGTGGCTGCTGCTCGCGCTGTTCTTCTCCGTCATCTGGGGCGCGACGGCGCGCGGCGCGATGTTCGCGATCGGCTTCGCGGGCGTCCCGGTCTTCGCGCGCCTGGTCTCCACCCTCGCCTCGTCGGTCGCCAACACCGACTACGTGCACGCCGCGCGGCTGGTCGGCAGCCCGCCGCTGCGCACCGCGCGGCGGCACGTCCTGCCGAACATCCTGCCGCCGCTGGTCGTCAACATCGCCGCGCACGCGTCGGCCACGCTGCTCTCCTTCGCCGCGCTGTCCTTCCTCGGCCTGGGCGTGCAACCCACGCAGTACGACTGGGGACGGCTGCTCAACGAGGGCTCCAAGCGCATCTACTCGGCGCCCATGGCGGCGATCGGGCCGGGCATCGCGATCGTGCTCACCGGTGTGCTGTTCTCGCTGCTGGGCGAGGTGCTCAGCCAGTCCCGCGCCCGGACCGTGCACGCCGTACGCCCCCGGTCGGACGGCGCGGGCGTCACCCCGGCCGAGGGCGACGCCGTCGCCGAGGTGAAGAACCTGCGGGTCTCCTTCCGCGCCGACGACGGCTCCCTGGTCCAGCGGGTGCACGGCGTGGACCTGACGATCGGACCGGGGGAGGTCGTCGGCATCGTCGGCGAGTCGGGCTCCGGCAAGTCGGTCACCGCCATGGCCCTGGCCGGACTGCTCGGCCCCGAGGCGCTGGTGGAGAGCGAACGCCTGGTCTTCCGCGGCATCGACATGGAACGGCGGCCCAGGGCCGCCGAGCGCCGCAGGCTCGGCCTGGAACAGGCGATGATCTTCCAGGACCCGCTGTCCTCGCTCAACCCGGCCCTCACCGTCGGCCGGCAGCTCACCGAGGCCAGCGAGATCCACGCGGGTGTGGCGCGCGGCGCCGCGACGAAGCGGGCCCTGGACGCCCTCGCCCTGGTGCGCATCCCCGACCCGGAACGGCGGATCCGGCAGCTGCCCCACGAGTTCTCCGGCGGCATGCGGCAACGCGCCATGATCGCGATGGGCCTGATGGGGACGCCCCGGCTGATCATCGCCGACGAGCCCACGACCGCCCTGGACGTGACGGTGCAGCGGCAGGTGATGCGCGCGCTGCGCGACGCCCGCGAGCGGACCGGCGCCGCGATCCTGCTGATCTCCCACGACATCGCCCTGGTGAGCGGCTTCTGCGACCGCATCGCCGTCATGCGGGACGGCGGGGTGGTCGAATGGCTGGACGCGCGACGGCTGGACGAGGCGCGGCACCCGTACACGCGCGGTCTGATCGCCTGCGTGCCCGACATGACGACCGACAGGACCCGCGCGCTGCCGGTGGTCGGCGTCGCCACACAGGAGGAGGCGACCGCGTGAGCACGCTCGAATTCGACCACGTCACGGTGCGCTTCGGCCACGGCCGGGCCGCCCAGACCGCCGTCGACGACGCCTCGCTCGTCGTCCGCTCCGGCCGGACGCTCGGGCTCGTCGGCGAGTCGGGGTCGGGCAAGTCGACCATGGCACGGGTCGCCGTGGGACTGGCGCGCGCCGACGCGGGCACCGTACGCCTCGACGGTGTCGACCTCACCGCCCGCTCGCGCGAGGCCAGACTGGCCCGCCGCCGGGTGCAGATGGTCTTCCAGGACCCGCTCGCGGCGCTCGACCCGCGAATGCCCGTGGGCGTCTCCGTCGCGGAGGGCCTGCTCGCCACCGGGCGGCGGCTCAACCGGACCGACCGGGAGACACGGGTCCGCGAACTGCTCGACCTCGTCCACATCGACCCGTCCCGGGCGGGCGACCGACCGGCCCGCTTCTCCGGCGGCCAGCGGCAACGGATTACCATCGCGCGGGCGCTGGCGGCCGAACCCGCCGTACTCGTCGCCGACGAGATCACCTCGGCGCTCGACGTCAGCGTCCAGGGCGTGGTCCTCAATCTGCTGCGCGAGCTCCAGAGCGAACTCCACCTGACCATGCTGTTCATCTCGCACAACCTCGCCGTGGTGCGCTACGTGAGCGACGAGGTCACCGTCATGCGGGCCGGCCGCGTCGTCGAGCACGGGCCCACCGACGCCGTGCTCGCCGACCCCGCCGATCCCTACACCCGTGAACTGCTGCGGTCGATCCCCGTGATGGGAAGGCCGCTCGACCTCGACGACCTCGACGACGCTTCCCTCGACGACACCGCCGACCTCGACGACGCTGCCGACCTCGACGCTGCTCCCGACCTCGACACCAGCCTCGACCTCGACGGCACCCCTCGACCCTGAAGACCCCTGAGATCCGGAGGAACACCTGAGATGCGGTCGCCCATGAGCCCCGTGCCCGACCTCGTCCTGCGCCGTGCGCGCATCCCGCGCACCCCGGGGCAGTGGGACCTCGTGCTGCGCGACGGCCTGATCGAGAGCGTCGCGCCGACCGGCGGCGACCTCCCGTCGGCGGCGGCCCTCGACCTCGACGGGCGCTTCGTGCGCCCCGGCCTGTGGGACGCCCACACCCACTTCGACCAGTGGGTCATCCGCAGCCGCCGGGTCGACCTCGCCCCCGCCACGTCCGCCGCGCACGCGGCCACGATCATGCGCGACGCGCTGGCCGCCACCGCGTCCGACCTCCTGGTCGGCTACGGCTTCCGGGACGCGCTGTGGCCCGACGCCCCGAGCCTGGCCGCCCTCGACGCTATATCGGCCGACCGCGGCCTGGTGCTCGTCTCCGGCGACCTGCACTGCGGCTGGCTCAACTCCGCCGCCGCGCGCCGCCTCGGCGTGCGCCCGCCCGAGGACGGCGTGCTGCGCGAGACCGAGTGGATCGGAACGCTCGACGTCCTCGACCGCGACCACCGGCCCGAGGCCGCCGACCACCGGGCCGCGGCCCAGGCCGCCGCGGCCAGGGGCGTCGTGGGGATCGTGGACTTCGAGAACGCCGACATCACCCGCTTCTGGCCCGAGCGGGTCGCCGCCGGAGTGACCGCGCTGCGCGTGGAGGCGTCGGTGTGGCCCGCCCGGCTCGACGACGCGATCGGCCGCGGCCTGCGGACCGGTGACCTCCTCGAACCGAGCGGGCTCATCACCATGGGGCGGCTCAAGATCGTGGTCGACGGCTCCCTCAACACCCGTACGGCGCTGTGCTGGGACCCCTATCCGGGGCTGCCCGCCGACCACCCGCACCCGTGCGGAGTGCAGTCCGTCGCACCCGAGCGGGTCGGGGAACTGCTCGCCCGCGCGGACGCGGCGGGCATCGCGGCGGCCGTCCACGCCATCGGCGACCGCGCCAACACCCAGGTGATCGACGCCTTCGAGCGCCTGGGCATACCGGGCACCGTCGAGCACGCCCAGCTCGTGTCCGCCGCCGACTTCGCCCGCTTCGGCCGGCTCGGCCTGGTCGCGAGCGTGCAGCCCGAGCACGCCATGGACGACCGCGACGTCGCCGACACGCACTGGGCGGGCCGCAGCGACCGGGCGTTCGCGTTCCGCTCGCTGCTGGACGCGGGGGCGACCCTCGCGCTCGGCTCCGACGCGCCCGTCTCGCCGCTCGACCCGTGGGTGGCGATCAGCGCCGCCGTCTCGCGCAGCCGCGACGGCCGCGAGCCCTGGCACCCGGACGAGCGGATCACCCGCGAGGCGGCCCTGTCCGCGAGCGCCCGCGGCCGGATGGACGTGACGGCCGGTGACCCGGCCGACCTCGTCGTCCTCGACGAGGACCCGCTGGAGCTGGACGCCGAAGCGCTGCGCACCCTGCCGGTCGCCGCCACCGTGCTGGGCGGCCGGCCCACCTGGACGAACCTGTAGGAGATCCGATGCCCACCCTCATCACACCCGCCGGCATCGAGGTCCATTACGAGACCGACGGCGACCCGGCCGGGCGTCCGCTGGTGCTCGTGCACGGCGGCGGCGCCCAACTCATCGGCTGGCACGACGCGTTCGTGGCGATGTTGGCCGGCGCGGGCTTCTACGTCGTACGCCCGGACAACCGGGACGTCGGGCTCTCCCAGCAGACCGGCGGACCCGACGAGTTCGCCGCCACGTACGACCTCTCCGACATGGCCGACGACGTCGTCGCGCTCCTTGACCACCTCGGCATCGGCCGGGCTCACCTGGCCGGTATGTCGATGGGCGGCTACATCGCGCAGTTGGTCGCGATCGAGCACCCCGGACGGGTCGCGAGCCTGGGCCTGATGTCGACCTCGCCGTCGAGCGAGCCGGAGTTCCTGGTCGGGACGCACGGGGACGGTCGGCCGGTGTCGCGGGCGCCCGAACGGCTGGACCGCGCGGCCTACATCGAGATGTTCGTCGGCGGCCAGCGGAACTACCAGTCGCCGGGCTTCCCCTTCGACGCCGAGGAGTCGGCCGCCCTCGGCGCCCGCTACTACGACCGGGTCTACCGGCCCGACGGCCTGGTGCGGCAGTGGAACGCCATGCTGCGCGGCCCGTTGGAGCGCCGCGACGACCTGCGCGAGGTCACGGTGCCGACGCTGGTCATCCACGGGCGCGGCGACCAGTCACTGCACTGGCGGGCCGCGCTGGCCTTCGCGGAGATCATGCCGCGGGCCGAGGTGCACCTCTACGAGGAGATGGGCCACGACATCCCGCGCGAGCTGTGGCCCGACTTCGTCCGCGCGTTCGCGCGCACGGCGGCGCGAGCGGAGCGGAGCGACCATGCGTGAGACCCCCGAGTACACCGGCGGCGGCCTCGCCTGGGCCGCGGACCTGCTGCGCGGACACCCCTGGGCGACCATGGTGTCCAACGGCGCCGACGGCGCGGGGCCCGTCGTCTCGCACTACCCGTTCCTGATCGAGGAGCCCGAGGAGTCCGGGGCCCCAGAAGACTCCACGGCCCCCGGCGAACTGGTGCTGGTCAGCCATGTCGGCCGCCCCGACGAGGCGCTGCACCGGCTCGGCACCCAGGAGCTGTGCGTGGTCGTCTACGGCCCCAGCGGCTACATCTCGCCGAGCTGGTACGACCTGCCCACCGCCGTACCCACCTGGAACTTCGCCACCGCGCACCTGTACGGCGTGCCCGACATCCTCTCCGACGAGGAGAATCTGGCCGTCCTCGACCGGCTCGTGGCCCACTTCGAGGCGCCGGTGCCCAACCCGTTCCTGATGCGCGGCACGGCGGAGAACGCCGCCTACGCGCAGCGCATCGTGCACGGCACGGTCGGCTTCCGCATGCGGGTCACCCGCGCGGTCACCAAGGAGAAGATGAGCCAGGACAAGCCAGAACCGGTTGTCGCGCGCATCCTCGCGGCGCTCGACGGGGACGGCCCGTACGCGAACCCCGGCCTTGCCGCGCGGATGCGCGCCGTGCGCGACTGACCGCGCCGTGCCCGGCGCCGTCGCTCAGCGGCGGCTGGCGCCGAGCAGCCGCACCCGGCAGGCGAGTTCGACCGCGAAGCGCGTGTCCGGGTCGTCGAGGTCGAGCTGGAGCGTGTCGCGGACCCGCTTGAGCCGGTAGCCGACGGCGTTGGGGTGCAGATTCAGCTCGCGGCCCGCGTGGGCCAGGGAGTTGCGGTGCGACAGGTAGGCGAGCAGCGTCTGCACCGAGATGTGCGCCCGCTCGGGTCCGAGCGCGTCCAGCGGCAGCAGGATGTCCGCCAGCAGGCTGCGGCTGGTCGGGGAGGCGTACACGTCGAGCAGCACCCGGCGCAGGCCCGTCACGTCCGTCAGTTCGACGCTGCCGAGGCGCCCGGCCGCGATCGCGGAACCGGCGGCGATCCGCGCCTCCGCGGCGGACGAACGCAGCCCCGCCGCGCCCGTCTGCGGGGTGCCGAGGCCGAGCGTGTACTCCCACCCGTGCCCGGTCAGGCCGCGCGCGTACTCCTGGAGCCGGACGGCCACCTCCCGCAGCCGCCGCTGGTGGTCGCCCGCGCCGTGCTCCTCGGTGCTGACCAGGAGCAGGTCGTCCTGGACGAACGCGACGTGCCACATCTCGTCCCGGCCGTCGACCAGTTGGAGCGCGAACAGCTCAAGCGCGGGCTGCACGCTGCGCGGAGCCCGCGCCTCGGGGTTGTCGAGGCCGGTCGGGATCAGCCAGGCCGCGACGTGCGAGAGCTGGAGGGGGAGCCCGAGCATCGCGGCCTGGCCGACGAAGCCCTCGACCCGGTGGGACTCGGCGAGCACCAGCTCGACGATGAGGTCCGAACGCGACTGGGTGGGCGCGAAACGGTCGCTGATCTGGCGCTGTGCGGCCCGCGACAGCAGCGAGGCGACGACGGGCAGGGCGATGGGCATCGCCGGGTCCGACCGGTTCCCGACGAGCCGCCCGATCGGCACCTCGCCGACGCAGACCGCGTCGGCCGCCGACCAGGTCACGGTGGCGTCCTCCACCACGGCGAGCTCCGAGCCGAGCATGCGGTTGGCCTCGGCGAGGATGTGCTCGGGCGTCCCGTCCGGTCCCGCCGCGGCCTCGGTGGCCTTCTCGATGGCGTGCGTCGCCCGCATGATCGCCTCGGACGCGCCGCCCGACAGCAGCCGGTCGACCACGAGGGCCAGATCGGCCGACCGCGCGCCGGGAGCGGCGAAGACCGGCACACCGCCGCGGTCGGCGAGCACCCTTGCGGTGTCGGGCAGGGTCAGCTCGGTCGTGAACACGAGCCCCGCGACCTCGCGCGCGCTCGCCTGACGCAGCGCCACGTCCAGCCGGTACGGCGGCGGGTGCTCGGTGCCGGGAACGATGACGAGGGTTCCGGCGGGCACGGTGCCCAGCAGGTCGAGCGGCGAGACGTCCACCCGTACGACGGCGCGCCCGTCCGCGGGCCCGGCGCGGTGCCGGATGCCGAGGCGGTCGCCCTGGGCGGCGAGGTCGGAGACGGTCAGTTGTGCCATCAGCACAGTATGACGCGATTCTCTGGACTCTCGGGCCATAGGTGCGGTCAGGGCGCCGCCATATCGTGAGGCCCATGGTTCACACACCCCTCGACGCGCCCGCCCCTCACAGGGCCTCCGCCGTCGCGGCCTCAGACGTCGCGGCGCTGGCCGCGGGCACAGCGATCTTCGGCACCGGGGGCGGCGGGGCGGTCTACACCTCGCAGATCGTCGCCGAGGAAGCGCTCCGCGCGAACGGCCCGGTGCCCCTGGTCACCGTCGACGATCTCGGCCCCGACGACCTGGTGATCCTCATGTCGGGCATCGGTGCCCCCACCGTGGGCATCGAGATGCTCTCCTCCAACCGCCAGGTCGACCTCCTCGTCCGCGAGGCAGAGGCCGTCGCCGGCCGCCCCATCACCGCCCTCATGGCCGCGGAGATCGGCGGCAGCAACGGCGTCGGGCCGGTGGGCTGGGCCTCCCGCCTCGGGCTGAAGCTGCTCGACGCCGACGGCATGGGCCGGGCCTTCCCCGACGCGGCGATGGTCGCCATGAACGTCGCCGGAGTCCCGTGCGACTTCTCCGTCCTGAGCGACGTGGTCGGCAACGTCTCGGTGCTCAAGACCGTCGACCTGCACTGGCTGGAGCGGCACGCGCGCGCCCTCACCGTCGCCAGCGGCTCCATCTGCCTCGGCGTGCACTACCCCCTCACGGCCGAGACGGCCAAGGGCGCCGTCGTCGAGGGCACGGTCAGCGCCGCCATCCGCGTCGGCCACGCCCTGCTCTCCTCACCCGAGCCGGTCGCCGCCGTGGCCGCGGAGCTCGGCGGCTCGATCCTGCTCACCGGCAAGATCACCGACCTCGACCGCCGCACCGTCGGCGGTTTCTCCCGCGGCTCCGTGACGATCGCCGGTACGGGCACCGACCGCGGCAGGCTCCAGCGCCTGGAGATCCAGAACGAGAACCTGGTCGTCCTGGAGGACGGCGAAGTGCTCGTGAGCGTCCCCGACAACGTCACCATCATCGACGCCGAGACCGGCCACGCGATCACCACCGAGATGCTGCGGTACGGCCAGCGCGTCTCCGTACTCGCCTGGGCCTGCGACCCGATCTGGCGGACCCCGCGCGGCCTGGAACTGGCCGGACCGCGGGCGTTCGGATACGAGCTGACCTACACCCCCTTCGAAGGAAGCACCCGATGACGGCCACGCGCGATCTCTCCATCGGCGTCGACGTCGGCGGCACCAACACCGACGCCGTCGCCATCGACAGCACCGGCACCGTGCTCGCCCACACCAAGCAGGCGACGACCGACGACGTCACCGGCGGCATCAGGGCCGGAATCGCCCATGTGCTCACAGCGCTCGGCGAGGACCGGTCACGGGTCTCACGGGTCATGCTCGGCACCACGCACGCCACCAACGCGATCGTCGCCCGGCGGCAGCTCGACCGGGTGGCGACCATCCGGCTCGGCGCCCCGGCGGCGACCGAGTACCCGCCGCTGCTCGGCTGGCCGGGCGATCTCGCCGGGCTCATCCTGGCCGGGTCCGCGATGGTCGGCGGCGGCCACATGGTCGACGGCACGCCGATCGCGCCGCTGGACCGGGACGCCATCCTGCGCTTCCTCGACGGCCTCGACCACTTCGACGCCGTCGCCGTGACCGGCATCTTCAGCCCCTCGATGCCGGACCAGGAACTCGAGGTCGCCGAACTGCTCCGCGCCCACCTCGGCCCCGACGCGCGCGTCTTCCTCAGCCACGACATCGGTCCCACCGGTCTGCTGGAGCGGGAGAACGCCACCGTCCTCAACGCGGCGCTGCACAGCGTGGCCCGCTCGGTCACCGAGGCCCTGGTGACGGTCGTCGACGAGGAAGGGCTCGACGCCGTCACCTTCTTCGCGCAGAACGACGGCACGCTGATGTCGCTGGACTACGCGGCCCAGTACCCGGTGCTCACCATCGGCTCCGGCCCCGCGAACTCCATCCGCGGCGCGGCCTACCTCTCCGGCGCCACCAACGCGATCGTCATCGACGTCGGCGGCACCACCTCGGACCTGGGCGTCGTGGTGAACGGATTCCCCCGCGAGTCCACGCTGCCCCGCGAGATCGGCGGCGTACGGACCAACTTCCGGATGCCCGACATCCTCAGCCTCGGCGTGGGCGGCGGTACGACCATCGACCCGGTGACCGGCGCCGTCGGACCGGGCTCGGTGGGCTACCGGATCGCGACGGAGGGCCTGCTCTTCGGCGGCCGGACGCCGACCCTGACCGACGCGGCGGCCCTCGCGGGCGCCTCGATCGCCGGACGGACCCTCCCCGCCCAGACGGCCGCCAACGAGCAGGCGCTGCGCGCCGCCCTGGAGCGCGCGCACGTGCTGATCGAGGAAGCCGTGGAACGGCTCTCCCTCGGCCGCGCCGACCTGCCGCTCGTGGTGGTCGGCGGCGGCGGCTTCCTCGTACCCGACGACCTGCCGGGCGCCGGTCCCATCGTGCGGCCCGACCACGGCGACGTGGCGAACGCGGTGGGCGCCGCGATCTCGCTCGCCGGAGGCCGCGCCGACCAGATCAGCCCGCTGGAGGACCGGGAGGCGGCCATCGCCCAGGCGTCGGAGGCGGCGATCGCCAAGGCGATCCAGGCGGGCGCCGACCCGCTGGAAGTGGCCGTCGTCGACGTGCTGGAGACCCCCGTTCCCTACAGCGACCGGCCGACCGTGGAAGTGTCGGTCAAGGCCGCGGGACCGCTGGCGCGGCTCGGCGAACGGGCCGCGGCGCGGTGACGGGGTTCACCACGGGTGACGCGGCGCTCGCCGACCTTGTGGCGCTGCGCCGCGCACTGCACGCCCACCCCGAGGTCGGCCTCGACCTGCCCCGGACGCAGGCGGCGGTCCTCACCGCGCTGGACGGCCTCGGCCTGGAGATCACCACCGGGGACGGTCTGACGTCGGTGACGGCCGTGCTGCGCGGCGGCCGGCCGGGCCCCGTCGTCCTGCTGCGCTCCGACATGGACGCCCTGCCGGTCCTGGAGGCCACCGGCCTGCCGTTCGCGGCGGCCAACGGCGCCATGCACGCCTGCGGCCACGACCTGCACATGGCGGGCCTGGTCGGCGCCGCCCGGCTCCTCGCGGCCCGCCGCGCGCAGCTGCCCGGCACCGTCGTGTTCATGTTCCAGCCCGGCGAGGAGGGATACGCGGGCGGTCGGCTGATGATCGAGGAAGGCGTCCTGGACGCGGCGGGCGAGCGCCCGGTCGCCGCGTACGCCGTCCATGTCGACTGCGTGACGCCGAAGGGCCGGGCGGTCACCCGGCCGGGTCCGATGATGTCGAGCGTCAGCGCGCTGCACATCCGGGTGACCGGGACCGGGGGCCACGCCGCCTACCCCCACCACGGGTTCGACCCGGTCCCGGTGGCGGCCGAGATCATCCTCGCGACGCAGTCCTTCGTGGCGCGCCGGATACCGGTCGCCGACCCGGCCGTGGTCTCGGTGACCCGTGTCTCCTCCGACTCCGCCGCGGGCAACGTCCTCGCCGCCTCCGTCAGCCTGGAGGCGAACATCCGCGCCCTGTCACCCGCGACGCTCGCGCTGGTGCGTGACGAACTCCCGGCGCTGGCCGTCGCGCTCGGCGAGGCGCACGGCTGCGCGGTCGACACCGAGTACGTCGAGTCGTACCCGGTGACGGTCAACGACCCGGCAGAGACCGAGCGGGTGCTCGCGGTGCTCGACGAGCGCTACGGCGACCGGGTGGTGCGCCTGCCGTTCCCCGGCATGGCCTCGGAGGACTTCGCATACGTCCTTGAAAAGGTGCCCGGCACGCTGGTCTTCCTCGGCGTACGGCCCGAGGACGGTACGAGCGGTCCGATGCACTCCGATCGGGCGGTCTTCGACGACTCCCGCCTCGACGAACACGCGGCGCTCCTGGCGGAACTGGCATGGCGCCGCCTCGCGGGCCGAGGGGCGCCGCGCCCGCGGTGACCGCTCAGCCGAGCGCGCGCTCGAACAGGCGCGAGAGGACGATCGCGCTCCGGGTCCGGTAGAGCCGGTCGGTGCGGCGGATCTGCTCGATGGTGTCCTCCGACTCCGCGATGGAGCCCGCCAGGACACGGACCAGGGCGTCCGCGTCCCCCGACACGTTCCACACCCCGACACGTTCGAAACAAACGTTCAAGGAGGACAATGTGCACGCAGAAACCACCGTTCCGCGCCGTCGGGTGAGCCGTCTCGCCAACAACTACGCGCCCCTTCCGGTGCGGGCCGAGTCCGCACGGGGCGTCTGGGTCACGGACGCCTCGGGCAGCCGCTTCCTCGACATGCTCAGCGCCTACTCCGCGATGAACTTCGGCCACGGCAACCCCACCCTGCTCGCGGCGGCCCACGACCAGCTCGCGGCCATGACCCTGATCAGCCGCGCCTACGACCACACCGAGATGGAGCGGTACGCCGCGGCCCTCTGCGACCTGGCCGGCAAGGACATGATGGTGCCGATGAACACCGGCGGGGAGGCCGTCGAGACCGCCATCAAGGTCGCCAGGAAGTGGGCCTACGAGGTCAAGGGCGTCCGCGAGAACCGGGCCGAGATCATCGTGGCCTCCGGCAACTTCCACGGCCGGACGACCACCGTGGTCGGCTTCTCCGACGACCCCGACGCCAGGAACGGATTCGGACCGTTCACCCCGGGCTTCGTGACGGTGCCCTACAACGACGCCGCGGCCCTGGAGGCGGCGATCACCCCCGACACCGCCGCCGTGCTGCTGGAGCCGGTGCAGGGCGAGGCCGGTGTGATCATCCCCGACGCGGGCTATCTGCCCGCGGTGCGCCGGATCTGTGACGAGCGGGGCGTCCTGTTCCTCGCCGACGAGATCCAGTCGGGCCTGGGGCGCACGGGGGAGACCTTCGCCTGCGACCACGTCGGAGTGACGCCCGACGTCTACATCCTGGGCAAGGCGCTCGGCGGCGGCATCGTCCCCGCGTCCGCGGTGGTCGCCGACAGCGGCATCCTCGGTGTCCTGCGCCCGGGGCAGCACGGCTCGACCTTCGGCGGCAACCCGCTGGCCTGCCGGATCGGGACCGCCGTCGTCGGCCTGCTGAGGACCGGGGAGTACCAGGAGCGCGCCCGGACCCTGGGGGCGCGACTGCGCGACGAGCTGACGCCGTTGGTCGGCCAGGGGCTGGTCTCGGTCCGGACCATCGGGCTGTGGGCGGGGATCGACGTCGACCCCGCGCTCGCCACCGGCCGTACCGTCTGCGAGGAACTGGCCCGGCGCGGTGTGCTCGCGAAGGACACCCACGGCTCCACCGTGCGGCTCTCGCCTCCCCTGGTGATCGAGCCGAGCGAGCTGTCCTGGGGCGTCGCCCAGCTCGCCGACGTCCTGCGGGCGCTGGCGTAAGCGGGTTCCGCCGTCCACGGGACGGCAGTGACGAGGGCCCAGGATCCGGCGGTGGTGATGGACGGTGGGCCCATCGCCGCCGGTCGGCGCCACGGCTATCGTGCGGCGCAGAGGCGGAAACAGACATACGGCACGCGGGCCGTGTCCACGCGGCGGAGCCGACGAGAACGAAGAGGCAGGGGTGCGCTATGCACAGGGACCAGCCGGAGACCGGCGCCGACGGCAGGGCCGCACTGACCGGAGTGGTCGTCGTCGACCTGTCCCACGTCCTGGCGGGACCGTACGCCGCGCAGACGCTGGCCGACCTCGGCGCGACCGTCATCAAGGTCGAGAACCCCGCGAATCCCGATGTCTCGCGCGGCTTCCCGCCGTACCTGCGCTCGGGCGACGAGGAGTTCAGCGGGTACTACGGCCAGTACAACCGCGGCAAGCTCGGTGTCTGCCTCGACCTGGCCCGTGACGAAGGCAAGCAGGCCCTCAAGGACCTGGTCGCCCACGCCGACGTCCTCGTCGAGAACTTCCGGCCCGGCACCATGGACAAGCTCGGCCTGGGCTACGAGGTGCTGGCCGGGATCAACCCCCGCCTGGTGTACACGGCCATCTCCGGCTACGGCCAGACGGGCAGCCGTCGCCGCCGTCCGGCCTTCGACAGCACCGCGCAGGCCGCGGGCGGCCTGTGGTCGATGAACGGCTACCCCGACACCCCGCCGGTGCGGGTGGGCGTCACCATCGGGGACCTGTCGGCCACGATGTTCGCCGTCATCGGCACCCTGGCCGCCCTGCGGCACGCCGAGAGCACCGGCGTCGGCCAACTGGTCGACGTCGCCCAGGTCGACAGCGTCGTCGCCATGACCGAGACGGCCGTCGTCGACTACACCGTCGACCGGAAGGTCGCGGCACCGGCCGGGAACGAGCACGCCTGGGTCAGGCCGTACGAGCTGTTCCCGTGCGCCGACGGGCAGGTGTTCTTCGGCGGCTACACGGACAGGCTCTGGGCGGCCAGTTGCGCGCTGTTCGGCACACCGGAGGCGGCCACGGACCCCGAGATCGACACGATGCGCAAACGGTTCGACAAGGAGACGTACGACCGCCGGGTGAAGCCGCTGGTCACCGGCTGGTTCGCCGGGCGGACCCGGCAGGAACTCGAAGACCTCGCGGGCGATGTCATCCCGCTGACGGCCGTCCGCGACATCGGGGAGGTCGTCGAGGACCCGGGCACCGCCGAGCGGGACATGATCGTCGAGGCCGACTACGGCCCGCTGGGCGCGCTGCGGATGTTCGGCTCGCCCATCAAGCTCAGCGCCACCCCCGCCGTGCCGGGGCGACCGGCCAACAAGGTGGGGGAGCACACCGATGAGGTGCTGCGCCGCTTCGCGGGCTACGACCGGGCGCGGATCGAAGAGCTGCGCGCGGCGAAGGTGATCTGACGATGGGTCAGGAGACCGTCCGCCGCGAGCCGTTGCTGACCGGGCCCGCCGCCGCGTATCGCTCCACCTTCGCGCCCTGCGCCCCTGAGCCGGTCCCCGGCGAGCCGCTGCCCCCGGGCTGGGAGGGGATCTACTTCCCCTTCGACGCGGCCTTCGCCGACCTGCGCCCCGACGGCTCGCCCGGCGGCGACGGCACGGTGCCCGACCCCGGCCTGCCCCGGCGCATGTACGCCGGTGAGGACACCCGCTTCCTGCGGCCCCTGCGCTACGGCGACACGGTCGAGCAGCGCACCGCGCTCGGCGCCGTGACCCGCAAGCGCGGCCGGGCGGGGGAGCTGGTCTTCGCCGACATCGAGCGGAGCTACCTGGTGGACGGCGCCGTCGCGGTCACGAGCACCTGGCACGACGTGTTCCTGCCCGCGAGCGACCCCGCCGCCTCGCCCGCCGACGTACCCGCGGGCGAGGCCGAGCAGTGGGACTGGTCGCGGCGGGCGACCCTGGACAGCCGGCAGCTCTTCCGGTACTCGGCGCTGACCTTCAACACCCACCGGGTGCACTACGACCGGGCCTGGGCGCAGGACGTCGAGGGCCTGCCCGACCTGCTGGTGCACGGCCCCCTGATGCGCATGCTCCTGCTCGACTTCGCGACGCGCTCACTGCCCGGCCGCACGGTCCGCGAGTTCTCGATGCGCTCGGTCTCGCCCGCGTTCGTCGACCGGCCGGTGACCCTGGTCGGCCGCGAGGACGCCGACGGCGTACTGGTTCGCGCCCTGGACGCCGACCATCGCGTACTCGCCCGGGGCCGGGTGCGTACGGACACGCTCTAGGGGCGGCGCAGCCGCTCGGCGATCTCGTCGAGCCGGACGGCGAGCGACAGTCGGAAGAACAGCTCGTCGTCGCGCCAGCCCTCGCCCAGGAGCCGGGTCAGCCGTTCGAGCCGCTGGAGGATCGTGTTGGTGTGGAAGCCCAGCTCCCGGCCGGTCCTGGTCGGGCTCGACTGATTGCGCACGAAGGCGCGCAGGGTGGCGAGCAGATCCGTACCGTGCTCGGCGTCGTAGCGCCGTACCGGCCCCACCATCGTGTCGAGATACGCGGTCAGGGCGGCGGGGTCGGGCTCGAAGACGGCCGCGTAGGGGTGGTAGTCCTCGGCCCGCGCCGCGAGGTCGCCCGCCCCCAGCGCCTGGAGCAGCCGGACGGTGCGCTGCGCTGTCACCACCGCCGCGGGCAGGTCGCCGGACGCGGCGGCGCTCACCGACAGGACCGGCACCGACAGCGCCGCGCTCAGCTGGTCGTGGAGCCGCTGGACCGTGACGCCGGGCTGCCGGGACGACAGGGCGACGGCGACATGGCCGCCGTACTCGCCCACCAGCGCCCGGCTGTGCAGCGGACCGAGCAGCGTACGGGTCGCCTGCGGCCGGTGCTCGCCCGGCACGGCGAAGAGCACGAGGGTGTCGAGGTCCTGGACCGGGACGCGCAACCGCTTGGCCCGGCGCACCGCGTCGCGACGGCGGTCGGGCGAGCCGTCCAGCAGATCGGCCAGCAACTCGCCCTGCCTGCGGTGCTCCGCGTCGGACACGGCCTGCCGCTGCATGGCCAGGAGCGTGCCGACCTGCGCCCCCCGCTCGATGGTCCGCAGGTCGACGGAGCTGAGCGGGAAACCGCCCGTACCGAGCAGCACGGCGCCGAAGTAGTACGAGCCGGTCGTCAGGGCGGCGACCGCCCCGATGTCCCCGCCGTCCTCGACCAGGACGCAGCGGCCCGAGTCATGGCTGGCCCGGACGGCCTCGGCGACGGGTGCGCGGCGCAGTTCGTCGGCGGACAGGGCGCGCCCGGCCGTCACGATCACCTCGCCGTACTCGTCCACGACGGCCACCGCGCGGTCCAGGGCCTCGGCGAGCTTCTCCGCGATCGGCGAGAAGTCGCTGTCCTCCAGCACGGACCGGATGAGCTGCTGATGCACCGCGTTGGCGCGGTCCCGCTCGACCAGGTGCTCCCTCAACCGCTCCAGGGCGTCGCGCGCCTCCTCCTGCGAGCGCTGGAGGCGCTGGAGCCGCTGCGCGGTCTGGAGCACCACCGAGGCGTGGTTGGCGAGCGCCGAGAGCAGCGCGACCTGCTCGGGGGTGAAGGCGTGCTCGTCGCGGGTCCCGACGAACAGCACCCCCAGGACGTCCTCGTCGGAGAGCAGCGGCACGCCGAGGAGCGAGACCAGGCCCTCGGCGGCGACCGCCTCGGACAGCGAGTCCTCGTGCCACCCGGCGGAGTCGTCCTCGTAGCGCGTCACCCACTGCGCGGCGCGGGTCTCGACCACGAGGCTGGCCAGTCCGCGGCCGGGCGGCACCACCAGGCGCTGGAAGCGCGGGCTGACCGAGCCCGCCGTCTTGCGGACCCGCAGCGTCAGGCTGGCGGCGTCGAACTCCGACAGATACGTGACGTCGGAGTCCATCATGTCGTGCGCGCGCTCCACCAGCCGGGCCAGCAGCGCGTCGGCGTCCCGCTCCTCGGCCAGCTCCCGGGCGCTGGAGAACAGGGCGGTCAGCTCGTGCTCACGGCGGCGCAGCCGCAGTTGGTCGCGCCGCAGCCGGTACAGCCGCTCCGCGGCGCCCGCCGCGGCACCGCCGGTCACGCCGAGGTCCGCGAGCGCGCCGTCCAGCCGGTAGGGGTCCACCGCCTGTTCGCCGACGGCCGCGTCCAGGACGACCGCCAGCGCCCGCGCGCGGCCTTCCGCCGTACCGCCGTCCGCCGTACTCCGGTCCGCCCGCTCGGCTCCGCTCTCCACCGCGACCGCTCCCTCCGCGCGCCGCGCCGGCCTCTGCCGTCGGCCGCTGTGCGCTGCGCACACTCAGCGTGCCGTACGGCGTGCTGATGGTCCATAGCGGGGGGTTCCGCGCCGTCGTTAGCGTGACCAGCACCCGAGGGACGCGCCCCCGCGCGTCCCTCGGCACCACCGCTCCCGCCCGTGACCGCTTCCGGAGGAAGGCCATGGCATCGTGACCAGCCGTCTGTCGGGTTTCAGGAATCTCTCCGTCGACCAGCGCCGTGCCCGCGCCGCCGAGGCCATGGAGGTGCCCCTCGCCCTGTTCGACGCGCTCTCGCCGGACCGGGGCCTCTCGCTCGGCCAGGCCGATCACATGGTCGAGAACGTCGTCGGTGTCCTCGGCCTCCCGGTCGGCATCGCGACCAACTTCGTGGTGAACGGCCGCGACGTCCTCGTCCCCATGGCGACCGAGGAGCCCTCGGTCGTCGCGGCGGCCTCGAACCTCGCCCGGATGACCCGCGACCACGGCGGTTTCCGAACCTCGTCCAGCGTCCCGCTCATGCAGGCGCAGGTGCAGATCCTCGACGTCGCCGACCCGGCGGGCGCGCGGGTGCGGCTGCTGTCCGCGGCCGGGGAACTGATCGCGCTCGCCAACGAACAGGACCCCGCGCTGGTCCGGTTCGGCGGCGGGGCGCGCGAGATCTCCGTGCGGCTGGTGCCCAGCAGGCGGCAGACCTACGTCGTGCTGCACCTCGTGGTCGACGTGCGCGACGCCATGGGCGCGAACGCGGTCAACACCATGGCCGAGGCCATCGCCCCCCGCGCGGCCGAGATCGCCCGCGGGCGGACCCTCCTGCGCATCCTCACCAACAAGGCCGACCTGCGCCTCACCCGCGTCTCGGCGACCTTCGACGCGGGCCTGCTCGGCGGCCCCGACGTCGTGGAGAACATGCTGGACGCGGCCGAATTCGCCGTCGCCGACCCCTACCGCGCCGCCACCCACAACAAGGGCATCATGAACGGCGTCACCGCCGTCGTCCTGGCGACCGGCAACGACACCCGCGCGGTCGAGGCGGGCGCGCACTCCCACGCGGTCGGTCCTGACGGCCGCTACACCGCGATGTCGCGCTTCGAGAAGAACGCCGACGGCGACCTGGTCGGCACGCTGGAGCTGCCCATGCCGGTCGGACTGGTCGGCGGCGCCACCAAGGTGCACCCCGTGGCGCGGGCCAACGTCACACTGCTCGGGGTGGAGACGGCGAGCGAGCTGGCCGAGATCATCGTGGCCGTCGGACTGGCCCAGAACGCCGCGGCGGTGCGGGCGCTGGCCACCGAGGGCATCCAGCGCGGCCACATGTCGCTGCACGCGCGCAATGTGGCCGTGACCGCGGGGGCCACCGGCGCCGAGATCGACACGGTCGTCGCGCGGATGGTCGCGGACAGGTCCGTACGCGCGGACGTCGCCGAGCGAATCCTGGCCGAACTGCGGGACCGGCCGTGACCCGGTCACCGGCCGCGCTCGGACTGCCCGTCGCCCACCGGTCGCCAGGACTGCCGGACCGGGTGACGGTCTACGAGGTCGGGGCCCGCGACGGGCTCCAGGCAGAGAAGGCGCGGGTGCCCACCGCGGCCAAGGTCCGGCTGATCCGCGACCTGACCGCCGCCGGGCTGCCCGTGGTCGAGGCGACCAGCTTCGTCTCCCCGCGCTGGATCCCGCAGTTGGCGGACGCCGCCGACGTGCTCGCCGCGCTGCGGGAGGCGGGCGCGGACCTGAGCAGACACCCCGTCCTGGTGCCGAACGACCGCGGTCTTGACCGCGCCCTGGACGCCGGGGCGTCGGCCGTCGCGGTCTTCGTCAGCGCGACCGAGACCTTCGCGCGCCGCAATCTGGCGATGGGCCGCTCGGAGGCGGTCGAGATCGCGGGAAAGGTGACCGAGCGGGCACTGGCGGCGGGCGTCCGGGTCCGCGGGTACGTCTCGATGGTCTTCGGCGATCCCTGGGAGGGGCCGGTCCGCCCGGAGCGGGTCGCGGAGGTCACCCGGGCCCTGGCCGACGCCGGGTGCCACGAGGTGAGCCTCGGCGACACCATCGGCGTCGGCACACCCGGCCATGTGGGCGCGGTCCTGGCAGCCGTCGCCGAAAAGGGTGTGGCCCGCGACCGGATCGCCCTGCACTTCCACGACACCTACGGCCAGGCCCTGGCCAACGTGCACGCGGGACTGCTCGCCGGGGTCACGACCTTCGACGCCTCGGTCGGCGGCATCGGCGGCTGCCCGTACGCGGGCTCCGCCACCGGCAACCTCGCGACGGAGGACCTGCTCTGGATGCTCACCGGTCTCGGCATCGAGACCGGGGTCGACCTGGACGCGGCGATGCGCGCGGGGCTCCGCGTCACCGCGCTCCTCGGCCGGCCGTCCCCGTCACGGGTCGTCCAGGCCCTGGACCGCGACTGGCCGGACGGGGACGGGGACCGGCCGGACGGGGACCGGGACCGCTGAGGCGCGGGCGGTCAGTACGGGCAGGCGGTCAGTGCTGGCGGACGGTCAGCACGGGCAGGCGGTCAGTACTGGTAGAAACCCGCGCCCGTCTTGCGGCCGAGGCGGCCCGCGTCGACCATCCGCTGAAGGATCGGCGGCGCCGCGTACAGCGGCTCCTTGTACTCCGAGTACATCGAGTCGGCGATGGCGGCGACGGTGTCGAGGCCGATCAGGTCCGACAGCTTGAGCGGGCCCATCGGGTGCGCGCAGCCCAGCTCCATGCCGTTGTCGATGTCCTCGCGGGTCGCGATGCCCGACTCGAACATCCGGATCGCGGAGAGCAGATACGGCACCAGGAGCGCGTTGACGACGAAGCCGGAGCGGTCCTGGGCGCGGATGGCGTGCTTGCCGAGCACGTCGGTGACCAGCGCCTCGGTCCGCTTGAGGGTGTCACTGCCGGTGGTGAGCGCCGGGATCAGCTCGACCAGGCGCTGCACCGGGGCGGGGTTGAAGAAGTGGATGCCGATGACCTGGTCGGGCCGCGAGGTCGCCACGGCCAGCTTGACCAGCGGGATCGAGGAGGTGTTGGAGGCCAGGATCGCGTCCTGCCTGCTCACCACCTGGTCGAGCACCCGGAAGATGTCGATCTTGACCTGCTCGTTCTCCACCACGGCCTCGATGACCAGGTCGCGGTCGGCGAACTCGCCCAGGTCGGTGGTGAAGGTCAGCCGGCCCAGCGTCTCGTCGCGCTCAGCCTCGGTGATCTTGCCGCGCTCCGCGGCCTTGCCGAGCGAGTTCGTCAGCCGGGTGCGGCCCAGCTCCAGGGCCTCACCGGTGGTCTCCGCGACCCGGACGTCGAGCCCGGCCTTCGCGCACACCTCCGCGATGCCCGCCCCCATCTGGCCCGCGCCGACCACTCCGACGCGCTGGATGTCACTCACTCGTCAGCCCCTGCCGCTTCCGTGCACCGCTTCCGTGTACCGGACAGACGTTACCTGTGTCCGGTACGCGCGGGACCGGCCGGGTGCCGGTCCCGCGCGCAGCCGAAGGAGCCGGGGTCAGCCCACGGAGCAGGCGGAACCGTTGAGCGAGAAGGCGGCGGGGGAGGTGTTCGTCCCCGGCGCGCTACCGGTGAAGCCGAAGGTCGCGGAGCCGCCCGCGGGCAGCACCGCCGCGTAGCTCGGCGCCGTGACCGTCACGGCCGCGCCGCTTTGCGTGTAGTTCGCGCTCCACAGCGACGTGATGGTCTGGCCGCCGCCGAAGGACCAGGTCAGCTTCCAGTTCGAGATCGCCGCCGAGCCGTTGTTCTTGACCGTGACCGACGTCTGGAAGCCGCCGGGCCAGGAATTGGTGACGTCGTACGCCACCGAGCAGGCGCCGGAGCCGGGCGGTGTGGTCGGCGGGGTGGTGGGAGGCGTGGTGGGCGGGGTCGTCGGAGGTGTGGTCGGGGGAGTCGTGGGCGGGGTCGTCGGGGGAGTGGTCGGCGCAGTCGTACCGCCGGAGCCGTCCGAGGTGTCGCCGTAGATGATGCCGCGGCCGTTGGTCGCGATGTAGACGCGGCCGTAGACCCGGGGGTCGCCGGTGATCGCGGTGTTGGTCACGCCGTACTGGTGGGCGTTGTCGTTGATCCGCACCCAGTTCGCGCCCGCGTCGGTGGAGCGGAAGATGCCGCGGACGCCGCCGATCTTCGCGCTGGTGTAGAGCGCCTGGTAGGCCGCGCCGGGGGCGGCCTTGCCGAAGCCGATGGTGTCGGCCTCCTGCACGTTGGCCAGCTTGGTGAAGCTCGCGCCGGAGTTGGTGGAGTGCCACAGGCCGTACGCGCCGCCCGTGCTGCCGCCCGCCACCCACACGTCGCCCTCGGCGCCGGGCAGCGCCTTGAGCTTGCCCGCCTCCGCGGGCAGCCCGGTGGCCGCCGTCGCGGCGAAGGTCGCTCCGCCGTCGGTGCTCACGTAGAACTTGCCGCCGTAGACGCCGTAGAACTTCTTCGGGTTGACCCGGTCGGAGCCGATGGCCGCGCCGGTCGGGATGCCGGTGGAGTCGGACCAGGAACCGCCGAAGCCGACCGAGTACTTGACGCCGGTACCGGACGGGGCCCACAGGAAGCGGCTGCCGTCGGCCGCCGCGGCGACCGTACCGCCGCCGCTGACCCCGGACGGGTCGGTGCCCGCGAACCAGTTGGCGCCGTTGTCGGTGGAGAAGGCGACGTGCGCGCCGCTGTCCGCGTTGCCGACCCTGACCATGGTGTTCGCGTTGGTGGCCGCGAAGTCCAGGCTCGTGGTGGTGGTGAAGTTGGGCTGGGTGAACATCATCGGGGGCACGGCGGTGAGGTCGGTGTGCCGGAAGCCGCCGATGTCACCGAGCGCGCTGATCAGCGGCGCGCCGGTCGGCGGGCTGATCAGGTCCTGGACCGACGTCTCCTCCAGGCCCTTGGCGTTGGGCTTGACGGTGAACTTCGCCCCGGTGTCCCAGTTGGTGAGGTTGTCGGTGCCGTAGACGGTGGCCCCGGTGCCGTACCACATGCGGTTGGAGTTGAACGGGTCGATCTCCAGCGACTCGGTCATCCAGCCGAGCTTGGGGGTCTCCTCCGGCGGCGACGGATTGGCGCCCCAGCTCAGCCACGGCGACGAGGAGACGTCCATGGTGTAGCGGTCGGCGCGGTTGGGGTAACTGGTGAAGTCCCAGGCCCGCGTCCAGGTCGCGCCGCTGTCGGTGCTGCGGAAGATCTGGGTGTCGGCCCACCACGAGCTGTAGCCGGTGACCATGATCGTGCCGGGGTGCTGCCGGTCGACGGTCATACCGCTGTAGCCGAAGTACGTGTCCGCGTCCGACATCGGGCTGATGTTGGTCCACGCGCCGGTCGCGGTGGCGTACCGCCACACCTGGCCCTTGGCGCCGTCGTACGGGCCGCCGGTGTCGCTGGTGGCGAGGTAGAGGTAGCCGTTCACCGCGTCCAGCACGCCCTTGTGCGCGATGTACCCGGTGGGCTGGCCCGCCAGCCGGGACCAGGTGGCGCCGCCGTCGGTCGAGCGGTAGACGGTGTTGGCCTTGTCGGCCACACCCACGTAGATGGTCTGCGTGGTGGAGCCCTTGGTGCCGGTGCGCGGGTCGAAGGTCACCCACACATCGCCCTGGTTGTCGCTCTGGTAGCCGCTGCTGTCGGACGGATCGGCCACGTAGTTCCCGACGTTGGGGAAGGCGGTGACCTTCGCCCAGGTGACACCGGAGTCGGTACTGCGCCACAGCCCGTTGCCGCTGGGCGCGGCGAAGTACAGGACGCTGTCCTTGTTGGGGTCGATGGCCAGCCGCTCGCCCATGCCGCGGCCGGGCATGTTGCCGCCGAGCTTGAACGGCAGCGCGGTCGCCGCCCAGGTCGCGCCGCGGTCGGAAGAGCGCAGGATGGCGCCGTTGTCGGGGTCCCAGGAGTTGGTGTACATGCCGACGGCCGCGTAGACCTTGTCGGGTGCGAGCGCGTCGGTGGCGAGGCTGACCACGCCGTTCCTGTTCCAGTCGGTCCAGCCCACCGAATCCAGCAGCGGCGTCCAGGACTTGGTGGCCTCGTTCCAGCGGTAGGCGCCGCCGATGTCGGTCCGCGCGTAGGCGAGGTTCTTCTCCGACTGGTTGAAGACGATGCCGGGCACGAAGCCGCCGCCGTCGATCCTGACGTTCTTCCAGGAGTACGTGTCCGCGACGGCGGCCGGTGCGGCGGTGGCCGGGGCCGCGGTGGCCGTGGCGGTGACCGCGGCGACCGCGGAGGCGCCGCCTATCAGGGACAGGGCCGCGACGAGCGCGGCGAGTGGTCTGCGGAGCATGGAAAGGCGTCCTCTCCGTACGGACGCGGGCCGCGCCGGGCCCGCGCGTGCGGGTGGTGGGGGGATGGACGGTGGCGCTATACATAGGAGGTGTGGGAGCGCTCCCATGATGTTAGCGCCCGCGCCGACGCCCGAGAAGGGGTCGTCAACGCTCCGTCCCGGCGGGGGCCGCACGAGGGAGTGGACCGAACGGCGGGTTGCCCCGGCGCCGGAAGTCACCCATCATCGGCGGATCATGACGGATGATCAGGAGGCTCGGATGGACCGGCTCACCCGCAGGACCTTCACTGTCGCGGCGGCGGGCGCGCTGGCCGCCGTCATCCCCGGCTCGGCGGCGCGGGCGGCCGAACCCTCCCGCGCCCCCCAGGGCGCACCGGGTCCCGCGGGTCACGGCGGACCCGGTGGTCACGGCCGCGACCTGCGCGGCATGTGGATCGCCTCGGTCGCCAACACCGACTGGCCCTCGGCCCCCGGACTCCCCGCCGACCAGCAACGTCAGGAACTGCTCGACCTGTTGGACACCGCGGTCGAACGGGGGCTCAACGCGGTGGTGTTCCAGGTCCGGCCGACCGCCGACGCCTTCTGGCCGTCGGCGTACGAACCCTGGTCGCGGTACCTGACGGGCACTCAGGGGCAGGACCCCGGCTGGGACCCGCTGGGCACCGCGGTGCGCGAGGCGCACCGCCGCGGCCTGGAACTGCACGCCTGGTTCAACCCGTACCGCGTCTCGATGGACACCGACGTCACCAAGCTCGCCCCCACCCACCCGGCCCGCCTCCACCCCGAGTGGATCGTGCCCTTCGGCGGCAAGCTCTACTACAACCCCGGACTGCCCGAGGTCCGACGTTTCGTGCAGGACGCGATGCTGGACGCCCTCCGCCGCTACCCCATCGACGCCGTCCACTGGGACGACTACTTCTACCCGTACCCGGTCGCCGGCCAGGTCTTCGACGACGACGCCGCCTACGCGCGGTACGGCGCCGGATTCCCCGACCGCGACGCCTGGCGGCGGGACAACACCGACCGCCTGGTGCGAGAGACCGCCGCCAGGATCAAGCGGATCCGGCCGAGCACCCAGTTCGGCATCAGCCCCTTCGGCGTCTGGCGCAACGCCGCCACCGACCCGCTCGGCTCGGCCACCACCGCGGGCGTCCAGACCTACGACGACCTGCACGCGGACACCCGCAAGTGGGTCAGGGAGCAGTGGATCGACTACATCGTTCCCCAGGTCTACTGGAACATCGGCTTCGCGGCGGCCGACTACGCCGCCCTCGTCCCCTGGTGGTCCGAGGTCGTCCGTGGCACCAACGTGCGCCTCTACATCGGCGAGGCCCTGTACAAGGTCGGGGTCGCGGGCCAGCCCGACGCCTGGCAGGACCCGGCCGAATTGACCCGCCACCTCGACTTCTGCGCCCGCTACCCGCAGGTCCGCGGCAACATCTACTTCTCCGCCTCGCAGGTCGTCGCCGACCCCTTGGGCGCGATGAGCCTGGTCGCCGCCCGCTACCACCACCGCGGACGCCGCTGACGGCGGGCGGTCGGTCCTTCCTGCCCGGCCACGTCCGTGCCGCCTGGTGTCAGCCGCCCCACGGCAGGAGGCCGGCTCAGGCGATGCGGGGCCGCGCCGCAGCGCCGGTCCGGCTCACCAGGGCCGGACCACGGCGCCGGTTTCCGCGTCTCACGGCGAGGGTGCGAGCACATTGCGTATGCGGGTGGCGATGTGCAGGTTGAGGCGCGTCTCGACGTCACCGAGGTCGTGGCCGGTGATCTCGCAGATGCGCTGGAGGCGGTAGCGGACGGTGCTGCGGTGGATGTGGAGTGCCTCGGAGGTCGCGTCGTAGCTGCCGCCGCTCTCCAGATAGCGCGAGAGCGTCGTCACCAGCCCGGTGCGGTGGCGGGAGTCGTAGTCCAGCAGGCGTCCCAGCCATTCGCGGACGAATCGGTCGGCTTCCCGTTCGCCTTCGCCGGTGCCCAGCATGCGGCACAGGCCCAGCTCCTCGAAGCCGGTGCTGCCGTACGGGTCCTGGGAACCGCGGCGGACGGCGAGGGCGCGGACGGCCTCGTCGTAGGAGCGCGGCAGATCGGCGACTACCTCGCAGCGGCCGCCGATGCCGACGGCTCCGGCCCCGGTGCCGAGCTCCTCCGAGACGGCCCTGTACAGCGCGCCTTCCGGGGCACCCCGGTCTTCCCGGGGCTCCAGGACGACCGTGGCCGAGCCACGGGAGCCGACGAGTACGTTCAGGCGCAGCCGCCGGGCCGCCCGCGCCGCCGCGTCGCCGAGCGCGGCCCTGCCGACCGTCCCGGCCCACTCCAGTACGGCGACCCTGTACGGCCGGTGCAGGTCGTGGCCGAGGACCGCCGCCCGGGCGAAGTCGTCGTCGGTCGTCTCGCCCGAAATCAGCCGGTCGACCAGGCCGTGGCGCAGCAGGGGCTCCAGCTCGGCCAGTCTGCGCTCGTGCGAGAGCGCGGGGGCCAGCACCAAGGCGGCCTGTTCGAGCGCTGAGCAGTCCGTTTCCGTCGCCCGCCGGTCAGGATCGACCAGCGCGGCCACGCCGAGCACTTCCCCGGCCATTTCGATCGGGACGAGCAGCCGGTCACCGTCGCGGACGGCGCCGGGACGGTGGCGCGCGTCACGGATCAGGGCCTCCCGGTCCCGGTGTCCCGGGGCCGGGCGCGGCCCACTCCCGGGCCGCCCGCAGGGTTCGCTCCCGCCGTGCCCCGCGCAGGCCCGCGGGTTGCCGAAGCGGTCCTCGGTGAGGACCGCGAATCCCGTATGGTCGCGCAGGGCCTCCAGGACTCCCGACTCACCGCTGCCCGAGGCAGCGGCCCGGGAGAGCGCGTGGTCAGCGGCAAGCCGTGCGGCCAGGGCGGAGACGCTCGCGCCGGGGCCGGCAGCCGGCGAGAGGCTCTCTGCCGGCGGCGGCCCTGCGATCCCCGGCCAATGGTGTGAGCGGGCCCCGACCGGCTCTCCCCGGCGCCCGCTGAGGCGTGCCAGGGCGATCCCGGTCTGCTGCGCGAGCAGATCCGTCAGCGCGGTTTCGTCGGTCGAGGGTGCGGTCGCGCCCCCGACGACGAGATAGCCGAGGCAGTCGTCCCCGTATCGCAGCGCGACGGCCCGCGCCCACCGTCCGTCCGCCCGGTACAGATTCCGGCTGCGGCCGTCGAGAGCGTCGATCCGCCGGTCGAGCCGATCGGCGGCCACCATCTCCGCGGCTGCCTCGGCCGGGGCCCGGCCGTTCGGCTCCGCACCGGGCTCCCGCGCCACGGTGCTCCCCGGTCGGGCGTCGGCGGAGGCAGCCTCCGGGCGTGGAGGGCAGCGCCGCGCCGCACCATGGTGCACGGCGTACGCCGCTTCGGCGACGAAGGGACCGGCGGCGGCGATCGCCGCCATGGCACCCCACAGCACCTCTCGCTCGTCGTCGCCGTCGAGCATGACCGTCACCAGCCGTAGCAGCGCGTGACGCGCGGCCCCCGGCTGCGGCACGGGGTGAGGCGGGTCGGCGGTCGGAAACGGAAGAGCGTCCATCGCAGGTCCATTCGCGGCTCGAATCAGCCCCCTCTCAACGTACGCCGCTCGGCACGGGCCCTCACCTGCGAGCCGTCGCCGCCCCCGTCCTCGGGGACCGGAAAGGCGGCGCGGATTGGTCATCCCGGGGCGAGGAAGTCCACCGCGTACTGCGGAAGGCTCGCAGACTGTGCGGGTCCGGCGCCGTGCGCCCGGCGGCCCGCCGGCCGGTTCCGCCTCGCGACGGAGGAGATTCTTATGGCGAAGGCAGTAGGCATCGACCTCGGTACCACCAACTCGGTCATCGCCGTCTGGGAGGGCGGTGAGCCCACCGTCGTCCCGAACGCGGAGGGGGCCAGGACGACCCCGTCGGTGGTCGCCTTCTCCGATGACGGCCAGCGGCTGGTCGGACAGCTCGCGCGCCGGCAGTCGATCCTCAACCCCAAAGGCACCATCACCTCCGCGAAGCGGTTCATCGGACGTCGCTACGACGAGATCTCCGACGAGGCCAAAGCGGTCTCCTTCGACGTGGTCGAGGGGCCCGGCGGGGTGGCCCGCTTCGAGGTGAGCGGAAAGCAGTACGCGCCGGAGGAGATCAGCGCGCAGGTGCTGCGCAAGCTCGCCGACGACGCCGGGAAGTCGCTCGGCGAGAAGGTGACGGAGGCGGTCATCACCGTACCGGCGTACTTCAACGACGCCCAGCGCCAGGCCACCAAGGACGCCGGGAAGATCGCCGGCCTCGAAGTCCTGCGGATCATCAACGAACCGACAGCCGCGGCGCTGGCCTACGGGCTGGACAAGCAGGGCCACGAGACGGTCATGGTCTTCGACCTCGGCGGCGGCACGTTCGACGTGAGCCTGCTGGACGTCGGCGACGGCGTCGTGGAGGTCCGCGCCACCGCGGGCGACTCCCATCTGGGCGGCGACGACTTCGACCGCCGACTGGTGGACCACTTGGCGGACGGCTTCCAGGCGTCCGAAGGCATCGACTTGCGTAAGGACCCGCAGGCATTGCAGCGCCTGTTCGAGGCGGCCGAGAAGGCGAAGACGGAGCTGAGTTCGGTCACCCAGACCCAGGTGAGCCTGCCCTTCATCACGGCGGACGCCTCCGGGCCGAAGCACCTCACCGAGACCGTCCGCCGCTCCACCTTCGAGCAGATCACCTCGGACCTGGTGGAGCGCTGCCTGGAACCGGTCAGGACGGCGATGAGCGACGCCAAGGTCACCGACAACGACATCGACGAGGTCATCCTCGTCGGCGGCTCGACCCGCATACCGGCCGTGCAGAACCTGGTCCGCCGGCTGACCGGCGGCAGGGACCCGAACATGAGCGTCAACCCCGACGAGGTGGTGGCGCTGGGCGCCGCCGTCCAGGCAGGCGTGCTCAAGGGCGAGGTCAAGGACGTCCTGCTCCTGGACGTCACCCCCCTGTCGCTGGGCGTCGAGACGGCCGGCGGCGTGATGACCAAGATCATCGACCGGAACACCACCATCCCCGCCCGCCGGTCCGAGACCTTCTCCACCGCCGAGGACAACCAGCCGGCCGTGGACATCGTCGTGCTTCAGGGCGAACGCGAACTGGCGGCCGACAACCGCGTGCTGGGCCGCTTCCGGCTGGAGAACCTGCGGCCGGCCCGGCGTGGGGAGACCCAGATCGAGGTCACCTTCGACATCGACGCCAACGGCATCCTCAAGGTCAGCGCCAAGGACCGGGACACCGGCGCCGAGCAGTCGATCACCATCAGCGAGGGCTCCAACCTCGACCCGTCCGAGGTCGAGCGGATGATCAACGAGGCCGAGAACAACCGCACCAGCGACCAGGCCCTGCGCGAGGCCATCGACGCCCGCAACGAGCTCGACGCCGCCGCCTACCAGGTGGAGCGCCGGCTGGACGACCTCGGCGACGCCGCACCGGAGCACGAGCGCGCCCGCGCCCAACTGCTCACCGACGAGGCGCGTACCGCCGTCAAGGAGGAGGCTCCGGCGGAACGGTCCCGGAGCCTGACCTCCGAACTCCAGCAGATCCACGCGGCGCTGGCCGCCCACGCCGCTGAACCGGGCGGAGCCGGGGGCGGCGGAGCCGAGCCCGGCCAGGGGCCCGGGGGCGACTCCCCGAGGGGCGACGACGACGTCATCGACGCCGAATTCGACAAGAGCTGAGGCGGCGACATGTCGGACCAGGAACAGACGCGTCCCGCCGAGGACCGCTCCCCGCCCGAGTCCGAGCCGACGCCGCCCGAGTCCGAGCGGACGCCGCCCGAGCCGACGCCGCCCGAGCCGACGCCGTCCGAGCCGACCTCGCCCGAGCGGAGTGCCGCACCGCGGACGCCCCCGCGGGCCCCGGAAGCCAGGGAGCGGGAGGCGGAATCCACACGCCGCGGCCCCGGTGCGGAGGAGCTGGAGGACCGGTGGCGGCGAGCCCTCGCCGACCTCGACAATCTCCGTAAGCGCTACGCCCGTGAGCTTCCCCGGGAACGGGAGGCCGAGCGGGCCAAGGTGGCCGCGGCGTTCCTCCCGGTCGTCGACAACCTGGAACTGGCCCTCGCCCACGCGGGCGCCGACGACCGCGGCGCGATCGTCAGCGGAGTCCGGGCGGTACGCGACCAGGCCGTCGAGGTGCTGCGAAGCCTCGGCTACCCCCGCTACGAGGAGACCGGCGTCCCCTTCCACCCCGAGCAGCACGAGGTGGTGTCCGTGGTGGATGAACCCGACACACCTGCGGGCACCGTCGTCCAGGTGCTGCGGCCCGGTTACGGCGACCCCGGTCACCAGCTGCGGCCGGCCGCGGTAGCGGTCAGCCGCAAGCAGGAGTGAGGCCGCCATGGCAGAGGACTACTACGAGGTGCTCGGCGTCCCGCGCGGCGCCGACGCGGCCGAGATCCAGCAGGCGTTCCGTACCCTGGCTCGCCGCTACCACCCGGACGTCAACCGCGATCCGGCCGCCGAGGAGCGCTTCAAGCAGATCAACGAGGCGTACAGCGTGCTCTCCGACCCCGGCACCCGGTCGCGCTACGACCGTTTCGGCCCGGACTTCCGGCAGATCCCGGAGGACTACGACGAGCGCGTCGCGGCCGGCCAGGGCTTCGGCGGCGGAGCCGGCGCGTACCGCGGCAGTCCCTTCGCCGGCACCCGAGGCGACGGCCGGGCAGGCGCCCGGACCTGGACCGAGTCCGACTTCGACGCCTCTGGCGTGGACTTCGAGGATCTCTTCGGAGGCGTGTTCGGCGGCCGGGCGCGCGGCGCCGGGCGGGGCAGCCCGATCCCCGGCGCGGACCAGGAGGCCGAACTCACCCTCAGCGTGGAGGAGGCGTACCGCGGCGGCCGACGGAAGATCACCCTCGGCGGGCCCGGCGGGGAGCGCAGTTACGACGTCACCATCCCGGCGGGCGTCGTCGACGGGCAGCGCATCCGGCTCGCGGGGGAGGGCGGCCGGGGCCGCGGCCCGGGTTCCGCCGGGGACCTCTATCTGGTGGTCCGTATCGCCCGCCATCCCCGCTACCGGCTCGTCGGGCACGACGTCCACGTCGATCTGCCGGTCACCGCCTGGGAGGCCGCGCTGGGGGCGACGGTGCCGGTCTCCGGTCCGGGCGGGACGGTCAAGGCGCATGTGCCGCCCGGTACCTCCACCGGCCGCCGGTTGCGGCTGCGCGGCGAGGGGATGCCACGCCCCAAAGGTTCCCCGGGCCACCTCTACGCCGAAATCCAGGTGATGGTGCCGCCCTCGCCCAGCCCGCGTGAACGTGAGTTGTTCGAGGAACTGGCCGCGGTCTCCTCCTTCGACCCGAGGAAGCAGACATGAGAGCCGAACACCGTTCTCCCGCCGAAGGCGCCGGACAGCCCGGCTCCAGGGCTGCCTATCCGCTGGTGCGCGTCTACCGGACCAGTACCAGCCCCTATCAGCTCTCCATGGCCGCGGTGGCCGGCCGCAGTGGACTGTCGCCCGAACTCGTCAGGCGTTTCGTGGCTCTCGGTCTTGTCGACGCCGAGCGTGACGCCCGGGGCCGGCTGTGGTTCCTGGCGAGCGCGCCGTCGGCCCTCGCCCGAGTGCAGCGGCTGCGGGACGGACTGTGTCTCAACTACGCGGCCATCGGCGTCGTCCTGGACATGCTCGACCGCATCGAACGCCTGGAAACCGCACTGCGGCGCAGCGAACGAGCCGCCAAGGAGCCCACACCATGGACATGAATCGCCTCACCCAGAAATCCCAGGAAGCGCTCCAGGAAGCACAGAGCGCCGCGGTCCGTATGGGCCACACCGAGGTCGACGGGGAGCACCTGCTGCTGGCCCTGCTCGATCAGCGCGACGGCCTGACCACCCGTCTGCTGGCCGACGCCGGCGCCGACCCGGCCGCCCTGCGGGCCGCGGTCGAGGCCGATCTCGTCAAACGCCCCCGCACGACGGGTCCGGGCGCCGCCCCCGGCCAGGTGATGGTGACCCAGCGGCTGGCCCGGCTGCTCGACAGCGCCGAGCAGGAGGCCAAGCGGCTCAAGGACGAGTACGTCTCCACCGAGCACATGGTGCTGGCCCTGGTGGACGAAGGGGCGACCAGCGCGGCCGGCCGCCGGCTCGGCGAACAGGGCGTCACCAAGGACTCCTTCCTCACCGCCCTCACCACGGTGCGCGGGAACCAACGGGTCACCTCCGCCACTCCTGAGGACGCCTACGAGGCCCTGGAGAAGTACGGGCGCGACCTCGTCGTGGAGGCCCGCACCGGCCGCCTCGACCCGGTGATCGGCCGGGACGCCGAGATCCGCCGGGTGATCCAGATCCTCAGCCGCAAGAGCAAGAACAACCCCGTCCTGATCGGCGAACCGGGCGTCGGCAAGACCGCCATCGTCGAGGGTCTGGCCCAGCGGATCGTGCGCGGCGACGTGCCGGAAGGGCTGCGGGACAAGACGGTGTTCTCGCTCGACATGGGGTCGCTGGTGGCCGGGGCGAAGTACCGCGGCGAGTTCGAGGAGCGCCTCAAGGCCGTTCTGTCGGAGGTCAAAGGCGCCGAGGGCCGGATCCTGCTGTTCGTGGACGAGCTGCACACCGTCGTCGGGGCCGGCGCCGCCGAGGGCGCGATGGACGCGGGCAACATGCTCAAGCCGATGCTGGCCCGCGGCGAGCTGCACATGATCGGGGCCACCACGCTGGACGAGTACCGCAAGCACATCGAGTCCGACGCCGCCCTGGAGCGCCGCTTCCAGACCGTCCAGGTGGACGAGCCGACCGTCGAGGACGCCATCTCCATCCTGCGCGGCATCCGCGAGCGCCTGGAGATCTTCCACGGCGTCAAGATCCAGGACAACGCCCTGGTCGCCGCGGCCACCCTCAGCCACCGCTACATCAGCGACCGCTTCCTCCCGGACAAGGCCATCGACCTGGTCGACGAGGCATGCGCCCGGCTGCGGACCGAGATCGACTCCATGCCCGCCGAACTCGACGAACTCACCCGGCGGGCGACCCGACTGGAGATCGAGGAGGCCGCGCTGGACCAGGAGACCGACCCGGCCAGCCGCGCCCGCCTGGAGGACCTGCGGCGCGAACTGGCCGACCTGCGCGGTGAGGTGGACGCCAAGCACGCCCAGTGGGAGGCCGAGCGCCAGGCCATCCGCAAGGTCCAGGAACTGCGCCAGGAATTGGAACGCGCCCGGCAGGAGGCCGAGCAGGCCGAACGCGCCTACGACCTCAACCGGGCCGCCCAGCTGCGCTACGGAACCGTCAGCGAACTGGAGCGCCGGCTGACCGCCGAGGAGGAACAGCTCGCCAACAAGCAGGGCGAGAGCCGACTGCTGCGCGAGGTGGTGACCGCCGAGGAGATCGCCGAGATCGTCTCGGCGTGGACCGGTATCCCCGTCACCCGCCTTCAGGAGGGCGAACGGCAGAAGCTGCTCAAGCTGGACGAGATCCTGCGCGAGCGGGTCGTGGGCCAGGACGAGGCCGTCCAGCTCGTCGCCGACGCGGTGATACGGGCCCGCTCCGGGGTACGCGACCCGCGGCGGCCGATCGGCTCCTTCATCTTCCTCGGCCCGACCGGTGTCGGGAAGACCGAGCTGGCCAAGACGCTGGCCGCGGCGCTGTTCGACAGCGAGAGCAACATGATCCGCCTCGACATGAGCGAGTACCAGGAACGCCACACCGTCAGCCGCCTGGTCGGCGCGCCGCCCGGATACGTGGGTTACGAGGAGGGCGGCCAGCTCACCGAGGCGGTGCGCCGCAAGCCGTACTCCGTCGTCCTGTTCGACGAGATCGAGAAGGCGCACGCCGACGTCTTCAACACCTTGCTCCAGGTGCTGGACGACGGCCGGATCACCGACGCGCAGGGACGTACCGTCGACTTCCGCAACACCGTGATCATCATGACCTCCAACCTCGGGTCGCAGTACCTGCTCCAGGACGCCACCCAGGCCGGCGAGATCAAGCCCGAGGCGCGGGCACTGGTGATGACCGAACTCAACGGTCATTTCCGCCCCGAGTTCCTCAACCGCGTCGACGACATCGTCCTCTTCCACCCGCTCGGCATCGCGCAGATCGAGCGCATCGTCGACCTGCTCCTCGACGAACTGCGCGACCGCCTCTCCGAACAGCGCGTCACGCTCGTCCTCACCGAGCCGGCCCGCCACCTGATCGCGGCCGAGGGCTACGACCCGGTCTACGGAGCCAGGCCGCTGCGCCGCTTCATCTCGCACGAGGTCGAGACCAGGATCGGCCGGGCGTTGCTCAGTGGCGAGGCACGCGAAGGCGTGACCATCGTGGTCGACGCCGCAGGCGGCGAACTGACCGTCTCTCTCCAGGACCAGCCGCAGGAGCCGTGATGAGCACCTCTCAGGAAGGCCGCGACGACCGCCCGGCCCGTGACGGCACCACTGGCGCGCAGGCCCGGGTACGGACCGTCGTCTGCGCCAACTGCGGCCGGACCAACCGCGTACCCGCCGCGGCGGGCGGCAGTCCGCGCTGCGGAAACTGCCGGGCGCCGCTGCCGTGGATCGCCGAAGCGGGCGACGCCGACTTCGGTGAGGTCGCCGAGCAGGCGAGCCTGCCCGTGCTGGTCGACCTGTGGGCCACCTGGTGCGGCCCCTGCCGGATGGTGAGCCCAGCCCTGGAACAGGTCGCCGAGGACCTCGCCGGCCGGATCAAGCTCGTGAAGGTCGACATCGACACGTCACCGGCCCTGGCCAGACGGTTCGAGGTCCAGGCCGTCCCCACCCTGCTGATCCTCGACCACGGCAGGCCCGTCGCCCGCCAGACCGGCGCCGCGCCCGCGAACGCGCTCCGCCAGTGGGTGAACGAGTCGCTGTCGACGTCCCCCGGACCGGCCGATCCCGCGACCAGGAGGCCGTGATGACCACTCTTCCCGACCCGCACCTGTCCATGGTCCGGCCCGTGACGCCCAGGACACCGCAGGGCTGCGAGGACTGCCTGCGCATGGGGACTGCGTGGGTGCACCTGCGGCTGTGCCTGACCTGCGGCCACGTCGGATGCTGCGACTCCTCGCCGATGCGGCACGCCCGTGCCCACGCGGCAGCCGACGGGCACCCGATCGTGCGGTCGTTCCAGCCCGGCGAGGACTGGCGGTGGTGTTTCGTCCACGAGTCGATGGTCTGAGCCGGGCGGGCTCGCACGGCGCCTCCGACACCGCGTCCGCCGCTGTTCCCCTCCTCTGCCGTACGCGTCCACCGCTGTTCCTGACGAAGGAAGCGAACCGTCGTGATGCCGCCCCTGACCCCGACCGCCGACGTTCACGACGCCTACCCGCGGCTGACGGACGACCAGATCGCGCTCCTGGACCCCGCCGGACAGGTGCGGCAGGTCAGGGAGGGGGAACACCTCTTCCGGGCGGGCGAACGCACTGAACAGTTCTTCGTCGTCCTCAGCGGCACGGTGGCCGTGGTCGAAGGCCAAGGCGACCAGGAGCACGTCGTCCAGGTGCACGGTCCGCACAGCTTCCTCGGCGAACTCGGCGTGCTGGAGGGCCAGACCGCCTTCCTCAGCGCGGTGGTGAGAACACCGGGCGAGGTCCTGGCGGTGGGCTCGGCGGCCCTGCGCGATCTGCTCAGCCGCGAACCCGTGCTCGGCGACGTGATCCTGCGCGCCTACCTGCTGCGCCGTACGATGCTGGCCGGCGCGGGCACGGGCTTCCGCATCATCGGCTCCGCCTTCTCCTCCGACACCCGGCGGCTGCTGGAGTTCGCCGCCCGCAACCGCCTCCCGCACCGCTGGTTCGATCTGGAGAAGGACACCGAGGCCGAGGCGCTGCTCACGCGCCTGGGGATCGCTCCGCAGGAGACCCCGATCGTCGTCTGGAACGACCACCGGGTGCTGCGCAATCCCTCCAACGCCGCGCTCGCCCGGGTCATCGGGCTGCGCGCCGGGACCGCCGCGGAGGCCGTCTGCGACCTGGTGGTGGTCGGCGCGGGACCCGGTGGCCTGGCCGCCGCGGTGTACGGCGCCTCCGAGGGACTCTCCACCGTCGTGCTGGACGCCGTGGCGACCGGCGGCCAGGCCGGCACCTCCTCCCGGATCGAGAACTACCTCGGTTTCCCCGCCGGGATCTCCGGCATGGAGCTCGCCGAACGCGCCGTCGTACAGGCCAACCGGTTCGGCGCCCGGATCGACGTCCCCGCCGAGGCCGCCGGCCTCGAACAGCGCGGCGGGAACAGCGTGGTGCGGCTCGCCGACGGCGGCACGGTCACCGCCGCCAACATCGTGGTGGCCACCGGCGCGCGCTACCGGCGGCTGACCGCCCCCGGCGTCGAGCGGTTCAGAGGACTCGGGGTGCACTACGTCGCCACCGTCTGGGAGGCACGGACCTGTCGTCTCGATCCGGTGGCCGTCGTCGGCGGCGGCAACTCCGCCGGTCAGGCGGCCCTGTTCATGGCACGCGAGTCGCCCGCCGTCCACCTTCTGGTCCGCGGCGACGACCTGGAACACAGCATGTCCCGCTACCTGATCGACCGGATCGAGCGGCACTCGCGGATTCATGTCCGGCCGCATACCGAAGTCCGGGAGGTGACCGGCGAGGACCGGGTCGAATCCCTCGTCGTCGAGGACAACCGCACCCGCGAGCAGCAGACGCTGGCGGTCCGCGCCCTGTTCGTGTTCATCGGCGCGCGCCCCGCCACGTCCTGGCTCGCCGACGCCGTCACCCTGGACCGGCGCGGCTTCATTCCCACCGGGCAGGACGTGGTCCACCTGACAGCGGACCTCTGGAATCCCCTCGCCCGCGCCCCGCTCGCCCTGGAGACGGGTCTGCCGGGCGTCTTCGCCGTTGGCGACGTCCGCAGCGGCTCGGTCAAACGGGTCGCCTCCGCCGTCGGTGAGGGCGCCATGGCCGTCCGCCTGGCGCACGAGCACCTCGGTGAAGCGGGGCCACCCGCCGTCCGCTGACCTCAGCCCCGTCCGCTGACCTCAGCCCATGCCCGCCGCGAGAGGGTGACACGGCAGGCCCGGGCCTCGACCGCCGCGGACCGCTCGGACCTGACTCGCGGCGACTCGCCGCACCTCGCGGCACCTCGTGGCAAGGGGACACGTCAGCGAGGACCCGTACCGCCTTCCTCCACCACCGCCACCTCGCCCGCCGGAACGGCGACGACTCCCGGCACGCGGGCGCCGGACAGGAGGTCGGTCCCCGTGGCGGCCACATGCGCGGTCGCCTCGGTGTGGTTGACGACGAAGAGCCAGGACCGCTCCCCGGAAGGCCCGCTTCTGCGGATGACCTCCACGCCGTCGCCGGCCCCCCGGGGCGCGGGCGCGCAACCGGCCTGCGCGGCCCACCGGGGAAGCAGGCGCAGGAGGGACGGGACGTCGGGGCGGGTGGCGAGATAGCGGACGTTTCCGCGGCGCAGGACCGCCGGGCCACCGGCCGCGGGCCCGTCGGCGAAGCGGCACTCCACCTCGGTCCCGGCGTCCGGGACGACCCGCTCGGCCCATACGTTCCCGGTCGAGCCGTCGTCCAGGGCGACGGTGGCTCCGGCCGTGAGCGGCAGGTACTCGTCCACGGTCAGGCCGAGCAGATCGCGGAGCGCTCCGGGGTACGGCCCGGGATGGACACGGTCGTCGGGGTCCACCACGCCGCTGAAGGGACCGACGACCAGGTGGCCGCCGCCTTCGACGTACGCCTCCAGGGCGCGCGCCGTCGAAGCGGACAGCGCGTACAGCGAGGGCACGAGCAGAAGCCGGTGCGCACCGGGGGCGGGGACGATGTCGCAGGCCAGACCGGCGGTCCACAGCGCGCGGTGCCAGGTGCGGAGCGCGTCTCCGCAGGTCAGGTCCGAGCTCGGCCGGTCGGGCAGCTCCAGGGCCCACATCGCCTCGTAGTCCAGGAGCAGCGCGATCGGGGCCTGCGGGCAGGTGCTCTCGGCGACGTCGGCCAGACGCGACACGGCGTTGCCGAGGGCGCTGGCCTCCCGCCGGACCCGGGTGTCCTCGCCGCCGTGCGGGAGCATCGCCGAGTGCCATTTCTCCGGGCCGTACGCGGACTGCCGCCACTGGAAGAACAGCGTTCCGTCGGCGCCGCGGGCGAGGTGCGTCAGGGTGTTGCGGGCCATCTCGCCCGGGACTTTGGCGATGTTGCGGGGCTGCCACTGCACCCCGGAGGTGGAGTGCTCCATGAGCAGCCAGGGCCGCCCGCCGGCCAGCCCGCGGGTGAGGTCGGCGGCGAACGCGAGCTCGGCGGCGCGGTGCGGATCCTCGGACCCGAGGTAGTGGTCGTTGGAGACGATGTCGACCTCCCGCGCCCAGCGCCAGTAGTCGCTCCAACGCAGCGCGCTCGCCATGAAGTTGGTGGTGACCGGACGGCCGGGGGAGTGGGCGCGCACGATGTCGCGCTCGGCCCGGAAGCAGGCCAGGTGCTCGGCGTCGCTGAACCGGTAGAAGTCCAGCCACAGGGCGGGCGGGAGGCGGCTGGTGCTGGTGCGCGGCGGGGTCACCTGGCTCCAGTCGCTGTAGGTCATGCCCCAGACGCCGGTGCCCCAGCGGTCGTTGAGGGCGTCCAGGTCGTCGCCGTACGTGGTGCGCAGCCAGGTGCGGAACGCCGTCGCGGAGGTCTCGCACCAGCAGTGCGCGTTGCCGTTGGCGTACTCGTTGTTGACGTGCCACATCACCACCGCGGGATGGTCGCCGTAGCGCTCGGCGAGGCGGCGGGTGACGGTCGCGGCGCGCTCCCGGTAGAGCGGTGACGACGGGCAGTACGCCTGCCGCGAGCCGGGTGCCAGCCGCCGTCCGTCGGCGGTCACGGGCAGCGACTCCGGGTGGGCGTGCGAGAACCACAGGGGCGGAGCGGCCGTCGGCGTGGCCAGGTCGACGGCGATGCCCGACGCGTGCAGCAGCTCGACGGCCTCGTCGAGGCCGGAGAAGTCGAAGGCGTCCCGCCGGGGCTCGATCCAGGACCAGGCGAAGACGCCGAGCGAGACCAGATTGACCCCCGCCTCGCGCATCAGGCGGACGTCGTCCTTCCACGTCGCCGCGTCCCACTGCTCGGGGTTGTAGTCGGCGCCGTACGCGGGGCGCGGAACACGGCCCCAGACGGAATGCTGCCGGTCGGGTCGCGACATGCGCGGGCTCCTGAATCCTGGAATACGAAAAGGGGTGGGGAATGCGAGGACGAGTGAGGACGAGAGAAACGACGAGAACGGGGACGAGAGCGAGGACGCGTGACGGTGCGCGCGGGCTCGGTGGGCGAACGGGGCCGGTGGAGGCACCGGTCCGGCCCCGCTCGGGTCAGGGGCGTACCGGGTGCCCCGTCCCTCAGCATTGAGCGGCGAATGCGCCCGGCGGCGAACGGACGAGGCACCTGGAAGGGAATGCGAAAGGCGCCGGGGAAAGCGTCGTGAAAACGCGCGGCGCACGTCGTGCCCGGGCGCCGAACGCGAGTGAACGCGCGGCCGGCGCTGCCTGGCCATGACGTCAGGCGCCGGTGAAGTGCGTCGGCCGGTGCGCCAACTTAGAGCGATCACCCAGGGGTGTCAACGCCCGTCGGCGGTCATCCCCGGCGCGCCCGCCGGCCGTACGGGACGGTGGCCGGGAGGGCCCCGGGTGACGTCCCGGGGAGCCGTTCCGCCGTGTCCCAGGCGCCGTTGAGGTGGCTGGAAAATCTTCCCGTCACCGTCTTGACCCCTCCCGGCAACGTGCGTACGTTTCCGGATCATACGTAGAAGCAGAGGCCATGACAGCTCAGCCACTCGTGCTCATACGTATGTGCACCCCCTTTTGTGCGCTGTATCGCCACTCACGAGGAGCAGGAGTCAGCCATGCCCACCAGAAGAGCTTTTATCGCTCGCGCCGCCGGGGCGGCCCTCGCCATACCGCTGGGGGCGAGCGCTTGCAAGAGCGGTACGGCCGCCACGGGCGGTGCGGGCAAGGGCTCGGGCGTGCTGGTCTTCGGGAAGACCGACGGCGGGACGACCTTCATCCGCAACTACAACGTCTTCGGCCCCGCCATCCAGAAGTCGCCCAACGCCGAGATGATCTATGAGCCGTTGGCGCGGGTCGACTACAGCGACGGCGCGAAGGTCAAGCCCTGGCTGGCCAAGAGCCTGGAGTTCGACCCGACGGGCACCACGCTCACCGTGAAGCTGCGCGAGGACGTGACCTTCTCCGACGGCAAGCCCATGACCGCCGACGACGTGCTCTTCTCGCTGGACCTCCCGCTGAAGGACCCCAGTTTCAACCTCGGCGGCACCACGTACGACCGCGTCGCCAAGGTGGACTCCTCGACCGTCACGGTGCACTGGCCGCATGCCGCCTTCAGCGAGCTGAGCCAACTCGCCTCCATCCAGGTCCCGGTGGTGCCCGCGCACATCTGGCAGGGCAAGAACATCAAGAGCTGGTCCAACCCGGACCCGGTCGGCACCGGCCCCTTCACCCTGGACCGGTTCGCGCCCCAGCAGATCACCCTGCGCGCGCGGACCGACTACTGGGGCGGCCGGTTCGCCGTGAAGCAGATCAAGATCATTCCGACCAACGGAGACGCCCTGCGCGCGCAGTTGGTGCGCGGCGACGTGGACTGGGCGCTGGCGGCCTGGGGCAACGGCGAGCAGGAATACACCGCCAAGGATCCCCGGCACAACCTCTACCAGAAGTACGCGACCGGCGGCGCCTACTCCCTCTTCTACAACACCGCGAAGGCGCCCTTCGACAACGTCCACGTACGGCGGGCGCTGGCGATGACGATTCCCCGCAAGGACATCGTCACCACCCTGGAGCGCCCCGGCACCGAGGCGGGCCCGACAGGGCTGGTGGACCAGATCTACGGGGACGTCATCCTGCCCGAGTACCGGGGCAAGGTGCAGCAGGTCGACGCCGAGGCGGCCAAGAGGGAACTCGCCCTCAGCGGCTACGAGGTCAAGGGCGGCAAGCTCGTCAAGGACGGCAAGTCCTACGCTCCGAAGCTCTCGTTCAACCAGGACTTCGGGTGGGACCCCTACGCGAACATGATGGTCCGCGGTTGGCAGGAGCACCTGGGGATCAAGGTCAAGTCGGTCGGCGCGCCCGGCGCCAACCTCTACGAGCAGCAGCAGACCGGCGAGTTCGACCTCACCATCAGCACCTCGGGCGGAGCGGGCGTCGCCGGTGTCTACAGCGCCCTGAGCAGCCGGGCGTCGCGGCCGCTCGGGCAGACGGCCGCCACCAACTTCGGCCGGTGGAAGGACGCGCCGACCGACGCCGCGATCACCGACCTGCTGTCGTCGGCCGACCCGGCCGTCACCAAGAGCGCGGGCGAGAAGCTGCAACGGATCGTCGCCGAGCAGGTGCCGTACAGCCCGATCTACAACAGCTACTGGTTCGTCCTGATCAACGCCAAGCGCTGGAGCGGCTGGCCCACCCCCGAGCACTTCTCCTACGTGCCCTTCCCCGGCAACGGTCCGGACGCCACCCTCACCCTGCTCAACTTGAAGCAGGCCACCGCGTGACCGCGATCGCCGCCTCCGCCGTACCGGCGGCCGGCCGGTTCCGGATTCCGCGCCGCTGGGGATTCCTGCTGCGCCGACTGGGCTTCTACCTGGCAGCCACCTGGTCGGCGATCACCCTGAACTTCTTCCTGCCCCGGATGATGCCCGGCGATCCGTCGGCCGCGATCGTCGAGAAGCTCCAGACCGTCAGCGGTCAGCAGATGTCGCCGAGCGCCATGGAGTCCATCCAGAAGGTGTTCGGCAATCCGAATGCCGGTATCGGCCGCCAATACCTGGACTACCTCAGTCAGTTGGCGCACCTCGATCTGGGCGTCTCGATCAGCAACTACCCCACCCCGGTCACCAGCCTGCTCCGGCAGGGCCTGCCCTGGACGATGCTGCTGGTCGGCGTCACCACCGTGATCGCGTTCGTCCTGGGCACCGGCATCGGCGCGATGGCGGGCTGGAAGGCGGGCAGCCGGTTCGACACGATCGTCAGCCCGCTGACCACCTTCGTCTCGGCGGTCCCCTACTTCTGGATGGCGCTGATCGGCCTGTGGCTCTTCGCCTTCCAACTCGACTGGTTCCCGCTGGCCGGCGGATACGACGCCGACCTGACGATCGGCTTCTCGCCGTCGTTCGTCCTGAGCGTGCTGCACTACGGAGTGCTCCCGGCGGCGACCATCGTCTTCTCGGCCTTCGGCGGCTGGCTGCTGGGCATGCGCAACATGACCGTCACCACGGTCCGCGAGGACTACGTCCTGCTCGCCCAGGCCAAGGGCCTGTCCGGCCGCCGGGTCATGCTCCGCTACGCCGCCCGCAACGCGGTCCTGCCGAACTTCACCGGCTTCACCCTCGCACTCGGCCACGTCGTCGGCGGCGCCCTGCTCACCGAGGTCGTCTTCAACTACCCGGGCATCGGCTATCTGCTCTACACCTCTCTCCAACAGCGCGACTACCCGGTGATGCAGGGCGTGTTCTTCCTCATCACCCTCACCGTGCTGCTGGCCAACCTCCTGGCGGACTCCGTGTACGTGCTGCTCGACCCGCGCATCAGAGAAGGGGGGTGACCGGCCGTGCGTACCCTCTTCCTCCGCGGTTGGAAAGTCCGCATCGGCCTGGGCATCCTCGTCCTCTTCCTCCTGCTCGCCGTGTTCGGCCCCTGGCTGACGCACAGCCTGCTCGGCCTGGACCCGCGCGCCAACGACACCACCGCCATCTCCCGGTCGCCCGGCGGCGGACATCCGCTGGGCACCAACCAGTACGGGCAGGACATGCTCGCCCAGGTCGTGGCCGGTGCCCGCGGCTCGATGTACGTCGGCGTGCTCGGCGCGGTGGTCGGCACGGCGATCGCGATCCTGGTCGGCGTACCGGCCGGGTTCTACGGCGGCAAGATCGACGGCGCCCTGAACTTCCTGACGAATCTCTTCCTCGTCATGCCGACGCTGCCGCTCATCATGATCGTGGCCGGTTACCTCCAGGGCACAGGGCTCACCACGATCGCCCTGATCATCGGCTTCTTCGGCTGGTCGGGCGGCGCGCGCACGCTGCGCGCCCAGGCCATGAGCATCGCCAACCGCGACTTCGTACGGGCCATGCGGATGCTCGGCGAGCGCGGTCGCCGACTGGTCTTCGCCGAAGTGCTGCCGCACCTGACCGGCCTCATCGCGTCGATGTTCCTGCACGCGATGATCGGCGCCGTCATGGCCGAGGCGGGACTGGCCTTCCTCGGCATCTCCGACTCCTCGTCGATCAGTTGGGGGACGATGATCCAGGGAGCGCAGCAGCAGAGCGCGGTCCTGCGCGGCCTGTGGTGGTGGTTCGTGCCGCCCGGCCTGTGCATCGCCCTGATCGGCACCGCGGCGGCGCTGGTCAACTTCGGCATCGACGAACTGGCCAACCCCAAACTGCGCGTCGCCCGACCGGTGTCCGCCCGGCGCACCAGGCAACTGGCGCGGACGGGAGGCGCGGCCTGATGACCGTCCACACAGAGCCGAAGCACCGGCCGCTGATCCCCGCGGAACAGACCGTCCTCGAAGTCCGCGGCCTGACCGTCGAATACGCCACCGGAGCCGATCCGGTGCGCGCCTGCTCCGACATCTCCTTCACCCTGCGCCGAGGGGAGATCCTCGGCGTCGCCGGAGAGTCCGGCTCGGGGAAATCCACGCTGATCACCGCCCTGACCCGGCTCCAGCGCCCGCCGGCCGTCACCACCGCGGGCGAGATCCTCTTCCACGGCAGGGACGGCGCGCCACCGGTCGACCTCGCCGCGCTCGACGGCAAGCAGATGCGCCGCTACCGGTGGACGGCCCTGTCCATCGTGCTCCAGTCCGCGATGGACGCGCTGAACCCGGTGATGCGCATCGGCGCCCAGTTCGCCGACGTCCTGCGCGCCCACGACCGCGCGCTGAACAAGCGGGCCGCCTGGGCGCGGGCGGCCGAACTGCTCGGCCTGGTCGGCATCTCCGCGGACCGGATCCGCGACTACCCGCACCAGTTGTCCGGCGGAATGCGCCAGCGCGCCGCCATCGCCCTGGCCCTGGCCTGCGGGCCGGAACTGGTGGTGATGGACGAGCCCACGACCGCCGTCGACGTGGTCATGCAGCGGCAGATCCTCGCCCAAGTGCTGCGCCTGCGCAAGGAATTGGGCTTCGCCGTCGTCTTCGTCACCCACGACCTGTCGCTGCTGCTGGAGCTGGCCGACCGTATCGCCGTGATGTACGCGGGCCGCATCGTCGAGGTGGGCGAGGCCGCGGCCATCTACGGGGCGCCCAAGCACCCCTACACCCAGGGGCTGCGCGACTCCTTCCCGCCGCTGCACGCCCCGCTGCGCGATCTGCACGGCATCCCCGGCACACCCTCCGACCTGCGCCGACTGCCGTCGGGCTGCCCGTTCCACCCGCGCTGCGCGCGGCGGACGGACGGGTGCGACGAGCGGCTGCCGCTGCTGCTGCCGGTGGGCCCCGGGCCGGGACACGAAGCGGCGTGCCTGCTCAACGAGACCGACGGCGACAACGGAGGCGAGACCCGATGAGCAAGCACATGACCGAGGCCGTGTCCGCTGCGGACGAAGAGGCCCGCACGCCCGACGCGGCGCACGAAGCGCCGCCGTATGTACTGGAGGCGCTGGACGTCTCCAAGCACTTCACCGCCCGCGGCGCGCTCGGCCGTACCTCCGTCGTCCGCGCGGTCGAGGACGCCACGGTCCGGCTGAAGCCCGGTCAGATCCTGGCGCTGGTGGGGGAGAGCGGCAGCGGGAAGACCACGCTCGCACGGATGCTGGCCCGCTTCCACGAGCCGACGGGGGGCGAGATCCTGCTGCGCGGCGAGCCGGTGAGCCGCAGCAGGCGGGGGCGGCGCGCCTACCACTCCGAGGTCCAGATGATCTTCCAGGACCCCTTCGGCTCCCTGAACCCGATGCACCGGGTCCGCTACAACCTCGACCGGGCGCTGCGGCTGCACCACCCGCACCTGTCCGCGGCCGAACGCGAGCAGCGGATGACGCTGCTGCTGGAGAAGGTCAGCCTCACCCCGGCCGCCGAATTCGCCGCGAAGTTCCCGCACGAGCTGTCCGGGGGCCAGCGCCAGCGCGTCGTCATCGCCCGCGCGCTCGCCGTGGAACCCAAAGTGCTGCTCGGGGACGAGCCGATCTCCATGCTCGACGTCTCCATCCGGCTGGAGATGCTCAATCTGCTCCAGCGGCTGCGCGCCGAGGACGGCCTGGCGCTGCTGTACATCACGCACGACATCGCCAGCGCCCGCTACCTGTGCGACGAGATCGCCGTGATGTACGCAGGCCAGATGGTGGAGTCGGGACCGAAGGAGGACGTCATCGCGTCCCCCCAGCACCCGTACACCAAGCTGCTCATCGAGTCCTCGCCCGACCCCGAGCGCGGTGTCGGCGACCGCGAGGCGTTCTTCGCGGGCGCCGACGAACTGGGCGAGCCGCCCAGCCTGATCGACCCGCCCGCGGGCTGCCGCTTCCACCCCCGCTGCCCGTTCGCGATGAAGGAGTGCGCCGAGCAGGCCCCACCGGTCACCGACCTCGGCGACGGCCACTGGGCGAAGTGCTGGCTGCACGCCAAGGGCCGGGCCGGGGTGATGGCCGACACGACACACGCCGCGGCGACCACCGCCCGGCGGGAAGCACTCCAGGGGGCGTGATGACAGGACAACGACGCGGCAGGGCGCCCAACCAGGCGGACGTGGCACGGCTCGCCGGAGTGTCCCAGTCGGCGGTGTCCCGGGTGATCAGCGGTGACGCGGCGACCGCGCGGATCTCGGAGGAGACCCGGCGGCGGGTCTTCGACGCCGTGAAGGAGTTGGGCTACGTCGCCAACCCCGCCGCCCGGGCGATGCGCAATCAGCGCAACAACCTGCTGGGCGTGCACACCTTCGAGCGGGTCTTCCCGCACGCGCGCGAGGACTTCTACTTCGAGTTCCTGCTCGGCATCGAGGAACGCGCGGAGGAGACCGGCTTCGACCTGGTGCTGTTCACCTCCACCGGGGCCGGCGGCGACGGCGAGCGCAAGATCTACCGGGGCGGCACGAACCGGCTGAATCTGGCCGACGGCAGCATCCTGCTCGGTGTGGCGACCGACCGCGGCGAGCTGGCCCGGCTCTGGTACGAGGGGTACACCTTCGTGCACATCGGCCGCCGCGAGGTGCCCGGCGCGGAGATCCCGCAGATCATCCCCGACTACCGGTCGGCCAGCGGACAGATCGTCGAGCGCCTCGCGGACCACGGCCACCGGCGGTTCGGCTACGTGCGCGACTGGCTGGAGCTGGAACCGTACGCCGACCGCCGCACCGGCTACGCCGAGGCCATCGCGCGGCTCGGGCTGACGGACACCTCCCCTGGCCACCTCGGCGCGGCCGACCTCGACCAGGCGTGGCTGAACGAGGTGGCGGACGGCGGCGCGACCGCCGTCGTGGTGGAGAGCGTACGGCTCGCGGAATCGCTGCGTGACGGCCTCGCGAGCCGGGGCCGCAAGATCCCCGAGGACGTCTCGGTCGCCGTACTGGAAGGGGCTTCCGCGGACCTCGCCGGTCAGTGGGCCTCGCTGGAGATCCCCCGCAAGGAGATCGGCCGGATCGCCGTGGACCAGCTGCACGCGATGCTCGACGACCCCGGCAAGCGGGCCGAGAGCGTCCTCGTGCCGTGCCCGCTGGTCCCCGGCGCCACCATCGCGGCGGTGAGCTGACAGGAGCGGCCGCACAGCACGCATCTCACGACAGCGGGCGGCGTCCGTCGATCACGGCTGCCCTGAAGACACCCGGCACGACCACCGAGCCGGAACCGACCGTTCCGACCGGCAGAGACCGGTGACAAGGAGTTCTTGGGCACATGGCAGAGATACGAACAGAGATCCTCGTGGTCGGCGGTGGGCTGGGCGGCGTCGCGGCCGCGCTCACGGCGGCGCGGCTCGGCCGTACGGTGGTGCTCACCGAGCCCACCGACTGGCTCGGCGGGCAGCTCACCGCCCAGGCCGTGCCACCCGACGAGCACCCCTGGATCGAAGGCCCCGCCTGCCCACCCGGCTACGCCGACCTGCGCAGACGCGTGCGCGACTACTACCGCCGCAACTACCCGCTCACGCCCGGGGCGGCGCGGGACCCCCGACTCGATCCGGGTCTCGGCATCGTCAGCCGGATGTGTCACGAACCGCGGGTGGGCGCGGCCGTCATCGAGGAGATGCTGGCCCCCTGGCGGGCCTCCGGCGCGATCACCGTGCTGACCGGGTACGAGCCCGTCGCCGCGCACACCGAGGGCGACCGTGTCGAGGCGGTCACACTGGCCGGACGGCACGACGACCGCCGGATCACCGTCCACGCCTCCTACGTCGCGGACGCCACCGAACTCGGCGACCTGCTGGAACTGGCCGGTGTGGAACACGTCATCGGCGCCGAGGGCCGCGACGAGACCGGCGAGCCCCACGCGCCCGACACCGCCGACCCCCTCGATCAGCAGGCCGTGTCCTGGTGCTTCGCCCTGGAACACCGGCCGGGCGAGGACCACGTCATCGACCGGCCGGACACCTACGACCACTGGCTCACCACCACCGCGCCCTTCTGGCCGGGACCGCAGCTCTCCCTCACCGACGTCGTTCCGATCACCCTCGAAGAGCGCACCTGGACGCTGATGGGCGCCGACCAGAGCGCGGGGGAGCACTTCGACCTGTGGCAGTTCCGGCGCGTCCTGGCCCGCGAGCAGTTCGCGCCCGGAGCCTTCGCCTCGGACCTCACCGTCGTCAACTGGCCCCAGATCGACTACTGGGAGGCGCCGCTGCTCGGCGTGAGCGCCGAGGCCCGGCAGGCGGCCCTCGCCGCCAGCCGCGACCTGTCGCTGTCCTTCCTGCACTGGCTCCAGACCGAGGCCCCGCGCCCCGACGGCGGCACCGGCTACCCCGGCCTGCGCCCGCGCCCCGATGTCACCGGCACCGCGGACGGCCTGGCCAAGACGCCGTACATCCGCGAATCCCGCCGTATCAAGGCGGAGTTCACCGTCCTCGAACAGCACGTCGGAGTCCAGGCGCGGCCCGAGGGCGCGGGCAGCGAGGTCTTCCACGACAGCGTCGGCCTCGGCAGCTACCGCATCGACCTGCACCCCTCCACCACCGGCCGGACCTACATCGACATCGACTCCTACCCGTTCCAGATCCCGCTGGGCGCGCTGATCCCGGTCCGGGTCGATAATCTGCTGCCCGCCAACAAGAACATCGGCACCACCCACATCACCAACGGCTGCTACCGCCTGCACCCCGTGGAGTGGGCCATCGGCGAGGCCGTCGGCGCTCTGGCCGGATTCTGCCTGGACCGGGCGCTGCCGCCGCGCAAGGTCCGGTCCGACCAGGCGCAACTGGCCGACTACCAAAGGCTGCTGAGCCGTACCCTCGGCATTTCGCTGGCCTGGCCCGAGGCGGTCAGGACCCGGACGGAGGACCGATGAACCAGGGAGAGCCCACGATGCCGAACCCGGCGCGCGCCGACGACCACGAGACCCGTATCGCCGACCTGCTCGGCCGGATGACCGTCGAGGAGAAGTTCGGACAGTTGCAGCAGCTCGCCTGGGCCTGGAACACCGGTCCCGGCGGGGGCAGTACCGGCGCGGTCGAGGCCGCGGCGCGCAAGGGCCTGCTCGGCTCGGTGCTCAACGTGGTCGGCGCCGCGAACAGCAACGCCGTTCAGCGCATCGCGGTGGAGGAGTCCCGGCTCGGCATTCCGCTGGTCTTCGGCCTGGACGTGATCCACGGATTCCACACCACGTTTCCCATTCCGCTGGCCCAGGCGGCGGCCTTCGACCCGGCCGTGACGCGGACCGACGGCGAGGTCTCGGCGGCCGAGGCCCGGTCCAACGGCGTCCACTGGACGTTCTCGCCGATGGTGGACGTCACCCACGAGCCCCGGTGGGGCAGGATCGCCGAGAGCCCCGGCGAGGACCCCTATCTGGGCGCGCGCTACGCGGTGGCCAAGGTGCGCGGGTACCAGGGGGACGACCTGTCCGCGCCGGACCGGGTGGCCGCCTGCGCCAAGCACTTCGTGGCGTACGGCGGCGCCGAGGGCGGGCGCGACTACAACACGGTGGACGTCTCCGAGCAGCGGCTGCGCAACCTCTACCTGCCGCCGTTCGAGGCCGCCGTCGCGGCGGGAGCGGCCACCGTCATGGCCGCCTTCAACACCGTCAGCGGTGTTCCCGCGCACGCCGACCCCCGTACGCTGACCGGCGTTCTGAAGGACGGCTGGGGGTTCGACGGGGTCGTGGTCAGCGACTGGACGGGGGTCCAGGAGCTGATCGCGCACGGCAGCGCGGCCGACGAGGCCGACGCCGGGCGGCTGGCGCTGTCGGCGGGTGTGGACCTGGAGATGGTGTCCACCACCTTCGTCGACCACGGCCCGGCCCTGCTGGAGCGCGGCGAGTTGAGCCAGGAGCGGCTGGACGACGCCGTGGCCCGCGTCCTGCGGCTGAAGCTGCGGCTCGGTCTGTTCGAGCGGCCGTACGTCGAGGAGTCCGCCGAGATCACCGCCCCGAGCGCCGCCGCACGGGCCGCCGCCCGCGAGGTGGCGGGCCGCTGCGTGGTGCTGCTGAAGAACGACGGCGGAGCGCTGCCGCTGGACGCGACCGCCATCGGGACGCTCGCCGTCCTCGGCCCGTTCGCGGACAGCGGCGATCTGCTGGGCACGTGGGCGCTGCCCGGAGCGCCCGAGGCCGTCCCGGTCCTGCGGAGCCTGCGCGAAGCCCTGCCGGACGCGGTTGTCACCCACGCCCCCGGCGTTCCCGCGGACGGCTCCGACGTCTCCGGCCTTCCGGAGGCCGTCGCGACGGCCGCGGCAGCCGACGCCGTCGTCCTGGTGGTGGGTGAGCCCTCCGAGATCAGCGGAGAGGCGGCGGTCCGCAGCGACCTGGGACTTCCCGGCCGCCAGGAGGAGTTGATCAGGGCGGTCGCCGCGACGGGCACGCCGTGCGTGGTGGTGCTCGTGGGCGGGCGGCCGTTGACGATCGGGGACTGGGCGGACCAGGTGCAGGCGGTCGTCATGGCCTGGCACCCCGGCATCGAGGCGGGCCCGGCCGTCGCCGACGTGCTCACCGGGGCCGTCGTCCCGGGCGGCAAGCTCCCCGTGACCTTTCCGCGGACGGTGGGCCAGGTCCCGCTGTACTACAACCACGAGCGCACCGGCCGCCCGTACGACCCGGCCGTGCCGGAGGAGAAGTACGTCTCGAAGTACCTCGACGTCCAGGACGGCCCGCGATTCCCCTTCGGCCACGGCCTGAGCTACACCGACTTCGCCCTCGACGAGCCGACGCTCAGCCGCGAGCGGATCACGGTGCGCGAACTCCTGGCGGGCGAGACGGTCGAGGTCACCGTCCGCGTCCGCAACACCGGCGAGCGCGAAGGGGAGGAGGTCGTCCAGCTCTACGTCCAGGACCCCGTGGCCGCCATCGCCCAGCCGGTCCGCCGCCTGCGGGGGTTCGACCGGGTCCGGCTGGCCGCAGGGGAGGAGCGGGCGGTCCGCTTCACCCTCGGCGCCGACGACGTCGGCTTCTGGACGAACGACCCGGCCGGGGTCTTCACCGTGGAGCCGGGCGAGATCCACGTCCACACCGGCAACAGCTCGCGCACCCAAGCGCGCCGGACTTTCCGCATCACCTGACCAAAGCGATACCCGACCATCCCGATACCTGGCCTTCCGGCCCGCCTGACCATCCGGATACCTGACCAGAGCCTCCGCGCAGAGGCGTACCGCCCGCGCGGGCACATCACCTCGACCCACGGAAAGGAGCGCGCACGAGGTCCCGTGGAGCCGGATCCGGGGTCCGCGACGCCGTGAACGTCGCGGCCCGGAAGCGCACACGGACTGCCCGGCACCGCGCCGGTACACGCCGGACGCGGTTGGCCGAGGCATGCCCCCACCACGATTCATCGGCTGCGTGCCTGTGCGTCGACATACGCACGCAGTGAGGGAGAACCATGAGAGCAAAGGCGCTCACACTCGCGATCGTACCTGTCGTCCTCGGCTGCCTGCCCGCCACAACGGTCGCGGCACACGCCGCGACGGCGACGTACTACGTCTCGCCGAGCGGCAGCGACAGCAACACCGGACTGTCACCCGCCCAGGCGTGGAAGACCGTCGCGAAGGTCAACGGCTCCGCCTTCCCCCAGGGAAGCTCCGTCTCCTTCGAAGGCGGGCAGACCTTCACCGGCTGCCTGGTCTTCAACTCCGTCAACGTGCCGTCGTCGTCCGCGTCCACGCCGTTCGTGGTGAACTCCTACGGCACCGGTCAGGCCACCCTCTCCTCGAACTGCACCGGCGACTACTCGGCGGCCGTGACGGCCGACAACGTCAGCGGCTTCCAGTTGACCGGACTGAAAGTGGTCAACAGCTCCACGACCGCGGCCGGCGTCCTGCTGGAGAACCAGAACGGCACGGCCGCCACCCAGGGGCTGGCGGTGTCCGGCTCCGACATCTCCGGATTCTCCACACCCGCCGGAAGCAGCAGCTCGTTCGGCGGGGAGATCATGATCCTCGGCTACGCGGTCAACGGGCACAGCGGGCCCCTGAACGACGTCCAGATCCGTCACAACAAGCTGCACGGCGCGAGCGTGACCTCACCGGACGGGCCCGGCATCTACGGCTGGGGCTCCGGGGAGAACATCACCGACGTCACGGTCGAGGGCAACACGGTCTACAACCTCGGCATGCCCGCGAAGAATACGGGTGCGGGCATCACCGGCAACGGCTGGGACGGCGCGGTGATCCAGCACAACGTGATCCACGACGTGGGCGCGAACGTGACCTCCTGCGGCGGCGCGAGCGGCATCGAGACGTACACCTCGAACAACGTCACCATCAGGTACAACGAGGTCTACAACGTGCAGCCGTACCCGGCGTTCACGGCCGGGTGCGACTGGGACGGCATCGACCTCGACGGCGGCACGACGAACTCGGTGGTCGAGTACAACTACACCCACCACAACGCCGGCAGCGGCCTGCTCGCCTACACCTCGACCGTCGACTCCAAGGTGTGGGGTCCCAACACCTACCGCTACAACATCTCCGAGAACGACGACTGGGCCAAGATCCAGGGCGGCCTGATGACCGTCGTGCCCAACGCGCCGAAGAACGCGCTGTCGGTCTACGGGAACACCTTCTTCACCAACGTCGCCCAGAGCACCAAGTCCACGGCCAGCGCCTGCTTCAACTTCGGCTACAGCGCGGGCACCTGGGCCGGCGGCTCACTGATCGCGGACAACATCTGCGACATGGGCAACAGGGACCAGTACGGTCACCCCGGCCAGTTCTACTACAACGTCTACGGCCAGACCGGCATGACCCTGTCGCACAACCTGTACTACGCGGCCAGCTCCCCGGCCTGGCGCTGGGGCGGCACCACCTACAGCACCTTCGCCGCGTGGCAGGCCGCGGGAGTGGAGACCGGACCGGTCTTCGGCGACCCGCTGTTCACCTCGCCCGGCACCGGCGGCACCTGCGCCTGGACGCCGTCCTCCGGCGCGGGACCGCAGCCGTGCCCGCAGGCGTACACGCTCGCGTCCGGCTCCCCGGCCGCGGGTTCGGGAGTCGCCGTCTCCGGCAACGGGGGCGTGGACTACTACCAGAGCGCGATCCCCGGCACCCCCAACATCGGCGCCGACGCCGGTTAGCACCCTGCCCCCGCACCTGCCGGGGCGGCCCGTCGCACGCGATGAGCGGCGGGCCGCCCCGGCGGGGTGAAGGGGACCCCGCCCGGCCCGAAACCGCGGCACCCCACAAAGAACAGTTCTCCGGGGAGATAGAACGGGATG
>NZ_JBVHLD010000013.1:234053-244152 GCF_055559175.1 Streptomyces sp. NPDC024632
CCCCCCCCCCCCCCCCCCCCCCCCCCCCCCCCCCCCCCCCCCCCCCCCCCCCCGCTCCCCCCCCCACCCCCCCCCCCCCCCCCCCCCCGCCGCGGCGAAGTGACCATCGCACGGCCCGAACTGACGCCACCTCAACCAGCAGATTCCTAAGGAGCGCTGAAACGGCATGACCGCACCGCGCACTCTCCTCACCACCGAACCCGCCCGCGACAGCCGGGACTTCCGCACCGAGTGGCTCAGCGCCGACCTGGTGATCGTCGGCGGCGGAATGGCCGGTACGTGTGCGGCCGTGACCGCCGCGCGGGCCGGGGCGCGGGTCGTCCTGGTCCAGGACCGGCCCGTGCTGGGCGGCAACGCCTCCAGCGAGATACGGCTCTGGGTGCTGGGCGCCACCGCGCACATGTTCAACAACAACCGCTGGTCGCGCGAGGGCGGCGTGCTCGACGAGATCCTCGTGGAGAACATGTTCCGCAACCCCGAGGGCAACGCCGTGCTGTTCGACACCGTGCTGCTGGAGAAGGCGGTCGCCGAGCCGGGCATCACCCTCCTGCTGAACACGGCGGCGACGGCGGTGTCCAAGGACGGCGACCGGATCGCCTCGGTGAGCGCCTTCTGCGCCCAGAACTCCACGCGCTACGAGCTGACGGCCCCGGTGTTCTGCGACGCGTCGGGTGACGGCGTCCTCGGTTACCTGGCCGGCGCCGCCTACCGGATGGGCGCGGAGTCCACCGAGGAGTTCGGCGAACTCTTCGCGCCCGAGGAGTCGTACGGCGGCCTGCTCGGCCAGTCGATCTACTTCTACAGCAAGGACGTCGGACGGCCGGTGACCTTCGTGCCGCCCGGCTACGCGCTCGACGACATCACCGAGATCCCCCGCTGGCGCAGCTTCGACACCACGGTCCAGGGCTGCCGGCTGTGGTGGATCGAGTACGGCGGCCGTCTCGACACCGTGCACGACACGGAGGAGATCAAGTGGGAGCTCTGGAAGGTGGTCTACGGCGTCTGGAACCACCTGAAGAACTCCGGTGACTTCCCCGAGGCGAAGACCCTGACGCTGGAGTGGGCCGGGCTGATTCCCGGCAAGCGGGAGAGCCGCCGGTTCGAGGGCCTGTACATGCTCCGCCAGCAGGACATCGTCGACCAGCGCCCCCACGCCGACGCCGTCGCCTCCGGCGGATGGTCCCTCGACCTGCACCCGGCCGACGGCGTGTTCAGCGAGCACGCCGGGAGCAACCACCTGCACGCGCGCGGGGTCTACCAGGTGCCCTACCGCTGCCTGGTCAGCCGTGACGTGAGCAATCTGCTGCTGGCGGGCCGGATCATCAGCGTCTCGCACGTCGCGTTCGCCTCGACCAGGGTGATGGCCACCTGCGCCCAGATCGGACAGGCCGCCGGGATGGCCGCCGCCGTGTGCGCGCGTGACGGCGTACTCCCGGCGGAGCTGACGAAACCCGACCGGATGGCCGCCCTTCAGCGTGAACTCCTGCGTGCCGGGCAGCACATCCCCGACCTGGGGCTCGACGATCCGGACGACCTCGCCGGGCAGGCCGCGCTCACCGCGTCGAGCGAGCTGACCGTGGGGTCGCTCCCCGGCGACGGTCCCGCGGCGCCGCTCGACCACTCGCGCGCCCAACTGCTGCCGCTGGACGCGGGAAAGCTGCCGAGGATGACGCTGACCGTCGACGTGGCCGCGCCCACCACCTTGCGGGTGGAGCTCCGTACCGGCAACCGGCCGGAGGACTACACCCCCGATGTGGTGCTGGCCGCGCGGGAGTTCAGTCTCGACGCCGGCGCCGGGCAGCGGCTCGAGGTCGACGTCGAGGCGGCGGTCGACCGGCCGCGGTACGTCTTCCTGACGCTGATCCGCAACGACGACGTGTCGGTGCGGACCACCACCCGGCGCGTCACCGGCCTGCTCTCGGTCCGGCACACGGGCACACAGGAGGCGGACGACGCCGTCGGCAAGCCGCGCGTGGAGTTCTGGACCCCCGAACGGCGCCCCGGCGGACACAACTTCGCCCTGACGATCGACCCTCCGCTCAGGGCGTGGAGCGTGGAGGGCGTCCGCAACGGCCACCACCGGCCCACGGCGCGGCCCAACGCGTGGGCCGCCGCGTACGAGGACCGCCGTCCCACCGTCCGCCTGCGCTGGCCGGAACCCCGACGCATCGGCCGGCTCCACCTGACCTTCGACACCGACGCCGACCACGCCATGGAGTCCGTCCTGTGGGACCACCAGGAGCGCGCGGTGCCGTTCTGCGTACGCGATTACGTCGTCCGCGCCGGGGACCGCGTGGTCGCAGAACGCGCCGACAACCACCAGACCCACAACGTCCTCACCTTCGACATCCCCCTCGAAACGGACGAGCTGTCCGTCGAGGTGGTGTCCACGCACGGCGCCGCCCCCGCCGCGCTCTTCGCCGTCCGCTGCTACGCGGCACCGTCGTGACGCCACCGCGGGGAGGACGACGTCCTACCGCGCGCGGTGCCGCAGGACGCGGAGCTGGGACATCAGCAGGCGGATCAGCGGCGTGCGGTTGCGGTGGCTGTTCTCGTAGCGCAGCACCGTTTCCAGTTCTTCGCGCTGGAGTGAGGGGACGATCCCCTCGATCGTGAGCTTGGGCAGATGTTTGTAGTCCGCGATCGGCAGTGCGCCGGTGGGCGGCGAGCCGGTCTCGTCATCGAATATGTCCAACGAAGTCACCTCTTGGGTCACGTATGCGCGTGCCCGGAGGAGGACCGGGGAAACGGGTGTTCGAGTGGGGATCGTCACACGGGCGTCTCCTCGGCGTGCGCGGGACCTCGCCCGCCCGCCGTCCGGGGCCGCGCGGCCCCGGACGGCGGATGCGCCGTCGCTCCCGGTCAGCGCGCGAGCGCGGCCAGCCGGTCCCGTACTCCGGACATGTCCCAGCCCTGGGAGCGGTGGGAGATGAAGCGGTCGGGCCGGAGCAGGCACAGGCCGGGGCCGGTGGCCGCGAACGCCTGGTGGCAGGCGCCGTGCCGGTCGCCGAGCAGCGACCGGTCGGGGTCGCCCTTCCCGCGGGTCCGGCTCACCGCGACGACGGTGCCGAAGTCCCCGAGCGCCTCGCGGCCCGCCCGCGTCACCTCCGCGATCCGCCGCTCGTCGTCCTCGTACCCGAGGAACACCAGCAGGGCGTGTTCGCTGCCGCGCAGCCGGTGCCGCAGCGTGGTGAAGCCCGTGCCGTCGTGGACGAACGCGTCGGGGGAGAGGTCGCCGGGGCCGGGGCCGCCCGCGCCGGACCTGCGGGCGCGGTCGACCTGCGGGCTGTGCTCGTAGTCGACGAAGAGCTCGGTGACGCCGAGGGCCAGCCGATGCCGTACGGGAGGGGTCCTGCTGATCAGCCGCAGTGCCTGCGCTCGCAGCGTACGGGCGACCGGGGCGTGCGTCGTGGCCACCTTCGTGGCGCGGGTCGTGGCGTGCAGCACCCGGTCCGCCACCGGACGGCGCTCCTGCTCATAGGAGTCCAGCAGCCCCGCGCCCGCCCGCCCCTGCACGACCAGCGCGAGCTTCCAGGCCAGATTGTGCGCGTCCTGGAGGCCGACGTTCATGCCCTGTCCGCCGACCGGGCTGTGGGTGTGCGCCGCGTCCCCCGCCAGCAGAATGCGCCCCTGCCGGTAGTGCTCGGCCAGCGACTCGCGCACCTCGAAACCGCTCAGCCAGTCCACACGGGAGATCGCGCTGCCGCCGTCGGCACCGCAGAGCGGGGTGCGCTCGGCGAGCAGCCGGTTGAGCATGTCCTCGTCCGGTTCCGGCGCGTCGGAGCCGGACGGGACATCGGCGATGACACGCCAGTGGCCGGGCTTGGGGAGCGGAAGCAGGACGAGGATGCCGTGGCCGCCCAGCCAGGGATGCAGCCGGTCCTGGGGAAGATCCCAGTCGGCCGCGACATCGGCGAGCAGGAAGGCGCGGTGCAGATCCCGGTGGTCGCCGGCGATCCCGGCCGTCCGCCGTACGGTGCTGTGCGCCCCGTCGCAGGCGATCAGCCAGTCGGCGCGAACCGTGCGCTCCGCGCCGTCGGGCATCCGCAGGGTCGCGGTGACGCCGTCCGCGTCCTGACGGCACGTGGTCAGTTCGGTGCCGCGCTCGGCGACCGCGCCCTGCCGCCGCGCGGCCGTCTCCAGTAAATCCGCCACCTCCGGCTGCGGGAGGGAGAGCGCGAAGGGGAACGGCGAGCGGATGCCGTCCAGTTCGAGCGGGATGACGTCGTCCGGGCCGGGATGGACGTCGATACGGCGCAGGATCCGGCCGCGGTCGACCGCCTCCTCGGCGATCCCGAGGTCGTCGAGCACCTCCAGGGTGCGGGCTCCCACCACCAACGCCCTGCTCTGCGTGTTCTCCTCGGTGGACCGCTCGATCAGCCGGACCCGCACACCGCGCCGGACCAGCTCCTCGGCGACCAACAGCCCGGTGGGCCCCGCACCGACCACCAGAACCTGGCAACTCGCGCCGCCGTCAACGGTGTTCGCTTCCATCGATCCTCCGCGAGACCTCATGCGTGTCCTGGCGACACGGCCTGGCCCTCGCCTACCCCGTCCCGCCCTCCGCCCCCGCGGCAAATTCGGGCGGGGCCCGACGCGCCACCGCCGCCGGTCGGGCAGCCGGTCGAGCGGTCCTCGCGGATTGCCGGTTTCGGCCACCCCTGCCTCGCCATTTTCCGTTCATAGGGGTGGCGCTCGCCGGATTAGGGGTTACTGGCGAGTGCGGAGCCGAACTAGTTTCGAAACCGCATGCATGGCACTCCTTGGGCACGTTGGGCGGATTTGTACGAATTGGAGATGTGTGTGAACCGCGAGGCATGGTTCAGCCGCTATCACCCAGCTCCGCCCGGAAGTGAACCCCGCAGACTCGTCTGTTTTCCGCACGCCGGAGGCTCGGCAAGTTTTTACCTCCCCGTTTCCAGCGCGCTGCAACCGGATGTCGAAGTCATCGGGGTGCAGTATCCGGGACGGCAGGAACGCAGGACCGAGCAACCGGTCCAGGACCTGCACGACCTGGCCGACCTAGCCGCCGAGGCGCTGGCCCCCATGGTCGACCGGAGGACCGCGTTCTTCGGCCACAGTATGGGCGCGGTCGTCGCCTACGAAGTGGCCCTGCGGCTGAAACGGAACCATGGGGTGGAGCCGGCCCGGCTCTTCGTCTCCGGGCGCCGCGCGCCCTCCGCCCACCGTCCGCTGCCCGATCCGGTCCACCGGCGGGACGACGCCGGCATCGTCGCCGAACTGCGCCGACTCGCCGGTACCCACGCCGATCTGCTCGCCGACGACGAGATCGTGCGCATGATCATGCCCGCGGTCCGCGGTGACTACCGGGCCATCGAGACCTACGCGCCGCGCCCGGCGCCGCCGCTGAATTGCCCGGTCACCGCGTTCGTCGGCGACCGCGACCCGCAGGTGGAGATCGCGGAAGCGGAGGCGTGGGCGGGGCACACCGCGGGCCCGTTCGACATCGAGGTCTTCCCCGGCGGCCACTTCTACCTGGTGGCCGAGGGGCCGGCGGTGATCGCCGGGTTACGCGACCGGCTCGGCGTGCCGGTGTGACCGATCCGGCGGTGACCGGGTTGGCGGTGACCGGGCCGGCCGTGGCCGACCCGGATGCGGCCGAGTCGGAGATGGCCGACTTCTTCCGCTTCCTTAACGCGCCGAGGTTGCCCGATCTTCGGAAAGCCGCGATAGAGTCGATTCGGCTTTCGGATACGGTGGGAGTTGGCTGTTTGGGATAGATGAGGATCATCTGTGCCACGGGGTTCACACCCGCAGGCGCTTTGTTGCGTTCCCGGTGTCTTTTGGGTAATGCGAATTGAACGGTTTGAACGGGGGCTGTTCACTGTCGTGGAATTTATTCAGCGTGAAGCGCAGTTAGAGTTTTTGAGCAATTCCTTGCGGGATGTCATGTCCGGCAGCGGGAGAACGGTTCTGGTCGAGGGCGCGATCGCCTGCGGCAAGAGCCAGACCCTGGAATGGGTCATCGACGAGGCGACCAGGTCCGGGGTCACCCTGCTGTGCGCGGCGGGGTCGCCCGCCGAGGCCGGCACACCCCTGGGCGCCGTCTCCCAACTGATGGACGGCGTGCCGCCGTCGACCGCGCCACCGGTACCGCCCGACGGGGCCACCGACCTGGGAACCGGCCGGTTCGCCCGGCAACTCGCCGCGGCCGTGAAGGACATGGCCGAGCAGGCACCGGTGGTCATCGCCGTCGACGACCTCCAGCACGTCGACGCCGAGTCGCTGCGGTGTCTGCTCCAGCTCGCCCGGCTGACCCGGCGCGGACGTGTCCTGATGGTGCTCACCCAGCCGCTGCACGGCGGACCGCGGGACCCGCAGTTCGCCGTCGAGCTGCTGCGTCAGCCCGAAGTGCACCGGCTGCGACTGCTGCCCCTGGACCAGGACGGCGTGGCCCAGATCCTCGCCGCGTATACCGACCTGCCCGCCGGAGCGGTCAACGCCGCGGAGCTGTACCGGCTGACCGGCGGCAATCCGCTGCTGCTGCGCGCGTGTCTCGAGGACTGCCACCGCGCGGTGGCCCACTGGCCGCCGGGCATCGCCCCGCCGCTCGCCGGGGAGCTGTTCGGACAGGCGCTGCTGACCTGCCTGCGCCGCGGAGGCGAGGACACCTGGGAGGTGGCCGCCGCCGTCGCGGTGCTGGGCGAGGCGGCCGACACCGAGTCCGTCGGGCGCGTCTCCGAGGCCACCTCCTGGAGCGTCGACGAGGCGTTGCAGGCACTGGAGTCCGCGGGCATCGTGGACGGCCCGCGCTTCCGCGACCCGGTGGCGCGGTCCGTGGTCCGCGACAGCCTGGACGCGGCCGAGAGCGGCCGGTTGCACCGCGAGGTCGCCGGTCTGCTCAGGGACCAGGGCGCCCGCCCCTCGGCGGTGGCCGCGCACCTGCTCGCGGGGGGCGAGGTGCCCGGCTCCTGGGGAGCGGCCGTACTGCGGGAGGCCGCGGAGGCCGCGCTGCACGAGGACGACGCCCCGCTCGCCATCGACTACCTGGAGCTGGCCTGCGCCGGGTGCGACGACGAGCGGGTGCGTACGGACATCAGGCTGCGGCTGGCCGCCGTGCTGTGGCGGATCAACCCCGCCGCGGCCGAGGCCAGGCACCTGCCGGAACTGGTCGCCTCCGCGGCCACCACCCGGCTGCCCGCGCACACCGCCGCCGGTCTCGCCGACCTGCTGATCAGCCACGGCCGCTTCGAGGAGGCCCGCGCCATCCTCGGCGGCCTCAAGGCGAGGGCGTCGTCCGGCCAGTGGGGCGCGGCGCAGGCGGCGCTCGGTCAACTGACGCCCCTGGCCGGGCAGTGGTGCGGCGAGGGCGGCGACCCCGGGTTGCAGGACCACCCGATATCCGCGGACGCGGTGGCGCATCCGTCCCCCGACGGGTCGCTGCGCTGCCCGGTCCTGTCGCCCGACACCGGCGTGGAGACCTCGGCCGAACGCTTTCTGCGGGTGTCCCCGCTGATGGACGTGACGCTGACGCCGATCGTCAACGCCGTGGTGTCGCTGTACTTCGGCGACCGGCTGGAAGCCGCCGACGACGCCTGCCGCAGATTCCAGGAGGAGGCCGACCGGCGGCGGGCGCCGGGCTGGCGGGCGGTGTTCGCCGGCCTGCGGGCCGACATCGCGCTGCGCGGAGGACGGCTGGAGGCCGCCGCGCAGTACGCGCAGGAGTCGCTGAACAGCGTCTCCGCCCACAACGGGAGCTTCTTCGTCGGCGGTCCGCTGGCCGTACTGATCCTCACGCACACGGCCGCGGGCGACTACACGGCCGCGGCCCGGCGGCTCAACCAGCCGATTCCCGACGCCCTGCTCAAGAGCGTCTACGGTCTCGGATACCTGCGGGCACGCGGCCACTTCTACCTGGCCACCGGCCAACCCGAGGCCGCGCTCACCGACTTCAAGACAGCGGGCCGCTTCGCCGTCCGCTGGGGCGTCGACCGACCGGTGCTGCTGCCCTGGCGCACCGACGCCGCGCAGGCGCTGTGCCGTCTCGAACAGCCCGACCGCGCCGAGCGGTTGATCGTGGACCAGCTGCGGATGCCGGACGCGGTGCACCCGCGGGTGCGCGGCGTCACGCTGCGGCTGCGCGCGCAGAGCGTCGACCTCAAGCTCCGGCCGTCGCTGCTGGCCCGGGCGGTCGAGGACCTGCACCGGTCGGGCGACCGGCTCGAACTGGCCCGCACCGTGGGCGTGCTGGGCGAGACGTACCGCGAACTGGGAGAGACCACACGGTCGATCGCCGTCACCCGCCGGGCCCTGCACCTGGCCCGCGAGTGCGGCGCGGAACCGCTGTGCGCGGAGTCCGGACAACGGCTGCGGGAGGGCGAGCGGGAGCGGGCCCAGGATCTCGCCCCGGCCGCCGCCGCGCTCGCCGAACCGGTCGCCGCCGACGCGCTGGGCGCGGAGGCCGAGGCGAAGCTCAGCGATTCCGAGAAGCGGGTCGCGGCCCTGGCCGCCTGCGGATACACCAACCGGGAGATCTCGGCGAAGCTGTTCGTGACGATCAGCACCGTCGAGCAGCACCTGACCCGGGTCTACCGCAAGCTCAACATCACCAGGCGGCACCAACTCCCGCTGGAAGTGCACATGCCGACCAACGAGATCGCCTGACCGCCGGGTCACAACGGGAGGACCGCTCATGCAGCAGATCATCGACGCCGTGCGCGCGGATGCCGGAGCCGAGGACTTCCTCGCGCTCCCGGTGCCGGAGAGCTACCGCGGCGCGGCCGTGCTCCGCGAGGAGACCGACATGTTCGAGGGGCTGGAGACCCGTGAGAAGGACCCCGCCAAGTCCCTGCACACCATCGACGTCGCCACCCCGGAACCCGGCCCCGGTGAGGTGCTGATCGCCGTGATGGCCAGCGCGATCAACTACAACACGGTCTGGAGCGCGATCTTCGAACCGCTGCCCACGTTCACCTTCCTCGACCGGTACGCGCGCAGCAGCCCCGAGGCGGCGCGCCACGCGCAGCCGTACCACGTCCTCGGCTCCGACGTCGCCGGGGTGGTCCTGCGCACGGGGCCCGGTGTGCGCAACTGGAAGCCGGGTGACCGGGTGGTCGCGCACTGCCTGAGCGTGGAGCTGGAGTCCGCCGACGGGCACGACGACACGATGCTCGACCCCGAGCAGCGGATCTGGGGCTTCGAGACGAACTTCGGCGGCCTCGCGGAGCTGACGCTCGTCAAGTCCAACCAGTTGATGCCCAAACCCGCGCACCTGACGTGGGAGGAGGCCGCGTCGTCCGGGCTGGTCAACTCCACGGCCTACCGCCAGCTCGTCTCGCGCAACGGCGCCTCGCTCAAGCAGGGCGACGTGGTCCTGATCTGGGGCGCGGGCGGCGGCCTCGGCTCGTACGCCACCCAACTGGCCCTGAACGGCGGGGCGGTGCCGGTGTGCGTGGTCTCCGACCCGCGCAAGGCCGAGCTGGTGCGGGCCATGGGCGCGGAGCTGGTCATCGACCGGGCCGCGGAGGGCTACCGGTTCTGGAAGGACCCGCAGACGCCCGACCCGCGCGAGTGGAAGCGGTTCGGCGGCCGGATACGGGAGTTGACCGGCGGCGAGGACCCGGACATCGTGCTGGAGCACCCTGGCCGGGAGACCTTCGGCGCCAGCGTCTTCGTCACCCGCCGCGGCGGCACCGTCGTCACGTGCGCGTCCACCTCCGGATTCCGGCACGAGTACGACAACCGGTACCTGTGGATGTCGCTGAAGCGGATCGTCGGCTCGCACTTCGCCAACTACCGCGAGGCGTGGGAGGCCAACCGCCTCATCACCAAGGCGATGGTGCACCCGACGCTGTCCACGGTCTACCCGCTGGAGGCCACCGGGGAGGCGACCCGCGCCGTCCACCGCAACGAGCACAGCGGGAAGGTGGGCGTGCTGTGCCTGGCGCCCCAGGAGGGGCTCGGCGTGACCGACCCCGAGACGCGTGAGCGGCACCTGCCGGAGATCAACCGGTTCCGTACCCCGGTGGGCTGACAACGGCGGCGGGGGGGGGGGGGGGGGGGGGGGGGGGGGGGGGGGGGGGGGGGGGGGGGGGGGGGGGGGGGGGGGGGGGGGGGGGGGTGGGGGGGGGGGGGGGGG
>NZ_JBVHLD010000014.1:0-109129 GCF_055559175.1 Streptomyces sp. NPDC024632
CCCCCCCCCCCCCCCCCCCCCCCCCCCCCCCCCCCCCCCCCCCCCCCCCCCCCCCCCCCCCCCCCCCCCCCCCCCCCCCCCCCCCCCCCCCCCACGGGCGGGAGGTCAGATCGAGAAGACCTCTTCGATCAACTGCTGCTGCTGCTCCTGGTGCCGCTTGGCGGAGCCCACCGCGGGCGAGGACGACGCCGGGCGGGACACCCGGCGGAGCCGGTCCGCGTTGTCCGGGGCCGCGCCGAGCAGCAGGTCCAGGTGGTCGATCAGATTGAGCGCGATGAACGGCCACGCGCCCTGGTTCGCGGGCTCGTCCTGCGCCCATACGAACTTCTGCGCCTTGGTGTACGGCGCGATGGCCGCCTGGATCTCCACACCCGGCAGCGGGTACAGCCGCTCGATGCGGATGAAGGCCACGTCGGTCGCCCCGCGCCGCTCCCGCTCGGCGATCAGGTCGTAGTAGACCTTGCCGGAGCAGAAGACGACCTTGCGGACCGCCTCGGGCTGCACCGAGGTGTCGCCCATCACCGGCTGGAACTGCCCGGTGGTGAAGTCCTCGGCCTTCGACGCCGCCGCCTTCAGCCGGAGCATCGACTTCGGGGTGAAGACGATCAGCGGCTTGTGGTGCGGGTTGTGCACCTGCCAGCGCAGCAGGTGGAAGTAGTTGGCCGGGGTGGTCGGGGTGGCGACCGTCATGTTGTTCTGCGCGCAGAGCTGGAGGAAGCGCTCGATCCGGGCCGAGGAGTGGTCCGGGCCCTGGCCCTCGTAGCCGTGCGGCAGCAGCAGGGTGACGCCGGACGTCTGGCCCCACTTCTGCTCGGCCGCGGTGATGTACTCGTCCACCACGGTCTGGGCGCCGTTGACGAAGTCGCCGAACTGCGCCTCCCACAGCACCAGCGCCTCGGGCCTGGCCAGCGAGTAGCCGTACTCGAAGCCCATCGCCGCGTACTCGCTGAGCAGCGAGTCGTAGACGTTGTAACGGGCCTGGTCCTCGGACAGGTACAGCAGCGGGGTGAAGTCCTCGCCGGTCTCCCGGTCGATCAGCACCGCGTGCCGCTGGCCGAAGGTGCCGCGCCGCGAGTCCTGGCCCGCGAGCCGGACCGGCGTGCCCTCCAGGAGCAGCGAACCGATCGCCAGCGTCTCGCCCATGCCCCAGTCGATCGTGCCGTCCTCGACCATCGCCGCGCGGCGCTGGAGCTGCGGCAGCAGCCGCGGGTGGACGGTGACGTGCTCGGGGATGTTGACCTGCGACTCGGCGATCCGCTTGACGACCTCGGCGGAGACCGCCGTGGGCATCGCGACCGGGAACTCCGGCTGCACGGGCGTCTCGTGGCTCGCAGGCGGCGCGGACGCCGCCTCGCGGACCTCGGTGAAGACCTTCTCCAACTGCCCCTGGTAGTCCTGGAGCGCCTGCTCCGCCTCTTCCAGGGTGATGTCGCCGCGGCCGATCAGCGACTCGGTGTAGAGCTTGCGCACCGAGCGCTTCTTGTCGATCAGGTCGTACATCAGCGGCTGGGTGAACGCCGGGTTGTCCGACTCGTTGTGCCCGCGGCGGCGGTAGCAGATCAGGTCGATCACGACGTCCTTGTTGAACGCCTGCCGGAACTCGAAGGCCAGCCGCGCCACGCGGACCACGGCCTCCGGGTCGTCGCCGTTGACGTGGAAGATCGGCGCCTCGATCATCCGGGCCACGTCGGTGCAGTACATCGACGAGCGCGCGGACTCCGGGGCGGCGGTGAAGCCGACCTGGTTGTTGATCACCACGTGCACGGTGCCGCCGGTGCGGTAGCCGCGCAGTTGCGACATGTTGAGCGTCTCCGCGACGACGCCCTGGCCCGCGAAGGCCGCGTCGCCGTGCAGCGCGATCGGCAGCACCGTGAAGTCGGTGCCCGCCTTGTTGATGATGTCCTGCTTGGCGCGGGCGATGCCCTCGATGACCGGGTCGACCGTCTCCAGGTGCGAGGGGTTCGCGGCCAGCGAGACGGTGATCTGCTCGCCGTCGAGACCGGTGAAGGTGCCCTCGGCGCCCAGGTGGTACTTCACGTCGCCGGAGCCGTGCATCGACTTCGGGTCGAGGTTGCCCTCGAACTCGCGGAAGATCTGCGCGTACGACTTGCCGACGATGTTCGCCAGCACATTGAGCCGCCCGCGGTGGGCCATGCCGATCACGGCCTCGTCCAGCCGCGACTCGGCCGCCGCGTCGATGACCGCGTCGAGCAGCGGGATGACGGACTCGCCGCCCTCCAGCGAGAAGCGCTTCTGGCCGACGTACTTCGTCTGGAGGAAGGTCTCGAACGCCTCGGCCGCGTTGAGCCTGCGCAGGATGCGGAGCTGCTCCTCGCGCTCGGGCTTGGCGTGCGGGCGCTCGATCCGGTCCTGGATCCACTTGCGCTGCTTGGGGTCCTGGATGTGCATGAACTCGACGCCGACGGTGCGGCAGTACGAGTCGCGCAGCACCCCGAGGATGTCGCGCAGCTTCATCAGTGACTTCCCCGCGAAGCCACCGACCGCGAACTCGCGCTCCAGGTCCCACAGGGTCAGTCCGTGCTCCAGCACGTCCAGGTCGGGGTGCTTGCGCTGGCGGTACTCCAGCGGGTCGGTGTCGGCCATGACGTGGCCCCGGACCCGGTAGGAGTGGATCAGCTCGAAGACCCGCGCGGCCTTGGTGACGTCGTCGTCGTGCGCGGTGTCGATGTCGGTGCGCCAGCGGACCGGCTCGTACGGGATGCGCAGCGCGGCGAAGATGTCGTCGAAGAAGTCGTTCTCGCCGAGCAGGAGCTGGTTCATGATCCGCAGGAACTCGCCGGAGGCGGCGCCCTGGATCACCCGGTGGTCGTACGTGCTGGTCAGCGTCATGACCTTGGAGATGCCCAGCTTGTTCAGGGTGTCCTGCGAGGTGCCCTGGAACTCGGCCGGGTAGTCCATCGAGCCGACGCCGAGGATCATGCTCTGGCCGGGCATCAGCCGCGGCACGGAGTGCACGGTGCCCAGGCCGCCGGGGTTGGTCAGCGAGGCGGTGACGCCGGTGAAGTCGTCCATCGTCAGCTTGCCGTTGCGGGCGCGGCGGACGATGTCCTCGTAGGCCTGCCAGAACTCGAAGAAGTTCAGCGTCTCGGCCTTCTTGATGGCCGCGACGACGAGCTGGCGGTCGCCGTTGGGCTTCACCAGGTCGATGGCCAGACCCAGGTTGACGTGGTCGGGCTTGACCAGCGTCGGCTTGCCGTCCTTCTCCGCGAAGGAGTGGTTCATCGCCGGCATCGCCTTGAGCGCCTGCACCATCGCGTACCCGATCAGGTGCGTGAAGGAGACCTTGCCGCCGCGGGCGCGCTTGAGGTGGTTGTTGATGACGATGCGGTTGTCGAACAGCAGCTTCACCGGGATGGCGCGGACCGAGGTGGCGGTCGGCAGCTCCAGCGAGGCGTTCATGTTCTTGGCGACCGCGGCGGCCGGGCCGCGCAGCGTCACGTACTCGGTGCCCTGGGGCTCCGGCGCGGGGGCGGCCTGCCGGGGCGCCGCCTGCTTCGGGGCGGGCGCGGGCGCGGGAGCGGCCGGAGCCGCCGGTGCCTGGGCCGCCGGCGCCGGGACGGGCGCGGGGGCCGCCGCGGGCGCCACGGGGGCGGCAGGCGCGGCGGGGGAGGCCACGGGGGTGCCGTTGGCGACCGGCTGCGCGGGAGCGGGAGGGGCGGCGGGCGCCGGGGCGTCCGTCGCGCCCGCGGGGACCGGCTGCGCGGCGCCTACGGCGCTGCCCTCGTCGGGGGACGTCGCGCGAGCGGCGGCGCCGGAGGCGCCGCCCTGGCCGGGGGCGGCCGCCGAATCGGCGGAGCCGTCCGGCTTGTAGTCGGCGAAGAAGTCCCACCAGGCTCGGTCTACCGAGTCCCGATCCTGGAGGTACTGCTGGTAGATCTCATCGACCAGCCACTCATTGGGGCCGAAGCCCGCTGCGGGGCCTTCGCCCTGCGCTTCGTGGTCGGTCGAGACACTAGAGCTATTGGGGGACTGTGACGACACGGCGGCAACCGCCCTCTTCCGCTTCACAAGATGGTGGACAGCGGAAATAAAGGCTACGCCTACTGGAGGGGTCGATGCAGGCCCGGGGCCCTTACGTCGCGCATGTCACACCTGAAGACTGGTTTCAGTGCTGTTCCTGGCGGGAAATTGATCCCTCTTGGGGGTCGTTCGATCAGCCGCGCTCGCACGGCGTCGGTGCGGCGGAGGGCGGCTGGGGGGCGGCCGCGAGCGGCTCGCCCCAACTTTAGGTCAAGGTTGCGCCGTGGAGACACCCGGAAGGGTGACGTGGATGCGGCAGCCACGAGGGGATTCGGCCACTTCTATCCGCCCGCCGTGCAGGTCCACCGCCCAGCGCGCGATGGCCAGACCGAGCCCCGTCCCGCCGTCGCCGCCCGGATGCGCGCCGCGGTGGAAGCGGTCGAAGACGCGGGTGCGGTCGGCCTCGGGGATGCCGGGCCCCTCGTCGCGCACGTCCAGGTCAAGGCTGCCGGGCGCGCCGCCGCGCCTGGCCCGTACCGTCACCCGGCCGCCCGGCGGGCTGTGCTTGACCGCGTTGTCGACCAGGTTGGCCACCACCTGGTGCAGCCGCTCGCCGTCGGCGTAGGCCGTCAGTTCCGGGGGTGACACGTCCAGGTGCAGGTGGACGTCGGCGCGCGGCCGGGAGCGGGAGCCGGTCGCGGAGGAGCCCTCCATGCCCAGGCTCGCGGTGCGCAGCACCGCCGACAGGTACGGCCACACCTCGAAGCGCTTGGCCTCCAGCCGGACCGCGCCGCTGTCCAGCCGCGAGAGGTCCAGCAACTGGGTGACCAGCTTGCCGAGCCGTTCGGTCTGCTGGAGCGCCAGCCGCATCGTCTCGGGGTCGGCGGCCGACACCCCGTCCACCACGTTCTCCAGCACGGCCCGCAGCGCGGCGATGGGGGTGCGCAGCTCGTGCGAGACATTCGCCACGAGTTCCTTGCGGTGCCGGTCGACGGCGGCCAGATCGGCCGCCATCTGGTTGAAGGTCTCGGCCAGCTCGCCGACCTCGTCCCTGCGCACCCGCGCCACCCGGCGGCTGTAGTCGCCGCCCGCCATCGCCTTGGCGACGGCCGTCATCTCGCGCAGCGGCGCGGTCAGGCCGTTGGCGACGATCTGGGTCAGCAGCAGCGAGGCGATGATCGAGAAGATCGTGATGACCCGCAGCTCGGTCGCCGAGTGGATGGCGACGATCACCAGCAGGGTGGTGATCAGCACCGAGATGATCACCAGGAGCTGGAGCGCGGCCTTGATGGAGCGGTACGGGTCCCAGGGCCGCAGCGCGTCCCACACGCGCCGCCACAGCCGGCGCCACCACCGGGTCATGGCGCCGGGGTCTCCAGCGCGTACCCGACGCCGTGCACGGTACGGATGCGCTCGGCGCCGATCTTGCGGCGCAGCGCCTTGACGTGGCTGTCGACGGTCCTGGTGCCCGACGCGTCGGCCCAGTCCCACACCTCGGCGAGCAACTGCTCGCGGGAGAGCACCGCGCGCGGTTGCTGCGCCAGGCAGACCAGCAGCTCGAACTCGGTCGGGGTCAGGTGCACGTCGGCGCCCCTGACCCGGACCCGGCGCTGCGCGTGGTCGATCTCCAGGTCGCCGAGCTGCATGCTGGCGCCGCGCGGGTCGTGCGCGGCGATCGAGGCCCGCTCGACCCGGCGCAGCAGGACGTGCACGCGGGCGGCCAGCTCGCGCATCGAGAACGGCTTGGTCATGTAGTCGTCGGCGCCGACGCCGAGCCCGACCAGCATGTCCGTCTCGTCGTCGCGCGCGGTGAGCATCAGCACCGGCACCGGCCGGTCGGCCTGCACCCGGCGGCAGACCTCGAGGCCGTCGTAGCCGGGCAGCATGACATCGAGAACCAGCAGGTCGGGCTGCCAGGTGTGCGCGGACTCCACCGCGGAGGGACCGTCCCCCGCCGTCCGCACCTGGAATCCCTCGGCCTGCAGCCTGGCCGCGATGGCCTCCGTGATGGTCTGGTCGTCCTCGACCACCAGCACCCGGCGCTGCGTGCCCGTCGTCTGCGCGCTGTCCAATTCCGCCCCACAAGGTCGTCCTGGTTACGGGGGAGCCTACGGGGCAGGTGGGCGCCCTGACTACGCGGCGTTGATCGCCAGGTGCACGACATCCGGAACCCCACGCGTCACTTCCACCTCCAGAGTGCGTACTCCGGAGAAGCCCGCGGCCCGCAGCGCGTCCTCGAAACCGGCCGACGGGCTCGCCGACCACACGGCAAGGACGCCGCCGGCCGTCAGCCGGTTCCGGCAGGCCGCGAGGCCCGCGGGGCCGTACAGACCGCCGTTGTCGTCGGTGACCGTCCAGCCCGGGCCGTTGTCGATGTCCAGGCAGAGCGCGTCGTACCGCTCGCCGGGCTCCGCCACGTACGCCACCAGGTCCCGCTCGACCACCGTCACCCGCGGGTCGTCCAGCGCGCCCGCGGAGAACGGCGCGAGCCGCCCGTCGCGGTGCCAGCCGACGACCGCGGACTCGCGTTCGACGACGGTGATCCGGGACCAGCCCGGCCGCGCGGCGGCGCGCGCGAGGGAGAATCCGACGCCGAGACCGCCGATGAGCACCGAGCGGCCGGGCCGGTCCGCGCTGTCCGCCGGTTCTTCGTCCAGGTATTCCAGTGCCGCGTCGACAAGAAGGCGCTCGGACCGCCCGTCGGAGGTGTCCATGAGGAAACACCCGTTCGCGATGATCTGGAGCAGGTCGCCGTGCCGTCGCAGCACCACCTCCCCGTACGGGCCTTCCTGCCGGTCGAGCACCACGGGGGCGGTGTGGTCGAAGGCGCGGGTTCCGCTGTAGGAGGATGGGTGTTGGAGGGTCATACGGCCAGTTTGGCGTATGCCGCACGAGGTCATGACCTTATGTCGGCCACCTTTCCATCGGGCGTTAACTGCTCGGTCGTGAGAACTTCATTTCCTCTGCATCGGGGCATGACCTGGGCGGCGAACCGGCGGCGTAAATTCCGCGCATGTCCTCCCTACTGAAGAATCGACTGACCAGGCGGGTGCTCGCCCCCGCTGCCGCACTGGTCGACCGTCGCGTGCAGAGCTCCGCCTCCAAGCTCCGCAAGGAGATCGAGAGCGACCGCAGGTCGCAGGTCGCCGATCTCGACTCGATGCGCAAGAAGGTCGCGGAGCTGGGCGACCAGCAGTTCGCGATCGGTCTGCTCTTCGACAAGACCGGACGCAGCGGTCCCCGGCTGCCCACCCCGGACCGGATCGACACCCTGGTGCGGGAGATGGTCGCCGTCTCGGGCCGCGACGAGGCCGACGCGCGGCGCAATGTGACGATCGCCTTCCGCAATGTGATCGCGCTCGAAGCCCTGGCCGTCGGCCGCCTGGCCGGTTCCACCTACAACATCTGCGGCAAGCTGGCCACGGTCCCGCTGCTCGACCCGCCCAACGAGGACGTGCTGGAGATCGGCACGTTGCACGGCCTGTTCTCCGCCGCGCTGATGCGGATGCTGCACCGGGCCGGTGTCGAGGCGCGGCTGACCATCGTCGACCCGCTGGCCGGGACGCAGCTCCAGCCCGGCGCCCGGCCGGTCGGCGAGCCCACCGGCACGCCGGTGCGGATGGACGTGGTGCGCGCGAATCTGGCGCTCGGCGGCAAGGCAGGGGAGCGGGCCAGGATCGAGCAGGGCTTCTCCGGCGACCCGGACACCCGGGCCGCGGTCTCCGACCGGAAGTACGGCGTGATCATCGTCGACGGCGACCACTCGGCCGAGGGCGTCATGGCCGACCTGGAGTGGGCAGAGAAGATCGCGGCGCCCGGCGGCATCGTGGTGCTCGACGACTACGGGGACGCCGCATGGACCGGTGTCCAGGAGGCGGCGGACAAGTACCTGGAGACCGGGGAGTCCCGGTTCGAGATGCTGGGCCGGGTCTCCACCTCGGCCTTCCTGCGCGCCAGGAGCTGACCGGGGGAGCTGCGGGGGACCGCCGGGAGCGGGACCGCCGAGGTCGGAACCGCCCGGGTCGGGGTCGCCGGGAGTTGGATCGCGCAGGTCAGGACCTCCGAGGCCGGGGATCGCTGAGAGCGAACGCGCCCCGGGGAACATTCGAAGTGCCCCAGGCATTGAGTCGACATAGCTCAACTTGATTGCCGAAGGGGAGATCATGGCTTCGACGCCCACAACGCTCACTCTGCCCGTGCTGCCCCTGTCCGACGAGGTCGTCCTGCCCGGCATGGTCGTACCGGTCGACCTGTCGGACACGGAGGCGCGGGCCGCGGTGGAAGCCGCGCACGCCGCCGCCGGAACCGGCGGCCTCGCCGGTGACAGCGGCGACAACAAGCCGAAGGTGCTGCTCGTTCCCCGCGTGGACGGGACCTACGCGGGGATCGGGGTGCTCGGCACCGTCGAGCAGGTCGGCCGGCTGTCCGACGGCGACCCCGGCGCCGTGATCCGGGGCCGCTCACGCGTGCGGATCGGGGCCGGTACGACCGGGCCCGGCGCCGCTTTGTGGGTGGAGGGCACGCCGGTGGAGGAACCGGCGCCCGCGGAGTCGCCCGGCACGGTCGCCGAGCTGATGAAGGAGTACAAGGCGCTGGCCACGAGCTGGCTGCGCAAGCGCGGCGCCTGGCAGGTGGTGGACCGGGTCCAGCAGATCGACGACCTGTCCCAGCTCGCCGACAATTCCGGCTACTCCCCTTACCTCACCACCGAGCAGCGCGTGGAGCTGCTGGAGACCCTCGACCCGATGGCCCGGCTCAAGCTGGCCGTCCAGTGGCTGCGCGACCACCTCGCCGAGCAGGACGTGGCCGAGAGCCTGCGCAAGGATGTGCAGGAGGGCATGGAGAAGCAGCAGCGCGAGTTCCTGCTGCGCCAGCAGCTCGAAGCGGTCCGCAAGGAACTGGCGGAGCTGAACGGCGACCCGGAGAACGAGAGCGAGGACTACCGCGCCCGCGTCGAGGCCGCCGAACTGCCGGAGAAGGTCCGCGAGGCCGCCCTGAAGGAGGTCGAGAAGCTGGAGCGCTCCTCGGACGCCTCCCCCGAGGGCTCCTGGATCCGCACCTGGCTGGACACCGTCCTGGAACTGCCGTGGAACACCACGACCGAGGACACCTACGACGTCCCGGGCGCCCGCGCGGTGCTGGACGCCGACCACTCGGGCCTGGACGACGTCAAGGAACGCATCACCGAGTACCTGGCCGTGCGCAAGCGGCGCGCGGACCGCGGCCTCGGTGTCGTCGGCGGCCAGGCGGACGGCGCTTCCGGCAAGAGCGGCGGCGGGCGGCGGGCGGGCGGCGCGGTGCTGGCCCTGGTCGGGCCGCCCGGAGTCGGCAAGACCTCGCTCGGCGAATCCGTCGCGCGCGCCATGGGCCGTACCTTCGTCCGGGTGTCGCTGGGCGGCGTCCGCGACGAGGCGGAGATCCGCGGCCACCGGCGTACGTACGTCGGCGCGCTGCCCGGCCGGATCGTGCGGGCCATCAAGGAGGCCGGGTCGATGAACCCGGTGGTGCTGCTCGACGAGATCGACAAGGTCGGCTCCGACTACCGGGGCGACCCGGCGGCGGCGCTGCTCGAAGTCCTCGACCCGGCGCAGAACCACACGTTCAGGGACCACTACCTGGAGGTCGAACTCGACCTGTCCGACGTGGTGTTCCTGGCCACCGCCAACGTCCTGGAGACCATCCCCGAGCCGCTGCTCGACCGGATGGAGCTGGTCAGGCTCGACGGCTACACCGAGGACGAGAAGGTCGTCATCGCCCGCGACCACCTGCTCCCGCGCCAGTTGGAGCGGGCGGGCCTGGCCGAGGACGAGGTGGCGCTGGAGGAGGAGACGCTGCGCAGGCTGGCGGGCGAGTACACCCGCGAGGCGGGCGTCCGCAATCTGGAGCGCACCGTCGCCCGGATATTGCGCAAGATCGCGGCGCGGCACGAACTGGGCGACCAGGAACTGCCGTTCACCGTCGGCCCCGACGACCTGCGGGCGCTGATCGGACGGCCGCACCACGTACCGGAGTCCGCGCAGGACCCGGAGGAGCGGCGCACGGCGGTGCCGGGCGTGGCCACCGGGCTCGCGGTGACCGGCGCGGGCGGTGACGTCCTCTACATCGAGGCGTCGCTGGCCGACCCGGAGACCGGCGGATCGGGACTCCAGCTCACCGGCCAACTGGGCGACGTCATGAAGGAGTCGGCGCAGATCGCGCTGTCCTTCCTGCGGTCGCACGGCGCGGAGCTGGAACTGCCGGTCGGCGACCTCAAGGAGCGCGGCGTCCACCTGCACGTGCCCGCGGGCGCGGTGCCGAAGGACGGGCCGAGCGCCGGTGTCACCATGACCACCGCGCTGGCGTCGCTGCTCAGCGGGCGCCGGGTCCGTACCGACGTCGCCATGACCGGCGAAGTGTCCCTGACCGGACGGGTGCTGCCGATCGGCGGCGTCAAGCAGAAGCTGCTCGCCGCGCACCGCGCCGGGATCACGACCATCGTCATCCCGAAGCGGAACGAGGCGGACCTGGACGACGTCCCGGCCGAGATCCTGTCGGCCCTCGACGTCCACCCGGTCAGCGACGTCCGCCAAGTCCTGGCGCTGGCGCTGGAGTCGGCCTCCGCCGAGGCCGCCGAGGCGGAGGTGCCGCTGGCCGCCTGACGGCCTCCGGCCGCGGGTCCGGTCGAAGGCCGCGGTCCGGTCGAAGACCGTGGTCCGGCCGTGAAGGCCGTGGTCCGGCCCTGAACACGCGAGTTCCCCGCACCCTTGGGACGAGGGTGCGGGGAACTCGTGCGTGCGGGAGCCGCCGCGAGGTGACTAGCCCAGGGCGAGGGCCTGGAGACGGGACAGGTCTCCGTTGAAGCGGTCCTGGTCACCGGGGAAGGTGCCGGCGTCGCCGTACTGCCAGAAGGTGTAGAAGCCGTAGCCCGCGGGCAGGGTGCCGACCGTGCTGGTGTACTTCGCGATCCAGATCGGGCTGGTGGTGGCGAAGCCGCTGTTGTTCCCGGTGCAGGTGTTCCACCAGTCGAAGGTGGTGTAGATGACCGGGTAGACACCCTCGCGCGCGTGGTACTGGTTGGCGAAGGCGTGGATCCAGCTCACCATGCTGGCCTGGCTCAGGCCGTAGCAGGTCGCGCCGTAGGGGTTGTACTCGATGTCCAGCGCGCCCGGCAGCGTCTTGCCGTCGCCGGACCAGCCGCCGCCGTGGGCGATGAAGTAGTCGGCCTGCGCGGCGCCGCCGGAGGTGTCGGGGGTGGCGAAGTGGTACGAGCCGCGGATCATGCCCACGTTGTACGACCCGTTGTACTGCTGCGTGAAGTACGGGTTGGTGTACGACGTGCTCTCGGTCGCCTTGACGTAGGCGAACTTGCCGCCGTTCGCCCACGCGGTGGCCCAGTTGACGTTCCCCTGGTAGCCGGAGACGTCCATGCCGAGCGTCTGCGTCGCCATCGGGGTGACGGTCCCGGCGGACGACGACGAGGAGGCGCTGGAGCCCTCGTGCGCCTTGATGGTGGAGCCCATCCAGTCGAGTTCGGGGTGCGTGAGGTGCCCCGTGCCGCTCGCCGCGCTGGCGGAGCCGGGCATGACGAACACCATCGCGAGCATGGTGACGAACAGACCGGCCAGCAGGCCGAGCCTCTTCCGGACCGAGCCGGGGCCGTGCACGACGGAGAGATCTCCGTGGGACATTCGTGCCTCCATGGTGGGGACTCGGCATGGCCTTGCAGTGGCCATGACAGATTTGAAGGTAGAGGCGCGACTCCGGGCGTGAAAGGGGGTCAGGAAACCGCCGATGGTCTACTCCTGCGAAATACTTGACGTGCTGCGGAAACAACCGTGAGTGAAGGAAACTTTCAGGCGTTGAAAGCGGGAACGGTGTGAACGAGGCGAGACAGGCGGCGGAAGCGGCCGGATCCGACGACAGCGACATGGACGCGCTGGAGCGCGAACTGACCGTGCTGTTCCGGCGCGCCCGCGCCACCTCGGGCGACCTCGCCCGCGCCGTCCACCCGGAACTGGAACCCGCCGCGTACGGCCTGCTGGTCCGGCTGGAGGAGACGGAACCCGAGCGCGCCACCGAACTCGCGGCGTACTTCGGGGTCGGAAAGGCCACCATGAGCCGCCAGTTGCGGGCCATGGAGGAACTGGGCCTGGTCACCCGCGAGCCCGACCCCGCCGACGGCCGCGCCTTCCTGATGCGCCTGACCGCCGAGGGCCGCGAGCGCTTCTCCCGCGTCCGCACCGCCCGCCGCGAGCGCTACCTGCGCCAGCTCATGGCCTGGGACCGCACGGACGTCGCGGAGCTGGCCCGCCTGCTCCAGCGCCTGAACAACGAGGAGTAGCCCGCCCCCGCGCGGCTACAGCTCCACCAGGACCGCTGTCGCGTCGTCGTGGCGCTTTCCGTCGGGGGACTCCTCGGCGGCCTCGCGGGCGCGCACGCGGGCGATCAGGGCCTCGGGGCCCGCCTTGCGGAGCAGGGTGAGGACATCGGGCCAGGCGTCGTCGCCGAAGACCTCGACGGTACGGGCGGCGCCGTCGGTGAGCGCGGCCAGCGCGCGGACCCGGGAGCGCGGGGTGCGGCCGGTGACGGCCCGCGAGACGACCGCGGGATCGGCGGCGGCGGTGAAGAAACCGCCCTCCAGATTGCGCAGCGGCCCGACCCGTACGCCCGCGGCGCGCAGCCGGTCGATCCGGTCGTCCAGCACCGCGGTCACCTCGCCGTCCGGCGACTCCAGCAGCAGCGCCGAGTCCGACAGCACCAGGTGCTCGACGTACTCCTCGTCCCAGCGGACGGCGACCACCGTGGCCTGCGGGGTGAGCGGGTGAGAAAGATCACAGGTGTCACGGTGTGCCGCGGCCGTCCTGCCGATCGCGGCGGACAGAGCGTCGGGAAGCGTCATCTCCGGCCGGGAAACGGACAGTTCGAGCAGCGCGCCGCCGAGCCGGGCGGTGAACCACGGCACCGAGTGCACGCAATCTCCGTTGTCCGGCGGCGGCGTCACCCCGTCCAGCAGGACCACGGCGCCGCCCTGCCCGGAAGCGGGCAGGGCCACGGAGACGAAGTCCTCGTTCGGACGGTCGGGGGTGCCGGGCGCGGTGGCCGTCTCGATGCGCATGGGACCAGTGTGCGGGACCCGCGGGTACGGACGGCGGCCCGCGGGTGTCCCGGCGGTGGCCGGACGGCGGCTCCCCGGCACCCCGCGCGGCGGCCCGGCGTTCGAAACCGCGCCCCCCGCGGACGGCCCCATTGGTACGGACCGGGGCGCGCGGGCCTATGCGCGCGGGCATCCTGCCAAAGGTCGCAGCACCGCGCCAGTGCCGTCCACGCCGGGCGAAGTGTCCCCGCGCACGCCGGACTTGTCGGTCAACTCCTCGTTGCGATTCACTCGTTCGAGTGTCCGGGGGAGCGACGCGTGGCACCTCTCCGGGCGGGGCTGCAAGGGTCGGAGGGACTTCTGCATATTCCCCGGGGACACTCCCGGGCCCGCCGGCGATACGTGATTGCGAGCACCGAAGTTGCGTGAACGACGTCAACCGCGAGAGCGGAGGGTCCGGCAGCGTCTGCTCGCCGCCCTGCTCGTCTGCGCCGTGACCGTCCTGGCCGCCGCCGCTCCAGGCGTCGCCCTCGCGGTCCGCGACCTGTCGCGGGCCCAGGACCGGGCGGACGCGGCCCAGCTCACCACCCGCGCCACCGTGCTCGCCCACTCCCTCGCCGACGAGCGCGACGACCTCGCCGCCTTCGCCGCCGACGGCCGTGACGCGGCCAGCGGCGACGGCCTGCCGGAGGACAGCCGCTCCCGCGTCGACCGCCAGGTCCAGGACGTCGCCGCCGACGCCCCCGCCGGCCTGCGGACCGCGCTCGCCGCGCTGCCCCGCGTCCGGCAGGGCGCCCTCGGCGGCGACGGCGGCCCGCAGAGCGTCATCAGCGCCTACCAGCCGCTGCTCGACGCCCTCGGCAGGACCGCGGGCCCGGTCACCGCGCCGCTGACCCGCGCCGTCACCGCCGCCGCCGTCCAGCGCGGCCTGCTGGTCGCCGCGCTCACCGCGGGCGGCACCCAGCCGGAGCTGACCGCCGCGGCCCAGGTCGCCCACGTCCAGGAACAGGCCGCGCTCGCCGAATTCCGCGCCACGGCCCCCGCCGACCTGCGCGGCCAGTACGACCAGACCGTCACCGGCGCCGACACCGCGCAGGCCGACCGCGACCTCGCCCAGCTCCTCGACGGCGGGCAACTCACCCGCTCCGACCGGGCGCTGGGCGCGAAACCGGTCAACGCGGCGCTGACCGCCAGGATCGGCCTGATGCGTACGGTCGAGGCGTCCGCCGCCACCGACGAGGCCCGCGCCGCCGCCCACGACCGCGACGACGACGTCACCGCGCTGGAGGTGCGGGCCGCGCTCGCCGCGCTCTGCCTGCTGCTCGTGGTGGGCGTCCTCGTCACCGTCTTCCGCAGCCTCACCCGCCCGCTGGCCGCGCTGCACCGCTGGTCCCGCGCCGACGCCGAGAGCGGCCAGGGCGCCGAGGTGACCGGCACCGACGAATTCGCCGCCGTCGCCCGCCGGGCCAACGCGCTGACGCAGGAGGCCCAGGCGCTGCGCTCGCGCTCCGCCGACCTGGCCGCCGACCGCATCCGCGCGCTCGGCGTGCACGGCGCGCTCTCCGCCGAGCGGGACACGCTGCTGCGCCGCCAGGACGAGCTGACCCGGCAGCTCGCCGCCGCCACCACGCAGGGCGCCGCGCAGCTCACCTACGTCAACCTCAGCCTGCGCACCCTCGGCCTGGTGGAGCGTCAACTCACCCTGATCGAGGGCCTGGAGGACCAGGAGCAGGAGCCGGACCGGCTGGAGACCCTGTTCAAGCTGGACCACCTCGCCACCCGCATGCGGCGCAACAGCGAGAATCTGCTGGTCCTCACCGGCACCGAGCACAGCCACGGCGCCGCCGCCCGCCCGGTCCCGCTGGTCGACGTGGCACGCGCCGCGATCTCCGAGATCGAGCGGTACGACCGGGTACGCATCCAGGTGCTCGCCGTCGCCCGGATCGCGGGCCGCGCCGCCGACGACATCAGCCACCTGCTGGCCGAACTCCTCGACAACGCCACCTCCTTCTCCGCCCCGCACGCCGAAGTGCACCTGTCCGGCTGGCTGCTGGAGAGCGGCGAGGTCATGCTGTCGGTCGAGGACGCGGGCATCGGCGTACCGCCGGAACGCCTCGGCGAGCTCAACGCGGTACTCGCCGACCCCGACCCGGCCCCGCCCGGCACGGTCTCCGGCATGGGCCTGTACGTGGTCTCCCGGCTCGCCCACCGGCACGGCGTCCGGGTGCAGTTGCGCCCGCAGAAGCTCGGCGGCACCGCCGCCGTCGTCGTGCTGCCGCGGGTCCTGCTCCCGGCCGCGCAGCCCGACGAGCAGCCCGCCACGCCGGTGGAGGCCGCGCTGGCGGGCGAGCCGATGCCCGCGGCCACGACGCCGGCCGGCGCAGGGGCCGACGCCCCGTCAGCCACGGAACCGGCCGCCGAAACCGCCTCCGCCGCACCGGAGTTCGGCCGGGCGCCCGCGCCCGCCGCCGACCCGGCCGTACCGCGCCAGACCGAGCACACCCGCCCGGCTCCCGACGGCGGGACCGCGCCAGGACAGGGCGCCTCCCGGCCCCGGCACCGTAGGGTGTCCGCAGCCGACACGCCTGCCGCGCCCGTCGGCGGCAGCCTCACCGGCAAGGGGCTGCCGCAGCGGACCCCGCGCAGCACCGGTCTGACCGGAGAGCCCGCGACGCGCGAGCCGCAGCGCGGGGGACCGGTCGACGCCGAGGCGCTGCGGCGCAAACTGGGCGGTCTGCAAAGGGGATTGCAGGCCGGACGGCGGGACGTCGAGGAGGAGATCACCAGCGGATCAGGACCGGTCGCCGGGGCAGGAGTGGTGATACCGGAGCAGGGAGCCGGAGCGGGACCGGGAGCGGTGGAGGGCACCGCGGTCACGACCACGGACGTGCGAGGGGACGACCAGGGGGACGCAGGCCCAGCCGAAACCGTTGAGGAGGCGACCCGTTGAACGCGGTCGGCACGCAAACGAAGGACTTGAGTCATGAGGCGCGCAATCTCCAGTGGCTGTTGCAGAGCTTCGTCGAGGAGGTGCACGGCGTCCGCTCGGTCGCCGTGGTCTCCTCCGACGGTCTGCTGCTGATCACCTCGCACGCCGAGGCCGACGCGTCGCCGCCCCCCGCGCCGCCGGCCGACGAGGACCCGGCGGTCCCCGCCCCGCGGAAGAACCCCGCGGGGGACCGCGGCGACCTCGCCGCCGTCGTGTCGGGCCTGGCCTCCCTCACCGTCGGCGCGGCGAAGCTGATGGACGGCGGCAAGGTCCGGCAGACCACCGTCGCGATGAGCGACGGCGCGTTGTTCGTCATGTCGATCAGCGACGGCTCGCTGCTGGGCGTGCACGCGGGCGCCGACTGCGACATGAGCGTCATCGCCTACCACATGGCCCTGTTCGTCGGACGGGCCGGACACGTCCTGACCCCCGCACTGCGCAGTGAGCTGCGCCACGCCCTGGAGAGTGCCCGCTGATGCCGTCGCTGCCCCAACGCGGAGCCGACCGGCGCACCGCGCGCGTACGCCCGTACGCTTTGACCGGCGGTCGCACGCGGTTCGGCCATGTGCTCATGGTCGAGACGTTCGTGGCCACCGTTGACGGTCCGGGCGAACAACTCGCCCTCACCAGGGGCGACTGGGCCGAGCGCGTGATGCCCGAGCTGCGGGCGATCGTCGAACTGTGCCGCAGAATGCGGTCGGTGGCCGAGATCTCCGCACTCCTGCGGATGCCGCTCGGCGTCGTCCGTGTCCTGATCAGTGACCTGGCGGACCAGGGAAGGATCCGCGTGTACGGAACCGGGCACGGGCCCGGCAGCCCCGACCGCGCGCTGCTCGAAAGGGTGCTCAGTGGACTTCGCAGGCTCTGACCAGCAGGACGGCCTGCAAGAGTGGCAGAAGGAACGCGGCAGGGCGCCGGTCTCCACGAAGATCGTGGTGGCGGGCGGCTTCGGCGTGGGCAAGACCACCTTCGTCGGCGCCGTCTCCGAGATCGCACCGCTCACCACCGAGGCGGTGATGACCCAGGCCAGCGAGGCCGTCGACGACCTCGCCGCCACTCCCGACAAGACCACCACCACGGTGGCCATGGACTTCGGCCGGATCACCCTGGACCAGGACCTGGTGCTGTACGTCTTCGGCACGCCGGGACAGCAGCGCTTCTGGTTCATGTGGGACGACCTCGTGCGCGGCGCGATAGGCGCGGTCGTGCTCGCCGACACCCGCCGACTGGCCGACTGCTTCCCGGCGTTGGACTACTTCGAGGGCACCGGTCTGCCCTACACGGTCGCCGTCAACCAGTTCGAGGGCACGGCGCAGTACACCCCGGACGACGTCCGTGAGGCACTGGCCGTACCCGCCCACATCCCCGTATTGGTGATCGACGCTCGCAAGCGGTATTCAGTGGTGGAGGCGCTGCTGGCGCTGGTCGGGCACGCGCTGTCCGAACAGCCCATGTAGTGGCCGCAGTTGCCGCCGCCTTACGAAGTCCATCGACCTGAAGCGAGCCGTTGTGCGCAAGATACTCATCGTCGGAGCCGGGCAGGCCGGGCTCCAACTCGCCCTGGGCCTCCAGTCCCAGGGCTATGACGTCACCGTGATGTCCAACCGGACCGCCGACGAGATACGCGGCGGCCGGGTGATGTCCACCCAGTGCATGTTCGCCACCGCGCTCCAGCACGAACGCGACCTCGGGCTGAACTTCTGGGAGGACCAGGCGCCGCGCATCGAGGGAGTGGGTGTCTCCGTCTCCGCGCCCGACGCCTCACGGCCGATCGACTGGGTGGGCAGGCTGCGCGGTCACGCGCAGTCCGTCGACCAGCGGGTGAAGATGGCCGGCTGGATGGAGACCTTCGCCGAGCGCGGCGGCAAGCTCGTCATCCACGGTGTGGCCGTATCGGATCTGGACTACTTCTCCCGCGCCTACGACCTGGTGCTGGTGGCCGCGGGCAAGGGCGAGATCGTCTCCATGTTCCGCCGGGACGCCGCCCGTTCGCCCTACGACGCCCCCCAGCGGGCGCTCGCGGTGTCGTATGTGCACGGACTCGGGCCGCGCCCCGAGCACCCCGACTTCTTCGCGGTGCGCTGCAATCTGGTGCCGGGCGTCGGCGAGTTGTTCGTGATGCCGACGCTGACCACCTCGGGCCCGGCCGACATACTCTTCTGGGAGGGCGTGCCCGGCGGCCCGGTCGACGTCTTCCAGGGCGTCAAGGACCCCGCGGAGCAGCTCCGCCTCACACTTGACCTGATGCGCCGCTTCACGCCGTGGGAGTACGACCGGGCGGGCTCGGTCGAGCTGACCGACGCGGGCGGCACGCTCGCCGGGCGGTACGCGCCGACCGTGCGCGAGCCGGTCGGTGAACTGCCCTCGGGCGGGCTGGTTCTGGGCGTCGCGGACGTCGTGGTGGCCAACGACCCGATCACCGGCCAGGGTTCCAACAACGCCGCCAAGTGCGCGGCCTCGTATCTGGCGAGCATCGTCGAGCGCGGCGAGCTGCCCTTCGACCGCGCGTGGATGCAGAGCGCCTTCGACCGCTACTGGAACCACGCGGCGCCGGTCACCAAGTGGACCAACGCGATGCTCGCGCCGCCGCCGGAGCACGTCCTCGGCCTGATCGGCGCGGCGGGCGGGCTCCAGCCGGTCGCCGACCGCTTCGCCAACGGCTTCGACGACCCGGCCGACTACGAGGAGTGGTTCTTCGACCCGGAGCGGGCCGGGGCGTATCTCGCCGAGGCGCAGGCCGCGGCGGGCGCCGGGCCATCCGCCTAGGCGTCGGACCCGGCTCCCATGATCCGCCGGACAGGCCCTAGCTCGCGCCCCCGCTCTCGGTGGCGGAGGGCGTGGGCGTCGGGCCGCCGGACGGGGTGTCCGAGGGCGTCGGCGTCGGGGTGATCCTCGGCGGCGGCGTGCTCTCGCCCGGGGTCGGCCGGGTGACGGGACCCGTGGAGTGCGGCGGCGGCGTGGCCGGCGCGGTGCCGGTCGACCCGCCGGAGGTCCTGGGCTTGGGCGCCGGGGGCGTCACCTGCGGGCTGAACGGCGTCGGCTGCTCGGCCTGCTTGGGGATCTTCGGCAGGGTGTAGTCCCCGGCCGGGGCGCTGCCGAGGTCGGGGCGGACGGCGCCCAGTATCGGGTTGGCGGCGATCGGCGAGACCTTCACCACCGAGCCGGGGCGCGGCGCCTGGACCACCAGGCCGTCGCCGATGTAGATCGCCACATGGGTGGCGCCGGAGAAGTAGATCACCAGGTCGCCGGGGCGCAGCAGTTCGAGCGGCACGTGCGGGAGCCGCGCCCACTGCTCCTGGCTGGTGCGCGGGATGGTCACCCCGGCGTGCGACCACGCCTGCGAGGTCAGCCCCGAGCAGTCGAAGGAGTCCGGACCCTGCGCGCCCCACACATACGGCTTGCCGAGCTGCATGAAGGCGTAGCTGATGGCCCGCTTCCCCGCGTCGGACGGCAGGCGGCTGTCGGCGTCGGAACCCAGCGCCTTGGAGTCGAGGAACTCCTGCTGCGCCTTGTTGACGCCCTTTTCCTCCAGCGACTGCAATTCGCTGATCTGCACGCCGGTGAGCCCGGCCAGTATCGACTCGACCTCCTGGAGGCGCTTTTCCACCGTGTTCTTCTGCGCCTGCTGGACGGCCAGCGCGGACTGCGCCTTGTCCAGCGCCTGCTGCGCCTGGGTGTTCAGCTCGTTCAGCCGCTGCTCGCCGCTGGTCAGCTCGGCCAGCACGTCCTGCTGGTGATCGGCGGCCCGGTCCAGGACGTGCCGCTGCCCGAAGAAGTCCTGCGGGGTCTGGCCGGTCAGCATCGACAGGTACGGCGACACGCTGCCGTCCTTGTACATCTGGCGGGCCATCAGACCCACCTCGTCGCGCTTGTCCGCGACCGAGACCCGCTGGTCGGCGAGTTGTGCGTCGACCTGGTCAGCCTGGGCGCGCTGCCGGTCGGCGGTCTCCTTGGCCTTGTTGAACGACTCGGTCGCCGTCTCCGTCTGCGCGTAGAGGGTCTGGAGCCTGGTCAGCAGATCGGGCAGCGAGACCTCCGCCGCGGGCGGTGGGTCGTAGGGTCGCGCCGCCGCCTGCTGGGCCGGCAGGGCGAGTGCCGCGGCGGCGAGCAGAGTGCCGCAGACCGCGGCCGAACGCAGCCACCTCCTGGTACCTCGGGCCACTGACTACCCCTCATCTCCCGTAACCGGTCGGTAACACGCTACGCGATCCGCATCCTGCCACGAATTGTCATATGTTCGACAGAGGGAATAGGCGATTCCGCGCAACCCGGTCACTCTCACAGGTGATCTTCGCCGTGCGATCACCTTCCGGACATAAAAAGCGTACGGCCCGGTCACCGCCCTCGGCGGCCGGGCCGTACGCGTTTCAGGAGCCGTCACCGGCTCGGTCGAAGGCCGGCCGACGGATCGGCCGAGGGGTCAGCCGAGGGGTCAGCCGACGGATCGGCGGGGGATCTGCGGGCGGTTCAGCCGAAGTAGCTGGTGAAGTTCTTCTGGAATTCCCAGTTGCTGAACTTGTCCCAGTTCACCGACCACGTCATCAGGCCGCGCAGCGCGGGCCAGGTGCCGTGGGTGGTGTAGCCGCCGCAGTTGGTCTTCTTGGTCAGGCAGTCGAGCGCCTGGTCGACGGCGGCCGGGGCGGTGTAGCCGTTGCCCGCGTTGACCGAGGCGGGCAGGCCGATCGCGACCTGCGAGGGGGCGAGCGCCGGGAACATGTTGGCGGTGTTGCCCGCCACCGGGAAGCCGGTGAGGAGCATGTCGGTCATCGCGATGTGGAAGTCCGCGCCGCCCATGGAGTGGTACTGGTTGTCCAGGCCCATGATCGAGCCGGAGTTGTAGTCCTGGACGTGCAGCAGCGTCAGGTCGTTGCGCATCGCGTAGATCACCGGCAGGTACGCGCCGCAGCGCGGGTCCTGGCCGCCCCACGGGCCCGAGCCGTAGTACTGGTAGCCCATCTGGACGAAGAACGTCTCGGGCGCCATCGTCAGCACGAAGCCGCTGCCGTACTTGGCCTTGAGCGTCTTCAGCGCCGAGATCAGGTTGACGATCACCGGGGTGGTCGGGTTCTTGAAATCGGTGTCACCGGTGTTCAGGGACAGCGAGTGGCCCTCGAAGTCGATGTCGATGCCGTTCAGGCCCCAGGTGTCGATGATGCCGCTCACCGAGGAGACGAAGGCGTCGCGGGCGGCCGTCGTGGTGAGCTGCACCTCGCCGTTCGCGCCGCCGATGGACAGCAGCACCTTCTTGCCCTTGGCCTGCTTGGCCTTGATCGCGGCCTTGAAGTCCGCGTCGGACTCCACTCCCGGGCACTCGCTGGCCGAGCAGCGGGTGAAGTGGATGCTGCCCGAGGTCGGCGAGCTGGTCTCGCCGAACGCCAGGTCGATGATGTTCCAACTGTCCGGCACGTCCGCCAGCTTGGTGTAGCCGGAGCCGTTGGCGAACGTCTCGTGCAGATAGCCGACCAGCGCGTGGGTGGGCAGTCCGCCGGAGGGCGGGGGCGAGGTCGGGGGAGTGGTCGGCGGCGTCGTGGGAGGCGTCGTCGGCGGGGTGGTGGGGGGAGTGGTCGGGGGCGTCGTCGGCGGGGTCGTGGGCGGGGTGGTCGGGGGCGTCGTGGGCGGCGTGGTCGTGCCGCTGCCGGGGCCCTGGAGCGAGACGTCGTCGGCGAGGTACGCGGGCTGGCCGTACCAGCCGTGCACGTAGACCGCCGCGCTGGTCTGGCTCGCGCCGGTGGTGAAGGACACGCTCAGCGCCGCGTAGCCGCTGCCCGTGCCGGGCGTCCACGTACTGGTGCCGCCGTCCACGCCGAGGTAGACGTACGCGCCCTTGACCTGGGCGGTCAGGGTGTACGTGGTGTTCGGCGCGACGGACACGTTCTGCTTGCACTGCGCGGTGCCGCTCGCGCTCGGGGTGCCCTGGAGGGCGTAAGTGCCGCTGTGCGCCTGGCCGCTGACGACGGCGGCGGTGCCCGCGTCGCAGCTCCAGCCGGACAGGCCGCCGGTCTCGAAGCCGCCGTTGGTCAGGAACTCGCCCGCGCTGGCGGACGGGGCGAGCGCCACGAGCCCGCCGAGCGCGACGGCGCCCGCGAGGGTGGCGGAGGCGGCGATGAAGGTTCTGCGTCTGTTGCGCGGTGCGGTGGAGAGCATGGGGGGATGCTCCTTCGGTGAGGACGGCGCATGTCACCGCGCAGCAAACAGGTCCAGACCAATGCGTGTCAATGGTCCGGACCAATACCCGGCCCTTTGACCTGTGGAACCGTCCGGTTCGGCCGCCTTTGCGCCGCACGCCGCGCGGCCCGGTCCGACGCGATGTCCCGCGTGGCCGCGCGGGCCCGTCCGGCGGGGCGTCAGGCGCCTTTGCGCCAGGGCCACTTGGGGCCGTCCGGGCGGTTGCCCTCCGGGTCGTACACGAAGACCCAGCGGGTACGGCGGGAGCCGCGCGGGCCGGGGCTGGGCTCGCGGTGGTAGACGTGCACCACCGGCGGACCGCCCTCGGGCGTGGGTACGGGCACGGTGTAGACGCGCGGCGGCTGCCCGGTCATCCCGGCGAGCACGCCGAGCACCCGCCCGTCCAGCGGGCCCCCGACGAATTCCGTGTCCTCGTGTCTCACCCGCTCAGGATGGCACGGCGGGCGGCGCGGGGTTCCCCGGTCGGGGTCAGGAGGGGTCGGGGAGCAGATGTGCGACCGCGTCCGCGATCGGCGCGAGCCGCCGCGCCAGCCCGCCGGCCGGGCTGCTCGGGGTCTCCAGCGCCAGCGCGCGGGCGGCGGCCTCCGCGGCCTCCGGGTCGGTCGTCGCGGTCACCAGCAGCAGCCCGATGAAGTGGTCCACCAGCCACGCCCGCAGCTCCGCGACCGGCGGCTGCTTGCCCTCGTCCAGCCAGATCAGCGATATCGCCTCCACGCAGGCGATCCACGACCTGACCATCATCGCCAGCCGCGGCCCCGGCGCCGTCACCCCGAGGTGGTGCAGCACCTGCTCCGCGGCCCTGCGCCGTACGTCGTCCACGATCGCGTCCGTACGGCTGGTCTCGGCGACGCTGCCGCCGCGCAGCAGCGCCCCGTACGCCGCGTCGTGCTCGTCCACATACGCCAGGTAGCGGTCCAGCGCGTCCGCGAGCCGTTCGGTCGGCGGCCCCTGCGAGGGGACGCCGAAGCGGCCGATCAGCTCCTGCGCCGCGTCGTGCACCGCGGCCTCGTACAACTGCTGCTTGCCGCCGGGGAAGTAGCGGTAGACCAGCGGCCGGGAGACCCCGGCCGCCGCCGCGACGTCGTCGACCGAGACGTCCTCCGGCCGCCGGTGGCCGAACAGGTCGACGGCGGCGGCCAGCAACTGCGTACGGCGCTGCTCGACGCTCATCCGGCGGTATGCGGGCGCCGCGCTGCTGGTCATGTCCAGCAGACTATCCGCCCGCACACGTGAACGGGTCGGCCCGGGCGCGGGGCTTCGCACGGGTGTCCGGGTCCGCGGGCGCGGCCGGGTCAGCCGAGCAGTCCGGACGAGCGCCACAGCTTGCGGCTCGGGCCCTTGATCAGCCCGATCTCGTCCAGGAAGTCCATCAGCCGCTTCGCCGACTGCCGCATCACCTCGCGGCGGTGCGGGCTGGTGCGGGCCGCCTCGGCCGCCTGGACGGGGTCGAGGCCCACCGACGCGTAGACCTGCGGGCTGATCAGCGAACGGGCGATGGTCCTGGCGGCCTGCGCGGAGGTCAGCCGGGTGAATTCGACCTCCCAGCGCGGCGCCGTCACCATCTGGCGGCGCAGCTCCTCGCGGGCGTAGCGGATGTGCCGGGCCTCCTCGACCACGTGAATCCGGGTCACGCCCTGGACGAAGGGCTGCACGCGGTCGTCGGGGAAGGTCAGCCGCTGCATCCAGTCCAGGATCTCCTCGGCCAGCAGCGTGCCGGTGAAGGCGCCGGGCGTGGTGGACACCGTCTTGATCAGCCGGCCGAGATTGTGGTCGAGCCTGCTGGGGCGGTAGGTGGGCGTGCCCATCTTCGTCACGGCCCGCGCGAACATCTTCGAGTGCCGGCACTCGTCGGCGATCTCCGTCAGCGCGTACCGCACATGGTTGCTGGTCGGGTCCAGGTCGTAGGTGTGCCGCAGCAGGAGCTGCATGAGGATCGTCTCGAACCAGACGCCGATCGAGCACAGCGACGCCGCCTCGTGGCGGCTCAGTTCGACGCGCTGCTCCTGCGACATCCGCTTCCACAGCGGGGTGTCGTACAGCGACACCAGCTCCGGCGGCCAGAACCACTTGCCTTCCTCGAAGGGCGCGTCCCAGTCCAGCTCGGTGTCCGGGTCGAACGAGTGCTTGGCGGACGCGGCCAGCAGCCGCTCCGCGGTCTTCTCGCGGTCGATCAGGCTGGTGTCCATCGTGAAGTGGCCTCCGGCGCATGAGGGTTACCTGCGGTACGACTCTTATGAGACTCTGTGTCAACAAGCCCGTCAAGACCCCGCGCACGTGGAATGGAGCCGCCGATGTCGACGGAAGCCCTGTACACGCAACCGCCCACCGAGTGGATCTGGCAGGTCCCGGCCCAGGGCGCCGCCCGCTTCTCCTGGGAGTACGGCGACGGCCGCGAACGCCTGCTCGCCCTCTACCAGAAGGGCAAGGACAAGCAGTGGGACGCGGCCAAGCGCATCGCCTGGGACCTGGAGGTCGACCCGTACGACCCGCTCGGCACCCCCGACGAGGCCATGTCCATCTACGGCAGCCGCTACTGGGACGCGATGAACGCCCGCGACCGCGGGCTGCTGCGGCAGCACTACACCTCCTGGCAGTTCAGCCAGTTCCTCCACGGCGAGCAGGGCGCGATGATCTGCGCCGCCCGGATCGTGGAGTCCGTCCCCGACCTCGACGCGAAGTTCTACTCCGCCACCCAGACCATGGACGAGGCCCGGCACGCCGAGATCTACGGCCGCTTCCTCCAGGACAAGGTCGGGATGGTCTACCCGATCAACGACAACCTCCAGGCGCTGCTCGGCGACACCCTGCGCGACGCGCGCTGGGACATGCCCTACCTCGGCATGCAGGTCCTCATCGAGGGCCTGGCGCTCGCCGCCTTCGGCATGATCCGCGACACCACCACCAAGCCGCTGCCCAAGCAGATCCTGGCCTACGTCATGCAGGACGAGGCCCGGCACGTCGCCTTCGGACGGATGGCGCTGCGCGACTACTACAAGCAGCTCACCGACGCGGAACTGCGCGAGCGCGAGGACTTCGTCATCGAGGGCTGCTACCTGATGCGCGACCGGCTGCGCGGCCTCGAAGTCCTGGAGAACTTCGGCATCCCCACCGCCGAGGCCGCCGAGATGACCGAACGCTCCGAATTCCTGCACCTGTTCCGCAAGCTGCTCTTCAGCCGCATCGTGCCGTGCGTGAAGGACATCGGCCTGTGGGGACCCCGGCTCCAGAAGGCGTACCTCGACATGGGCGTCTTCGACCTCGGTGACTCCAACCTCGACCAGCTCATGGACGAGGACGAGGAGATCGCGGAGAAACTCGACGCGGAACGCTTCGCCGCCGAGGAGCAGGCCCGCGTGGCCGAGGTCACCGACGCCATCGCGCAGGGGGCGGCCCCGCACTGACCCACGGCGAGCGGATCGTACGCTTGTCCGATGAACGAGGGAGCCGGACCGGAATCGCGGCGCGAGACCCGCCGGGCCAGAGCACGCCGCCGACGCAGAAACACCGTCGTCGGCGGTACGGCGCTGCTGCTCGTCGCCGCCGGTTCCCTGTACGTGGCCTACGGCCGCGGCGGCTCCACCGAGGCCGGACCCGCACCGGACTCGCGCACCGCCACGACCGGCGGCGCCGCGCCCTCCTCGACGCCGACGGCGGACGCCGCCGCGCGCCCGGCCGAGCCCGCCGGCACCGTGACCCTCGCCTTCGCCGGGGACGTGCACTTCACCGAGCGGACGGCGAACCGGCTCGGCATCGACCCGGCGCTCGGGCCGATGTCGACGGCGCTGGCCGCCGCCGACTTCTCGATGGTCAACCTGGAGTCCGCGATCACCACGCGCGGCACCCCGCAGCCGAAGAAGTACCACTTCAGGACCGGCCCCGACGCGCTCGCCGCGCTCCAGCGGTCCGGCGTCGACGCCGTCACCATGGCCAACAACCACGCCGTGGACTACGGCGCCCAGGGCCTGGCCGACAGCCTCGCGGCCAAGCGCGCCGCGCCGGTCCCCGTGGTCGGCATCGGCGCCGACGCGGCGGAGGCGTACCGCCCGTACACCGAGACGGTCAACGGCGTACGCCTCGCGGTCGTCGCCGCCAGCCAGGTCTACGACATCACCAACGAGAACTTCCGGGCCACCGCCACCGCCCCCGGCATCGCCTCCGCGCTCGACCGCCCCCGGCTGCTGAAGGCGGTCAGGGACGCCAAGGCGCACGCCGATGTCGTGGTGGTCTATCTGCACTGGGGCACCGAGGGCCAGAGCTGCCCGGGGCCGGAGCAGAAGTCGATCGCGGCCGACCTGTCGGCGGCCGGGGCCACCGCGGTCGTCGGCACCCACGCCCATGTGATGCTCGGCTCCGGCATGCTCGGCCCGACCTATGTGGCCTACGGGTTCGGCAACTTCCTCTGGTACGGCTCCTCGCCGTACCCGCACTCCGACGAGACCGGCGTCACCACACTGACCGTCCGCCGCGGCAAGGTCACCCGCGCCGTCTTCGCGCCCGCCCTCGTCGACGGCGCGGGCGTACCGCAGCCGCGGACCGGCGCGGCGGGGCAGCGGATCACCGACCGGTACGAGCAGTTGCGCCGGTGCACCGGGCTGACGTCGCCACCAGGGAGTTAGCCGGACGTCCGGGTTCTGTAACGGCAGTGTCGCCGACGTGCCCATGGCGGAACCGACGCGGAGGCAGCAGCATCTATTCGGTCGCGGAGCCGGGGGGACGGCCGGCCGTGCGGACAGCGCGTGGAACACGGCGCGGACCGGGTCGATGGAATCAACGAGGCGGGCGGGTACAGACGATGACCGGAGGGCGATTCTCGGTGGGGCGACTGAGGACGATGCCGCAGGCGGCGGCCATCACGATGGCGGTCCTGGTGGTGGTGATCGCGTCGGTGGCCACCGCGGTCCTGGCACACGGGCACGGCAAGGCGTCGGCGAACAACGGCACCGGCGTCATCGGCGGGGTGAACGGCGGCGGCAAGGGCGGCGGCAACGGGAGCGACGGCGGCGGTACGGGCGCGGGTTCGACCGGCCCGTCCGGCACGCCCACCAGCCACATACCCACCGTGGCCGCGGTGCCCGACACGATCGTGCACGCGCCGGAAGCCGCGGGCAAGGCCGTCAACATCACCATCGACGACGGACCCGACCCGGTCTGGACGCCCAAGGTGCTCGACGTCCTCAAGCAGCACGGCGTCCACGCCACCTTCTGCATGATCGGCCCGCAGGCCAAGGCCCACCCCGATCTCGTACGCGCCGTCGTCGCCGCGGGACACCGGCTGTGCGACCACACCGTGACCCACGACGAGTCGATGGACCACAAGCCCTTCGCGTACCAGCAGAAGGAGATCATGGACGCCTACGCCATGATCGAGGAAGCCTCGGGCGGCGCGCCCGTGCAGTACTACCGCGCCCCCGGCGGCGCCTTCACCCCGGCCAGCCGCGCGCTCGCCGCCCAGCACGGCATGCGCCCGCTCGGCTGGAACGTCGACACCAAGGACTACACCAAGCCCGGCGTCGGCACGATCGTGCAGACCATCAAGTACGAGCTGAGCAACGGCCCGACGATCCTCTTCCACGACGGCGGCGGCGACCGCGAGCAGACCGTGGACGCGCTGGAGCAGATCCTGCCCTGGCTCAAGGGGCAGGGCTACGCCTTCAGCTTCCCCAAGGTGAAGTGACCGCCGTCGCACGCACTTGTCCCCGACGGCACGTCAGCGCGCGTTCAGCACCGCCTGCATGACCGCCCGCGCGACGGGCGCCGCGTTCCCGCCGCCGGAGATGTCCGCCCGTACCGCCTCCGCGTCCTCGACGACCACCGCCACCGCCACCGACGCCTGCGTACCGCCCGGCGGCTTCGCGTAGGAGATGAACCAGGCGTACGGCGTCCCGGTGTTGTCCACACCGTGCTGCGCGGTGCCGGTCTTGCCGCCGACGACGACACCGGGGATCGCCGCGTTGGTGCCGGTGCCGTCGGTGACCACCGCCTCCATCAGCTGCTGGAGCTGCCGCGCGGTGCCCTCGCTCATCGCCCGGTGCAGCGTCCGCGGCCCGTCGGCGGAGACCGTCGCCCCGCTGTGGTTGGTCACCGAGTCCACCAGGTACGGCGCCATCAGCACCCCGCCGTTGCCGACCGCCGCCGCCACCATCGCCATCTGCAACGGCGTCGCGGTCGTGTCGAACTGCCCGATCGAGGAGAGCGCCACCTGGTCGGGGCTCATCCGCGTGTCGAAGTTGCTCTTCGCGACGGACGGCGGAATCCGCAGCCGCGTGTCGTTGAAGCCGAACGCCTGCGCCTGCGCCCGCATCCCGGCCAGCCCCACGTCGGCGCCCAGCTTGGCGAAGACGGTGTTGCACGACACCCGGAAGGCGTCGTACATGCTGGCGTCGGCGCAGCCGCCGCCCTCGTTGGTGAGCGTGGCCGTCGAACCCGGCAGCCGGTACGGATCGGGCGAGCGCGTCGGCGCCAGCAGATCGGTGACCTTGCCGCTCTGGAGCGCGGCGGCGGCCGTGACGACCTTGAACGTCGAACCCGGCGGATACGTCTGCCGGATCGCCCGGTCCAGCATCGGCTGACTTGTGTCCGTGTTCATCCGCGTCCACGCGTCGTTCACCGCCGCGCCGGTGCCCGACAGCGCCGCCGGGTCGTACGACGGCGACGACACCAGCGCCAGAATCCGCCCGGTCGCCGGATCCACCGCGGCCACCGCGCCCCTGCGGCCCGCGAGGCCGGTGTACGCCGCCCGCTGCGCCGCCGCGTCGATCGTGGTGTGCACATCGCCGCCGCGCTGCCGCGCCCGGGTGATCTCGTTCCACAGCGGCACCGACGCCAACTGCGAGGCCGTGCCCGACAGCACCCCGTCCTCGGTGCCCTCCAGCAGCGTCGTGCCGTACGTCTGCGAGGCGAAGCCGGTCACCGGCGCGTACAGCGGCCCGTCGGCGTACGTCCGCTGGTACCTCAACTGGCCGCCCGCGTCGCGTGATCCGGTCACCGGGGAGCCGCCGACGAGGATGTCGCCGCGCGGCTGGTGGTAACGGGTGATCGCGATCCGCCGGTTGGCCGGGTTGCCGTCGTACGCGGACGCCTTGACGACCTGCACCCGCGCCGCGTTGAGCAGCAGCGCGACCAGCAGCAGGAAGCAGAAGGCGGCGGCGTGCCGCACACAGCGGATCACCGGGTCCGCTCCAGCGGCGCGAGCTGGTCCGGCGGCCCCTCGGGCAGATCGGGCGCCGGACGGCGGGCGCTGTCGCTGAGCCGGATCAGCAGCGCCACGATGATCCAGTTGGTCACGACCGACGAGCCGCCCTGCGCGAGGAACGGCATCGCCATGCCCGTCATCGGGATCAGGTCCATCACCCCGCCGGTGATCACGAAGACCTGGAGCGCCAGGATCGAGGCCAGACCGACCGCGAGCAGCCGCCCGAAGGGGTCGCGCAGCGCGAGCCCGGCCCGGAAGCCGCGCGCCACCAGCAGCGCGTACAGCAGGAGCAGCGCGGTCAGTCCGAACAGGCCCAGCTCCTCGCCCGCGGTGGCCAGGATGAAGTCCGACTTCGCGGCGAAGCCGATCAGCGCGGAGTGGCCCTGGCCGAGCCCGGTGCCGAGCACCCCGCCGTTGGCGAAGGCGAACAGCGACTGCGAGATCTGGTTGGGGCCGATGCCCGCGTCGATGGTCGCGAAGGGGTGCAGCCAGTCCTGCACCCTGCTGTGCACATGCGGCTCCAGCGCGCCGACCGCGCACGCGCCCACCCCGGCGAGCAGCAGCCCCACGGCGATCCAGCCGGTCCGCCCGGTCGCCACGTACAGCATGATCACGAACAGGCCGAAGAAGAGCAGCGAGGTGCCCAGGTCGCGCTCGACCACCAGGACGCCGACGCTGAGCAGCCAGATCGCCACCACCGGGCCCAGCACGCGGCCGGTGGGCAGTTGCAGCCGCCACACCCGGCGGCCCGCGTACGCCAGCGCCGCACGGTTGGCCGACAGGTAGGCGGCGAAGAAGACCGCGAGCAGCACCTTGGCGAACTCGCCCGGCTGGAAGGAGAATCCGGCGACCCTGATCCAGATCTTCGCGCCGTTGATCGCGGGGAAGAAGATCGGCAGCACCATGAGCAGCAGCGCGGCGGTCACGCTGATGTACGCGTAGCGGGCCGGTGTCCTGTGGTCGCGCAGCGCCAGCACCACCGCGATGAACAGCGCCACCCCGAGCGTGGACCAGATCAGCTGGGTGGGCGCCGCCCGGCCGCCGAGCACCGGCTCCAGGTCGAGGCGGTAGATCAGCACCAGGCCGAAGCCGTTGAGCAGCACGGCGATCGGCAGCAGCAGCGGATCTGCGTAGGGGGCGCGGGCCCGGACCGCGAGGTGGGCCAGGAGCGCGAGCACGCCCAGGCCCGCCCCGTAGGCCGCGGCGTCGGGCGGCACCGCGCCGTTCCTGGCCAGGCCGACCTCGGCGTAGCCGTACACCGAGATCAGTACCGCGGCGACGATCAGCGACAGCTCCACACCGCGGCGGCGGGGCATCCGCAGGGCGGCCGGGGGAGCGTCCGCCGCCGCGGCGCTGGTTGCGCTCATGGGCTGCAACCTAGCAAGGGGTGGGGTGTATGTCCCTTAAGTCGGCTTCCCGGTGGGCCGCCGATGCCTCACGGGGCGCTGTCGGAGGTGCCGCGTACGCTGGCCGAGTGACACCCCCGGACGAACTCGCCGACCTTCCGTACGCCGATCTGCTGCGTCCTCACACCGGCCCGCTGGCCGTCGAAGGGGACTACGACACCGTCCACTTCGACCGCCTCGCCTTCGAGGACGAGGCGGCCAACGGCTCCCGCTTCCTGGAGTGCGCGGTCACCGACTGCACCTTCACGGACACCACCCTGCGCCGGTCCCGGATCAACGACCTGTGGGCCACCGGCAGCCGCTTCACGGGCGTCTCGCTCGCCGAGAGCGACTGGCTGGACTCCTCGCTCACCGCCTGCTCGCTGGCGGGCGTGGAGGCGTTCGGAGCCGTGCTGCGCCGGGTCACCTTCCGGCGCTGCAAACTGGACTCCGTGAATCTGCGCGCCACCGCCCTGCACGACGTGGCCTTCGAGGACTGCGTCCTGCGCGACGTCGACTTCGGCGAGGCCAAGCTGAACGGGGTGACCTTCCCCGGCAGCAGCATCGAGCGCGCCCGGCTCGGCCGCGCGACGCTGAAGAAGGCCGACCTGCGCGGCGCGGTCACCATCGACCTCGCCGACGGATACGAGTCGCTGCGCGGCGCCGTCATCAGCTCCTCGCAGCTTCTCGACCTCGCCCCCGCGCTCGCCCAGACCCTGGGCATCACGGTCACGGACCGATAGGAGAATTCACTCATGAGCAACCCCGTAAGCCTCTACGACATCCCCCTGAACACCATCGACGGCGACCCCACCACCCTCGGCGCCCACGCGGGCAAGGCCGTCCTGGTGGTCAACGTCGCCTCCAAGTGCGGCCTGACCCCGCAGTACGAGGGCCTGGAGAGGTTGCAGAAGCGCTACGCCGACCGCGGCTTCACCGTCCTCGGCGTGCCGTGCAACCAGTTCGGCGGACAGGAGCCCGGCACCGCCGAGGAGATCCAGACCTTCTGCTCCACGACCTACGGCGTCAGCTTCCCGCTGCTGGAGAAGGCGGATGTCAATGGCGCGAACCGGCATCCGCTCTACGCCAGGCTGACCGATGTGCCCGACGCGGCCGGAGAAGCCGGTGACATCACCTGGAACTTCGAGAAGTTCCTGGTCAGCGCCTCGGGAGAAATCGTCGGGCGTTTTCGGCCGCGGACCGAGCCCGAGGCTGCGGAGGTCGTTGGGGCGATTGAGGCACAGCTTCCGTCGTGACCTTGCCACGTGCTTAGATGCGCGATTGCGCCATGGCAGAATCCGGCCGGTCCGTGGACATTGTCCGGATCACCCTGTTCCTGGTTCGCTCTTCTTACCGCCCCAAGCGAGGAAGGGACAGCGGCAGTGCAGGAGATTGATTTCCGTAGCGGACACCTTTGTGTCGAGACGGACCCTGCCCTGTGCGTTCCTTGCCAGGAGCGGTTGGATCGGCAACTCGCCTTGCTTCCCCGGGTATACGGCGAGTTGGAGGTGGCACTCGTACCGGCGCCGAACTCCGGCGACCGACTGACCGGCACTGCCCGGCCCGGCATCCCCCTGAACGGGCCGGCTGTCGAGGCGCGCGCCGCCATACGAGGCACACTCGCCTCCTGGGCCGATCTGATTGTCGAGGGCCGCACCGTCCGTCTCCCCCTACGGACGGTGCCGGCCCTCGCGGCCTTCCTGCGCCGCCACCTCGGCTGGCTCGCCGTACATCCGGCAGCCGAGGACGCGGCCACGGACATCGATGAACTGGTGCGGCGGTCCCTGCGGATCGCCCGCCCCTGTCAGGAAGTGACATCGGCTCCCTGAGCCCCCAGGATTCCCCCCACAATGCAGGAAACGCTGTACGGCCCGTGAATATCGCTCACGGGCCGTACAGCGCTGTGCGGGTCTAGGCGGGTCTTGCGGTGCCGGGGTCCGGCGGGGAAACCAGGACCTGGTGGCGCGGAGAGCTCGGGGAAATTAAACCGACAGTGATGACACGGTCACATCGGTCGGGGCGATATTCGGGAACCAGTTCCCGGCGGGGACGGCGTTCGGGAACCAGTTGTCGGGGGAGACGGCCACGGCGCTGGGGAACCAGTTCACGGGTACGGCACCCGGGAACCAGTTGTCGGGGGATACGGCGCTCGCGGTGGGGAACCAGTTCGCCGGTACGGCGTTCGGGAACCAGTTGTCCGGGCCGGTGTCCGCGCTGGCACCGGGGAACCAGTTCGCGGGCTGAGCACCGGGGAACCAGTTGTCCGGGGCCACCGACGTGTCCGCGGGTGCACTGGGCGCCGGAGCGGAATCCGAACCGGCGTCGGCGAAGGCGACGGTTGTTCCGATAGCCGACGACAGAGCGAGCACCAGGGCGGCGACGGCGGAAATCTTGGTCGTGTGCCGGATGCGCGACATCGTGATCCTTCGTTGGGAGGGCAGGCGCTCAAGGGGGTGATAGGTACGCGTAGCCCTGCCGATGATGTCAAAATCGGACAGGGCCAGGCCAGATTCCGGTTGTGCGTAAGTGCGCAATGGCGCGAATGCGCAGGTCAAATTAGCCCATGGGCCGCAGCGAGGACTCCCGCCTGGAACCGGCTGTCCGCCTGGAGATATCGCATGATCTCTGATACCAGGCGACTCACAGTGCGCAGGGACACCCCTAGTTTGCGCGCGATCCGCTCATCTGTCAGCCCGTTGGCCAGAAGTCGCATCGTCGTGCGGTGCTGTTCGGTCAGCTCGCCCCCCGAGTCGAAGCTCCCCGCCGACTTCGCCGAGTACGGCACCGCGCGCAGCCAGCAGTCCTCGTAGAGCGCCACGTACGACCGGACCAGGGCCGCGCCGCGGACGATGACCGCGGGGCCCGAAGGGTTGTCGGGATTGGCCGAGACAAGCGCGCTGTGCGAATCCGCTATCAGGAGGTCGAAGGGGACCTGGGTCGCCAGCCTGACCTCGACTCCGACCGCCGAGAGTTCCGTCAGGTATTTACGTTGACGTGGCGCGGAATTAATGCTCTGCCCGTATACGGCGCGGACTTTCACACCCCGCTCGATAAGCGCGCTGTCCGCGGCGATGGAATGCACGAGAACTTCGGCGGGCGGCAGCGGTCCCGGATGCATCGAACCGGTGGATTCCGTGATGCGCGCATTGAAATCGCCGATGGACTGCCGCTTACGGTTTTCCCCGATGAGGAGTTCCACCTCGATCTCCGCCGCGTCGCGCAACACCGCGGGGCGGTAGCGCTCCATCAGCGACTCGGCCGCCCGCACGATCGAGGACAACTCGTCACGCTGGGCCTGGAGCGCCTCGCGCTGCCGGGCCAGCAGGCCGATCAGGGCGGTGTCGGGCTCCACCGAATCGACCTCCTCCGGCACCCGACCGGCGCGTATGAGCCCCAGCTCCCGCAGCTCCGACCAACCGGCCCTGGCCTCGGCGTCGGTCAGCCCGATGCCCGCGGCCGCCTTCTCCGGGGCTATGGATCCGTTGGTGCGCAGCGTCTGGTACAGAGCGAGACCGATGTCCTCGGCATCCGCCCCGCCACTGCGAACAACTCCCGCCACGGCTAGCCCCCTCTCGTCACCGCGGACCGGTCCCGTGGGTCGGCCCGCGGCGTGCCGACAGCACCCGAAGCGACTCTAGCAACGGTTCTGTCCTAAGCCGGCGGACGAGTGTTCGCCGCCGGTTCCATGAGTGCTTCCAGGAGTGAGGGGTATTACCGGCGCGGCCCGGCGACCGGAAGCCCGCAAGTGCGACTTTTCCGGTTGCACATCGCCTATTCGTCGCCCGCGTCGAATGGGTGCGGAGGCGCAGGGCGCCAACGTGGGAAACATCCTCTTGGGCACACGTCGGCATGTCAATACCTGTTTTTGACACTGGCCACCGCATCGTCGCACCTCCACGCATACATGGTCGGGCACCATCGGTCGCCACGCCAGTGACCCTCACCCCGGCGGGCGCGCGCCGCCCGCCGTGTGATGCGCTGGGAGAGAGACGGAAAAGGGGTGCGGACCGATGGGACAACCGGTTCCCGTGGCGTTGATCGGCGCGGGCAAGGTGGCGCACGCGGCGCATCTGCGCGAGATGCGGGACCTCCCGGAGCTGCTGCGCCCGGTCGCCGTCATCGACCCCGATCCGGCGCACACCGCGGCCGTACGGGCCTGGTTTCCCGGTACACGGGCGGGTGCCGGGTCCTGTGCGGCGGACGGGGCCGGTGGGGTGACACCGGCCGGAACCGGGAGCCCGGTCGGTGGCGTGCGCCCGGCGGACGGTGTCGCCGTCTGCCGGACGCTGGACGAGGCGGTACGGGCCGGGGCGCGGGCCGCGCTGGTCTGCACGCCGTGGTGGACGCACCGGGATGTGGTCCTGGGGTGTCTGGAACGGGGCCTGCCGGTGCTCTGCGAGAAACCGGTCAGCCTCGACCTCGCGGAGATCGACGAGCTGGCGGCGGCCGAGCGGCGCTCGGGGGTGCCGGTGGCGGCGGGTTACATGAAGCGGCACGACCCGGTCGTGGCCCGCTTCCTCGACCACTGCCGGGAGCACCTGCCCGCCGTCCGCCGGATCACCGCCGACATCCACGACCCCAACGCGCCGCACCAGGTCGAGCACCTGCTGCCGTATCCGCCGCCGCCCTTCGGCCCGCAGCCGCCGCCGGCCGAGGCGGCGCTGGTCCGCGCGCTCGGCCCCGGAGCGACGGAGGCGACGGCGGTGGCGGTGGCGGTGGCGGAAGCGACGGAGGCGACGGAAGCGGCGGCGGCGACGGCGGGCGCGGTGGTGGCGGCGCGGCGGCGTGAGGCGTACGCCCGCGGCCTCGGCGGCTCGCTGATCCACCAGGTCAATCTGGTGCACGCGATCCTGGCGTGCGGGGACCTGCGGCTGCACGGGCGGCTGCTCGACGCCACCGGCTGGGCGGGTACGAGCGCGGTGAGCGCGCGCTGGCGCCCGGCCGACGGCCTGCTGGTCGACCTCACCCATGTACGGCTGCCCGGGCACCGCCGCTACCGGGAGACGCTGGAGTGCGTGGCGGAGGACTCGGTGGCCACCCTCACCCTGCCCTCGCCGTACGCCCGCGACGAGGCGGCCACTCTGCACGTCGACACCTGGGACGCCGGGCCGGGCCTCGGGACGCGGCGCACGTACACGGCGGAGCCGGGGCGTACGGGTTTCCGTCGGCAGTTGGTGGCGTGGGCGGGGAGCCTGCGCGGGGACGGGAGCGGCGGGGGTGTCGGTGGGGCCCCGGCCGGAGTCGGGGCCGGTGCCGGGGCCGGGGTCGGCGGGGGTGTCGAGGGCGGCGTCGGGGGTGGTGCCGCGCTGCCCGGTCTGCGCGAGGTCAGGCAGGACACGCTGGCCGTCCGCGAGGCGGCGCTGCGCCTCACCTGACCCACGAGGGCCATCCGTCGGCTGCTGTCACACATTGGCCTAGACCTATTGCTGCGGCCTGTAGCCAACGGCTAACGTTCGATCACGGCGCGCGGCCCGAACAGCTCTGATCTGGACGTCTGATCCGCACACGCAAGCCCCCTTCCCTCCCCCCGCAGGCGCTTCCGCCTGCCCGGAAAGGAGTTGTGCACATGACCAAGCGACTGATGGCCCGCACCGGAACACTGGTGGCCACCGCCCTGCTCGGCCTCGGCGTCTTCGCCGGCGCGGCCCAGGCTTCCCCGCCGCCCGGCAGCGGCTTCATGTTCATGGGCTACTTCCCGACCTACGCGTCGTGTGTCGCCCAGGCACAGGCCAACGCGCCCATCCACGGCCCGGTCTACATCTGTGAGTTGGGCACCAACAACTTCTACCTGCTCTGGATGCACTGACCTCGCGTCAGGCACAGGGCGAGGCGGGCCGGTCGTTCACGGGGGCGGCCGACTCGCTCGTACGAAGGGGTGTTCCGCCGACCGGGCGGGGCGCCCCTCGGCGTTCTCCCCCAAGTCCGCGGTTCCGTAAGGCCGTACGTCGGTACGTCGGTACCTCCGTACGTGCCGCGAGGCCGTGTCCGCGTCACGTACGCACGCTCGCCGTCAGACCTCGTGGCGGTCGGCGGCCGGGTGATCGAGGGCGACCCTGGCCAGATCGACGCGGGAGCGGACGCTGAGCTTGCGGTAGGCGCGGGTGAGGGCGGCCTCGACGGTCTTGACGCTGATCACCAGGGTCGCGGCGATCTCCCGGTTGCTCGCGCCGCGCGCCGCCAGCGCGGCGACCCGGCGCTCGGCGTCGCTGAGCGCGGTGAGCGGCGCGGCCCGGTCGTGCGCACGGCCCGGCGGGTCGACGCGGTCGTACCCGCCGAACCGGTCGTACCCGCCGAACCGGTCGAGCCGGTCATCGCGGTCGACGCGGTCGGCCTCGGCGTCGGTCAGCGCCAGCCACGGGTGCGCGCGGGCCGCGCGGAAGACCCGCGCCGCCGCGTCGAGCGCGGCCCGCGCGGCCCGCGGATCGCCGCGCCTGGCGTGCAGCCGTCCCAGCGCCAGCCGCGCCCTGCCCTCCTCCAGCGGATACGGCAGCGCGGTCAACGTGGTGACGGCCGCGCCGAGTTGGGCCACCGCCGCGTCCGAGTCGCCGCGCGCCTCGGTGACCAGCGCGGCGGCCCTGTCGAGCACGGCGAGCAGCCCGCGGCGGCCGAGCCGGGCGGCCTGCGCGCGGGTCGCGGCGACCAGGTCGGCGGCCTCGTCGGTGGCGCCCGACCTGACCAGTGCTTCGGCGAGGTCCGCCTGCCAGCGGCGCATCGCCGGATCGCCCTGCCCCTGTCCCGTCTCCAGCAGCCTGGCCCGCTGGAGCGCGTGCACGGCCGCGGCCGTCTCGCCGCGCAGCAGCCGCACATGGCCCTCCGCGTGCAGCGCCCTGGGCAGGAAGAGCTGGTCGTCGTCGTCCTCGCTGTGCCGTCTGGCCCGGTCGGCGGCGGCCAGCGCCCGTTCCGTACTGCCGCCCGCCGCCTCCGCGAGCGCGACCGCGTACCAGGCGGGGCCCTGGCTCAGCCCGCCCTGTTCCGCGATCCGCAGGCTCTGGTGGGCCAGGTCGAGGGCGCTTTCGCAGCGGCCCCGCAGGATCTCCACCTGGGCGAGGCCCGACAGGCACTGGCACAGGCTCTCGGCCGAGCCGCGCCGCCGTACCGTGTAGACCAGCGCCCGCAGTTCGGTCCGCGCGTCGTCCAGCCGGTCGTGCAGCAGATGGCGGCGGTGCTTGAGGAAGACCGGGCCGTTGTGGTCGAAGAGCACGCGCGGGTCCTGCGGCCCCGCCAGCGCGGCGGCCAGGGTGTCCTCGGCCTCCGGGCGGCCGAGGTAGAACTCGACGGCCGCCTGCTGGCTGAGCGCCGACAGTTCGGTGCGGCGGTCGCCCGCGCTCCTGGCCAGTACGGCCGAACGCGCCGCGTGCGTATGGGCCTTGACCGCCGTGCCCTCCACCATCCAGGCCCGCCAGCTCATCCGGTGGTGCAACTGGGCCAGCAGCCGCGGGTCGTCCCGCGCGTCCTCGAGCGCCTGCGGGAAGACGTCCGCCACTTCGGCCATCGCCTGGCCGCACGAGTCCACGATGACCATCCACGCCCTGACCCGGTCCGCGGGCCTGCCCGGTTCGGCCGGCGGTTCGTGCAGCACCTCGTGCGCGATACGGCGGGCCAGCGGGTAGTCGCCCGCCGCGACCGCGTCCTCCGCCGCCGTCAGCAGCCGGTCGGTCTCGGCCGCCGCGTCCCCCGGCGGAGTGCGGTCGGCCGCGAGCCGCCCGAGTCTCGCCGCGGTCGCGGGGGAGCCCCGGCGGCGCGCCGCGGTCGCCGCCGCCGACAGCGCGGCGGCCACCTCCGCGTCCCAGCCGGGCGTCAACGACGCCAGGTGGTGGGCCCGTTCGACCGGATCACCGGCCGCCGCCGCGAGCGCCGTGTGCACCCGCCGCCGCTCGTCGGGCTCCGCGTCCTCGTACACCACCCGCGCCAGCAGCGGCGGTACGAAGCGCACCGCCCCGCCGTCCGGCACCGGCTCAACGACCCCCTGCCGTACCGCCTCGGCCAGTTCGGCCACCGCGTTCTCCCGCCCCGCCCGGCGCAACAGCCGTACGGTCGGCCGCTCGGCGGCGCTCGCGGCGAGCACCGTGGTCCGCGCCCCGGCCGTGAGACCTGACACCCGGCCGAGCAGCGACTCGCGCAGCGAACGGGGTACGGGGAGCGGCCCCGCCGTCTCGCCCTCGCCGAGCGCGCGGGTCAACTCCAGCGCCACGTAAGGGTTTCCGCCGCTCTCGGCGTGCACGCGGGCCGCCACCGCGCGCCCGCCGAGCAGTTCGGCCACCTCCCGCTCGGTCATCGGCGGCACGTCCAGCACCGCGGCCCCTTCGGCTCCCGTCCACGCGGCGCCGTCCGCGCGGAGGGCGACGGCGGTGGTCAGCGGCAGGCGGGCGGCGCGGCGGGTGGCGAAGGCGAGGAGGGCGGCGGTCGGTGCGTCGAGCCACTGGACGTCGTCCACGGCCAGCAGGACGGGGGAGCGGGCGCAGAGCGTGGTGAGGAGGCGGAGCAGGGCCAGGCGCAGGGTGAGCGGGTCGGGGGGAGCGGCCCCGGCCGCTGCGGGCGGGCGGCGCAGGGCGGCGCGCAGCGCGTCGCGTTCCGGCGGCGGGAGGTCGGCGAAGGCGGTGTCCCCGATGTCGGACAGCAGGTCGATGAGGCCGACGTACGGCAGGTGCCGCTCGGCGGGGGAGGGCGCGCAGCGCAGGACGCGGTGGCCGGCCGCGGCGTGTTCGTCGGCCAGCGCCGTCAGCAGGGTGCTGCGGCCGATTCCGGCGGGGCCGGTGAGCAGGACACCGGCGCCGCCGCCGAGTGCGGCCCGCGCGGCGGTCATCAGCGCGGCGCGGCTGCGGACCGCAGCCCGCCTCGTGGGGGTGGGGCGGGCGGCGGTCCTGCCTGCGGAACGCGTCGCTTCTGTCATGCCCGGGGCCCTCCCGACACGGCGTGGGCCCCGATCATCAGCTTCGATCGTGCACCTGTCAAGAAGGCGTGACGGTCGTCGGAGGCGTCGCGTGTGGGGCACCCCGTCCGGGAACCGCCGCGGCTCCCGGACGGGGGCGAGAAGTGAGGGGCCGGGTCCCGGCCGGGCCTGGACCCGGACCCGGCCCCTCGGCCTTGAGGGCCGGCGGCCCGGGGCCGGTGGCGCGGCCCCGGGGGTTGATCCGCCGGACAGGCCCTAGCCGTCGATCCGGTGCTGCGTCCAGAAGGACGTCAGGTCGACCGTGGTCGCCGCCTGGGCCGCGGCCTTGAACTCCGCGGTGGTGGAGACGCCGTACCAGTGCGACTGCGCGTAGCCGCGCAGGAGTTGGGTCATCGCGGTGTCACCGATGAGGCGCCGCAGGTCGTGCAGGGCGCACTTGCCGTAGTTGTAGACGACCGTGCCGTAGCGCGAGGAGTGCGCGTCCCAGTACGCCATCGAGTTGGTGATCTTCTCGGCGGAGGACGCCCAGGAGACGCTGTTCCAGCAGCTCGCGCCGGTCTTGCCGAGCGCCAGGTCGGTGGAGTAGTCCGCGAACGACTCGTCCAGCCACGGGCTGTTGTACTCGTCGTCGCCGACGATCCCGTACCACCACTGGTGCCCGATCTCGTGGGTCAGCGCGGTGGTGTCGACCAGGTCGAGCACGAAGCCCGGGTACTCCATCCCGCCGAACCAGAAGTTGTTGTCCAGCACCGCGTCGATCTCGCTGTACGGGTAGGCGCCGAAGCGGCCCGCGTGCGCGTCCACCGCGTTCTCCGAAACGGTCAGCATGGAGTTGGAGTTGGCGGTGCTGATGCCGCTCACCGCGTACACGTTGACCTTCACGCCGCCCGGCGACGTACCGGAGACCTTGCTGAACGGGCCCGCGGCCCAGGCGAAGTCGCGGACCTTGCTCGCCGTCGCCTTGGTGACGGTGCGGCCGGAGGCGCCGGGGGTGTCCACCGAGGTGCCGGTCGCCGGGACGGAGATGCCCGTCGGGTGGTCGAGCGTCACCGAGAAGTCGGCGGCCAGCGAGTAGAACGCCTCGCCGTTGTTGGTGTACGGGTCGAGGTGCCAGCCCGCCGCGTCCCGGATCGCCAGCACCGGCAGCGCGTTGCCGATGAAGCTGAAGGAGCCGTCCTTGCCGAACCGGTCGGCCCCGCTGGGCACCACGATCTTCAGGTCGAACCCGACCGTGCCGCTCTGCCCCTGGGCCAGCGCCGCGGGCAACGTCACCTTCAGCGCGGTGCAGTTGACCGTCAGGGCGGACGCGGTGCCGCCGGTCACGTTGGTGACGGTGATCGGCGTCGTCGGGCAACTGCCGTGGTAGTTGTCCCACAGCCGCAGGTACACCTCGGTGAGCGGCGTGGCCGAGGCGTTGGTGAAGTTCACGCTCTCGTGGCCGTTCCAGGTGCCGCCGGTCGTGTCGCTGGTCAGGCTGACGGTGTACGCGGGCGCCGCGGGCGTACGGGTCGCGTCGGCCGCCGGGGGCGGTGTGGTGTCGCCCGAGGTGTTCAGCGCGATGTCGTCCAGGACGAAGCTGGTCTGGAGGCCGGAGTCCTCGGTGCCGGTGAAGGCCAGGGTGACGCTCTGCCCGACGAACGCGGACACGTCGACGGTCCGCTGCACATAGCCGGTGGCCGCGTCGAGGTTGGAGTACGTCGCCAGCGTGGTGCTGCCGATCTTCGCGGTCAGCTTGTCGTAGGCGGTGGTGGTCGTGGTCTCCGCGGTGTCGATGTGCAGCCAGAAGGTCAGGCTGGCGGCCGAGCACCCGGCGGGGATCGTGACGGCCTGCGACAGGCTCTCGGTGTGCGTGGAGCCGTACCCGTTCAGCCAGGCGAACTGGGTGCCCGCGTGCGCGCTCTGCCCGCCGCCGGTGGTGATCACTCCGGTGGAGCTCGTCCAGGGTGAACTGCCGGACTCGAAACCGCCGTTGGCGATCACCTGGGTGGGGGTGCAGGCGGCCGGGGCGGCGTGGGGGGCGGTCCGTGGGGGTGGTGCGGCCTGCGCGGGCGCCGCGGCGACCGCGCCGCCCGCGACGAGGACGCCCGCGGCGGCGACCAGGGACAGAAGTCTGTTTCTCATCGGATCCTCTTGTGGGGTAGGCGGATGAGCCGACGGCGGAGGGTCGGAAGGCGGGTGGCGTGGGTGGCACCCCGGGTGGGAGTCTGCACAGTGCGCTCACAGGAAGTAAGGCCCGCCGGAAATCCGTAGGGATATCCCTATGCGCGCGGCTTCGAAGCGACATCGAAGCGGCCTCGGAGCGACTTCGGTGCCACGCGCAATCGTATGAGCGCGCGCGGCGCCGATTCGCGGGTGCCGAATGCCCGCGTGTCGAATGACCGGACATGTGCCGCCGGCACGCGCCTCCACCGGGCTGACGGAGCGTCAATGAGAAGCGGGAGCGCTCCCGCGCGAATTGCGACCGACTTTCAACCATGTCACACAACTGCCCCTCTGGCCTGGGGAGTTGACGCATCGCCGCTGCTAAACCTGGATCGGGGTGTCACGTATGTGGCGTAGGTCACGTGATTGCCTCGCCTGAACCGGGCGGCGGGCAGCCCCCGTTGTTTACTGTCGGGGAGTGGGCGGAGCGTCAATATCCGGCCGATCACCGCGAGCTCATGAAGCCCGGCGAAGGGAGTGACGATATGAACGGTCAAATTCGGTCGGGCGATTGGCGTGTTCAGCCCATTCGGCACCTTCTGCGTTGAAGGTCTTCATTGGGAGTTGGGGAGTAGCGTGTACGGGGACAAGCTTCTTACTGACCGTCAAGGATTGAGTCGGTTCGACAGGGGACGGGGTGGCGGCGCGGGTCTCGCGCCGCTGGAGCGCTCGGCGCTCAGCACCCTCACCCCCCGCGAGCGCGAGGTACTGAGCGTCATGGGCTTCGGCGAGGGCAACAGGGCACTCGCCTCCCGGCTCGGTATCGCCGAGCGCACCGTGAAGGCGCATCTGACGAGCATCACCCGGAAGCTGGGGCTGCGCTCCAGGGTCGAGACGGTGCTCGTGTCACTGGAGTGGGCCGAGGATCTACGCCGCGTGGAGTGACATCCGCACGGACCCTGTGAAGCGCCCCGCGGCAAGGCCCGCCGCCCGGCACGGCACAGGGGCCGTCGTGCGGTACGCGGCGTGACCGCGTTCCCCCGCGCTCACCCGCGCGAGGTGATCACGCCGCCGACGCGACGGCGGCGAAGCGCAACGCCACCTGACGCCATACGTCGGCCGCGGCCGCGTCGTCCCGCACGGCGGCGCGGTGCAGCTCGTCGCGGTCCACGCCGTGCCGCCGCAGGCGTTCGACGTTCCACCCGCGGATGCGGTCCGCCGTGGTCTCCGGGTGGAACTGGACGCCCCAGGCGTTCTCGCCGACCCGGAACGCCTGGTACGGGCAGCGCTCGCTCTCGGCCAGCCACCGCGCGCCGTCGGGGAGTTCGACGATGGCGTCCACATGGTTCTCGATCGCGGTGGGATGCTCCGGCAGCCCGGCGAACAGCGGGTCGTCCGCCGCCTCCTGACGCAGCGTCAAGGTCGTGCTGCCGAATTCGGGCCGCCCGTGCTCGCCGCGCACCGCGCCGCCCGCGACCTGCGCCAGCATCTGGCCGCCGAGGCAGATCCCGAACACCGGTGTGCCGGCCTCCAGCGCCTGCCGCACCAGCTCGCGCGTGGCCGCCAGCCACGGGGCCCGCTCGTCGTCGTCGGGCAGATAGCCGCCGCCGAGCACGATCAGGGGGCGCCGCCCCAGCCGCTCGGGCACCTTCTCGCCGTCGTACGCGGCGACCACGTCCACGCCGACGCCGCCCTCGCCGAGCCAGCCCTCCCATCGGCCGGGCCCTCCGGATGCCCCGTGCTGCACCACCAACGCCGCCGTCACGCCCGTACCTCCGCTCGCCCGCCCGTCGTCCGCACCCATGATCCCCCGCGCCCCGCTCCGGAGCCACCCTGCCCCCTGTGACCCCCGCCACCGCGGAAGACCGTGCCGCCGCGGAAGGCCCTGCCACGAAGGAAGGCCCCGCCACCGCGGAAGACCGCGCCACCGCGGAAGGCCCTGCCCTCAAGGAAGGCCCCGCCGCCAAGGAAGGCCCCGCCCCCGCCCCCGTCCCGGCCGCCGGAACCGGGACGGACGCCGGGACCCGAAGGGTCGGCGCGTTCAGAACAGCGTGTCGTGTTCATGTTCTTGACGCTCTTCCTGGGTGAGCGCAGACTTCGAGGCGTTTGCGTTCACCTCCTGAATTCGCCGGCAATGACGCCCCTTTGGAGAACGTATGCGCATGGCTCGTCTCGCGGTCGCAGCAGCCGCTGTCACCGCCCTCGCCGTACCGCTGGCGCTGGCAGGACCCGCGTCCGGCAGCACCGGGCCCGCCGGAGCCGGGCAGCGGCCCTGGCTCAACTCCCGGCTCCCGCTGGAGAAACGGATCGACCTGCTGCTCGGGCAGATGACCAACACCGAGAAGGCCACGCTCATGACGGCGGTGGGCGTGCCGAGCGGGTCGCACGCCACCGGCTACATACCGGGCATCGACCGCCTCGGCATCCCCGGCACGCAGTTCACCGACGGCCCCGGCGGCGTACGCGACGGGCAGCCCGCCACCGCGCTGCCGTCCCCGGTCTCGCTGGCGGCGTCCTTCGACACCGAACTCGCCAGGCGGTACGGCACGGTGATGGGCTCGGAGGCCAAGTCCCGCGGCTACCAGGTCATCTACGGCCCCATGGTGAACATCGTGCGCACCCCGCTCGGCGGGCGCGACTTCGAGACCTTCGGCGAGGACCCGGCGCTGGCCGGTGACATCGGCGCGTCCGAGATCGACGGAATCCAGAAGCAGGGCGTCGCCGCGCAGGTCAAGCACTACGCGGGCAACAACCAGGAGAACGGCCGCACGACGACCAGCTCGAACATCGACGAGCGCACGCTGCACGAGATCTACCTGCCCGCCTTCGAGAAGGCCGTCAAGGACGCCCACGTCTGGTCCCTGATGTGCGCCTACAACAAGGTCAACGGCACCTACGCCTGCGAGAACGCGCAGATCCTGCGCGACATCCTGATCGACACCTGGAAGTACGACGGCGTCGTCGACACCGACTACCCGGCCAACCACAGCACCGTGGCCTCCGCGCTGGCCGGTCTCGACCAGGAGTTCAGCGGCACCACCTACTTCCAGCAGCTCCCGGCGGCCGTCGCGGCCGGCCAGGTGCCGCAGTCCGTCCTGGACGACGCGGCCCGCCGCATCCTGCGACTGGAGTTCCGCACCGGGCAGTTCGAGGGCAGGACCCCCACCACCGTCGACTACGAGGCCGACAGCGCCTTCGCGCGCAAGGCGGCCGAGGACGGCAGCGTCCTGCTGAAGAACAGCGGCAGCACCCTGCCGCTGGACACCAGGAAGCTGAAGTCCCTGGCCGTCATCGGCCCGAACGCCGAGACCGCGGTCACCGGCGGCGGAGGCAGCTCCGCGGTCACCCCGTACAAGAAGGTCGACCCGGTCTCGGGGCTGAAGGCCAGGCTGGGCAGCGGAGTCGACGTCACCTCGGTGAAGGCGGGCGGCGCCGGCGGCTTCCCGGCGATCCCGGCCTCCGCGCTCACCGGCCTCAAGGGCGAGTACTTCGCGAACAAGACGCTCTCCGGGACGCCCGCGGTCACCCGCGACGACCCGGACATCGACTTCGACTGGGTCCTCGGCTCCCCGGCCGACGGCATCCCCGTCGACAACTTCTCCGCCCGCTGGACCGGCACGGTCACCGCGCCCGCCACGGCCGCGTACACCTTCTCCGCGACCAGCGACGACGGCAGCCGGATCTACCTCGACGGACAGCTCATCGTCGACAACTGGTCCGACCACGCGGCCAGTACGGTCAAGAGCGCGCCCGTCCAGCTCACCGCGGGCGAGCCGCACAGCCTGCGCGTGGAGTACTACGACAGCGCCCAGAACGCCTCGGTGACCATCGGCTGGTCCGGGGCAGGACTGCCCGACCCGACCATCCAGGCCGCGGCCGACGCCGCCGCCAAGGCCGACGCGGCCGTCGTCGTGGTCGGCGACTCCTCCAGCGAGGGCTCCGACCGTACGACGCTGGCGCTCCCCGGCAACGAGGACGACCTGATCCGCGCGGTCGCCGCCGCCAACCCCCGTACCGTCGTGGTCGTCAGGGCCGGGGCGCCGGTGCTCATGCCGTGGCTCTCCGACGTCCCCGCCGTGCTCGACATGTGGTACCCGGGCCAGGAGGACGGCAACGCGCTGGCCGCGCTGCTCACCGGCGACGCCGAGCCCGGCGGCCGGCTGCCCGTCAGCTTCCCGAAGTCCGACACGCAGACCGCCGTCGCCGCAGCCCCGGGCCGCTACCCCGCGGTCAACGGCGTGTACGACTACAGCGAACGCCTGGACGTCGGCTACCGCTGGTACGACCAGCAGGGCCAGACCCCGCTCTTCCCGTTCGGATACGGCCTGTCGTACACCACCTTCAAGCAGTCCCGCCTCACGGTCGACCACGACCGGGTCGAGGCCACCGCCCGCGGCACCCAGCCGGTCCGGGTCTCGGTGGACGTCACCAACACCGGCCGCCGCACCGGCACCGACGTGGTGCAGCTCTACATCGGCTACCCGGCCGGGTCCGGCGAGCCGCCGAAAGCCCTGAAGACCTTCGCCAAGGTCCAGCTCAAGCCGGGCCGGACGAAGACCGTACGGCTGACCCTGTCCGCCGACGCGTTCCGGACGTGGGACGCCGACGCGCACGACTGGACGGTCCTCAAGGGCCGTTACCCGCTGTACGTCGGCCAGTCGTCCGCCGACACCCCGCTGACGTCCGCGGTGACGGTGAGCAGGACGGTCGGCGCGCAGTACACCGCGCTCTCCGTGCCCGCCACCGCCGACGCCGGTGCCTCGTACCCGGTGAAGCAGACCTTCACCAACACCGGCGACTCGACCGTGCGCGACCTCGCGCTGAGCCTGAAGGTCCCGGCCGGCTGGACGGCGACGCCCGCACCCGGCAAGGCCGTCGGCCGTACGGTCGCGCCGCACTCCTCGGTGAGCGCCACCTGGGTCGTCACGGCGCCCGCGAACGCGGTGCCGGGCGCGGCCACACTGACGGGGAAGGCGACGTACGACCTCAGCGGCAGGCAGAGCAGGACCGCGGACGCCGCGACCACCGTCCCGTACGCGACGACGGCCGCCGCGTACAACAACAAGGGGATCAGCGCCGACAGCGATCCGAGTACCGGCACCCTCGACCCCGCCGGTTACAGCTTCTCCGCCACCCAACTGGCGGCGGTCGGCTACACGCCGGGCGCCACGGTGACCGCGGGCGGACTGCCGTACACCTGGCCGGACACGCAGCCGGGCCAGCCCGACAACGTGGCGGCGGCCGGACAGGTGATCCGGTTGCGGGGCCAGGGCACCCGCCTGGGCCTGCTCGGCACGGGCATCAGCTCCACGCACGCCGGGACGGTCAAGGTGACCTACACCGACGGCACGAGCGCGGACCTCGCGGTCGTCCTGCCCGACTGGTACAGCAACGCGGCCGGCGGCAACAGCCAGTTGGCGGTCACCACGGCCAACTGGAACCGCCCGCCCGGTGACACGCTCGGCGACCACGCCGTCAGCCTCTACACCACGGGCGGCGCGCTCGACCCGGCCAAGACGGTCGCCACGGTGACGCTGCCGAACGACAGCGGCTTCCATGTGTTCGCCCTGTCGGTCGGCTGAGGCCGATACCGAGGCCGAGCCCCGCGCACAGAGAGCCGCCGCCCGTCCCGGACTCCGGGGCGGGCGGCGGCGTGTGACGCTCGCGGCGGAGACGTCAGCTCGCCTCGGACGCGTTCAGCGCGTCCAGCGCGCTCTGCTGGCAGCCGTAACCGGTCCCGGCCAGCGGCCCGTTCCAGTGCGGCCCGTACACGTCCAGCGCGTTGCGGTCGTTGGCGTGCGCCGCGTTCGCCTGCGTGCGCAGATAGCCGCTGTACGGGCGGTCGGAGAGCTGCTTGTTGAGGTCGCGCAGCCCCCGGACGTACGCGCCCTTGAACGACGCCCCGTCGTTGTCGCACGAGTCGCCCTCGCCCGGCTCGCGCAGCACCCCGCCGGAGTTGACCGCGGTGGACGTGGTCGAGGCGTTGCCGAGGGTGCGCGCGGTGGTCAGCAGCCCGCTGTCGCCGGTCGCCTTGTACAGCTCGCTCAGACCGCCGAGGATCACGCCCTGGTTGTACGTCCACGTCGGCTGGCCGTTGTTGACGCAGGAGTCGTTGAGCCCGTCGTTGACCATGTGCGAGGAGTTGATCATCCCGCTGCTCTGGAACCAGCTCCACTCGCTCCGCGCCCGCCCGAGATAGACGCTGTCACCGGAGATCCGGTTGTGGAGCGCGGCGTTGAGCTGGAGGTACAGCTCGTTGGTGATGGCGTTCTTGTACGCGTTCGTCTCGTTCCACTGCACTCCGCCGCCGCACTTGCTCGTCCAGTAGCCGAACATGTGGTCGGCGTCGGCGCGGGCGGTGTTCAGGTAGCGGCTGTCGCCGGTCAGGTCGTACGCGTCGACCCAGGCCAGGCCCCACCAGCCGGTGTCGTCCAGGTAGTCGTTCCTGAACTGGCCCTCGCGCGCGTTGACGTTGAGGTCGTAGGTGCGCGAGACCGCGTAGCCGTAGCTGGGCATGCCGCTGGTGCGGATGTTGTCGATCACCGAGGTGAGCGCGTTGGCCGCGGTCCACCAGCCGTTGCCGCCGAACAGCCCGGTGCCGCGGTCCCACTTCATCATCAGCGCGGTGGCGGCGGCCGTGCTCTGGCTCCAGGCGTTCCAGTTGGACCTGGCCCACTGGGTGCAGGCGATCTCGGGCCGGTCGCCCGCCTTGCCGCAGGCGCGCAGCGCGCCGACCCCGTTGGTGTTCCAGTCGTCCACGTTGTACATCAGCGTGCGCCAGCCGCTGTTGGCCGCGGGCGTGACGGTGTCGCCGAGCTTGCTGCCGTTCGTCCAGGTGGCGCCGCCGTCGAAGGACCGGTCGAGCCAGACCTCGTCGCCCGGACTGCCGTTGCCGATGGACGCCCAGCCCATGGCATCGTTGTCATCCACATGAAGTTGAATGCTGCGGGAGTAGATCGAGGCGCTGACGGGCACGCGCTCCGAGGGCGCGGCGGCCGGATCGCGCGCGTCGCAGTACGTGTTGCAGATCGCTGTCGCGGCCTGTGCCCTGAAGGTCGTGGGGACCAGACTCAGCAGCAGGCAGGACAGCACGAGGACGAGGACGCGCGAGGAACGCACGCGCGACGGACGGTGGGGGACCGCGTGGTGAGCGGACAGGTGCGCGGGCATGTGTGCGGGCATGGCTCCGCTTCCCGGCGGCTCGGACGCCGCCTGTGCGACGGATGGTGGGGGGTGACCGGGACCGGGGACCGGGCCGGGCCGCGGGGTCCGGCCAAGTGCCGTCCTCCGGGCCGTGGTCGAGACCAGAACACCCCTATGTCCTGCCCATGTCAAGATGGCCGCCCTGCGTCCCATGGGACGGATGTTCCCCGGAATGGACACATGTGCGGGATAGGCTTTCCGCGCGACGGCCGGAAACAGTCCCCCCAAGCCCAGCCCCGAAGGGGATCAGGAACTTGATACAGATAGATTCGGTGACCAAGCGATACCCCGACGGCACTGTGGCGGTCGACGAACTCTCCCTTGACATACCCGACGGCTCGATCACCGTACTGGTCGGACCCTCCGGCTGCGGCAAGACCACCACCTTGCGGATGATCAACCGGATGGTCGAGCCCAGCGGTGGCCGGATCCTGCTGGACGGCGCCGACATCCACGCGCAGCCGGTCAACGCGCTGCGCCGGTCGATGGGTTACGTGATCCAGAACGCCGGACTCTTCCAGCACCGCACCATCGTGGACAACATCGCGACCGTGCCGCGCATGCTGGGCTGGGACCGCAACCGGGCCAGGAAGCGCGCCAGGGACCTGATGGAACGCGTCGGCCTGGACGCCTCGATGGCCAAGCGCTACCCGTACCAGCTCTCCGGCGGCCAGCAGCAGCGCGTCGGCGTGGCCAGGGCGCTCGCCGCCGACCCGCCCGTCCTGCTGATGGACGAGCCCTTCTCCGCGGTCGACCCGATCGTCCGCAAGGGGCTCCAGGCCGAACTGCTGCGTATCCAGGCCGAGTTGGACAAGACCATCGTCTTCGTCACGCACGACATCGACGAGGCCATCAAGCTCGGCGACATGGTCGCGGTGCTGCGGACCGGCGGGAAACTCGCCCAGTACGCACCGCCGGACGAGCTGCTGACCGCCCCCGCCGACGCGTTCGTCGAGGACTTCCTCGGCACCGACCGCGGCATCCGCCGGCTGTCCTTCTTCACCTCGGCGGGACTCGAACTCACCACCGCGCCGATCATCGCCGTCGACTCGAGCTCCGCCCAGGTCGCCGAGCGCACCGCGGCGTCCGACGCCCCCTATCTCCTGGTCACCGACACCGACGGCAGGCCGATCGGCTGGACCGAGCCCGCCGCCGCGGCCAAGGGCGCCGACCGGCTGGACCGCGCCGATCTGCTGCCGCACGGGCGCCCGTTCGTCTTCGGCGAGGAGTCGCTGCGCGACGCGCTGGACTGCGCGGTGCTCTCGCCCACCGGCTGGGCGGTCGCCGTGGACGACACCGGGCGGGTGGTCGGCGTCACCTCGCAGACGACGATCGCCGAGGCCATCCGCGGCGCCCACGCGGAACGCGGCGCGGGCAGGGGCGCCGCGAAGACCGCCGCGTCCGGCGGGCACGGCGGGTCCGGCGCGAAGGCCGCGGACCCGGCCGACGCCGACCCGGAGACCGCTGCCAAGGCCGCCCGATGAGCGAGTACTTCACCATCCCCAGCGACCTCCAGCACTCCTATCTCGGCCTGATCGGCCTGCACTTGCGCGAGGCGCTGCTCCCGGTGCTCTTCGGCACGCTCATCGCGCTGCCGGTCGCCCAGCTCTGCGTCCGCTTCAAGTGGATCTACTCGCCCGTGCTGTGGGTCACGACCGTGCTGTACGCGATCCCGTCGCTCGCCTTCTTCGTCGTCCTCATCGACTACACCGGCGCGACCGAGACCACCGTGATGATCCCGCTGACCGTCTACAGCCTCGTGCTGCTGGTCCCGGCGATCGTGGACGGCGTCCGGTCGGTGCCCGAGGAGACGATGGCCGCCGCGACCGCCATGGGCCTCGGCCCCGGACGCCGTTATCTCCAGGTGCAGTTGCCCATCGCGGTGCCCGCGATCTTCGCCGGGCTGCGGGTCGCGGCCGTGTCCAGCATCAGCCTGGTCAGCGTCGGCGCCCTGATCGGCAACCAGGGAGCGCTCGGCAATCTGCTCACCGACGGCATGTTCTACCACCGCACACCGCTGGTGGTGACCTCCGTGGTCTCCATCGCCGTACTGGGCATGGCGGTCGACGGCGTACTCGTCCTGATCCGCATGCTGCTCACGCCGTGGATGCCGCGCGGCGGACAGGCCAGGCGCAAGGGCGTACCGCTGTCGGAACCGGCGGAGCCCGCCTCACGACCCGCGCCCACCGCGCCCACCCTGAAGGACGCCGCCCGATGAACGTCCTGCACTTCGTCAACGCCTTCTTCAGCGACGGCTCGCACTGGCACGGCGCCGACGGCATCCCGCACCGGCTGTTCGAGCACGTCCAGTACAGCCTCATGGCCCTCGCCATCGCCGCCGCCATCGGACTGCCGATCGGCATGTTCACCGGCCACACCGGACGCGGTGGGAACGCGCTGGCGGCCATCGCGACCGCCGCGCGGGCGCTGCCCAGCTTCGGCCTGCTGGTGCTGATCACCGTCTGGGTCGGCATCGGCCTGACCCCGGTGATGATCCCGCTGGTCGCGCTCGCGGTGCCGCCGATCCTGGTCACGACCTACGAGGCCGTGCGCACCGTCGACCCCTCGCCGGTCGACGCGGCCCGCGGCATGGGCATGAGCACCACGAGCGTGCTCTTCCAGGTCGAACTGCCGGTCGCGCTCCCGCTGATCCTCAGCGGCTTGCGCTCCGCGGCGATCCAGGTGGTCTCCACCGCGTCGATCGCCGCGTACGTCAGCTTCGGCGGTGTCGGCCGCTACATCATCGACGGCCTCTACCAGCGCAACTACGAGAAGGTCGTCGGCGGGGCGACCCTCGTGGCGGGCCTCGCCCTCACCACGATCGGCCTGTTCTGGCTGGTCAACCGGCTCGTGGTGTCCCCGGGAGTGCGCCGCGGCGGCTGACCGCCGGGCAGCGCGAAGGAGCAGGGGGAAGCCACGCGGGAGCGGTGGGGGAACGGTCGGGGGCCGTACGGCAACGGCCCCCGCTCAGCCCTCCGCGCGCGCCAGCGCCAACTCCAGGACGACCAGCAGCGCGTCCCGTACCGAACCGCGCTCGCGCGCGTCGAAGGTGAACACCGGCACCTGCTCGGCGATGTCCAGCGCCCAGCGCACCTCGTCCATGGCGTGCTCGACGTGCCCGTCGAAAGCGTTGACGGCGACGGCGAACGGGATCGCCTTGTGCTCGAAGTAGTCGACGGCGGCGTAGCAGTCGTCGAGCCGCCGGGTGTCGACGATGACGAGCCCGCCGAGCGCGCCCTCCACCAGGTCGTCCCACATGAAGCCGAAACGGTCCTGCCCCGGCGTGCCGAACAGGTACAGCTTCAGCGACGCGTCGATCGTGATGCAGCCGAAGTCCATGGCGACCGTGGTGGTCGTCTTGTGCGGTGTGTGGCTGAGGTCGTCCACGCCCGCGGCGACCTCGGTGATGGCCGCTTCCGTGGTCAGCGGCCTGATCTCGGAGATCGACCCGACGGTGGTGGTCTTGCCGACACCGAAGCCGCCCGCGATCACCATCTTCACCGGCAGCGGCGGCCGGACGGCGGTCGGCAGCCCTGAGTCGGTCCTGCGGGCGCCCCGGCCCGCCGGCTCACTCGGTGTCACGTAATGCCCCCCTGGAGTCGGGGATGGTGCGGAGCCCATCGATAACCCTTCGCAGTACGGAGATGTCCTGGGCGATGTCGGAGCTGGGAACGTAGACCGACAGATGGCCGCCGGACTGGAGGTCCTCGGCCAGCACGCGGACCACGTTCAGATGCAGGCGGAGCTTGGCCGCGATCTCCGCCAGCGACTGCGGCACGCGGCAGAGCGCGACGATGTCGTGCTCCTCGAAGGAGAGCCCGTCGAGCGCCCCGACACCGGCCGCGGTCGTCACCACCTGGGTCTCGACCGGGATCGGCGGTCCCGACCTGGTGCCGGCCACCCGGCCCGCGGTGACCAGGAACGGCCGTACCGCGGGTGCCCGGCCGACCGGGTCGTCGGCGGAGCCCGTACGGGACCCCTCGCCGACTGGCGTGTCACCGGCCGCCATGTGCCTGCCTCCTCCTTCTGCTCTCCTCGCTTTTCGCTAGTCCCAGGACCGGCCGCGCGGGGACGGAACGGCGACGCTGTTCTTGAGTTCGAGGACGAGCTGCGGGCTGAGGGCGGCGCCCGCGCGGTTGGCGAAGACCGTCATCTCGTAGGCGATGTTGCCGAGCTTGGCTTCCTTGGAGGTGACGACGCCGAGCACCGCGCCGCTGCCGATCGCGGAGACCAGCACATGGCCGTCCTCCAGATCGATGATCACCTTGTTGAGGCCGCCGAGACCGTAGTTGCCCGCCGCGCCCGCCGCCAGGCTCGTGATGCCGGAGACGATGGCCGCCAGCCGCTCGGAGTCGGCCGCGTCGCGCAGTTGCGAGACGGCGATGAGCAGGCCGTCCGAGGATACGGCGATGGCGTCTACCACGCCCGCGGTCTCGGTGGCGAAACGGTTCAGCAGCCAGGTGAAGTCGGCTGCGGCGGCGCGCAGATCGGCGGGCGGGTCCTGTCCGGCCGGGGTCCCACCTGTCGGCGATGTCACTGGTCCGCTCCTTCCGGAAGCCCTGCTTGGCTGTTCGTCGTACCGGGTGCCGTGCCGCTCGCGACGTCACGGTTGGCCCGCTCCACTGCGGCCTCGAACTCGTCGAGTTCCGAGCGGACTTCTTCTGCGTCTGTCTGACGGGGGGCCCGGCGCGCGGCCGCGCGTCCCGCGTCGGTCAGTGTGGTGGCGAGCGTGGCACCGCGCACCCGGCGGCGCAGCGGACGGGCGCCGCCGTCCTCGCCGTCGCTCGGGGGCCGGTCCTGCTCGGAGTGGGGGGCGGTGGGTCCGCCCGCCGCGGGCGCCGGGGCGGCCGGGGTCTCCTCGGCCGCCTGGCGCTGCGGGACGCGGCGGGGGAGCGGGGTCAGGCCGTCGCGGCCGTCGCCCGGTCCGCCGGTGCCGCCGGGTTCGCCCGGTCCGGCTGATCCTGATCCGTCGCGTCCGTCGTCGCGTCCTGCCGCCGGTTCCGGCGCGCGCGGCGCGGGCACCGGGGCGGGGCCCGCGGGTGTCGTGGGGGAGCCTGCCGCGGGCGTACCGGCCCACGACGGCGCGGTACGGCGTTCGGGCAGCGCGACCGTCTCCTCGGCCTCGACGTGGCGGGGAGCCGCGGCGGCCTCCCGCGCGCCGCCGACGGCCTTGGCGGCCGGAGCCGCCCCCTCGGCGACGGGCTCCGCGAACGGGCTCATGAGCAGCAGCAGCGTCGCCGGGATCGTCACCCGGCTGGTGACACCGCCGCCGGGCGTCCGCGTCAGCGTGACCCGTATGCCCCAGCGCCGGGCCAGGCTGCCGACCACGAACAGGCCGAGCACCTTCGTCGGCACCAGGTCGAGGCGCTCGCGGCGGATCAGCCGGGCGTTCTCCTCCGCCAGCCGCTCCGCGCTCATGCCCAGGCCGTGGTCGGTGATCTCGATCAGCGCGCCCTCGGCGCCGTCGCGCACCGACACCTCGACGGGGCTGCGCGCCGGGGAGAACGCCACGGCGTTCTCCAGGAGTTCGGCCAGCATCAGCGTCAGGTCGGCGATGATGTCGGGCGCGACCGTGACGTCGGTGTCCGCGAGCAGCGAGACCCGCTGGTAGCCCTCGATCTGGCCGAGCGCGGCGCGTACGACGTTGGTCAGCGCGGTGGGGCTGGCGTCCAGGCCCGCCTCGCGGATACCGGCGAGCAGCATCAGGCTGTCGGCGTTGCGCTGGAGGCGTACGGCCAGGTGGTCGATCCGGTACAGCCGGTCGAGCAGCGCGGGGTCGGTCTCGCCGCGCTCCAGGGCGTCGATCAGGGTGAGTTGACGGGCCGTCAGGTTGCTGACGCGGCGGCCGACGTTGCCGAACATCTCGGCCACGTTGCGGCGGCTGAGCACCTGGCGTTCCAGCAGCGCCGCCGCGGTGGACTGCACGCGGTTGAACGCCTCGGCCAGGTCGCCGATCTCGTCGTGCGCGGTGACCGGCACCTCCTGGAGGCGCGGCGCCCCCGCGAAGTCCGCGTCGTCGTCGGCGACCCGGGCCAGTTCCTGCCCGGCCACCTCGGCGACCTCCGTCGCGGCCCCGGTCAGCACCTGCACCGGCCGGATCACCGAGCGGCGTACGGCCACGGAGAAGGCCAGCCACAGCACGAACGCCAGCAGTGCGCCGCCGAGCAGCCACGCGGCCCGCCACCAGGCGTCGTCGGACGCCCGGTCGGCGCGGTGCGCGATCTGGTCGATCAGCGATCCGGTGATCTTCAGCCGGGTCTGCGCCTGCTTCTGGTAGTCCGGGTAGGACTTGAGGGCCTTGGTGAAGGCCGCCCGCACCTGCGCGGGGCCGCTGGCCTCCAGCGCGCTCGGGTCGATCTGGAGGCCCGCGTACTGGAGCGCGATGCCGTTCCAGACCGGGTTCATCTCGATCCCGGCCAGCTCCGTGCGCTGCGCGTCGCTGGCGAACCGCCCGAAGCGGCTGGCCTGGGAGACGTAGAGCTGCTGGTAGCCGACCGCGTTGTTGAACTCGATCAGCGCGTTGGTGTCACCGGTCTGCGCGGAGAAGACGCTGGTCTCGAAGGAGGCGTGCGCGGCCTCCGCGCGCAGCAGCGAGTCCAGCATGCTGCCGGTGCGGGTCGAGCTGAGGTTCTTGTTCAGATCCAGGCCGAGGCCGTCGATCAGGCCGTCCACGGTCGCGGTGTACGCCGGGTCGATGTTGTCCGCGGGCAGATAGCTCTGCTCGATGGTGCTCCGCAGGCTGCCGAGGCCGTTGATCTCCTTGAGGACCTGGGCCTCCGCGGCGGGCAGCCGCGATCCGAAGGTGGCGCGTACGTTCTCCACCTGCGCGTCCACGGCCGTGCGCGCCTGCCGGTAGGCGACCAGCGACGGGCGCTTGCCCGAGGTGGCCGATTCGTAGCGCACGGACAGCAGCAGAGCCTGCTGGTGCTCGGTCTCGACCAGGTCGACGAGTTCGGCGACCTGGCGGCTGTCGCGGACGAGCTGCGCGGCCGAGGCCGCGTCCTGGGCCTGGCCGACGAGGCCGGTGATCACGTAGGCGAGCAGCATCGCGACCACGACAAGCGGAACGCCGACGAGGACGTTGAGCTTGCGCCGGAACGGCCAGCGGTCGGCGAAGTTCCGTACCCCGCCCCTGACGTGTGGCTCCGGGTCAGGACGTGCCGACCCGTCCACCTCGTGCACGGACACCAAGCCTCCTCCGGAACCGCTTACCGGCTCGCCGACAACCGGACACGACGACAGTGGCGCAAAATGAACGCTTCTGTACGTAACCGGAATGAAGTGACCGGATACTCCCCGCGGTTGTCCGAGCACCTGACCAACGTCGGGGAGACTACCTCCTCTTGACCACGACTACCTGACCACACCATCAATAATTTGTTACGGACACGACCGTACGGAACGGGAATCACCGACCAATCCACCGGTGTTCAGACATCGATGCCGATCGGTGATCAGGCTGCTCTTGACTGACGCGGAAGCGGCTGGATTGGATCGCTGGGTAGCACTCGCAACCGCACGTGTGTGCGTACTCGACGTACGTCCGCGTGTGTGGGTGCGCCTACGCCACGAGTACGCCCGATCAGAGACCGAAACTCCCCGAGCCCGGAAGCGGAAATCGTGACCTCTCACGTGAAGAGCACCTGGTCCAGCCCGAGCCACATACGCCGCCTCGCGGCGGTCGCCGTCGTCGCCGCCGTCGCGGCGCCCCTGCTCGCGGGTTGTGGTGACTCCGGCTCCGACAAGGCCAAGGACCCGCTGGCCGGGTCGAAGGCGAGCGGCGACACCGTGGTCGTCGGCTCCAACAACTTCCCCGAGAGCATCCTCATCGCCGACATCTACGGCGAGGCCCTGAAGGCCAAGGGGATCAAGGTCAGCTACAAGCCGAACATCGGCAGCCGGGAGACCACCTACGGCCTGCTGAAGAACGGTTCGCTGACCGTACTGCCGGAGTTCAACGGCGCACTTCTGGCATACCTGGACGCCAAGGCCACGCCCAAGACGGCCCAGGCCACCAACGAGGCGGCACTCGCCAAGCTCGACCCGAAGCTGACGCTGCTCGACATGGCACCGGCCGAGGACAAGGACTCCCTGACGGTCAACGCGGCCACCGCGGCGAAGTACAAGCTGACCGAGAAGTCCACCATCGCGGACCTGGCGAAGTACGGCTCCGAGATCACCATCGGCGCCTCGCCCGAGTTCCAGACCCGGCAGCAGGGCCTGGTCGGCCTGAAGTCGGTCTACAACCTCACGCCGAAGTCGTTCAAGGCGCTCGACGCGGGCGGTCCGCTGACCGCGGCGGCGCTCAAGAACAACAATGTGCAGGCCGCCGACGTCTTCACCACGGACCCGACCATCGAGAAGGAGAAGTTCGTCGTCCTCCAGGACCCGGAGAACCTCTTCGGCTTCGAGAACGTGATCCCGCTGGTCTACAAGAGCGGTCTGTCCAAGGAGGGCGTCGCCGCGCTCAACGCGGTGTCGGCGAAGCTCGACACGGCGGCCCTGCTCAGCCTGGACACCCAGGTGCAGAGCGACAACAAGGACCCGCTGGAGGTCGCCAAGACCTGGCTGACCTCCGTCGGCCTCGGCTGACCGCGGCAGCGGGACCGATACAGCGCAGTGGGTACAGCCTCTGATTCCGAGACGCCGACGCACCGCACGACGGCACCCTCCGCCGAGGAGGGGGCCTTCGTGGTGCTCGACGGCGCCGGCCTGGACGCCGACGCCGTGACGCGGATCGCGGACCGGACGGCCGTACCCACCGTGCCGCCCGAGGCGCTGGCCCGCGCGGACCGCTCCTGGCGGGCCGCGCGGCAGGCCGCCGCCGCGGGCCGGATGTACGGGCGGCACACCGGCGTCGGCGCGAACCGGCTCGTGCCGGTCAGCGACGAGGACCAGGCGGGACAGGACCTGCGGCTGCTGCGCAGCCACGCGGGCGGGGTCGGGGCGCTGCTCCCGGCCCGCCAGGTGCGTGCCGCGCTCGCCGTCCGCGCCAACCAGGCGCTGGCGGGCGGCTCCGCGCTCCAACCGGCCGTCGTGCAGGCCCTGGTGGAGGCGCTGCGGCTCGGTGTGCACCCGGCGGTCAGCGAGTACGGGGCAGTCGGCACCGGGGATCTGACCGCGCTCGCCGAGACCGGTCTCGCGCTGATCGGCGAACGGCCGTGGCTGCACGAGGACTTGGGGCGGCAGCCGGATCCCGCGGACGCCTTCCGCGAGGGGCCGTGGCCGTCGCCGTCGCCGCAGTCCTCGCCGTCGCCGTTCTCGCCGCAGTCCACGCCGTCGCCCTCGCGGGCACCTTCGCCGTCGCCTTCGCCGTCGTCCGGTCCGTCGCCCGACGGTGAAGTGCCGCCGTCCGCCGGTGGGTTGGACCCGGCCGCCGCGCTCGACCCGGCCGCGGTGCCCGCGCCCTTCCCCGGCCGCGTCACCCTCCAGCAGGGCGACGCGCTCGCGCTGATGAGCAGCAGCGCCTTCACCCTCGGGCAGGCCGCGCTGGTCTGCCACGACCTGGACATCCTGCTGCGCGCCTCGCACGCCGTGACGGCCCTCTCGCTCGCCGCCGTCTCCGGCTCGCTCGAGGCGTACGCGGCGCCCGCCCTCGCCATCCGCCCCTATCCGGGCGCGCTGCACGCCGGGGCCGAGGTCCGCAGACTGCTCGGCGTCCCCGACCGGCCGCGCGCCACCGGCCGCCGCATCCAGGACCCGTACGGCTTCCGGGCCTTCCCGCAGGTGCACGGCCCGGCGCTGGAGGCGGCCTGGGCACTGCGCCGGATTCTGGACGTCGAGGTCAACTGCCCCTCGGAGAACCCGCTGATCGGCGAGGAGGGACCGGACGGCGGGCCGGTCGCGTACCACCACGGCGGTTTCATGGCCACGCCCGTCGGGCTCGCGCTCGACCACCTCTGCCTCGCCGTACTTCAGACCGCGCAGCTGTCCGCCGCGCGGCTGACCGCCTTCGGCGACCCCGAGATCACCGGCCTGCGCTCCTACCTCGCCGGGGGCTCGGCGGCCAGCTCGGGCATGATGATCCTGGAGTACAGCGCCAATTCCGCCCTCGCGGAGATACGCGCCAGCGCCGTACCGGCCTCGGCCGGGCACGCGGTGCTCTCGCGCGGGGTCGAGGAGGCCGCGAGCTTCGCCTCCCAGGCCACCCGGCAGGCGCTGCGCGCCGTGGACGCCTACCGGCTCGTGCTCGCCTGCGAACTCGTGGCCGCCGTACGGGCGTTGCGGCTGCACCCGGCGCTTCCCGCGCTGTCGGCGGGCGCCGGTACCCACGCGCCGGTCTTCGCCGTCCTGGACTCCGCGCTGCCGACGGCCACCGAGGACCGGGCGCTGACCCCCGACGTGTCGCTCGCGGTGGACCTGCTGCCGGAGCTGGCGGCGCTCTGACGTCCGCCGCCGGGAGCGGGCGGAAGCGGCGGCGCTCTGACATCCGCCGCCAGGAGCGCGCGGAGGCGGCGGCGCTCTGACATCCGCCGCCGGGACCCGCGGAAGGCGACTGACCTGCGGCAGGGCGCCGCGCGGCGGACGGGCGGCGCCTGTAGAGTCCGGGTGCATGGCTCAGATCATCGAAGGGGTCTCGCGCACCTTCAACGAGTTCCTGCTGCTGCCCAACCGGACGCGGACGGACTGTTCGCCGGAGGCGGTGGACCTGCGGACGCCCCTGGTCCGGCACGCGCGGGACGAGCCGTCGCCGATCGAGCTGCGGACCCCGTTCACGTCCGCGATGATGCAGTCGGTGAGCTCTCCTGAGCTGGCCATCGCGCTCGCGCGCGACGGCGGGCTGAGCTTCCTGCACCACAACCGGCCGGTGGCCGACCAGGTCGCGGACGTCCGCGCGGTGAAGAACTTCAAGGCCGGATTCGTGGTCAGCGACACCAACGTACGGCCGCAGGACCCGCTGGGCCGCCTGCGGGAGCTGATGCGGACCACCGGTCACAGCACGGCCGCCGTCACCCACGACGGCACCGGCACCGGGCGGCTGCTGGGCCTGGTGACCTCCCGCGACTTCCACCCGCAGCGCCACCGGTCCGACGAGCCGGTCTCCAGCCGGATGGTCCCGGTCGACGTCCTCGCGTGCGCGACCGACGACATCACCTTGTCGCAGGCCAACTCCCGGCTGTGGGACGAGCGTCTGGACTGCCTGCCGGTGGTCGACGCCGAGGGCTTCCTGCGCTACCTGGTCTTCCGCTCCGACTACTCGGACAACAAGCGCTTCCCCCACCAACTGGTCGACCAGGACAAGAGGTTGCGGGTCGGCGCGGGCGTCAACACGCACGACTACCGCGAGCGCGTCCCGCGACTGGCCGAGGCCGGGGCCGACGTGCTCTGCTTCGACTCCTCCGACGGCTTCAGCGACTGGCAGGCCCAGGCGATCGCGTGGTCGAAGGAGCACTTCCCGCGGATCCCGGTCGGCGGCGGCAACGTCGTGGACGGCGAGGGCTTCCGCTTCCTCGCCGAGGCGGGCGCCGACTTCGTCAAGGTCGGCGTCGGCGGCGGTTCTATCTGCATCACCCGCGACCAGAAGGGCATCGGCCGCGGCCAGGCCAGCGCCGTCCTCGACGTCGCCGCGGCCCGCGACGCCTTCGCCGAGCGGACCGGCCAGTACGTGCCGATCTGCTCCGACGGCGGCCTGGTGCACGACTACCACATGTCCCTGGCCCTCGCGATGGGCGCCGACTTCGTCATGATGGGCCGCTACTTCGCCCGCTTCGACCAGGCACCCGGCGCCAAGCTCCCCACCCGCGACGGCTTCGTCAAGGAGTACTGGGGCGAGGGCTCAAGCCGCGCCCGCAACTGGCAGCGCTACGAACAGGGCGGCCAGGGCCTGGTCTTCGAAGAGGGCGTGGACGGTTACGTCCCCTACGCGGGCGACCTCAGCGAAGGTCTCGCCGTCACCGTCGCCAAAATGAAGGCCACCATGGTCTCCTGCGGCGCCCTGACCGTCCGCGACTTCCAGGCCACCGCCCGCCTCACCGTCGTCTCCGAACAGAGCTTCCAGGAAAGCCACGCCACGGTCGCCCTCCGCGACCCCACCGACTCCTTCGACCGCGCCTGACGCTCGCGCGGTTGCGCCCGCGCCGGTCCGGAATGGCTGGTACCGGGTGCTCGGCCGGCCGTCGGACGGATAATCGCGGTGAGGGGGCAGCGATGATGGACGAGACGTGGCAGGCCGACCCGCGACATCCGCACCTGGAGCGTACTCGTCCGGATCCCGGCTCCGGCCTCCCGCGCTGGACCGCAGGCGACGCTATGCCGAGCCGGGACAATGACGGCCGTCCGTTCGCGGCAGGCCGTTCTGACCCGGGACCTGAGCGTCAGCACTTCCTGGAAGTCCTGGAACCAGACCATTTCCTCGGCCGCGAGCAGGATTTGGCACATCTCGACAATCTCTATGCTGCCTCCCTGGCCCACGCCGGACGCACGATCGCGCTGAGCGGCCCTGCGGGGAGCGGCAAGACCACACTCGCCGCTGCGTGGCTGCGCCGCCATGCCGACGCCTTCCCCGACGGCACCTTGTACGTGGACTTATGCGGCCATCAGCGCGGCCGCGAAGTCGAGCCGCCTGAAACTCTGGACCGACTGCTACGAGCTCTCGGATTCACGCCGGTGCCCTCCGAGCCCGCTGAACGAGCCCGGTTGTGGCGCTCGGTGACCCGTACACGGCGTCTTGTCGTCATGCTCGACAACGCGGGCCATTCCCGCCAGGTCGGTCCTCTGCTGTCCGGCCCCGGCGGCACCGTGGTCATGGTGGCCGGTCGCAATCGGCTGACCGAACTCGCGGCCGAGGGAGTCGCCTTCCACCAGTTGGGACCGCTCGAACCCGCAGCCGCCATGAAGCTGTTGGTGCGAGGCATGGGCCTCAGCGGCCAGCGCAGGGCAGAGCGCGAACCCGCGGCCGCACGGCAGGTGATCTCCTTGAGCGCCTGCTTGCCGCTGAACGTCTGCCTCGCGTCCGCCAGGTTGGCGTCGAGCCCGGTCCTGAGCATCAGCGAGGTGGTCGGAACCTTGGTCCAACAGGAGGCGGAGCCGGCCGCGGAATCGGCTGTCCCGTATGCGACATGGGCCTTCCTCGACGCGTCGTACAGGAGCCTGTCCCACGACGTGGCCCTTGCCTACCGCTGCCTCGGTCTGTCACCGGTGCAGGAATTCGACGAAAGCGTGCTGGCTGCGGCCTGCGACATCTCGGTCGCGGACGCCGCGCGCCGCCTCGACGTCCTGGTGGGGATGTACCTGGTCCAGGCTGCCGGGGGCGGCCGCTACCGACTCCACGACACGGTGCTGCCTCATGCCCGGAGGCACGCCGAATCGGAGTCGAGCCCGGTTGAGCGGAGCAAATCGGTCCGCCGCGTGCTCGACCTCTACCTCGCGACGGCCAGGACAGCAGAGCTTCTGCTCTGCCCTGGCCGACGCGTCCTGTGGAGGGACGACGAAGGCCTGCTGGCCACCACTCACTTCGCCGATTCCACGGATGCGGTGAGGTGGCTCAAGCATGGGCTCGGCCATCTCATGGCGCTGTTGCGCGCGGCGGACGACGCCGGCCGGCATGCCCTGGTCTGGCAGTTGGTGGATGCGATGTGGCCTGCCTTCCTGCGGCTGCGACCGCAGGATCTGTGGCTGGAAGCACACCGGCTTGGGCTGGCGGCGGCCCGGCGGGCCGGTCACCGGGAGGGCGTCTCCAGAATGCTCACCTCCGGCGGTGTGGCCCTTCGGAACAGCGGCCGTTTGGAGGAGTCAGCCGCGTGGTACGGCACGGCGCTGACCATGGCGATGAAAGACCGCGACCTATGGACGGAGGCCCAGGCACTCAACGGGATTGGCACGGCGCGGCTGCTCGACGGGCAGGTGGACGATGCTCGCAGTTTCCTGGGCCGGGCACTGACGCTGCGCGAGCGGATCGGCTACAAGCGCGGTGCCGCGCTGACCAGGATCAGCCTGGGCAACGCCGCCCGGGAGGAAGGCCGTCACGTCGAGGCGGCCGGTCTCTTCCAACACGCGTACGCCGCGCTGGTGGATGAGGGAGACCTCTACGACGCTGCACGGGCACAGGCGTTCCTGGGCCGCACCTATGCCGACATCGACCGCGCGGCGGAAGCCGAGCGGCAGTTGCTTCTGGCGCAGCACCGCTTCCACACTCTAGGGGCCGCCCCTTGGGAGGCGCGGGTGTGGGAAATGCTGGGAGAGATCACTGAACGGCATGCCGACGCCATGGCCGCACGACGCCACTACCAGTGTTCGTACAGCATCTATGAGCGGATGAGCCCGGACGACGCGGAACGGCTGGGGCGCAGGCTCAGCCGACTCAGGGCCGCCGGCAGTGGCAAGGGGCGTCGGGACGGTTCGGGCGGACCGTCGGGCGCGCCGAGCCCGAGGAGTTGGTAGGCCAACCGGCGGAAGTTCGCGTCGAAGCGGCCGGGCTCCGATGTGATGCGCTCGACGACGGATGCGTACCGCTGGCTGTCGTGTCCTGACGAGGGCGCGGCCAGCAGCTCGGCCAGTTGTTCGGCCGGTGGACGGGCCGGGTCCAACAGGGGAACGACACGGGCCAGTTCCGCCGCAGGTGACCTCGGATTGACGTAGGCGTGAGGGAAGTGCGAGAGCGCGATGGGGACGCCTGCCGCGGCTCCGTACACGGACACCGAGCCATGGTCACCGATGAGCAGATCCGCGGCTATGAGCAGTTGCCGCCAATCGGCCTCCGGAGCGATCACCTCGATCCCGGGGTTCCGGTCGGCGGCGAGTCGACCGTCGAGACGCCGGCCGTCCGGTCCTTCCCAGACGTTGGGATGGATCAGGACCGCGATCTTCACCTCCGGCGGAAGCACTCCACGTCGCAGCCGCGCGAGCAGGGCTCGCAGGTGGTCCACCGTCGGTCCGGGCCGCCAGGTGGCGTTGACGACGACGAGCCGGTGGTGTGAACGCAGCCCGAGCGCGCGGCGGTACGCGGCACGCAAAGGCAGGCTGTCCTTGATCCGGTCGAAGAACGGATCGCCCACGACCTTGGCGAAGGGCAATGCCTCCGGACACCAGCGTGCCAGGTCCTGTCGGTCTCGCTCGTGGGCCAGCACCACCGCGCGTGACGTGACTCGGCCGTCCCACATCAGGTGATCACGGCTCAGCCCCGGTACTGCCCGCTGCCCCGAAGGATCCCTGGAGCGCGCCAGCTTGATGTGTGATGCTCCGTGCGGCAGCCGGACCACAGGAGCGCGTACCTGCTCGATACCACGGGAACCGGCGGAGAGCGCGAGGTCGAAGGGCGTACGCACTGCCTCCTCCCAGGGAATCGACGCGCGGCCCGTCGCGCGGACGAAGCGTGTGGCTCCCGCGTCGAACTCGTGCGGCGCGACGCTGAGGACGAGCCGGATTCTCGGATCGGACTCCAGCAAAGGCAACAGATCCGCCAGCCGCTGCCCGTACACCAGGGTGTGCACGGCGACGAGGACTCTTCTGGTGCACGGTGTGTGCGGGCCGACGGCCAGTTTCTTGTCCTGCGAGGTCGGGCTCACTCGCCGTCCGTCGGCAGCGCCGGGTCGGGGAGGTGGGGGAGGACTTCGGTGGTGTAGCTCTCGACCGTGGCGTCGAGGCCCACGTCGCGCTGGGCGCGCTCGGAGAGGTACCAGCGGTGTTCGAGGAGTTCGTGGTAGACCTGCGCCGGGTCGACGCGGGCGCGCAGGTCCTGGGGGACGGAGCGGACGGCGGGGCGGAAGACGTCGCGCAGCCAGCGGTGGGCGAGGACTTCGGGGCGGGCGGCGGGCAGGCCGTCGGCGGGGGCGTGGTCGTCCTGGGTGGCCATCCAGGACTCCAGGTCGTTGAGGAGGCTGCGGGCCTGGTTCTCCTCGGTGTCGAGGCCGGTCAGGCGCAGGAGTTGGCGCTGGTGGTGGCCCGCGTCGACGACCTTGGGCAGGAAGGTCACGGTGTCGCCCCCGGGTGAGCGCTCGATCTGCATCTCGGCGACGTCGAAGCCGAGGTCGTTCAGGCGGCGGATTCTGCGGTCGATGTAGTGCCGCTTGCTGGCCGGGTAGACGGACTCGCGGGTCAGCTCGTGCCACAGGTCGGCGTAGCGGCGGACGATCGCCTCGCCGAACGGGACCGGGTCGACCGAGGGGTGCAGGGAGCCGCCCGCTTCGAGGTCCATCAGCTCGCCCGCGATGTTCACCCGGGCCAGCTCGATGTCGTACTCCCGCTGCCCGCGCGTGAGTTCGGGCTGGATCTGCCCCGTCTCGGCGTCCACCAGGTAGGCGGCGTACGCGCCCGCGTCACGGCGGAAGAGCGTGTTGGACAGCGAACAGTCGCCCCAGGCGAAACCGACCAGGTGGAGCCGTACGAGGAGGACGGCGAGCGCGTCCAGCAGGCGGTTGACGGTGTCGGGGCGCATCGTCGTCTCGAACATCGAGCGGTACGGCAGCGAGCCGTTCAGGTGCCGGGTGATGAGCGCGGGCTCCAGCGGGGTGCCGTCGGCGGCGGCCCGGCCGGTCACCACCGCGATCGGGTCCACGGCCGGTATCGCGAGCCGGTCGAGGTCGCGCAGCAGCCCGTACTCGCGCACGGCCGCCCACTCGCTGACCTCCTTGATCGCCACGACCTCGTCCCCGGCCCGCGCGAAGCGCACGACGTGCCGGGAGATGCCGCGCGGCAGCGCGACCAGTGAGGTGTCCGGCCACTCCTCCAGCGGCAGGTTCCACTCCAGGTCGAGCAGCGCCGACGGGTGCTCCGCGTCGGTGGCGGTGATCTGCAACGGCATGGTGTGCGCCTCTCGCTTCCTTGTCCGGTCCGGCCGTCCCCGATGCTGCCATGCCCCGCCGGGGAGGCGGTGGCGCCCACCCGGCCATACTCGGTATACATACTCAGTATGCATACCGAGTATGGCCTTTCCCGGCCGACCCGCTGTCCCCGCCGCTTCCGGGGAAGGCGTCCGCTATGAGTGATGTGTCGGTCGTTCAGCCCGCGGTGCTGCCGCGGCCCACGCAGCGGACAGGACAGGTACGGCCGGCCCCACGACGCAGGCGCTGGCCGGTCCCGGCGGTGGCGGTCGCCTGCGCGGCGCCGCTGTACGCGCTCTGGGCGTGGCTGCTGGCCACGGGCGGCGGCGACCTCGCGGCCCAGGTCGCGTGGGCCGGTTTCGCGGGGCGGCATCCGGGCACGCCGTACAACCTCGCCTGGTACGGCGGCATGCACACGATGGACTACAGCGTGCTCACCCCGCCGCTGATGGCGTACGCCGGGGTCCGGGCCGTCTCGGTCGCGGCCGGTCTGGCGGCGACGTGGGCGATGGCCGTGCTCTTCGTCCGCTCCGGCGTGCGGCGGCCGATGGTCCCGGCGCTGCTGGGCGCCGTGTGCCAGTGGTGCGACGTGGCCTCGGGGCGTACGACCTTCGCGGTCGGCGCGGCCTTCGGGCTGCTGGCGCTGTGCCGGGTGCGACGGGCGCCGGACCGCTGGGCGGGCGCCGCGGTCCTCGCGGCGCTCACGGCGATGTCCAGCCCGGTCGCCGCCCTCTTCTTGTGGGTCGCGGGCGCGGGTCTGCTGGCGGCGGGCCGCCGCGCCGCCGCGCTCGCCCTGGCGGCGCCGCCGGTGCTGGTGCTGGGCGCGGTGTACGTGCTCTTCCCCTTCCAGGGCGAGCAGTTGATGAGCGCCGACGCGGCGGTCTGCCCGCTGGTGACCTCCCTGGCGCTGGCCCTGGCCGCGCCGCGGTCCTGGCGCACGGTCCGGGCGGGCGCGGTCGCGTACGCGCTCGGCACGGCGCTCACCGCCTGCGTGGCCTCGCCCGTCGGCACCAACGTCGAGCGGTTGGCCGGGATCGCCGGACTGCCGCTGCTGGCCGCCGCGCTGATGGAACGCGTGGCCCGACGCCCGCGCGGCGGCTCGTACGTGCGCCTGGACCGGGGCCCGACCCGTACGGCCGCCCGCGCCCCCGTGCTCGGCGCGGTCCTCGTCGTCGTGCTGACCGGCGCGCTCGGTCACAACGGCTACGCGCTGGCCGCCAAGACCGGCAGGGAACTGCGCATGTCCACCGCCGTCCCCGACTGGGCCTCGCACACCGAGGGGGTGACCCGCGCGCTGCGCGGACTGCGCGCCGAGCGGCACCGTATCGAGGTCGTTCCGGCCCGCGATCACCGCGAGTCGACGCTCTTCGCCGACGTCGTCCAGATCGCCCGCGGCTGGAACCGTCAACTCGACGTGAAGAGGGACCGGTTGTTCTACGGCGGGACGCTGCCGGACGGGACGCTTCCGGCCGCCGCCTACCGCCGCTGGCTCGACGACTGGGCGGTGGCGTATGTCGTGCTGCCCCACGGCGACATGGGCGGTCCCGGCGCGGCGGAGGCCGCGCTGCTCGCGCCCGCCGCCCGCCCCGACTGGCTGCGGCCGGTCTGGCGGGACCCGTACTGGACGGTCTTCGCGGTGGAGCGCCCGGTGCCGCTGGCCTCGGCGCCCGCGCGCGTGCTGCGGGCGGGTGAGGCCGACGTGACGGTCCGGCTGCCGAAGGCCGGGAGCACCGTCGTCCGCGTCGCCTGGTCGCCCTGGTTCCGGGTGACCGGCGGATGCGTGAGCCGCGCGGGCCGCTGGACGCGGATCACCGCGCCGTCCGCCGGCGACTACCGCCTATACAGCATATACAGTCGCGCTAAAAGGAGTTGCGGATAAAAAAGACGCTGTCTTTGCGAACCCGCGCGCATATGCCGACACCCGACGGACATCTTCGTGCGGGTGCGCGCGAGCATGTGTAGGGTATACGTTGTACACATGCTCAACCATGCCCCATGGGGCAATTGACGGCACCGGCACCGACCGCGATCATCGGCCAGCACCCTGGATCGGCCTGTCCGCCGACGCGGGGCGCCTCGGCAGCGGTGCTTCCACCACGGCATGGTCACCATCCATAGTCAGCAGCCAGATTCGCCGGATACGGCGACTTTCCACACTCTGGAGTCGGCATGACCGAAACGCCCCACCCCCCCGCTGCTTTAAGGTGGTGGACCCTGGCAGTGGTATCCGTCGGCACATTCATGCTGATGCTGGACCTGAGTGTGGTCTCGGTCGCCCTGCCCGGCATTCATGATTCACTGCACGCCAGCTTCAGCGGTATGCAGTGGGTGTTCGACGCGTATGCGCTGACGCTCGCGGCTTTCCTCGTGACCGCCGGATCGGTGGCGGACAGGACCGGCCGCAAGCGGCTCTTCCTGATCGGCCTGATCATCTTCACCGCGGCTTCTCTCGCCTGCGGACTGGCCGGGGATATCGGGGTATTGAATGTCAGCCGCGGAGTCCAGGGTGTCGGCGCGGCCATCATGTTCGCCGTGGGCCCCGCTCTGCTCGGTCATGAGTTCCGCGGCAAGGAACGCGCCACCGCGTTCAGCGCGTTCGGCGCCGCGGTGGGTCTCGCCGTCGCCACGGGACCGCTGATCGGCGGCGCGCTGACCAATGGCCCCGGTTGGCGCTGGATCTTCTATCTGAATGTGCCGGTCGGCCTGATCACCGTCCTGATCGCGATGCGCCAGGTCCGTGAATCGCGGCTGCCCAGCGCCGCCGCCCCCGACTTCGTCGGCATGGTCTCCTTCACGCTCTCGCTGGCCGCCCTGGTGCTGGCCATCATCCGCGGCAACACCGACGGCTGGTTCTCCGGCAGCAACATCGCGCTGTACGCGGTGGCCGCGGTGTGCCTGGCGGTCTTCCTCGCGGTCGCGCGCTCCCGCGGCGAGCAGGCGATGTTCGACACCCAGCTCTTCCGCAACCGCACCTTCCTCGGCCTGTCCGCGACGACCTTCCTGGCCAACGCCGCGGGTCTGCCGCCGATCTTCCTGGTCACGACGTATTTGCAGAGCGTCGAGGGCGCTTCCGCCTGGTCCGCCGGCCTGCGCTTCCTGCCGCTGACGCTGGCGATGTTCTTCTTCGGCGCGCTGGCCGGCGGGCTCACCGGCAAGGTGCCGTTCCGGGTCATCATGGCCACCTCCCAATTCGCCCTGGGCATCGGCCTGTTGCTCATCCACCTCAGCGGCGCGGGCGACAGTTGGACCTCGCTCATCCCCGCCCTGGTGGTCATCGGCCTGGCCTTCGGCCTGTTCAACCCGACCCGCGCGGCGCTCGCCATCGGTGTCGCGGAACCGGCCAAGGCCGGTGTCGCCTCAGGTATCAGCGAGACGTTCCAGCAGGTGGGAACGGCTCTGGGCATCGCGGTCGCGGGCGCGTTCTTCGAGAACCACGTCACCAGCGCCTTCAAGGCGTCCGACGCCGCGGCCACGCTCACCAGCGCCCAGAGCGACAAGATCGCCAACGGGATCAGCGCGGGCAGCATCGACGAGGCCGCGCACTCGGCGGGCCCCGGCCTGGCCGACAAGGTGCTGGCCGCCGGGCGCGACGCGTTCACCACCGGCTTCCACGACGCCATGACCCTGTGCGCCGTGTTCGCCTTCGTCGCCGCGGTGATCGCCGCGCTGACGCTGCGCCACAAGGACCTGCACGAGAGCGCGTTGACCGGCATCCTGCCCGAGCTGCCGGAAGAGGGCGGGGAGTCCGTCCGCGAGACGGCGCCGGCCGGACAGCGCTGACGGAACCCGCCGGGCGGCACTGACCCGGCTCAGGAGGACGGTGCCGGGCGGCACTGACCCGGCTCAGGAGAACCGCCCGCGGCGCCGTACGACAGGCGTCCGCACGGCGAGCGTGACAGTGGCGGCGGGCCCGCGGAAGCGGCCCGCCGCCACTGTCGTTGTCGCCGGGCTTCACAGGAATTCACTTTGACCGATCTGGTCAGTAATGCGACGGCGTCCCGGTGACCAGCCCATTGTGACTCCCGCAGGGGAAATGCGCTGGTCACCGGGATGAGTTCCGGTCATCGGGACGCGTTCCAGTATGGTATTGCCATCGGAACTGCCGGACGCTAGGCTGTCAAACAATTCCAGTACTGATACGGGGGTATGCGAGTGCTGGCACGAGAATATTCGAGGTCCGACACCTGGTCGGCCTCTCATGCACGGTTGATCGACCCCGCACCACCAGGCCGTACGGCCGGTGACGTCCGGACATCCCGTCCCTCCGTGCCTTCGGGCACGAATCCACGGGAACAGCAATCCGTGATCTCGCACAACTCGTGACTTCGGCTGGAGCCTGACGCGCCGCCGAGGCACTGAGTAATCGTTGTGCCGAGGCACGACTCCACCGCGCTTCACCGTTCCTCCCGCCGAGATTTTTCGCACCCAAAAGCCCAATGCCTGACTTTGTCATGCCGGAAATCAATTCCCCACGAGGGTGCCGGCCCGGTCAGGCATGCGCAGGTCCGTACGAGTGTCACTGCATTTCGTCAGCAACCACGCTCTTAAGGGGACGCAAGGTATGAAGCCGCTCGGCTTAATCGACCGTGTCGATCTTCCGGTCGATAAGATTCCCACCCGTTGGTACAACGTCATCCCGGATCTGCCCCGCTTGCCCGAGGAGTACATCGACAACTCCACCGGCAAGAAGGTCACGCGGGAGTGGCTGGAGCGGCTGTTCGTCAAGTCGATGGCCGCGCAGGAGACCTCGCTGGAGCGCTGGATCACGATCCCCGAGCCGGTACGCGAGGCGTACAAGCTCTGGCGGCCGACCCCGCTGATCCGCGCCGTCGCGCTGGAGCGGGAACTGGGCACTCCGGCCCAGATCTGGTTCAAGTACGAGGCCACCTCGCCCAGCGGCAGCCACAAGCTCAACTCCGCCCTCGCGCAGGCGTACTACGCCAAGCGCGACGGCCACACCCGGCTGGTCACCGACACCGGCGCCGGCCAGTGGGGCAGCGCCCTGGCCATCGCCTGCCAGATCTTCGGCCTCGACCTCACGGTCTTCATGGTGCGGGCGAGCTACCACACCAAGCCGTACCGCCGGAATCTGATGGAGACCTACGGCGCCGAGGTGCGGCCCAGCCCCGGCGACACCACGGACTACGGCCGCAAGCTCCTCGCGGAGTACCCCGACCACCCCGGCAGCGAGGCCACCGCGGTCAGCGAGGCGCTGGAGTGCGTCGACGCCGACGAGGGCACCCGCTTCGCGGTCGGCGCCTTCTCCAACCACTGCCTGCTGCACCACTCGGTGATCGGCCTGGAGCTGAAGGAACAGCTCAGGATGATCGGCCGCACCCCCGACTACCTGATCGCCTCGGTCGGTTGCGGGTCCAACCTCAGCGGCTTCGCCTCGCCCTTCGTCGAGGACAAGCTCAACGGCGCCGACATCACCATCCTGGCCGCCGAGCCGGAGGCGTGCGCGCCGCTGACCTACGGCGAGTACCGGCTGGACTTCGCCGACTCCAACGGCCGCGGCCCCGGTGTGCACACCTACACCCTCGGCCACGAGTTCGTGCCGCCGCCCATCCACGCGGGCGGCCTGCGCTACCACGGTTGCGCCCCGATCGTGGGTCTCATGCGGCACGAGGGGCTGCTCGACGCCGAGGCGTACGGGCAGGTGTCCGTCTTCGACGCGGGCACCACGTTCGCGAAGCTCCAGGGCTACCTCCCGGCCCCCGAGACCTCGCACGCCATCCGGGCCGTCATCGACAAGGCCCTGGAGTGCAAGCGGACCGGGCGCGAGGCCACCATCGTGTTCAACTACAGCGGCCACGGCCTGCTGGACCTGGGCGCGTACGGCCGGTACAACGAGGGCCTGCTGCGCGACGTCGAGAAGGAAGACTTCGTCGCCCCCAGCATGGAGGGCCTCCAGGCATGAGGTCCTACCCTCAGTACATCGACGGCAAGGACGTCGAGGGTGCTCGATGGACGTACGTCCTGCGCGCCTCGGCGTACCTGAAGGAGAACCGCCCGACGTTCAACCTCAAGCGGGCGCTGGAACTCGGGCGGCCCGTGGAGTCGACCGAGGCCGTGGTGGCCCGGTGCGCGGTGGGCGCCCCCGAGGACAACGACCGGGCGCTGGAAGCGGCCCGCAGGGCGAGCCGGACCTTCCGGCTCCTCCCGCAGGAGACCCGCAGTCAGATCGTCCTGGAGTTCAACGAGACGCTGGCCGAACGGTCAGAGGAACTCATCGACATCCTGATCGCCGAGGGGCACCCGCGCCGGCTCGCCCAGTGGGAAGTCAGCGGCATGCTGCGCTGCTGCGACGAGCCGACGGTCCGCTGGTACGAGAGCCAGCTCCACCAGGAGTTCGCGCCGCAGGGCCGCACGCTGGAACTGGTGCGCAAGCCCGACGGCGTGGTGTGCGTCAACCCCCCGCAGAACGCGGCGGGTTCGAACTCCACGCTGGGCGTGCTCGCCCTCCTGGCGGGCAACACGCTGGTGGTGAAGGCGCCGCGCACCACGCCGCTGAGCGTGATGTTCGTCTACCGCGACATCCTCGCGCCGATCCTGGAGAAGCACGGCGCCCCTCCGGGGACGCTCAATGTGATCTGCGGTCACACCGAGGCCGTGCTGCGGACCTGGCTCGCCAGCCCGCTGGTGGACGACATCCTGTTCTTCGGCGACAGCGCCGCGGGCCTCAAGCTCGGCGAGGACTGTCTGCGCAACGGCAAGAAGGCGATCCTGGAACTCGCGGGCAACGACGGCTTCGTGGTCTGGAAGGACGCGGATCTCGAAGCCGCCGCGCGGGCCCTGGAGGAGTCGTTCTACGGCTCCAGCCAGATCTGCATGGTGCCGAAGTACGCGATCGTGCACCCCGAGGTCGCCGACCGCTTCCTCGAGGTGTTCGTGGAGCGCGCCAAGGCCATCGTGCCCGGCTACCCGGAGAACCCGGAGATCCTGCTCAGCCCGGTACTGAAGGTCGACGGCTTCTTCGACTTCCTGTCCGAGGCCGAGACCAAGGGCGCGTCCGTGCTCTGCGGCGGCACGCGCGTGGACGTCGACGGCGAGACATCGAGCACCGGGATGTTCTGCCTGCCGACGGTGGTCAGGGTCGACGGACTCACCGAGTCGCGGGACCTGTCCTGCGTACGCGAGGAGACCTTCTTCCCGCTGCTGCCGGTCGTGGTGCCCGAGGCGACCACGGACGACGACGCGCTGCTGGAAGACATCATCGACTTCCTCAACGCCAACAAGTACGGGCTGCGCAACTCGGTGTGGACCGGCGACGAGCAGACCGCTCACCGGTTCGCCGACGGCGTGACCAACGGCGGCCTGCTGAAGGTCAACGACTCGCACATCGGGTTCAACTCCATCCTCTCCACCCACGGTGGCAACGGCCTCACCGGCGGACCGTACGGAGAGCTGAACTACGCGGGACTGCGCACCACGCACCTCCAGGGCATTTCGTGGGGTGACGGTGATCCGCGTCCGCTGGACTCGCAGATCGTCCCGGCCGGCGAAAGGGCGCGGAGCTAAGACCATGACGACCAAGGGCCTGGCCGGGAGCGAAATCCGGCGAAACCGTACGGACGCCGAGCACTTCGACGTCATCATCGTGGGCGCCCGCTGTGCCGGGTCGCCGCTCGCCACGCTGCTCTCGCGCGCGGGCCTGAAGGTCGTCGTGGTCGAGCAGGCGACGTTCCCCCGTGAGGTGCTCTCCTCGCACCTCATGGAGGCCGACGGACTCCTGTTCCTCAAACGCCTCGGTGTGCTCGACTCCGTCGAGAAGACCGGTGTGCGTTTCATGCGCCGCGCCGACACCAAGCTCAACGACTTCCACGTCGTCTCGCAGTTCCCGCTGCGTTTCGACGACGTGGGCGGCGCGACCTTCCTGCGTCGGCACCTGCTCGACTCGATCCTCCACGAGGCCGCGGTCGAGGCCGGTGCCGACGTCAGGATGGGCACCAAGGTCGTCGAAATGATCTGGGAGCGCGGCCGGGTGGCCGGTGTGCGCGCCCAGCACGACGGCAAGGAGACGGTGCTGCGCGCGCCGCTCGTCGTGGGCGCGGACGGCCGCAACTCGACGGTCGCGTACATGGTCGGCTCGCGCAAATACAACGTTGTACCCAACGAACGCTCCTACTACTTCACCTTCTTCGAGGGCGCCCACCCGTCCTCCGACGACACCTTCGTCTTCCACCGCTGGGGCGACCGGATGGTGTGGGCGGGCCCCGCGGACAACGGCCTGTACCTGGTCGGCGTGTCTCCCGAGGGACACGAACGCGAGTACTTCCGGCGCAACACCGAAGCGGGCCTGCTGGCCCACATGCGGTCCTGCGAACCGACCGCGGAGGCGCTGGCCGACGCGAAGATCGCCACCAAGATCTCCGGGATCGTCAAATTCGAGGGCTACTTCCGGCAGTCCTCCGGACCCGGCTGGGTGCTGGTCGGCGACGCGGGCCACTTCAAGGACCCCTCCGCCGGCCGCGGCATCGGCGACGCCTTCCGCCAGGTGGAGCGCCTCGCGCCCGCCATCGTCGCCGCCCTCGGCCGCTCGGGCCCCGGTGTGTCGGCGCTCGGCCAGGACGAGACGCTGCGGCAGTGGACGCAGTGGCGCGACCGCCGCTTCGAGGGCCACTACTGGCTCGCGAACATCCTCGGCGAGGCGGGCGCGCTGCCCGCCGCCGTCCCCGAGGCGCTCAAGGGCATGGCCGAGCGCGGCGAGATCGGCCGCTTCCTCGACCTCTACCACCACCGCTCGAAGTACTACGAGGTCTTCCCGCTGACCGACATGGCCGTGATCACCGGACGGATGATGCTGTCCGGCAAGCACAAGCGGCTGCCGCTGGTGCGGGAGACCGTCAAGCTGCTGGCCCGCGAGCCGCGCCGCCGGTGGATCAACCGCCACCCGCAGTTGGTGTCCTCCGACGTCACCGCGGCCCCGCCGGTACGCGTACGGCCCGTCCCGTCCGCCGCCGCCGACCCGCTCCCGGCCCCGGCCCCGCAGAACGGCTCCAACGGCTCCGCCGGCGCGAACGGGACCACCGGCTCCAACGGCTCCGCCGGCTCCGTAGTGAAAGACGCCGATCAGAAGAACGCGGAGGTCTGAACGTGCTGCATGTGACAGACGAGCCCAGCGCGGAAGCCGATGTCATCGTCGTCGGCGCGGGCCTGGCGGGACTGACGGCGACCCGCGAGCTGAAAGAGGCCGGGTGGACCGTCAAGACGCTCGAAGCGCGCGAGCGCGTCGGCGGACGGCTCAAGGGCCTCGACGTGGGCGGCGGCAAGGCGGTCGACCTGGGCGGCGAGTACTTCGGCGACAAGAGCACGATGATCGCCGAGACCGCCAAGTCCGTCGGCGTGACCGGCTTTCGCAGCTACGACGAGGGCGAACGCCTCACCTTCGTCAACGGCCGCCGCCACGCGTACTCCGGCCTGTTCCCCTGGCGGATGGGCCCGGCCGCCATCGCCGACCTCGGCCAGGCGATCCTGAAGATCGAGCGCATGGCGCGCACGGTCCCGCCCGACGGCCCGTGGAACGCGCCGAACGCCGAGAAGCTGGACAGCCAGACCCTCTGGTCGTGGATGCAGCGCAACGTCACCACCTCCACCGCGCGGGCCTTCATCACCATGATGATCGAGGCCGCCTTCTGCGCCCGCCCGGCCGACCTGTCGCTGATGCACGTGCTCTACTACGCCAACGCCTCCGGCGGCTTCCGCTACCTGCTGGAGGTCAGCGGCGGCATCCAGCGCTACCGCTTCGACGGCGGCGCGCACAGCATCCCGAAGAAGATGGCCGCGCGGATGCCCGACGAGGTACGCGTCGGCGCCGCCGTCCGCACCATCGAGCAGCGCTCCGACTCCGTCGTGGTCTCGGGCCCCGGCTTCGAGTACCGCGGCCGGTGGGTCGTCGTCGCCATCCCGGTCACGCTCGCCGGACGCATCACCTACGCGCCCTCGCTGCCCGGCTACCGCGACCAGTTCGCGCAGCGGATGCCCGCGGGCGCCGCCATGAAGTGCCTGGCGGTCTACGACGAGCCGTTCTGGCGCGCCGCCGGGCTCAGCGGCCAGATCACCAGCAGCGACGGCCCGTTCCGGGTCGCCTTCGACACCTCGCCCGCCGACGGCAGCCCCGGCGTGATGTCGGCCTTCGTCACCGGCTCCGCCGCCCGCGCGCTGACCCGCCTGTCGCCGTCCGAGCGGCGTACCGCCGTACTCGACGGACTGGTCGCCGGGCTCGGCGCGAAGGCGGGCAAGCCCCGCGAATTCGTCGAACAGAACTGGCTGGACGAGGAGTTCACCCGCGGCTGCTACCACGGCTTCGGCCCGCCCGGACTGTACACGGCGTACGGCAAGGCGCTGCGCGAGCCGATCGGCCGGATCCACTGGGCGGGCACCGAGAGCGGTGTCCACCAGATGGGTTCGATGGGCGGCGCCGTCGACTCCGGCCGCCGGGTGGCCCGCGAGCTGTTCGCGCGGGCGGCGGAGGAGCGCGGCGAGGAGCGCAAGCCGGACACCACGATCAGCGGCGCGGTGAGCCATGGCCAGTAGACCCAGACGCGCCGCCGCCCGGCCGCCGCTGCTCATCGTGGGCGGTTACGGAGTGGTGGGCGAGCACGCGGCGCGGCTGATCCGGCAGCGCCACCCCGACCTGCCGATCGTGCTGGCGGGCCGCAACCCCGAACGGGCGACGGCGCTGGCCGCGCGGATCGGCGCGAGCACCGCCGTCATCGACGTACGCGCCGAACGCCCGCTGGGGGCGCTGCCCGAGCGGCCCGCGGCCGTCCTCGCCGTGGTCAGCGACCCCGGCGACCACCTCATCGTGGACGCCATGCGCCGGGGCATCCCGATCGCGGACATCAACCGCGCGGGCCACGCCGGGATTCTCGACGTCACCGTCGCGGTCTCGCGTGAACGGCCCACGTCCCCCGTGCTGTTGTCCGGCGCCTGGTACGCCGGGCTCAACGCGCTGATGGCCGCCGCGGCCGTCCGCGAACTCGGCCAGGCCGAGCGGGTGGAGATCGCGGTGCTGTCCTCGTCCGACGACAAGGTCGGCCCCGACTCCTGGGGCTTCGCCGAACGGCTGGCCTGGCCGTACTACGCGATGCGCGACGGCAGGCGGCAGCCCACGCACCCGCTGACCGGCCGCCGCCTGGTGCGCTGCGCCGACGGCAACGAGCGGCCCGCCGCGTATGTGAGCACGCTGGAGCAGACCACCGTGCCGCTCACCCTCGGTGTGCCGACGGTCGAGACCCGCATCGCGCTCCAGAGCGTGCCGTCGCTGTACGCGATGATCGGGCTGAAGCGGTCGGGCGCGCTGCGGGCGCTGACCAAGCCGCCGCTGCACGGGGTGCGCGCGGCGCTCTTCCAGAGCGCGGGCACCGGCGACTTCTGCGGGCTCACCGTCACCGCGCACAGCGCGAACCGCTCGGTCTCCATCGATCTGCTCGACACCCGCGGCCAGGGCCACCTCAGCGCGATGGGCGCGGTCCGCGCGGCCGAGCGCGTGCTGAGCCGGGACCTGCCGGCCGGGATCTCGTTCCCCGAGCAGTCCGCGGAACCCGAGACGGACATCGAGATGTTGCGGCAGGCCGGAGTCGTCGTCCGGCTCACCGGCTTCGCCAAGGAATTCCCACCGACACCGGCTCCCAGTGCCACGACGTGATGTCGATGGCCGAGGCGCGAGAGGAACTCGCATCACTATGAACAAGAGCGATACGCCGGCTGTTCTGCTCAGCACCCTGCGTACGGTCGGCGCGGCGGCGTTCCTGGCGCCCGCCATCGGGGCGAAGAAGCTGCACATCAACGAGGACGCCGACGGCGAGTACCTGGTCCGGCTGTTCGCCGCCCGCAACATCGCCCTGATCGTGGGCGTCCTGGCCAGCAGGGGCGAGACCCGCAGGCTGCTGCTCAAGGCCGGCATCCTCTGCGACGGCCTCGACGTCGCGGCCGGAATCCTCGGCCACCGCAAGGGCCGGCTGAAGAAGTCCACCGTGGTCGACACCAGCGCGGCGGCCACCGCGACCCTGCTCGGACTGCTGGCGCTGGCGAGCACCGAGCGCGCGGGGGAGTCCTGATGACCACCACGCACGAGCCGGTGGCCGATGCCGCGCCCGAGGACCGCAGGGACAAGGTCTGCGTCATCGGCGCGGGCTCCGCGGGCATCGCGATGTGCCGCTCGCTGAAGATCCGCGACATCGCCTTCGACGCCTACGAGCGGCGCTCGGAACTCGGCGGCTTGTGGCGGTATCCCGCGCAGGGCGGCAAGAGCTGCGCGTACCCGGCGCTGTTCGCCAACACCTCCAAGACCGTCATGCAGTTCCCGAGCTTCCCGATGCCGGACGACTACCCGGACTACCCCCACCACACCCAGGTGGCGCGGTACTTCGACTCCTACGTCGACCACTACGGGCTGCGCGAGCACATCCAACTGGACACCGAGGTCAGCCGGGTCGAGCAGGCGGCGGGCGGCGGCTGGGCGGTGACCTTCGGCGACGGCACGACGCATCTGTACCGCGCGGTGATGGTCGCCTCCGGCGGGCGGCACGGGCTGCCGCTCTTCGGCTCGTACGAGGGCAAGTTCACCGGCACCGAGATGCACTCCTACGACTACGAGGGTCCGGCGGACCTCGCGGGCAAGAAGGTCGTGATCATCGGTCTCGGCGCCACCTCCGCCGACATCGCCACCGAGGTGTCGCGCGTCGCGGAGGCCACGTACCTGTCGGTGCGCACCGGCCACTACGTCGTCCCGAAGATCCTCGAAGGCGGCCCGATCGACAAGCTGTCGCCGATGATGAAGAAGCTCTCGGTCGAACAGCGGCGCCCGCTGGTGACGTTGATGATCAAGCTGGTGCACGGCCACATGTCGGCGTACGGGCTGCCCGACCCGCCGTACAAGGTCGGGCAGGGGCCGCTGGTCGCCAGCAGCGAGCTGCTGCCCGCCATCGCGCACGGCAGGATCACCGCCAAGCCGGTGATCGACACGGTCGACGGCCGTACCGTTCGCTTCTCGGACGGCACCGAGACCGAGGCCGATGTGATCATCCACTGCACCGGCTACAAGATCGACTACCCCTTCCTCGACGACACGCTCGTCGGCGACGGCGAGGACGCGCCCGCGCTCTACCACCAGGTGGTGCCGCCGGAGACCGAGGGCCTGTACTTCATCGGCCTGCTGCACTCGATGATGTCGCTGATGCCGCTGGCCGAGTTCCAGTCGGAGTGGGTCGGCGACCTGCTGACCGAGACCGTCAGCCTCCCCTCGCGCGCGCAGATGTGGTCGGAGCTGAGGAACGCCCGCCGCCGCCAGGACAAGCGGTTCCACGACTCGTCCGGCCATCTGCTGGTCGACCCCAACGAATACGAACGGCTCATGGCGGACGAGCGCCGCAAGTACGCAACCACCGATCGCACGGGTGTCGGCACGGCAACCCGCAGGAAGGGATGAGTCGTATGGTTTCGATCGCTGGCGACCGGACACGGTCCAAGATCCCGCTCTCCGCCCGGCGTCTGGACGCGGCCAAGATGCTCAAGGCCCAGTTCAAGCCCGACCGGGTCGCCCTGGTCAAGCCGCTCAACGTCGGCCTGGTCGCCGAGCGCGCGGCCGAGAAGCACGGCCGGGTGCCGATCTACCTCGACCAGCCGTTCACCTGGGACCCCGAGCAGCGCGTCGAACTCGACTTCGTCGAATTCGCCACCCTGGTCGACCAGATGGCCGCCGTCCTGAAGTCCGCGGGCGTCAAGCGCTGGGACCGGGTCGCGATCGTCAAGTCGCCCAACTACGACATCCAGGCGCTGGCCTGGGCGACCGCCAGGATCGGCGCGATCCCCGCGCTGCTGTCGGCCCGCCTGGACCCGGACATCATCAACATCCTGCTGGAGCGCCTCCAGGCGAAATTCCTGGTCACCGACCCCGAGGTCGCCAAGTACGCCCGGCTGGACGGCGAGCGGCTGCGGCACCTGGGCATGACCGCCATCGCCGACATCGACGGCGGCATACCGGTGGCGGACCTGTGGGGCGGCCGGATTCCGGCGCCGAGTCCGCTCAAGGACGACGAGCCGATGCTGATCACCCACACGTCGAGCACCACCGGGGTGTCCAAGCTCGCCGAGGCGTCCGCCAAGGGCGTGTCCTACAACGCCCTGATGGAGTCGATCTTCCCCGGCTTCCACACCCCCGACGAGCTGTTCGCCAGCGCCATCTCGCACGTCCATGTGCGGGCCGCCATCACGCAGATGGCGTCCTTCTCGCGCGGCACCCCGCTGCTGGGCATCGCCAGGCCCGACGAGGAGACGATGCTGCGGCTGCTGCCCCAGTACCGGCCCACGATCCTGGAGTCGCATCCCAACAACTTCATGGGCTGGGAGCGGATCATCGACGATCCGTCGGAGCCGTTCTCCAGCATCCGGCTGTACTTCAACTCCTTCGACGCGATGCACCCGCGCACCATCCAGGCGCTGCTGGACGCGTCCAAGCGCAAGTACCCGGTCTGGCTCCAGTGCTACGGCATGACCGAGACGCAGGTGGTGTCGGTCCGCCCGTACACCCGTGGTTCGTTCGGCCGGCTCAAGGGTCGCGACACCCGCAGCGTCGGCTGGGAGGTGCCCGGCATCCGGGCCAGGATCGCCGACCCGGAGACCGGCAAGCGCCGCTCCGACCAGTCGGAACCGGGCATGATCCAGGTCAAGACCCCGGCCCGCGCGCTGTCGTTCGTGGGCACGCCGGAGAAGTTCGCCGAGCGGCGGCACGGCAAGTGGTTCGACACCGGCGACTGGGGGCGGCGCGGCCGGCTCGGGCAGATCGAGATCCTGGACCGCATCGCGGACCGGATCGAGGGCGTCGAGAGCTGCCTGTGGATCGAGGACGTGCTGCTGGAGCGGATTCCCAACGCCGAGGAGATCGTGGTCGTCCCCGACGAGCAGGGCAAGCCGGTCCCGGTGGTCTGCATGCGCGACGGGAAGTCCCTCGACCCCGAGGTCTGGAAGTCCGCCTCCGCCGGGATCACCGGCCTGGGCGTCCCGTTGGAGGTCACGCCCGACGACCTCCAGCGCACCGCGACCGTCAAGGCCCGGCGCTACCTCCTCACCGAGATGATCAAGAACCGCGACAACGGCGGTCTGGAGGCGGTCAGCCAGGACGTGGTGCTGCGCGACGGCGCGTAACCACGGTCCACGTCACGGCCGGTGCACGGCGGAACCCAGCGCGGATCGACACCCGAACTGTAGGAGAGGGCATTGCACGACATCAGCGAGTACCCATCGATAGAAGCCGATGTGATCGTCGTCGGTGCGGGTTTTGCCGGGATCACGGCCGCGCGCGAACTGAAGATGGCCGGGAAGAGCGTGGCGCTGCTCGAAGCCCGCTCCCGCCTCGGCGGCCGGTCGCTGAGCAAGCCCCTCGGGGACGGCAAGGTCGCCGAACTGGGCTGTGAGTTCTACGGCCAGGCCGGGACGATCAGCCACCGGGCCGCCCAGTCCGTCGGCATCAAGACCGCGAAGGTCTACGACACCGGCTACCGGCTGATCGACGACGGCGGCAAGATGCAGCCCTGGAAGGGCATGGCGCCCAAGGTCAGCGCGGCCACGCTGCTGGACTTCGGGCAGGCGGCGCTGCGCATCGAGCGGATGCGCCGCGAAGTACCGCAGGACGCCCCCTGGGAGGCCCCGCACGCCACCCAGTGGGACAGCGAGACCATGTGGTCCTGGACGCAGCGCAATGTCCGCACCAAGGGCGGCCGGGCCCTGATGCGGCTGATGATCGAGGCGGGCATGGCCGCCGCACCGGCCGACGTCTCCCTGCTGCACGTCCTCAACTACTCCAACGGCACCGGCGGGTTCAGGGCCATGACCCAGATCACCGGCGGCACCCTGGAGAACCGCTTCGTCGGCGGCTCGCACAACCTCGCGACGACCCTGGCGAAGACCGTCGACGACGAGACGTACCTCAACGCCGAGGTCCGCAGCATCCAGCACTCCGGTGAGCACGTCCGGGTGCGCGGCGCCGGATTCGAGGCGGTCGGCCGCTGGGTCGTGATGGCCGTGCCCGTGCCGCTGGCCGGGCGGATCGAGTACGACCCGCCGCTGCCCGAGCACCGCGACCACGTCAGCCAGCGCATGACGATGGGCGCCGCCATCAAGTACCTGGCCCTGTACGACGAGCCGTTCTGGCGCGCCGAGGGCTTCACCGGGCATGTGATCAGCCACTCCAGCCCGGTACGCGCCACGGTCGACAGTTGCCCGCCCGACGGCACACCCGGCGTCCTCACCGGCTTCGTCACCGGGCCGCCCGCCCGGCAGGTCGCCAAGCTGCCCGCGGGGGAGCGACGCGCCCTGGTCCTGCGGGAGCTGGAGCGCTTCTTCGGGCCGCGCGCGGGCAAGCCGTACGACCTGCTGGAACAGAACTGGATGGCGGAGCCGTACACCCGCGGCTGCTACCACGCCTACGCCCCGCCCGGTCTGTACACCGAGTACGGTCCCGCGCTCAAGCAGCCGGTCGGCCGGATCCACTGGGCCGGAGCGGAGTCCGTGCCCCACGAGTTCGGGTCGATGTCCGGGGCGATCTACTCCGGCCGCCGCGTCGCCACCGAGATCATCGGGCGCGAGACCGGCGAGGACCCCGGGCGGCTGCTGGTGACCCAGAAGACCGCCGTGCCCGTCGAAGAGCCCACGCGATGAGATCCGGAAGCGCCCACGCGACGAAAGGCGACTGCCAGCGTGCCTGAGAACCTGGAAACACCCCGTATCGGCTCGGGCATGATCATGTCCCTGCACCTCGCCGAGGTCGGCCCCGCCAAGGCCATGAGCGCCCTGCGCAACGGGCCCAAGCCCGAGGCGCACGAGGGCCTGCACTGGGCGAGCCCCTTCCTGATGAGCCCGCTGCGCTCGCAGAGCGCGATGTTCGACGTCAAGCCCACCGGCGCCGCGATGATCGCCGCGTGGGACAACGACGAGGCGCTGGACCGCTTCCTGTCGCACCCGGTCGCCAAGCCGTACGAGAACGGCTGGCGGGCCCGGTTCGAGCCGGTCCGCACCCTCGGCGCCTGGCCCGGCCTGCTGGAGCTGCCGCGCCGCGAGATACCCGTGGACGATCACCCCATCGGGGTGCTCACCCTGGCCCGCGTACGCCTCAACCGGGTGGTGCCGTTCGTCGCCGCCGCCTCGCACGCCGAGCGCGACGCCGCCCACCACCCCGCCTTCCTCGAGGGCACCTCGCTGATCAGGCCGCCCAATCAGGTGGCGACCTTCTCGCTGTGGCGCAGCGTCAAGGAAATGCGCCAGTACACGGTCGGTTCCTACCCCGGCGGCCACGTCAGGGCGATGAAGAAGCACGAGGAACGCGATTTCCACCACGAAACGCTGTTCGTGCGGCTCAGGCCGTACGCGGTCGACGGACATTGGAGCGGGCGCAATCCGCTCGATATGCTCAAGCCGCTGACCACCAACTGAGGCCAATGCGGGGAGTGCTGACGGAGCATCCGTCGAATAAACCCCGCCACGGCGAGCCGACAGACGGGTTTGACGTATGACCATGGAACAGATCGAACTCTCGGCCGGGACGATCGACTACCAGGACACCGGCGGCGACGGGCCGGTGCTCGTCCTGCTGCACGGCCTCCTGATGGACGAGACCCTCTGGGCGGACGTGGTCGCCGATCTGCGCGCCGACCACCGGTGCGTGGTGCCGGTGCTGCCGATGGGCGCCCACACCAAGCCGGTCAAGGAGGACGCCGACCTTTCGCCGCGCGGACTCGCTCGGCTGGTCGGGGAATTCCTCGAACGGCTGGATCTGGACAATGTCACCCTGGTCGGCAATGACACCGGCGGCGCCGTCGTGCAATTGCTCGTGGACGAAGGCGCGCCGCGCGTCGGCTCAATTGTGCTGGCGTCCTGCGACGCATTCGACAACTTTCCGCCGGGGCTGACCGGCAAGACCGTCGTGATGACCGGCAAGTTGTCGCCCACCTTCTTCGGCCTTTTCATGCAGCAGATGCGGCTGAAGCTGGTACGGCGCCAGCCGATCGCCTTCGGCTGGCTCACCAAGCGGGGCGACGCCGTCAGCAAGAACTGGATCAAGCCGATCCTCGCCCAGGCCGACGTGCGGCGCGACACGGTGCGGGTGCTCCGCGGTATCGCCGCCGACAAGAAGCTGCTGGTCGGCGTGAGCGAGGGGCTCTCCTCCTTCGACCGGCCCGCGCTGGTGGTGTGGGCCGAGAAGGACCGCGTCATGCCGCCCGCGCACGGCCGCCGGCTCGCCGAGATCCTGCCGCAGGGAAGCCTCGTCGAGATCGCCGACAGCTACTCGCTCCTCCCGCTCGACCAGCCTGCCCAATTCGCCACCGCGGTACGGGAGTTCACCCGCAAGAGCTGATCCTCCCCATGCCGTGACGACCCGGTGCCGGCGGTTCGGGGCACCGCCCCGAGCCGCCCGTACGCCTTGCCCTGCCCGAAAACACCCGCCCACAAGGTTCCCTCTCGCCTCCGCCTCCCCTCATGGCAACCGCCCGCGCCGGTCACCACCGGCGTATCGCGCCCGCACCCGTGCCCGGTCGGGGGACCAGGCCACCGGATGGAGAAGACCCATGAGCATTGCGGCGGACCTCGCCGTCTGCCTCGTCGGCGCCGGCCCGCGGGGCCTGTCCGTACTGGAGCGGCTCTGCGCCCACGAGCGCAAGTCGCCCTCCTGCTCCTCGCTGACGGTCCACGTGGTGGACCCCGCCGAGCCGGGGGCAGGAAGCGTCTGGCGCACCGACCAGTCGCGGCATCTGCTGATGAACACCGTCGCCTCCCAGATCACCGTCTTCACCGACGACCGGGTGACCATCGACGGCCCCATCGAGCCGGGCCCGAGCCTGTACGAGTGGGCGAAGGGCCTGCTGGGGCCGGGGGACGGCGATCCGGGGGCCGGGGCGCCGGGCGGTGCCGTGCCGGGGAGCCGTATGCCCGACGCGCACGACCCGGAGGACCTGGCCGAGGCCCGGCGGCTCGACCCCGACTCGTACCCCACCCGCGCCTTCTACGGCCGCTACCTGCGCTCCTGCTTCCTGCGGATCACCGGCAACGCGCCCGCGCATGTCACCGTCGAGGAACACCGCTCGCGCGCGGTGGCCGTCGCCGACGCCATGGGCGACCCGGACGGCCCGCAGAGCATCCGGCTGGACAACGGCGCATGGCTGCACGGGCTGGACGCGGTGGTCCTCGCCCAGGGCCATGTCGCCGCGCGCCCGACCCCGCGCGAGGAACGCACCGCGACGCTGGCCGCGATCCACCGGCTGACGTACATCACCCCCGCCAACCCGGCGGACGTCGACCTGTCCCGGATCGCTCCCGGCGAGACCGTGCTGCTCAGGGGCCTCGGCCTGAACTTCTTCGACCACATGACGCTGCTCACCGCGGGCCGCGGCGGCACCTTCCGCAGAGAGGGCGACCGGCTGGTCTATCTGCCCTCCGGGCGCGAGCCGTCGCTGTACGCGACCTCCCGGCGCGGGGTCCCGTACCACGCGCGCGGCGAGAACCAGAAGGGCGCGTACGGCCGTTACCACCCGCGGCTGCTCACCCCCGCCTACATCGCGGCCTCCCGCGACCGGGCGACCGGCGGTCCCGGACTGCACTTTCGGACCCATCTGTGGCCGCTGATCTCCAAGGAGGTCCAGAGCGTCTACTACCAGGCGCTGCTGCACGCCCAGGACCGCGCGGCGGAGGGCGCGGAGCTGGGCGTGCGCTTCCTGGAGACGGCCGGGTCGCGCGAGGAGACCGAACTCCTCGACAAGTACGGCGTCGAGCCGGAGGAGCGCTGGAGCTGGGAGCGGCTGCTGACGCCCTACCTGGGACGGCGGTTCGCCGACCGGGAGGAGTTCAGGGTCTGGCTGCTCGGGTACTTGGCGCGCGATGTGCGCGAGGCCAGGGCGGGCAACGTCAGCGGCCCGCTGAAGGCCGCGCTCGACGTGCTGCGCGATCTGCGCAACGAGGTGCGGCTGGCCGTGGACCACGGCGGACTCGACGGCACGTCGCACCGGGACGAGCTGGAGGGGTGGTACACCCCGATGAACGCCTTCCTGTCCATCGGGCCTCCCGCCTCCCGCATCGAGGAGATGATCGCGCTGATCGAGGCGCGGGTGCTGGTGGTCACGGGACCCGGCACCGAAGTGCGCCTCGACCCGGCCAGGCCCGCTTTCGTCGCCTCGTCGCATGTCGTGCCGGGGCCGCCGGTCGTGGCCTCCGCGCTGATCGAGGCGCGGCTGCCGGAACCGGACCTGCGCCGGACCGCCGAGCCGCTGCTGAACTATCTGATGGCGACCGAGCAGTGCGCGCCGTACCGCATCCCGACCGGATCGGGCGGCGGATACGAGTCCGGCGGCCTTGCCGTCACCGAGCGCCCCTACCGGCTGCTCGACCCGCGCGGGCAGGCGCATCCGCGCCGCTTCGCCTACGGTGTGCCGACCGAGTCCGTGCACTGGGTCACGGCGGCGGGCATCAGGCCCGGCGTCGACTCGGTGACGCTCGGCGACTCGGAGTCCATCGCGTGCGCGCTGCTCGCGCTGGCGGCGGCCGGCCGGGGCGCCGGTGACCCGGAGGCGCGGGGCGCGGTTCCCGCGGCCAGGCTGGCCGGGGCCGGGGCCGGGGCCGGGTCCGGGGTTTCGGGCAGCGGGGCTTCCGGGAGTGGGGTTTCCGGCAACGGTGTTTCCGGGAGGGGCGTTTCCGGCAGCGGGGCCGCGGGCAACGGGACTTCCGGCGAGGGGGCCACGGGTGCCGGTTCCGGCGTCGGCGCTTCCGCTGCTGTCGCCGGGGCTTCGGGCGCGGACCCCGCCGTACTGGCCGAGACCCACACCTTCGGAGTGATCGTATGAGCAGCCGGCCCAGTGAGCAGGACACCCTCATCGACGCCGGGCTGCTCTCGCCGGTCCGCGCGGGCACCCCGGTCGAGGCGGCGGTGTCCGACATCGCCTGGCTCCAGGCGATGCTGGACGCCGAATCCGCGCTGGCCCGCGCGCAGGCCAGGCTCGGCACGCTGCCGAAGTCGGCGGCCACGGCCATCGCGGCGGCGGCGCACACCGACCTGATGGACCTGCGCGCGCTGGCGCTCGCCTCCCGCGAGACCGCCAACCCGGTGGTCGGCCTGGTCCAGGCGCTGACCCGGGCGGTCGCCGAACACGACCCGGCGGCGGCCGAGTACGTCCACCGCGGCTCGACCAGCCAGGACGTCCTCGACACCGGGATGATGCTGGTCGCCGCGCGGGCGCTGCGGCTGATCCGCGGCGACCTCGCGCGGGTCGAGCGCGCGCTGGCCGCGCTCGCCGCCGAGCACCGCGACACCCCGATGGCGGGCCGCACCCTCGCGCTGCACGCCGTGCCGACCACCTTCGGCCTCAAGGCGGCGGGCTGGCGGCAGGGCGTACTCGACGCGGACGCCCGGCTGGCCGCGCTGCTCGACCACGGGCTGCCGGTCTCGCTCGGCGGGGCCGCGGGCACGCTGGCCGGATACCTCGCGTACGCGCGGGTCGACGGGTACGGCGCCGGTGCCGGGGACACCGCCGCCGGTACGGGAGTCGACGGCGGTGGGCAGGCCGGTGACCCGGGGGAGTATCTGGACGAGCTGGTCGCGGCCTTCGCCGACGAGACCGGCCTCGCCAGGCCCGTACTGCCCTGGCACGCGCTGCGTACGCCCGTCGCGGACCTGGCGGCGGCGCTCGCGCTCACCGCGGGCGTCCTCGGCAAGATCGCGGTCGACGTGCAGTCGCTGGCCAGGACCGAGGTCGCGGAGGTGGCGGAACCGGGAGTCGCGGGGCGCGGCGCGTCATCGGCGATGCCGCACAAGCGCAATCCGGTGCTGTCCACGCTGATCCGCAGCGCCGCGCTCCAAGTCCCGGTGCTGGCGGCCGGTCTGACGCAGTGTCTGGTCGCGGAGGACGAACGGTCGGCCGGGGTCTGGCACGCCGAGTGGCAGTTCCTGCGCGAGTGCCTGCGGCTGGTCGGCGGGGCCTCGCACACCGCGGCGGAACTGGCCGAGGGGCTCGCCGTCCACCCGGCCCGTATGCGCGACAACCTGGACATGACGGGCAGTCAGGTCGTCTCCGAGCGGATCGTCGCCGTCCTCACCCCGCATCTCGGCAAGGCCGCCGCCCGCGCGTTGCTCACCGCGGCCTCCACGGAAGCCGCCGACTCCGGCCGCCCGCTCGCCGACGTCCTCGCCCAATCTCCTGACCTGGCCGGCCACTTCGGCCCGGACGAGCTGGCCGCCCTGTGCGACCCGACCGCGTACCCGGGCGCGGCGGGCGCCCTGGTCGACCGCGCGCTGCGCGAGGACGGGCCGAGGCCGTAGCGGGGACCGCGCCGGCCGCGGGCGTGGCGGCGCGCTCGCTACTCCCCGGTGAGGCCGTCCACCGACTCGCGGATCAGGTCCGCGTGGCCGACGTGCCGCGCGTACTCCTCGACCATGTGGAAGAGGATCCAGCGCAGGCTGGGCGCCCGGCCCGCCGAGTCCGCGCGCCGCGAGAGCGTGTCGAGCCCGCCCTCGGCCAGCGCCGCGGCGGTCAGTTCACGCGAGCGCGCGACGCAGTCCTCCCAGAGCGTACGGATCTGCTCCGGGGTGTCGTCCGCGGCCGAGTGCCAGTCCCAGTCGGCGTCCGCCGACCAGTCGACCGTGTCCCACGGCGCCTCCGGCGACCGCCCGGCCAGCCACTGCGAGAACCACCACTGCTCCACGTACGCCAGGTGCTTGAGCATGCCGCCCAGCGTCATGGCGGAGGTGGGAAGGGCCGCCGCGAGCCCGGCCGCGTCGAGTCCCGCGCACTTCCACGCCAGCGTCGCCCGCTGGAAGTCGAGGAAGCCCAGCAGTGTCTCGGTCTCCCCGCCCGTCTCGGGGGGAAGCGGCCGGCCCTGCTCGTCGATGTCGGTCATGAGCAGGGAGTATAGGAGCCGTTCGCGGTTCCGGGCGGTCGCCGCGGCTCCGCCTACACCTTGTCGAGCCAGATCACGATCCCGGTCAGGTCGCTGAGCACAGCCGCGACCCCCGCCCTGATCGAGGCCGCGCAGCGCGCGGCGGTGAACGAACCGGCGTCGTACGTCGAGGACATGCCGAGCCCTTCGCCGCGGAAGGACGCGCCGGACCAGTCGACGGCGGTGACATTGTGCGTCGGCTCGGCCAACTCCGCGCCCACGACGAGGAATTGCTGCGACAGGTGGTTCGCGGTGACCGGCACGAGCGGGTCGATCAGGTCGTTGCCCGCGCTGACGATGAGGTCCGCGTGCATGTCGAGCGCCCTGGTGACGCTCGGCAGCAGGTCGGCTGCACCGTCCGCGACGACGGTCCTGAGCTTGACGTGCTCCTCGTCCGCCCACTTCTTGACCGCGTCGACCAGCGACCGCGTCGGCCGGTCGGTGCCCGCGCTGAGCAGCACCACGCGGTAGCCCTTCGGCGGGTGGACGCCCTCCCACGAGCCGGGCGCCGGGGTGACGGTCGACTCGGGCGCGGGCGGCGACACGCTGTCCACGAAGCGCGGGCCGAGCGTGCCGACGGGCGAGGGTTTGGCGCGCGGCTGCGACCAGTCGTCGTCGGAGCCGCATCCGGCGGTTCCGAGGGCCAGCGCGGTGACCGCCGCCAGCATGGCAACGGCCCGAAGCGGGGGGCGCACGTCGATCGTCCTCCGAGATGAGTGGTGAGCGGTGAGCGGTGAGTGCTGAGCGATAGGTGCTGAGCGCTGAGCGATAAGGGGTGAGCGAGGTGCCGAGGGCTTGCTGTGAACGGTGTGACGAGAGAACGCCCTGGTGAGAGCGATGGGCGGGTGCCGCGGGTCCATCCTGCGACGCCGATCGCCTCCGTGGGGAACCTCGAACGCCTTTGCGGACCTTGTTGGCCCAGGGTTCGCCGACCCGCCGGTTTCAGTTCACCCGTGACGTGCAGCGTGCTCCTCCTACCCAAGGAGTCCCATGTCAGAGCGGGTCCGTCGCGCCGTCATCTGCATCGCCGCGGCGCTGATCGGTTTCCTCGGCGCCGTCCAACCGGCGTTCGCCCACGGCTTCTCGTCCACCGCGTACGTCCATGTGACGGCGGCGGACGAAGGCCATGTCCGTACTTCCCTCAAGCTTGAATACGACCTTTTCGTCATATCCGCTGCCGATGCCGAACATGACGACGACCTCTTCCGCACCGGCAACGGCGCCTTCGACGCCGGTGACACCACAGCGCAGGCCGCGGCCCTCAACGCCCACAAGAAGTCGGCCGTCGCCTATGTCACCCAGCGCTTCTCGGTCACCGCCGCGGGCAAGGCGTGCGCGCCGGAGCAGGTCGGCGACTTCACGATGGACCGGCAGGAGGGCGTGCCGTACACCGTCCTGCTGCTCGACTGGGACTGCCAGGAGCTGGCCGGTGACCACCGGGTCCGCAGCGGCCTGTTCCCCGACAGCGAGACATACGTCCGCGGTACGAAGACGATCGTCACGTACGACCTGGACGGCCGCTCCGGCAGCGCGGCGCTCGACGCGGCGCACCCGTCCTTCTCGATCGATCAGCCCTGGTACGCCTGGTTCTGGGAGTTCTTCCGGCTGGGCGCCGAGCACCTGCTGACCGGCACCGACCACATCCTGTTCCTGCTGGCGCTGATCGCCGGGTCGCGGCGGCTGCGCGAGATCGTGCTCGCCGCCACCAGCTTCACGCTCGCGCACTCGGTGACCTTCATGCTCGCCGCGCTCGGGGCGGTCGACGTGCCGTCGCGGCTGGTCGAGCCGGTCATCGCGCTGTCGATCGCGGTGGTCGCGGGCTGGCACCTGTGGCGGATACGGCAGCGCGGCAGCCACGCCTCCGACCTGGATCCGGGCGCTTCGGTCCGGGGCGCCTCCGGCTCGGGGCCCGGCTCCGGCGGGCGCGGCTTCCTGCGCGACCACGTCGCCCTCGACCGGGCGGGCTGGCTGCGGCTCGCGGTGGTCTTCTGCTTCGGCCTCGTCCACGGCCTCGGCTTCGCGGGCGCGCTCGGCATCGACCAGGCGTGGTCCTGGACGCTGCTCGGCTCCCTCCTGGTCTTCAACGTCGGCATCGAGGTCGTGCAGTTGTCGATCATCGCCGTCGTCTTCCCGCTGCTGGCCCTGCTGCGCCGCCGTTCGCCGACCGCGGGGCTCTGGGTGACCGGCACCGTTTCCGCAGGTGTAGCGCTTATGGGACTTGTGTGGTTCCTGCAACGGGTGGGCGGTGGCTGAGCCTTCAACTGAGGTGAAGTTCAGGTCAGGCGAAGATCGCATTTGCCGCCTGTTTACCAACCGATGGGAGCTTGATGACCTCAGCTCCATGCAGTTCCGTCCAAAAAGGAACAAACACAGATGAGATCGATCAGATCGGTACGGACCCACGGGTCCGTACGACGCCGCGTGGTCACCGGGGCCACCGCGGTCACCATGGGTCTGGCGCTCGCCGTCGGCGCGGGACTCACCTCCCCCGCCGTGGCCGCCGACCCCGCCGCCCTCACCAGCATCATCCTCGGTGTCGGCGCGAACGAGACGCAGCGCACGGTGACCTGGTACTCCTCGGCCGACACGGCCCAGGTCATCCAGGCCGCCCCGACCGCGACCCTGGTCAACGGTGAATTCCCGGCGGACGCCGCCACGTTCGACGCCATCGGCGGGGCGAACATCGCCACCAGCGGCGGCTTCAACCGGCACGCCACCATCACCGGCCTGAAGGAGAACACGGCGTACTCCTACCGTGTCGGCTCCGTGGGCAACTGGTCGCAGACCTACGCCTTCAAGACGCAGGACTTCGAGGGCGACTACGACTTCCTGTTCTACGGCGACCCGCAGATCGGCTCCTCCGGCAACCTCGCCAAGGACCAGGCGGGCTGGAAGGACACGCTCGACGTCTCGCTGGCCGCCAACCCGAACGCCGAACTGCTGGTGTCCGGCGGCGACCAGGTCGAGACCGCGAACACCGAGGCGCAGTGGGACTCCTTCCTGGCCCCCGACAAGCTCCGTCAGTACCCGTGGGCCGCGACCATCGGCAACCACGACGTCGGCGGCAAGGCGTACGAGCAGCACCTGTACACCCCGAACACCGACCGCTCGGCGCCGTACTACGCCAACGGCAACCCGGGCTCGAACACCTCGGGCGGTGACTACTGGTACATCTACAAGGACGTGCTGTTCATCGACCTGAACAGCAACAGCTACGCCGCCTCCTCGGGCGGCGGCGGTGACGAGGCGCACGTCAAGTACGTCACCGACATCATCAACAAGCACGGCTCCGAGGCCAAGTGGAAGGTGCTCACGTACCACCACGCGATCTACTCCCCGGCCAGCCACGCCAAGGACTCGGACAACAAGCAGCGCCGTACCGACTTCACCACCGCCTTCTCGCAGCTCGGCGTGGACGTCGTCCTCCAGGGCCACGACCACAGCTACTCCCGCAGCTACCTGATCAAGAACGGTCAGAAGGCGGACGCGGCCGAGCAGCCCGGCCAGGCGGACGTGTACCCCGGTCCCGGCGGTGTGCTCTACGTGACGGCCAACTCGGCGTCCGGCTCGAAGTACTACGACATCACCAAGCCGGACAGCAGCGGCACCGGTGTCACGGGCCAGGGTCCCGACCCGCTGAACCCGGACAGCTACTGGTACAACTCGGTGCAGAACCAGGAGCACGTGCGCTCCTACGTCAAGGTCCAGGTGCGCAACGACAAGCTCGTCGTCGAGAACCTGCGCAGCGGCACCTGCACCGCGCCCAACGCGGCGGTCGAGCTGGGCCAGGTCTCCTGCGTCAACACCCCCGAGGGCCAGCCGATCGGCTCGGTCGTCGACAAGGTGACGGTGCACCCGTACCACGGCACCGGCCAGGACCTCGCGGTCAAGGTGCCCACCGCGCCCCCCGGCGAGTTCGGCTGGACCATCGACGGCTACAACGGCCTGGTGGACCTCGGCACCGCCAAGGACCACGACGGTGACTACTTCGACGCGACGGGCACGATCAACCCGATCGTCGTGTCGGACAGCCGCCGCTCGCTCGCTCCCTGGTCGATCTCGGCCAGCGTGGGCGACTTCACGGACGGCGCCAAGAAGTTCTCCGGCGCGTACCTCGGCTGGACGCCGAAGATCCTCGCCCCCGGCGCGGGTGCCAAGGCCGGCGGCACGGTCAACTCCGGTTACGACGGCGGCTCCGGCCTGTCCGTCTCGCGCGGCCTCGGCTGGGCGGACCAGGGTCACACCAAGGGCACGGCCAAGCTCGGCGCCGACCTGGATCTGAAGATCCCGGGCAGCGTCGCCAAGGGCGACTACCGCGCGACTCTCACGATCACCGCGCTCAGTAGCTGATCCCGCCCGCTTGACCGCTCCACCTGAGTGACCCCGCACCACCCGGTGGGGCAGGCGCCCGCGGGCGCCCGCCCCACCGGTTCCTCAGCTCCGACAGCTCCGACCAGAACGCCCGAGGACCCCGACATGCATGTGCCCGTGACCCGCCGGACGACCGTCGTCGCCACCTTCGTCCGTACCGCCGTCCTGGCGCTGCTCCTCGCCCTCGCGGTCACCGGTCTGTCCGCGCGACCGGCCGCCGCCGCCGAGGGCGACGTCGCCTGGACCGTACGCACCGCGTCCAACAGCTTCGGCGCCGACCGGTCCAGCTACAGCTACGCCGTCAATCCCGGCGGCAAGGTCGAGGACGCGATGGTCGTCGCCAACCGGGGCAAGGCGCCGGTCGACCTCGGCGTGTACGCCGCCGACGGCTTCACCACCGACAAGGGCCAACTCGACCTGCTGCCCGCCGACAAGAAGTCCCGCGCGATCGGCGTGTGGGCGCGCGCGGCGCGCGAGCGCGTCGTGGTCCAGCCGGGCAAGACCGTCGAGGTGCCCTTCACCCTCGCCATCCCGGCCAACGCGACGCCCGGCGACTACGTGGGCGGCATCCTCACCTCGCTGACCCAGCCCGACGACGCGCAGGGCATCAACGTCGACCGGCGGCTCGGCATCAAGATCAAGCTGCGGGTCAGCGGCGCGATCAAGCCCACGCTCGCGGTGGAGGACCTGCACGTCTCCTACGGCGGTACGGCCGCCCCCTTCTCCAAGGGCGACGCCACCGTCACCTACCGCATCCGCAACACCGGCAACGCGATCATGTCGACCCGTCAGTCGGTCAAGCTCAAGGGCCTGTTCGGCTGGTTCGCGGTCACCGGCGGCAAGACGGCCACGCCGCCCGAACTGCTCCCCGGCGAGAGCTGGAAGGTGAGCGTGCCCGTCCACGACGTGGCCCCCGCCGTCCGCCTCACCGCGACCGTGACCCTCACCCCGCTGTTCACCGACGCCTCCGGCTCCACCACCCAGCTCAAGACCGTCCAGGCCACGGCCCACACCTGGGCCTTCCCCTGGACCCTCACCGCCCTCGTCCTCGTCCTCCTCGCCCTGGCCGTCGCCGCCTTCCTCCACACCCGCCGCACCCGCACCAAGCGCAAAGCCGCCGAGGACGCCCGCGTCCGCACCGCCGTGGAACAGGCCCTCCGCGAGGCGTGAGCCACCTAGGACACGCCCTGGGGCCTCCGGGGCAGGCACCAGCGGCGCGGCTGTCAAAATTCTTTGACAGCCGCGTGCGTTGTCAGGGAACCTTGAGGAACGTTTTTCCCGGTGCGGAGAGGGCTGAGCCATGGAGTGGGTGGACGAGACCCGGCGCCACACCGGTTATGTGACAGCGGTGTTGGCCGACGGCGCGGAACCGGCGGCGCCGCCCGAGGGCCGTCAGCCCTGGTGGTCGTACAACGGAGCGGACGGCCCCCGCGCGATCGGCGTCAAGGGCGCCTGCGAGTGCGGCTGGCGCGGCGCAGAGACCCACCCCATCATCCGGGGCGACGACGACGCCACCGAGGGCAACGACTCCCGCACCGGCCCGATGGCCGACTGGGAGTACCACGTCACCGCGACCGAAGGCGCCGTCCCCCACGACGTCGAGCAGATGCTCGCCGCCCTGCGGCGGCGCGTCGAGGAACTCTCCCGCGACCAGCCCCTCACCGCGCTGCGCGTCGTCGCCCGCGTCGAAGAGACCGCCCCCGCGCTCAGCCGCGAAGCCGTCCGCGCCGCGCGCCGCTCCCTCGTCTCCTGGGAGGCCATCGGCCGCGCCTTCGGCACCAGCCGCCAGACCACCCACGCCCGCTTCGCCCGCCACCTCCCCGACTGACACCGGCCCGGCCCCCCCGCTCCCGACGCGTTCAGAACCTGCTCAGACTCTGCTCACTGCGGCTCGTGCGGCCCGGACCGGGCCCAAACGGTGTTTGACTGCCGGGGTATCGGGCGAGGAAGGGCGGATTCCATGGCTGACCAGCCTTCTGTGAGCGTCGGTGGCGTCACGTACCGGGTCACTCCCGAGTACCTGGCCACCGCCTCCAGCAACACGATGTCCACGGCGAGCGAGATCGCCGGGCAGTTGGCGGAGCTGAAGACGTATGTGAGCAGTCTGGAAGCGAGTTGGCAGGGCATCGCCCACAACCAGTTCCAGACGCTGATGGCGGAGTACGACGTCTACGCGCGGATGCTGCACGACGCCCTGGAGGGAATCTCCAAGGGCCTCCAGGGCAACTACGTGAACTACAAGGACTCCGAGCAGCAGAACCTCAACAACCTCGCCGCGCTCGGCGAGGACCTGCCGAAGGCACCGTCCGGCACCAACTTCAACTGATCCGGGCCGCACAACGAGGAGCGATTCATGGCCGATATCGACGGCACGCCGATCTACGTCGGTGAGGGACTGGCGGCGGCGGGCGGCGTGATCAACGCCAGGGCCGGGGAGATCTCCGGCGAACTCCAGTCGCTGAAGTCGCAGTTGGCGCCGATGGTGGAGGCGTGGCGGGAGAGCCAGGCCGCCACCTACTACCAGGACATGCAGAACGAGTGGGACCTGGCGGCCGACGGCCTGTTCGGACCCGACGGTGTGCTCGGCCGCATCGCCCAGGCGATGCATGTGAACTGGAGCAATTACAGTGACGCCGAGTGGTCCAACATCTCCACCTGGCGCCACTGAGACCGGAACCACGAAGACCACGCGTCACAAAAACCCCACGCCACCGAAACCAGGCGCCGCCGAACGCCGTCTTTGACGTCGGTGTCTCCGAACCCCGGCGGCACCGACCCACCGCGGCCCGCGGACGCGCGGCCGTGAGGTCCGACACCGAAGGAAACATCCGTGCCCGATGAACGCTGCCGGGTTACCGTGGTCGGCGAACGCAGGCGGATCGACCTCGCGCTTCCGGCGCAGGCCCCGATCGCCGAGTACGTTCCCCGACTCGCCTCCCTGTGCGGGCAGTCCGAGTCCGAGGCGCTGCCGCCGGTCTGGTCGCTCGCCGAGTCGGGCGGCGCTCCGATGGCCCCCGGCGACTCGCTGTCGGCGGCGGGCATCGTGGACGGCGCCACCTTGTACCTGCGCGACCAGCGGGCGGCGGAACTGGGCGAGTTGACCGTCACCGACCTCGACGAGCAGGTCGCCAGCGCCCAGGACGACGGCGGCCTGTGGAGCTCCCGCCGCCGCGCCCAGTGCGTCGTGGGCGCGGGCCTGGTCTTCATGGTGGCCGCGGCGGCCTGGCTCGGCGCGCTGCGGCCGGCCGGCCCGTGGGCGGCGCTGTTCGCGCTCGCCGCGCTCTGCTCGGCGCTGCTCGCCTGGTACGCGGAGCGCAAGAACTGGCCGCTGCCGCGCGCCGTACGGCAGTTCTTCGCGCTCGCCACCGTCCCGCTGCTGGCCTGCGTCGGCCTGGACGGACCGGTGCACGGCCCGGTCGCCACCCCCGTACTCGTCTCCGTCTTCGCCGTGCTCGGCGCGGTGATCGGGCTGGTCGCGCTGCCGTCGCCCGCCACCGTGGTGCTCAACCTGCTCACACTGGTGGCCGCGCTGCTCACCGTGGCGCTGACCGCCTCGCACGCCGGGCTCACCGGCTCCGCCGCCGTCGTGTCCGTGGCGCTGTTCCTGACCGCGGGTCTGCTGCCCAGGGCCGCGGGCCAGATCGCGGTGCTCGTGCCCTCGGGACCCGACGTCAGCGCGCCCGCGCTGGACGACGGGACCGTGGCCACCGTCGTCCACCGCAGCAACGCGCTGCTCACCCTGCTCAGCGTGGTGAGCGGGGTGTTCCTCGCGGCGGCCCTGCTCACCCTGAGCGCCTCCCACGACGTCTACGCCCTCGTGCTGGCGGGCTGCGTCAGCGTCGGACTGCTGCTCCAGGCCGCCACCGTACGCGTACTGAGCGCGGTGGTACCGCAGTTGGCCGCCGGGGTGCTGGGGCTCGTGGCGCTGACCGTACGGGTGCCGCTGTACGCGTTCGACTCGCGGCTGGCGGGCCCGCTGGCCGCCTTCGGCGTGGGCGCCGTCCTGGTCGCCTGCGGACTCTTCCTCGCCTTCGGCGCGGCTCTGCGGCCCATCGAGCCGGACCGCCCGACCTGGCCCGCGGCCGTCACCAGCGTTCTGTTCGTGGCCGCCGTACCGCTGGCCGCCGGGGTGTTCGGCCTCTTCGGCTGGCTGGCGGACCTGGGGAGCGGCCTGTGACCGAGCGACCCGCGGCCGAGCGGTCGGTGAGGGAACGGCCGGTGACGGAACTGCCCCTGGCAGAAGGGCCGTTGACCGGGCGGCCGGTTGTCGAGCGGGCGCCGTATGAGCGGCCCGCGTCCGGTCGGCCCGGGACCCGGCACGTCCGCCCTGTGACGCGCTCCTTGACCCGCCCCGTGACCCGGCGGGCGACCCCCGGGAGCGTCCGGTGAAGGCCGCCGCCCAGCGCGTGGCGCCGGGCAGTTGGGGCGGCCACCGCACCATCGCGGCGGCCGTGCGGAGCGCGGACACCGGCGCCGTCATCACCGTACAGGCGGGCACGTACAGCGAGAGCCTGCTGCTTGACAAGGATGTCACCCTGGTGGCGAAGGGCGCCGTACGGCTGGTCGCCGTCCGCGGCCCGGCCGTCACCGTGCACGCGGGCCGCGCCGAGATCCGCGGCTTCACCCTCGTGTCCGCCGTGCCCCGCGAGGCCGCGCTGCTGGTGCGCGCGGGCGAACCGGTGCTGCGGGACTGCGAGATCACCGGCGGCCGGATCGAGGTCGCGGGCACCGCCGCCCCGCTGCTGAGCGGCTGCTCGGTACGGAAGGCCGAGGGCGCGGCGGTCCGGCTGACCGGCACCAGCCGCACCACACTGGAGAATCTGACCGTCGGCGGCTGCGTCGGCGACGGCCTGGTGGTCGAGGACGAGGCGCGCGCCGAGTTGACCGACGCCCTGGTGGACGGCGCCAGCGGGCGCGGCGTCCTGCTCACGGGCGGCGCGCACGCGACGCTGACCCGCTGCGACGTCCGCGGTAGCGGCGGCACCGCCGTCGTGGTCGAGGGACACGCCACCGCGGCGCTGCGCGACTGCCGCCTGCACGAGACGGGCGCCGCGGGCGTCTGGGTCCGCGAGACGGCGGGCCGCCTGACCCGCGCGGCCTCCGGCGCGGGTCACCGGCCCCCCGCCCACGGCGAGGACGCCGAACCGGCCGCGCCCGCCACCGGATCCGCCGCCCGCCCGGGCCACGACACCCCGGGCGTACGGCTGCGCGACTGCGAGATCTTCCGCACCGAGGGCGCCGGCGTACTGGCCGACGGCAGCAGCTCCGTCCTGCTCGACGGCTGCCATGTGCACCACACCACCGGCGCCGCGATCCTGGTCACGGCCGAGGCCACGGCCGAGTTGACCGGCGTGCGGGCCGTCGACTGCCAGGACACCGCGCTGGCCGTCAGCGGGGCCGGCCGGGCCACCGCGCACGACTCCACCTTCGCCCGCAGCGGCGCCAACGGCCTGTACGCGGTGGCCGAGGCGGAGGTGACGCTGACCGGCTGCACCGTACGGGACACCGCGTACACCGGCGTGCACCTCGGCGGCGGGGCCCGCCTGCACGCCAGGGGCTGCACCGTCAGCGGTTCGCCCGAGTACGGCGTGCGGGTCACCGAACGGTCCGAACTCCTCGCGGACGACTGCGAGATGACGGACGCGGGCCTGGCCGGGGTGTACGTGCAGGGCGGCGACGCGGCCGTCCGCGGCTGCCGGGTGTCCGGCGGCCGGGAAGGCGTACACCTGCACACCACGCACCGCCCGCTGCTCGCGGAGTGCGAGATCACCGCCTCCGGCGAGACCGGCGTCCGGGTCGGCCGGGACACCGGCGCCCGGCTGGAGAACGTCACCGTCACCGGCAGCGGCACCGCGGGCCTGCTGCTGGAGGAGGGCAGCACGGCCGTCGTGGAGGGCGGCGCGGTCCGCGAGCCGCGCGGCAGCGGCGTCGTCGTACGCGCCGGGGCCCGGCCCCGCGTACGCGGCCTCACCGTCGAGGGCGCGGCGAAGAACGCGCTGTTCGTCGAGGAGGGCGGCGAGGGCCTGTACGAGGACTGCCACCTCTCCAAGAGCCGCTTCCCCGCCGTCTACGCCGGTGCCCGCTCGCGTTTCCTGCTGCGCCGCTGCACCGTGGACGGCACCGACACCGACCTGCTGCGGGACGACGAGGCCGACGTGCGGGCCGAGGACTGCCTGGTCCAGGACGCGACCGATCCGCTCCTGCCGACCCTCGCGCCCCCGGCGGCGGGGGAGGAGGGGCGCGTCGCGGTGCCCGCCGTCGCCGGAGCGCCCCGCTCGGCCGCGGAGAAGGCCGAACAGGCCGCCGGTGAGACCGAGTCGACCGCGGAGGCGGCCCGCGCGAAGCTCGCGGAACTCCATGTGGAGCTGGACCGCCTGGTCGGCCTGGACAGCGTCAAACGCGACGTGGTCACGCTGACCAAGCTCATGCAGATGGTCAAGGTCCGCCAGGAGGCCGGGCTCGCGGCGCCGCCGCTGAGCAGGCACCTGGTCTTCGCGGGCAATCCCGGCACCGGCAAGACCACGGTGGCCCGCCTGTACGGCGGCTTCCTCGCCGCCCTCGGCCTGCTCGAACGCGGACACCTGGTCGAGGCCGACCGGGGCGACCTGGTCGGCGAGTACGTCGGCCACACCGCGCCCAAGACGACGGCGGTCTTCCGGCGCGCGCTGGGCGGGGTGCTCTTCATCGACGAGGCGTACTCCCTCGTGCCGCAGGGGCAGTTCACCGACTTCGGCTCCGAGGCCATCTCGACGCTGGTGAAGCTGATGGAGGACCACCGCGACGAGGTGGTGGTCATCGTCGCCGGATACCCGAGCGAGATGAACCGGCTGCTGGAGTCCAACGCGGGCCTGGCCTCGCGCTTCACCCGCACCCTGCTCTTCGACGACTACACCTCGGAGGAGCTGGTGCGGATCGTGGAGCACCAGGCCGTCGACCACGAGTACACCTTCGCGCCGCAGACGACGGCCGCGCTGCACGACTACTTCGCGGCCGTCCCGCGCGGCGAGCAGTTCGGCAACGGGCGCAGCGCGCGGCAGGTGTTCCAGCGGATGACCGAGCGGCACGCGTACCGCGTGGCCGAACTCGACCTGAGCGCCGTCGATCTCGCGGCGGCCGACGTGGAGTTGCTCACCACACTGCTGCCCGCCGACCTCCCCCCGGGAGGCGCCGCTTGACCGCGCGGGCGGACGTACGCCCCGCTGCCCGGCGGGCGGACCGTACGGCGGCGGCCCCGGCACAGGACTTCGGCGCAGGACCGGCACAGGACTTCGGCACAGGACTTCGGAGCGGCTGAAAGGAAGGTGACCCGCGGATGTCGGACCAACCGACCCCGGAAGAGTGGCGCGCGGACCTCGCGGCGCTGAACGACGCGATCGGCGTGGTGAAACGCGAGTCCGGCACGATCACCACCACCATGAACTCGATCGACGCCAAGGTGAAGCAGATCGGCGCCGACTGGTCCAGCCCGTCGCACGAGTCGTTCGCGGCGATGATGACGTGGTTCCACAAGGTCCAGCACGAACTGGACGAGTTGCTCAAGGACATCGCCTCGCGGATGACGACGTCGTACAACAACTACCACGACTCCGAGCACGTCAATCTGAACAACCTCAGCGACGGCGGGACCCATGGCTGAGAGCCGCCGCCGCGCACCGCGTGGGCGGTACGCGGCGGCGCGTTCAGCCCGCGGGCGGCGGCGGGAAGCGCGACTCCCGGTCGGTGTGCGCGTACACCTGCCCCGAGTGGTTGAGCAGCGCGATGTACTCGCCGAGCTTCTCCAGCGTCGAGCCGATCTGGAGCAGGGCGCGGTCCTGGGCCGGGTTCATGTCCGCGCCGAATTTCACGCCGGTCTCGGCGAACGGGTTGTCGTGCGTCTTGCCGACCGACGGGTCGTACCCGGACGAGAGCGAGGTGTGGCCCTCGCCCTCCGCGTTCTTGTCCTGGGCGCCCTGCCCGAAGACATGGCCCTTGACGGCCATGACCCGCTTGCGCAGCTCCTCGTACCGGTCGACCGCGCCGCGGGCCTCCGTGAGCATCGACTTCTCCGCGACGCGTACCGCGCTCAGGTCGATCTTCAGGTCCGCCGCGGCCTCGTACGAGTTCGGGTCGGGGCCGGAACCCTGGTCGGACTGGCTGTCCTTCGGGTCGATGTTGAAGGACGGCGGGGTGGACCAGATGACCTTGTCGGTCGGCACGAGACCGTCGAGGTTCTTGTCGTGGTCGGGGTTGGGCGTCTCCGACCCGTCCGCGGGCGGATCGGGCAGCGGAGTGGTGTCGTATTTCGAGGTGATCGGATCGGTCACGTCGTCTGCCTCGTCTCTCTCGCGCCGACCGCACGGCCGGTTCGCCAAGCATGGGCCCGGCAGGACACCGCCAGGTTTACCACTTATATGAGGAATTGTCAGCATGCAGGTGCCGCACCGGTATCCGCTCCCCGAGAAAGGCGCGTCATGGCCGACTCCGGCACCGCCGACTACGACACCTCCGTCCTCAACATCTCCCCGACGGGCCTGAAGTCCGACGCCAACGACCTGGTCACCCTCAGCAAGACCGTCCTGTCGAGCCTCACCACCATCCGGGGCCAGTTGGAGGGACTGCACGTCGCCTGGCAGGGCCAGGCCGCCTCGGACGCCGACGAGGTCAACAAGAAGTGGGTGTCGGTCATGACCGAGCTGTTCGGCACGGAGGACGACCCGCACAAGGGAGTTCTGTCCGCGCTGGCCGACGGGGTCGGCATGGCCGCGTACAACTACACCACCGCCGAGGACGGCATCGCCGACGCCTTCAAGTCGTTCCGCACGGCCTTGACCAGTGACGACGGGAAGTCCAGCGACAAGCCGCCCGCCGCGGTCACCGACCCCAACAAGACCGCGGTCACCATGGAGTTCTAGTGCCGGCGCACCGCCCCCGCCACCTCGCCCCCACCGCCCCGACAGCCCGCTAGGCAGCCATCGTGAGTCGAATCCCCTTCCACCGCCCCGTCCGCATCACGCCCCCGCCGATGCCGGAGGGCCGGACGAAACTGGCCGGCCTGCCCCAGCGGCCACAGCCGCAGGGCGCCGCGGGCTGGCTGATGCTCCTGCTGCCCCTGCTGTCCAGCATGAGCATGGCCGCGTACATGATCGCCTACGGCAAGGCGTGGATGATCCTGCTGGGCATCGCCTTCGTCGTGGTCTCCGTGGGCATCACCATCGGTGTCCGGATGCAACTGCGCAGCCACCGCCGCCGCAACCAGTACCGGCAGCGGGAGCGGTACCTGGAGTATCTGGCCGGGGTGCGCAAGCAGGTCATGCGCTCCCAGCTCGGCCAGCGCGCCGCCGACGCGTGGCGGCACCCGCACCCGGACCGGCTCTGGGCGATCGCCACCCGCCGCCGCCGAGTCTGGGAACGCCGCCCGGGCGACGACGACTTCCTGCACCTGCGGCTCGGCACCGGCACGGTGGCGGCGGCCGACGCGCTCCAGATGCCGGGGCAGAACGACCCGACCATCGACGTCGACACGCCCTGCCAGCACGCCGCGGCCGAACTGGTCCGCGCGCACGGCACCGTCGCCGACCAGGCCGCCTGGCTCGACCTGCGCGCCGCGGGCGTGGTGAGCCTGCTGGGCCCGCGCGACCGCACCCGCAAGCTCGCCCAGACCCTGCTGCTCCAGCTCTCCGTGCTGCACGCCCCCGACGACGTGCGGATCGCCGTCGTCACCGGCGGCAACTCCGACTGGGACTGGGCCAAGTGGCTGCCGCACGCCCAGCAGCCCGACCAGGCCCAGCGCCGTGAACAGGAAGTCGTGCCGCTGCTCGCCGACGACCTCGCAGGACTCCAGGACCACCTCCAGGCCACCCTCGACCGGGCGGTCGCCGCCCGCGCCGAGCGCAACGCCCGGCTGATCTCCCAGCGCGACACCAGGCCCCGTAGTCACGTGGTGGTCTTCCTCGACGGATACGAGCCCGACGCGCCGTGGGCGCGCTCGGCGCTGCTGTCCGACCTGCTCACCGAAGCGGGCCCCGACCTCGGCGTGCACGTGGTGTGCCTGGTGGAGGAAGAGGGCTCCGAGCCGGGCCGGGTGGACGTACGCGCCCGCACGGACGCCCGCGGCGGCCTCGCGCTGGAAGGCCGTACGCCCGCGCTGCACGCCCCGGTCGAGCAGGCCGTCGTGGACGAGGTCGCGCCCGGCGTCCTGGAGGCCACCGCCCGTTCGCTGGCCCCGCTGCGGCTGACCGGCGAGCGTGAACAGGTCCTGTCGGAACACGTCTCCCTCTCCGACATGCTCGGCGTCCCCGACATCGCCCACTTCGACCCGGCCGCCCTGCGCCGCGCACCCGACGACAGGGAACTGCTCTCCGTCCCCATCGGCGTCACCGGCACCGGCGAACCGCTGACCCTGGACCTCAAGGAGTCCGCGCAGGGCGGCATCGGCCCGCACGGACTCATCGTCGGCGCCACCGGCTCCGGCAAGAGCGAACTGCTGCGCACCCTGGTCACCGGACTCGCCATGGCCCACGCGCCGGAGCACCTGGCCCTGGTCCTGGTCGACTTCAAGGGCGGCGCCACCTTCGCGGGCGTCACCGAACTGCCGCACGTCTCCGGCCTGATCACCAACCTCGCCGACGACCTCGCGCTCGTCGACCGGATGCGCGACGCGCTGCGCGGCGAACAGCAGCGCAGGCAGCGGATGCTGCGCGAGGCGGGGAACGTCGACTCCGTCCGCGAATACCAGTTGCGGCAGGCGGCGGGCGCCACCGACATCAACGGCAAACCGCTGGAGCCGCTGCCCTATCTGCTCATCATCGTCGACGAGTTCGGCGAACTCCTCTCCCAACGCCCCGACTTCATCGACCTGTTCGTGCAGATCGGCCGGGTCGGCCGCTCGCTCGGCATGCATCTGCTGCTGGCCACCCAGCGGTTGGAGGAAGGCAGGCTGCGCGGCCTGGAGTCCCACCTGTCGTACCGGATCTGCCTGCGCACCTTCAGCGCCGCCGAGTCCCGCGCCGTCATCGGCACCTCCGACGCGTACACCCTGCCCGCCATCCCCGGCTCCGCCTACCTCAAGGTGGACGAGTCGGTCTACGAACGCTTCCGCGTCGCGTACGTCTCCGCGCCCTACCAGGACCACGACGCCGACAGCGCGGGACCGGCCCTGGAACCCGTGCCCTTCGCCGTGCACGGCGACCTCGCGCCGCTCGCCGCGGACGAGGCCGAGACGCCCGGCTGGGACTGGGACCCGGAGGGCGGCTCGACCGAACTCCAGCTCGCCGTAGAGCGGTTGGCCGACAAGGACACCGCGGGCCACCAGGTGTGGCTGCCGCCGCTGCCCCCGCGCTTCACCCTCGACCCGCTGCTCGGCGAACCGGAGGCCGACCCGGAACTGGGCCTGCGCTGCGCCCTGTGGCCGTACTCCGGCGAGCTGAAGTTCCCGGTCGGCGTGCTGGACGTGCCCTCCCGGCAGGAACAGCAGCCCCTCGTACTGGACCTGGCGGGCCGTCAGGGCCACATCGCCCTGGTCGGCGCCCCGCAGAGCGGCAAGTCCACCTTCCTGCGCACCGCGATGCTCAGCGCCATGCTCACCCACACCCCCGACGAGCTCCAGTTCTACGGGATCGACATGGGCGGCGGCTCGCTGCACGGCCTCGGCGACGCACCGCACGTGGCGGGCATCGCGGGCCGCCGCGACGACGAGCGGGTCCGCAGGGTGCTGGCCGAGATCACCGGCCTGGTCACCGCGCGCGAGCAGATGTTCCGCGACCTGGGCATCCAGTCCGCGGCCGAACTGCGCGCCCGCCGCGCCGCGGGCGAAGTCCCCGACGGCGTATGGTCGGCCGACGTCGTGCTGGTGGTCGACAACCTCGCCGCCCTGCACACCGCCGACGAGAACGCCGTCGTCACCCTCACCGAGATCGCCACCCGCGGCCTCGGCGTCGGCGTCCACCTCTGGCTGACCGCCAACCGCTGGGCCGAGGTACGGATCGGCCTGCGCGACAGCATCCCCGGCCGCCTCGAACTGCGGCTCAACGACCCCACCGAGTCCGAGATCAGCCGCCCCGCCGCCCGCGCGCTCGGCCAGAGCATCCCCGGCCGGGGCCTTGCCGCCGCGGGCCTGACCCACCACATCGCGCTGCCCCGGCTCGACGCCGTCGACAGCGTCGAAGGGCTCGCCGAGGCCGGGCAGGCGCTGGTGGCCCGGCTCGCCGAGAGCTGGCGGCGGCCCGCCGCCCCGGCGCTGCGCGTGCTGCCCGCGCGGATCACCGTCCGCGAGCTGACGGCCGCCGCCGCGCTGCCGCCCGCCGAGCGCTGGGAGGGCCACGGCCCCGCCCTCGGCGCCCGCGAAGTGCCCATCGCCCTGCGCGAGTCCGACCAGCGCCCGGTCGGCCTCGACCTGACCGCCGACGCCCCGCACTTCGTCGTCTTCGGCGACTCCGGCTCCGGCAAGACCGCGTTCCTGCGCGCCTGGATGCGCGGCCTGGCCGCCCGGCACAGCGCGCGCGACCTGCGCTTCATGGTCGTCGACTACCGGCACAGCCTGCTGGGCACCGTGCCCGACGAGTACATCGGCGCCCGCGGCGGCAACGCCGACCTGGTCGCGGCCCAGGCGCAGGCCCTCGCCGAGACACTGCGCACCCGGATGCCCCCCGCCGACGTCACCGCCACCCAACTCGCCGCGCGCGACTGGTGGCACGGCCCCGAGCTGTACGTCGTCGCCGACGACTACGACCTGGCCGCGGGCACCATGGGCCACGGCCCGCTCGCCGCGCTCGCCGAATTCATCCCGCAGGCCGCCGAGTTGGGCTTCCACCTCGTGCTCGCCCGCCGCGTCGGCGGTGCCAGCCGCGCCCTGCTGTCCGACCCCCTGCTGAGCAAGCTCAAGGAGATCGGCACCGACGGGCTGCTGCTGTCCGGCGACCACCGCGAGGGCGTCCTGATCGGCGACCAGCGCGCCTACCGGCGTCAGCCGGGCCGCGGCACGCTGATCCGGCGCAGCTCCGCCGTCCCCGCCATCGTCCAGGTCGCCATCGACGAGCTGGGCGAAGAGGCCCCCGGCGTAACGGGCCCTGGCGCTACGGCCCCTGATGGAACGGCTCTTCGTGAAGGCGGCGAGCCGGTGAGCGTACCGGGCCCCGCCGCCGAGCCGGTGCCCGCGGGCGTCGTGGCGGGGCACGGCGACGATCCGGGGTCCCCCGAACCCGCCGCCAGGCAGCCCGACGTGGCCCGGTACGTCACGGGACCGGTGACCCGCCTGGGCGGCGGCCCCGAGAACAGCACCCGTCCGAGTAGCAGCGGTACGCCCGAGGAAAGCGGCCCCGACCATGGCTGACGCGGATTCCGTACTCAACACCATCAAGCTCGACGACATCTACGAACTGGGCAACGCCTGGATCCGGATGGGCGACGACCTCCACGAGCGCAAGGTCGCCGTCAACGGCTACGTCTCCGAGCTCGGCATGACCGGCAAAGCCGGTGACGAAGCGCGCCTGGCCTGGCAGGAGGGCGTCGCCCCGACCATCGACAGCGCCGCCGAGACCGCCTGGACCATCGGCCAGACGATCAACCGCTACGCCGACGAACTGCACAAGGCCGCGGCGGAGTACGCGAAGAAGCTCAACGCCGCGATGTGGGCCGACATCCTCGGCGCCCTGCTCGGCGCCGTGTTCTTCGCCCTCGGCCCGCTGCTCAGTGGACTGCTCGCCATGATCGGCCAGTTGCTGGCCCGGCTGATCCCGATCATGGCCCAGATGGCCGCCCGGATCGGCTCGGTGGCCACCGCGGTCATCGAGATCACCGGCAGCGCCGTCATCGGCGCCGCGTCCAACCTCGCCTTCGACATCGCCGTCGGCAAGATCGGCGCGGACATCGCCGGTACCGACTACGAGGTCGACTGGAGCATGGAGGCGTGGAGCCTGGGCATCGGCGGTGCCTTCGGCGGCATCAGCGGCGGGCTCGGGGCCTTCCACTACACCCCGCGTCCGGGAAAGCCGGGCTCCGGCCCCAAGACCGGGGCCCCGCCGCCCGTCTCACCTCCGCCTCCCACGCCGATCGGCGGCAATCCGCTGGGCGGCGGTGGCGGCGGCGGGAAGTCCCCGATCGGTCCGCCCCCGTCGCGGATCGGCGGCGGCGACCACGCGACGCCGATCACCGACGGATCGGGCAAGGGCGGTCCCGCCCCCGACTCGGGACCGATCGTCACCAAGAACTCCTCCGGCGGCGAGTTCAGCGGCACCAACAGCGGACCCGGCGGCGGCCACCACAGCAGCGACGTCGGCGCGCCCGCCCCCAAGGGCGACGACTCCGCCGGGGGCTCGAAGGACCCCGGCAGGACGCTGGGCGCTCCGCCGGCCAATCCGTACGGGGTGAAGACCCGTCCGGTCGGCGACGGCGGTTCGAACGGGTCGTCGGGCTCGTCCGGTTCATCGGGTTCATCGGGTTCGTCGGGTTCGTCGGGCAGGGGCGACTCCGATCCGGGCAGGACGCTGGGCGCTCCGCCCGCCAATCCGCACGGGGTGACGTCCCGCCCGTACGGTGACGGCGGTTCTAACGAGTCGTCGGGCTCTTCGGGCAAGGGCGACGGCTCACCGGGAGGTGCGAAGGACCCGGGCAGGACGCTGGGCGCTCCGCCCGGCAACCCGCACGGCGTGAAGGACCGCCCGTACGGCGAGAGTTCCGGCGGTTCCAACGGGTCCAAGGGGTCCGGTGGATCGGCCAAGCCGCTGAGCCCGAATCCGATGGACAATCCGGGCAGGCGGCTGGGCGGTCCCGGCGAGAATCCGTTCCCCGGCCCCGGCACGAAGGCCGAGGGCGGCGGGCCGGTCAAGGCCCAGCCGACCGGGCCCGGTTACGACTACCCGGCGACCAGTTCCCACGGCCGTCCCGACGGGTCGGGCTCCGGCAACCCGATGGACGGGCCGGGGCACCGCCTCGGCGGTGGCAAGCCGGACCCCAACAGCCTCTGGAAGGAACCGAATCCGGACGCGCCGGGCAGCAACGGTCCGTCGAAGGCGCAGCCGACCGGGCCGGGGTACGACTATCCCGCGACGAGTTCCCACGGCCGCTCCGACGGATCGTCCGGATCGGGCACCGAAGGGAAGCCCGGCGGGCCGGGCGGGTCGAATCCGATGGACGGGCCGGGGCACCGCCTCGGCGGCGGCAAGCCGGACCCCAACAGCCTCTGGAAGGAACCGGGTTCTGGCAACCGCGGCGGTGGTCCGCGCGACAACGGATCGACGGCGCCGCCCGCGCCGAAGGCTCCGGCGCGCACGGGTCCCGGTCATGACCAGCCCGCGACGCTCGGCGACAAGCCGGGCGGGCGGCAGAACGGCGGCGACGCGGCGGGCTCGGGCGACGGCGGCGGCAATCTGCGGTCCAACCAGGGCAACAGCAGCCACACGCAGATCGAGACCGCGCCGCCACCGCACGAGCCCGGTTCCGGCACGAACTCCGGTTCCGGCAAGGGCAGTCACTCCGACAGCGGCCAGAGCGCGCCGCCGCCCCGGAAGGAGACGACGGAGACCGCACCGCCTCCGGGCGAGGCCCCGCCGACCCCGGTGGCCCCCGCGCCCAAACCGCCGGTGCCCTCCGGCAAGGAGGGCGGGAACCCGCAGGGAGGGAATTCCCAGGGCGGCAACACGCAGGGAGGCGACCACCAGAGCGGGAATCCGCAGGGCGGAAACTCCCAGGGCGGGAACTCTCAGGGCGGGAACCGTCAGGGCGGGACATCGAAACCCCCGGCTTCGAGCGGCACCGGCCCCGACCCGATGGCGAATCCCGGCCGGACGCTGGGCGACGGGAAGCCGGTACCGGCCAGGGAGCCGCGTTCGGGTGGTTCTTCTGAGTCGTCGCCGGTGCCGTTGAGTCCGAATCCGATGGACAATCCGGGGCGTCGGTTGGGTGGTCCGGGTGAGAATCCGTTCCCCGCGCCGGAGTCGAAGCCGCAGGGTTCCGGCGGGCCGGAGTCGCACTCCGACCCGATGGCGAATCCCGGCCGGACGCTGGGCGACGGGAAGCCGGTACCGGCCAGGGAGCCGCGTTCGGGTGGTTCTTCTGAGTCGTCGCCGGTG
>NZ_JBVHLD010000014.1:109225-212005 GCF_055559175.1 Streptomyces sp. NPDC024632
GGTGCCGTTGAGTCCGAATCCGATGGACAATCCGGGGCGTCGGTTGGGTGGTCCGGGTGAGAATCCGTTCCCTGCGCCGGAGTCGAAGCCGCAGGGTTCCGGCGGGCCGGAGTCGCACTCCGACCCGATGGCGAATCCCGGCCGGACCTTGGTCGGCGCGAAGCCCGCGCCGGATTCGGGCTGGAAGGAGCCGGGTCGGGGCGGATCGTCCGGGACGTCATCCGGAACGTCGTCCAAGCCCGTCAGCTCCGATCCGATGGAGAATCCGGGACACCGCCTGGGCGGCGGCATCCCGGACCCGAACGGCCTGTGGAAGCCGCCCGGTTCAGGCAACCGGGGCGACGGCTCGCACGGGGCCGGACCGAAGCTGCCGCCCGCGCCGAAGCAGCCAACGCGCAAGGGTCCCGGTTACGACGGTCCTGCGACGCTCGACGACGTACCGGGCGGGCGGTCGAACTCCGGCAACGGGAGTTCGGGCGACGGCCCCGGCAATCTGCGGTCCAACCAGGGCAACAGCAGCCACACGCAGATCGAGACCGCGCCGCCGCCGCACGAGCCCGGTTCCGGGAAGGACTCCGGTTCCGGGAACGGCAGTCGGCCCGACGGCGGCCAGACCGTACCGCCGGTCGGCAAGGAACCCCCGGCCGCCGCACCGCACACGAAGGAGGCCCCGCCGACCACCGCGGCCCCCGAGCCCAAGTCGCCCGCTCCCTCCGGCAAGGAGGGCAAGCAGCCCCAGAACGGCAAGTCGACGTCGGAGACCACCACCGAGCCGGCCCCCGCCTCGTCGGACAAGGGCAAGGGCAAGGAGCCCGCGACGGACGAGGGCAAGGGCAAGGAGCCTGCCACGGACGGGGGCAAAGGCAAGGAGCCCGCGTCGGAGGAGGCACCCCCCTCGGAGCACGTGCCGCCGGGCGAACAGCCGCACGAGCAGGAGGGGTCGGGCCACGGTCCCGGTCTGAGCGAATTCGACAAGGTGATCCTGGCGCACGAGATCAACCGCGAATTGCACCGGCTCGATCCACGCCGCCCTCCGGTCCGCCCCGGGGACGTGGACGAGCTGCACGCCCAACTGCCCCACTGGCGGCAGCGCATGCCGTTGCGGCCACGCGGTGAGGCGATCGCGCAGACGATGGTGACGGGCAAGCCGCTGTCGCTCCCCGGCGGGTCCTCGCATTCGGGTTCGGGAGGATATTCCAGGACGTCCGTCTTCACCGACCCGAGGGAGCAGAGCAGGCCGCCGGTCTCGTCCTCCGGGCGCCGGTCGAGCCGGCGGTCCTATCCTTCCCCCGGGTCGGTCCAGCGGCCTGGCCTGCTGTCCTACCCCTCCTCCGGGCTCGGCCGCCGACCGATTGCGCCGCCCGCCCCCGCGCCGAGGAGGCAGCCCAGCAGCTCCGGGTCGCGCGGGCAGTCGTACGCCCCGCCGCCGTCGGGATCGAGCCGACAGCCGTACCCGCCGCCGAGTTCGAGCCGACCGCGCACCCCCGTCTCTGACATCGGGGACGTGGAGATGATGGACGCGCCGCCCCCGGAGCACGCCCCCTTCTACGCGCCGACCGCGACGGTCCGGCCCCACGGCATCTCCGACAGGCATTGGCACGACATCCTGGAGGCCCAGCGGATCTCCGAGCGATGGCACACCGACTACTACCGGCGAATGGGCCTTCAAGAGGAGGCGATCCGCCAGAACCTGCGAAATCAGGGAATTCCGGTCTCTCCGCACGACACATTGCCGTTCGAGCCGCTGCCGCGCGAGATCGAGTTGTTGAACTTCGGTCATGAGGTCTTCGCCGACGTACGCCGCATTCTCCACGGGGGCCAGTCGAATCAGGCGTCCTCGGTCGCGGCGACGGGCGGGGCGCTCCAGATTCGCCTTTCCCTGGCCCGGCAGGTCGCTCCCCGGGAGCAGCCCAGAAATACCATGGAACAACTGGGGCAGAGCGCGGCCACGGCATCCATCACCGGCACGGGCAACTGCGGTGAGCACGCGGCCTTGACCTACACGCTCGTGAACCGGCACAGGCTGCCCGAGGGCATGCGTATCTGGTACGTGCCTCTGAATCTGCACCGGGGTGAACGCGGCGACAACCCCGTCGCCCCGTACACCGACCATGTGTTCATCGCGGTCGGTTATCCCGAGCGGCCCCGTAACATCGTCATGCTCGACCCGTGGGAGGTGAACGCGACTCCGATCTTCGCCGGGGATCCCGCTTTCCGCTTCCCGTTCCTGGTCGGTCCGCGCAATGCGCCGTCGATCAACCCGCGGGCCGTTCTCCTGCCGAATGACGGAATCGACTACCTGGCCATCGGCCATCGTCAGATCGGGCACGAAGTCCACGACATCATGGATTTCACCGGTACGCCTCTCCCCGCCAGCCAGTACCAGGGGGTGTACAACATGTATCAGGACTTCGCCATGCCGGCGCCCGTCCGGAACATGTACCCGGCCGGCCCCGCGTGGGACGCCTATTTCGCGCACCGGCACCCCCAGCAGCCCGGCTTGATCCGGCCGGGCGGTTCGTCGGGTCAGCCGTCGGGTCTGATCCGTCCGGGTGGTCCGTCGGGTCAGCCGTCGGGGCTGATCCGGCCGGGTGGTCCGTCGGGTCAGCCGTCGGGGCTGATCCGGCCGGGTGGTCCGTCGGGTCAGCCGTCCGGCCTGATCCGGCCGAGCGGTTCGTCGAGTCGGCCGAGCAGCTCTTCGGGTCGGCCGGCCGGGCCGTCGAGGCAGCCGAGCGGCATGTCGCGTCAGCCCAGCGGTTCTTCGCGTCGGCCCAGCGGCTCATCGCGCCAGCCTGGCGGCTCTTCGGGTCAGCCCAGCGGTTCTTCACGGCGGCCGAGCGGCTCGTCGCGTCGGCCGAGCATGCCGTGGGACCAGCCGGGCGGCCCGGCCCGTACGGTGGGCGGTTCGCCGGACACGGGGATCGATCCGATCCGGGAGCAGTGGGGCATCGGGCGGGTGGTCACGCTGATGGAGCCGCGCTCCGACACGGGGCTGGTGCGCGGTCCTGCCCCGGAGACCGGTCCGCGTACGACCGGTCGACCTGGTGAGTTCGCGGTGTTCGACCTGCCGCTGCCTCCGGCCGACACGCCGTCGTCGTCACGGCCGTTGGGGTACGAGGTCGATCCGGGCGGCTGGATCAGGCTGCCGGACGGCAGCGTGCTGTCGCCCGGCGGCTGGGTCAGCTTCGGGGACGACTTCATCCACACCCCCACGGGCGCGATCATGCACGGTGACAGCGGCTGGATCGGCGAGGTCGGCAACATCGAGCAGATCGCCGAGACCTGGCACCACTTCGACCCGTCGGCGGCCCCACACCTGCCGGTGCCCTCCGGCGACGGCCTGCACATGGTGCCGGTACACCCCGGCGACCAGGCCGTGCACATCCCGCTGCGGCCCCGTACCGACTCGGAGACGCAGGCGGCGGCCCCGATCTCGCACCCCGGCTCCGGGACGCCGCGGCCCCGTGGCCCCGTGCCGACCGGCACATCGGGCACGGCGGGCACGGCGGGCACGGCGGGCACATCCGGTTCACCGGGTCCGTCCGCCAAGGGCAAGGAGCCCGCGACGGAGGGGACTTCCGGCTGGGACGAGACGCCCGCGGCGGCCTGGGCGCCCGTCGTCCGGCCGATGGCGCCGACGCCGTCCGCCGTGCCGTCGCCTCCCGCGCAGGGGACGTCCGGCCACGGTTCCGACCTGAGTGAATTCGATCAGGTGGTCCTGGCCCAGGACATCAACACGGAACTGCACCGGCTGGACGCGACGCATCCGCCGGTGACGGTGGCCGATGTGCCGGAGCTGCACGCGCAGTTGCCCGACTGGCGGCAGCGTATGCCGCTGCGGCCGCGTGGCCAGGCCATCGCGCAGATGATCGTGACCGGTCGTCCGATGTCGCTCCCGGGCGGGTCATCGTCGTACTCGGGTTCGGGAGGGTATTCCAGGACCACCGTCTACACCGATCCGAGGGAGGAGAGCCGGCCGCCGGTGTCGTCTTCCGGTCGCCGGTCGAGCCGCCGGTCCTATCCCTCCTCCGGGTCGGTCCGGCGGACGGGCGTGTTGTCCTACCCCTCCTCCGGGTTCACCCGCCGACCGAGCAGGGAGTCCTCCTTCGCCGAGCCGAGCAGGCAGCAGTACCCCTCGTCGGGATCGAGCAGGCAGCAGTATCCGCCGTCGTCGGGATCGAGCCGACAGCCGTACCCGCCCACCGCCGGATCGAGTCGGCAGCCGTATCCGCCGTCCGCCGGGTCGAGCAGGCAGCCGTATCCGCCGTCCGCGGGGCCCAGTCGGCCGCCTGCGCGCTCCTTCGAGCCGGAGGACGTGGAGATGGCGGACGCGCCGCCCTCACCCCGCCTGCCGAGCTGGCAGCCCGCCCCCTTCTACGTACCGACCGCGACGGCTCCGCCGCCCGGCATGGCGCCCGAGCAGTGGTTCGCCATCGACCGGCTCAACCGTCAGTCCGTGCAGTGGCACACCAACTACTACGCGCAACGGGACGCGGCCGAGGCGGCGAGTCGCGGCGGGCGGCGGGTGGGGATGGGCGATCCCCTTCCGCCCGACATGCTCCCGTCGGAGCCTTTGCAGAACGAGCTGTGGCTGATGGACCTCGGCCATGAGATCTTCGCCGGGGTACGCGAGATCCTGCACGGAGGCCAGTCGAATCAGGCGTCCTCGGTCGCGGCGACGGGCGGGGCGCTCCTGGTGCGCAACCACCTGGCCCGTCAGGTGCCCCGCGTTCAACCCCGCAATATCCAGGAGTCGTTGGGGCAGAGCGCGGCCCAGGCGTCGCTGGTCAACACCGGCAACTGCGGTGAGCACGCGGCCCTGACCTACGTCCTCCTGAACCGGAGGCAGCTGCCCCCGGGGATGCGGATCTGGCACGTGCCGCTCAACCTCCACCCGGGCGAACACCCGTTGCACGCCATCGCGCCGTACACCGACCACGTGTTCATCGCGGTCGGCTATCCCGAGCGGCCTCGCAACATCGTCCTGCTCGACCCGTGGGAGGTGAACGCGACTCCGATCTTCGCCGGAGACCCCGCGTTCCCCTTCCCGTTCCTGGTCGGTCCGCGCAACGCGCCGTCGATCACCCCGAGGGCCGTTCCGCTCCCGCACGACGGGGTGGACTACCTGAACGTCGGTCTCAGCCAGATCGACACGGGCGCGATCCTCAACATCATGGACTTCACCGGCACGCCTGTCGCGGCCAGTCAGTACGAGGGCTTGTACAACATGTACCAGGACCTCGCGATGCCGTCGCCCGTCCGGAACATGTATCCGCCCGGGCACGCTTGGGACGTCTACTTCGCGCACCGGCACCCTCGAATTCCGGGCTCGAACCGGCCGATTGGCGGTTCGTCAGGTCGGCCGGGAGGGTCGTCCGGCCGCCCGGGAAGTTCGTCGCGGCGGCCGAGCGTGTCCTTGAGTCAGCCGGGCGGGCTGTCGCGGCGGTCCAGCGTGTCCTCGGGGCGGCCGAGCGGACTGTCACGGCAGCCGAGCGGTATGTCGGGCCAGCCCAGCGGGTCTTCGAGTCGGCCCAGCGGGTCTTGGGACCGTCCGGGCGGGTCGTCGGGTCGACCGAGTGGGTCGTCGAGCCGACCGAGCGGGTCGTCGGGTCGGCCGGGAAGTTCGGCGGGGCGGCCGAGCGGCTCGTGGGATCTGCCGGGCAACCGGTGGGGAGCGCGGGGCGGTTCGCCGGACGTGGGGATCGATCCGATCCGGGAGCAGTGGGGCATCGGGCGGGTGGTCACGCTGATGGAGCCGCGCTCCGATACGGGTCTGGTGCGGGTTCCCGCTCCTGCGGCGGGTCCGCGTACGACCGGTCGACCTGGTGAGTTCGCGGTGTTCGACCTGCCGCTGCCTCCGGCCGACACGCCGTCGTCGTCACGGCCGTTGGGGTACGAGGTCGATCCGGGCGGCTGGATCAGGCTGCCGGACGGGACTGTCCTGTCTCCGGGTGGCTGGGTCAGTTTCGGTGACGACTTCATCCACACCCCGACCGGCATGATCATGTACGGGGACAGCGGCTGGATCGGCGAGGTCGGGAACATCGAGCAGGTCGCCGAGGTATGGGACGAGTTCGATCCGTCCGCGACCGCGTACGTGCCGGTGCTCTCCGGCGACGGCCTGCACATGGTGCCGGCCCTGCCGGGGGACGAGGCGGTCCACGTTCCCGTGACGCCTCGTACCGGCACCTCTTTCGCGGCGCCGCGCGTGCGGGCGGGCGCGGACGTTCCGCCGGGGAAGGGCAAGGAGCCTGCTACGGATCAGGCCCCGGCGGCGGGCGAGGTCCCTGTCACGTACGAGGCTCCTGTCACGGAACAGGCGCCCGTGTCCCGTCCGGTACCGGTCGAAGCCGTGGTACCGGCGGTACCGGCGATGCCCGTGGCCGTACGTCCGTCGCACGACGCCCCCGAACTCCCGTCCCCCGCACGCTCGCAGGAGGACCGGCTGGCCGAGCGCGGGCTGGCGCCGCTGTACATCCTCGACCAAGGGGACGCGGTGACACACGCGTTGACCGCCGTCGCGCCGGTGGAGAGCGGACGGCTCGTGGGGCACGGACGGCCCGCCGGGTCGCAGGAGTTGCGGGACACCCTGGCCGACGCGCTCGTGACCGACGCGCAACGGCCGCCGGGGGAGCGGCGGTTGTGGCCGCCGCTCACGGGCCTGACCGCCCCCGGACGGACGGCGCCGCTCGTCGGCTCCGAGGAAGCGGCCGTCGAAGCCGTACGTACGGGGACCGGTTCCGATGACGCGGACTGGCTCGTGCTCGCGGTGGCCGCACCCGTGCTCGGGCTCCGGGTCACCGTACTGACGCCGGACGGAACCCCCTGGACGGCAGGACCGGACGACGGCCGCCCCGTCCTGCTCTTCCAGCAGGCGGACCCCGCTCCGTACACCGCGCGGTGGGCGGCGACCGAGCCCGTCGGCGCCGTACCGGAGCAGCGGCCCGTACCGCCCGTATCGCCGCTGTCGGCACCGGAGTTGGCCTCGGACCAGGCCCCGGCCCCTGCCCCGGCTCCGGTGCCCTCTGCGCCCGACCGGCACGTGGCGGCCACCGTCCCGTCCTCGTCCCCGTCCGCGCCGCTGCGACTCGGCTTCGGTACGGCTAGTGGCCCGCGGCACCGGGCCGCCTCCGGCGGGGAACCGGCGCCCGAGGTCTTCTTCGGCTCCGAACCGCGCCCGGCCACGAGGCGGTGAGGGCGAGAGCGCCGATCGCCCCGGACACCTCGGCGGATCCGGTGCCCGCACCGGCACCGGATCCGCGAGAGGAACCGCCGTAGCGGGGTGCACGCGCCGTGTGATATTCGTGGTGCGCAAGGGGAGTGGGGACTCCGGTCACCAAGCGGTACGGGCACCGCCGCGCACGGCACGCGGCCGGTGGACGCCGCACCGGGCCGGGCGGCGCCGTCCCGCCGGTCCTTCTGCTCATGTCGTGCCCATTCCGTGCCCATCCGGTTTCGGGGGCGGCCGTTGGCCTCGGTCCTGGTGCTTGACTGGCCGGGTGTGACCTGAGGGCCTTCATGTGCGTCTGAGCGATGGGCATCTCTTTGTTGGACTTTTGGCGAGTGGGGAACGGGCGTTGAGCGACACCGATCAGGACGAGGCGAAGCGGCGGCGGCGGGCACGGTTCGTCGAGGTGCTCACGAGCAGTGCCCGCCAGCCGGGGGAGCGTTCCCGGCTGGGCTCCAGGGTCGCGGGCGCCACGGCCGTACTGGCGCTCGCCGCGGGCGCCACCATGGGGATCGGCGCCTGGCGCGGCCACCAGGCCGACCAGGACGCGAAGGAGCTCACGGCCGCGCAGACCAAGGCGGCCGACCGGCTCGCCCACCTCCCCACCGGCTCCGTCAGCCCGACCGCGAAGAAGCCGACGCCGAAGCCGTCGCACTCCGCCACGCCCAAGGCGCCGGTCCACACCACCCACTCGCCGACGCCTTCGCCGAAGCGGTCCAAGAAGGCGACCGCCACTCCCACGCCGACCATCGCCGTCTACCCCTCCACCGCGCTGCTCCTGAACGCCGCGACGGCGCTGTGCGCCGACATCCCCTACTTCGGCGCGGGCAAGGTCGGCGGGTCCGTCAACACCCACAAGTGCGACGGCACCAGCAACGACAACCAGATCTGGAACATGCGCGTCCAGCCCGTCGGCAAGGGCCCCGGCGGCACCGACCTCGTCCTCTTCGTCAACGCCAAGGACGATCTCTGCCTCGACATGCCCAACCGCGGCCCCCAGCCCGCCGGCACCACCCTCAACGAGGCCAACTGCGACGGCACCCTCGCCGACAACCAGCTCTGGTGGCTCGAACCCGTCGGCAACAGCGCCGTCCACATCCGCAGCTTCATCAGCGGCAACCTCTGCATCCGCCCCGGCAACGTCAGCCCCGGCGGCTCCGACCGCCGCCTCATGATCGCCACCTGCGGCGCCAACGACGAGTCCCGCTGGTTCCTCTACCCCGTCTCCGCCTGACCCGCCGCCACGGGCTGCTCCGCCTCAGCCCGCGCTGCTCCTCGCGGTTCAGCCGGGGATCATCGAACCGGGGTGGCGCCGGTCGATTGGTCACTCGTGCCGTTGCAACCGGCCGCGAGTACGGCCCCGGCTGCCTGGCGAATGGCGGCAATCACTGGACGTTCGCGGTCCGCCGCAGACCAGGCCAGTGCGGAGGTGCAGGGGGTTACGCCCACAAGGTCTATGTACGCCACACCGGGACGGGGAAAAAGGTGCGGAATGCCGACGGAAGGAAAGCCATAGCAGCACCTGTCGCCACGATGTGCAGCAGTGCTTCCAAATCAGTGGCAATGGGGCCGTATCGCACCGGCGAGCCGTCAAGTCGAGGATCGGAGACCCAGTAGTTCCACCAGGCTTGCGGGGTTCCCAGCGGAATGTCCACCACGGGGTGGTTGGTGAGGTCGGCGAGCGAAACCGACGGTCTGGCGGCGAGGGGGTCGTGAGTGGCGAGACAGACGACTCGCGTTTCGGTGGCCATGTGAAGCAGTTGAATACCCGGTGTGACGGGAGGACGTAGGAAGACGACGTCCACTTCCTTCGGTTGTCTCCACTTTGTGACTGCTCCTCCTGAACAGCTCGAACCCAGCCTTTGTTCAAGGTGCCTAAGTTGTCTGCTGAGTACCGGTTGCGACACGAACAAGCGGGCCGCGGCTCGCCCGCCCGGCCTTTCGGGAATGCTCTGAGCAAGGGTGCAGGGTGCATCCAGGGGAGGGAAACCGGCGTGAAAAAAGTTCTTTGCGGGCCGAGCGATACGAGCCGCTGCAGCGGTTCTCGCACTGGGTTGCATCAGCGTCGCGGCCAGCGGCACGGCCCACGCGGCCGACCCTGTGGTCACGCCGTTCGGAGTGGCCGGCACAATGATCCAGAACTTCCACACGCACAACTGCCTGGACGACAGCGAAAGTTACGGCCTGCGTGCGATCAACTGCACGGACGACAACAACCCCCACCAGCAGTTCTACTACTACCACGAGATCAACCAGACCGATTTTCCCGGCTTCCAAATCGTGAGCGTACAACTGGGAGTCTGTCTGGATGACAGTCCGACCTGGGGCCTGCGCAACAGTGCCTGCAGTTCTTTGTACAACGACCACCAGAGGTGGTTCAGCACCGTGTACTGATGCCGCCGCAGAGAACCGTGCCCGTGCCGGTTCTCCGCCTCGGCATTTCATGACGGCCCGCCAGCTCGACTGGCGGCCCGTCATGGCTTGTGAGCAGCCGAGAAGGTCACACATAGTTCCGCGTTGGTTCAGCGATGTGAGCCTACGTACGGCGCCAGACGGTGCAGGCGAGTGTGATAGTCAGGGTGAGAGGCCAGGAGCTTGCCCAGCAGGCCCGGGCGGTTTCGATGCGCTCGGGTGACCGAACCAAAGGCACCGGTGTTGCCGCGCGCAGCAAAGGATGCCGTCATAGGGACATCGGCTCCTGACCCCTGCGTATGCATCGTCTGGAGCACCTCGGCGAGCATCGGCCCGAAACCGAGAGCCGCGGCATGCTGGTCAGCACGCAGCTCTGCCCGGCGGGCCACGGCGGCCAGAAGATACGGCGCTACGACCAGAGCCAGAATGACGAACCAGTAGGCCAGGGCGAAGGCCACCACGGTGGTGACCGCCGCCACGAGAAGAGCCACCCCCAGACAGCCGTTGAGACGCCGGACGAGTGTGATACCGAGCCGGGCCAGCTTGCGGACGGCGGCCCACGCGAGCCGTCCGGGCACTGCGTACCACTCGCCCAGGAGTGAGGACCAGGCGTGGCCCCCGACGTGGTGCGCCAGTTCGTGAGCGAGAACGGCGCCAAGGTGACCACTGGATAGATTGTTGAGCGAGAACCGAGTGACGCTCACGATGTGGCCGGCCGCGGCAAGCGCATTGAGGTCGTCACTTTCTTCGATCCATAGCTCGTAGGCCCGGCCCTCGACGCCCGCCCGTGCGGTTACTTCCCGCCAGATCGGCTCCAACCGCTCACGTTCCCGTGGTGTTGGATAACGGAGGTTCAGCAGGTGCCGGGCGAGGACGCTTTCGGTCGGCCGATGGAACGCCAGCACGCCCGAGGTGAGCCAGAGGAGCACGACCACCCATCCCGCGTTCGGGAGCACCGCGTAGGAGGCTGTTACCACGATCAAGAAGCTCGCGCCGAACGGCGGTAAGTGCAGGATCAGTTGACCCACCGCCGTGGCATCGAGGCCCCGCTGCCGATCCGAAAGGTGCACCCGTCCGCGGCGGCCGAAGCCCATTTCGCGCGGCTGATCTGCGTTGGTGCCAGGTCCGGTTTCGGGGTGTGCGCCGGTGCCACACCATAAGTCCGCCGGCCCGGTAGGGGGGCGGGGAGCCGCGGTTCGTTCCGGGCTCGGCCGTGGCGCGACTGGATACGGCGGTGGCGGACCTGGCTGCAGTGCCTCCCCGGCGTCGCTCGAGCGCTGTAGGGGAACCGCAGCGCGCGGGTACGCCGGTGGGGGACACGCCATTGTGGTCGGGTGCTCGGGGATGTCAGAGGAGAGGGCGCTGCCGGAATTGATGGGATCGGGTGGGATAGTCACGGCGAAGTGTCTTCCTGGGTGAGCGTTCAGTCGTGCCTCAAGGCACGGCGATTGGATCGGCGACGATCAGTGCAGGGCAAGCGCGATCGGCAACAGCACCGCTCCCGCGAAGTAGAAGGCCAGGCCCGCGCGTATCCAGCGGTGCTTGCAGTCCACGATGCGGCTGTTCTCGGTGAGTGCACTGAGCAGTCCGGCGTCCGGGTCGGTTCTCGTCTGGTCGAGCGCTTCGGCCAGCAGACCCTGTCTTGCAGCGCGACGGATGTCGTCGAAGTACGTCAGGGGGCGTCCCGGCCCCCAGGGGCTCCTGCTGTAACGGGGCCGCACGGCGAGGAGCAAGGACAGCAATGATCCGGCCAGGGCCGTCACAGCCGCCCACCACAGCACGGTTCCGGTGGCGGAGAGCTGCGAAACTGCCCATCGGCGGGTCGCGAGCAGGCCTCCGAGCAGGCCAGCCGTCATACTCAAAGCGCCCAAAAGCAGGGAAGCCTTGCTGTCCGCGTGTGCCGTCTCCGCCCGCAACTCCGTGAGAAGGCGGGAGCCCACGGCCGAATTGTCCGCGACCGGTCCGCTCACTGTCCGTCCTCCGCCCCGTCCGCCGGAGCAGCGTCGGAAGGCATCCGGAACGACGACCCGGTGCCGTCGGCGGGCTGCCAGGTCAGTGAGCCCGGCGCGAGTGGAGCAGGAACGGCTCCGGGCAGACCCCGGGCGAGGAACTCTTCGATGATGCGCAGTGCGGGCCCGGTCAGGCCCGCACTTTGGTAGTCCTCCAGTTTGCTTTCGCCCTTGAGCACTTGCAGAGCGACGTCCCGCTGGCTGCGGATCAAGGTCAGTTGATCCTCGCGCAGGTTCTCCATCACCAACTTGGAGTCCTCGGGGTGTCGACTCAGATGGAGAGCCCAGGACGCCACGCCGCGGTGCTGGAGGTAGTACTCGTAGTATTCGATCCTCTCCGCTTCGAGCTTTCTCAGCTCCGCCTCCTGGCGGCTCTGCTGCATCGCGAGTTCGTGCTGCTGCCCTGCCCGTGCTCTGTCCCGCTCGGCTTGGAGCTCGGCCTCGCGCATCGCCAAATCGTGTGAGGTGCCGAGTTGCTCGTCGGAGTACCTGATCTCGCGCAGCGCACGCTGTTGTGCGATGGCGGCGTCGTCCTGCCGCAGCCGGATCGTCCACGACACACGCAGCCCGGCCTTCTCGGCGAGCGGCCCGCCAGCGGTGACTGCCTGGCGTACGGCCCCTTCCGCCTCAGCACTCCGGTCGATCGGGAACCTGCGGCTGATCTCGCGCATCAGCTCCTCCAGGCGCCTGGTCAACAGCGCGGGAACGTCCCGCTCCCGGCTGGTCACGAACTGGTCCGGTCGGGTGACCTGCCAGGTCATCGCCAGATCGGCTGTGAAGTCGAAGGCGTCGTTGTCGCTCGGCAGTGCGAGCGAGCCGGTGCAGGAATGAACCCCCATGTCCACTTCGTAGACAGCCGTGTACCGCCTCGTGGCGAACTCCGGCCGGGTGGGACGACGCGGCGGAAGGTAGACGTCGTGCTCTCCCTTGTTCGTGGTGAAGACCAGAGCGTTGTCGATCCGGCTGTAGTTCTTGCGGTAGTCGAACCGCGCTAACTGGCGAACCGTCACGACCGGGTCGGCAAGGGCACTGTGCCGATGCGCGCCCTGGTCCCAGTCAGGCTCGTGGCGAAAGTCCGGCATGGGGAGTCACTCCTTGCTCTGCGTTCGTCAGCTCATGGCCGGGCGGCCGGTTGGTGTGGCGGCTCACAGCACGTTCAACAGCCGCTCGGCCACTTTGAGTTGCTCACCCCGCCGACCATGCAGCGTCCGCAACATGTGGCGTAGGCGCTTGCGGTCCTCCGCGGTGAGAGCGAGAGCGGGCAGCAGCACTGCCAACTGCCGTTCGGCGTTCGGGTCGTTCTCGGCCGCGCGGACCCACCCGCCTAGGGCATTCAGCGCGTCGCCGGTGTACCTGAGGTCACTGAGAACGGTCCGCCACAGGTAGGACAGATGCCGGGCGTCCTCGGTGCCTGCCCGAGCCGTGGCCTCGGCGTACCACTGCAGGAGCAGTCGGTCATCGGTGTGGGTGCACGCCAGGACGAAGGCGCGCAGAGCCAGTTCGCTTACAGGCGGCTTGTCCTGGAGTAGTTGGACCACGTCGTGGAGGACCTGACCGCGTACCGGGAGCGACGGATCGGTCAGCAGCAGCGCGACGGACTCGGCGACATGCGCGGTCTGCGCTGCGTCGTCGCCCTCACGGACTGCTTCCACCAGCGCTTCCAGCGCGACCTGCGGCATCTTCCCGCCCACCAGCCCGTAGACACGAATCGCCGTCCAACGGAGCCGGGATCCGGACTCTTCATCGCACCAGGACCGCAAGATCTTCGGGATGTTGGGGGCGGCGACGGAATGGGCCATCGCCAGGGCGTTGGCGGCGACCAGACACGTCCGAAACCGTCTCGATTTCGCCCAGCCCTCGATGAGCAGCGCCATGGCTGAGGGAAGGTCGGCGTCGGCCAGCACCGCCGCTGTGACCGCCGCCCTTGTGCGCACCAGCGGTCGTCCGTCCTCGGCCAGTCGTCCTAGCCAGCGGATCAGGGCCGGCCGCGCTGACGGGTGGGCCGTCCACACCTCGCGGAGGATCTCGCCGGCGGTCCGAGGCTCCAGGAATCGGGCCACGCGCTGCGTCACCGGCCCCCACTCGGTGTGCTCTTCTCGCTGGTACTCCTCGGCGCGTGCGAGCGTCAGCCGTTTGGTGATCGACGTGCCGAAGATGCCGACGCGAGGGCTCGATCCGGCGTCCTCGGTCCGCTGGAACTCCGCCCACAGGCTGTCGCTCAGCTCCGCAGTCAGGGCGTACGCCGCTTCGTCGAACGCTGCGAGGGAGAGCAGAAATGCCTTGTCCCGCAGGAGAGTCCGATCGTCGCTGAACCATTCCTGGACCTGTTTGCGGAGCAGCCTTCTACTGACGGCCGCCAGCTCCTCCTGGTTGGCCTCGCTGTCCGCGTGGCCGGCCAGCGCCTTCGCGAATACGGCTGCCTCGCGAAGTTGGTGGTTGTCGTAGGCGAGGAAGTCGTGAGCGGCAGGCAGAGCGAGAAGCTCCCTTTCCCTCACCGGGTCGTCCACCAGAGCATGAAGATGGGAACGGAGGACGGCCTCCGGGGATGGCGGCCGCCACTCGACAGCACTGACGCCGTGCAGGACGGCGTACAGATCAACCGTCACGACGAGGTAGGCGTTGTTCTTCTCCAGCTCGTCCCGCACGGACCAGACATCGATGTTGCGCAGCGGACTGTCCCTGCTAGTCACCAGGTCGGTGACCAGGTAGCCCAGCGACGTGCCTGTCACCTCGTCCTTGAGCGCGGTGGGCTTGGTTTTCGGGTCGAGGGCGCGCACGGGTACGGCCCCCAGGGCGTGCAGCAGCATCAGGGCGGCACTGTGGCGACCGCTGAACGGCGCGCCCGACAGAACGAGGACCCGCTCCTCGCGCAACTGCCCGAGGAGCGGGTGCACGAGCTCTTCGTATCCCGCGAAGACCAGGGCACGCTCTTCCAGCTCGGACGCGGGGATATCGCCGGACGCGTGGCTGGACATCCCATATCGGAAGTGTTGCTCGATCTTCGTGCCCATGACGAGGTCGCCGGCGACGTGGCCGCCGCTGACCCCGGTCTGGGCGCCGCCGACCAGACTGCCTCCGAAGGAGCGCGGCGCGTGGTGGAGCAACTCGTCGCGAGCTGCCCACGGATCCTGCGGGCTGTCGTTCTCCTCCTCGGCCTGCTGGTTGTCGGCGTGCTCTTGCTGGCCGGGCGGTGGGTCGGTCTCTCCCGGACCCTGTTGGTTCGACTTGTCCTGACGTGGCTGCTCACTCATCAGCAACCGTCCCGGTCCTTGCGCTGGACGCTGCCCATGACGACGTCGCCAGAGACGTGACCGCCGCTCACACCGATCTGATCACCGCTGACCTGGCTGCCCCCGAAGGTCAATGAGCCTCCGCTCACGCTGATGTTCGTCCCGCCTCCCGCGGTTGCCCCGGTGCGAGTGACGGGTGCGTCCGTTGTGCCACGGACCGGTTCGTGTCCGCTGTCGGCATCGGACGTAGCGGCGGATCCTCCGTGCGGCAGGGGCCCGTGCAACCACGCTTCGAGAGTGTCCTTCTTCACCGACACGTCGACCCGGTGGAACTCCTCCGGCCGCAGTCCGCGGTGGCCATGGCGGACGACGCCTTCGAACACCGGTGTCGAGACGCACAGAACGCATTCGGTGGCCCGCTGCTTGAGTGCCTCGCGCAGGACATCGGCGTCCAGCAGCCGGCACGCCTGGTTCAGGTCGTGGCCGACGAGCCCGCCGACCGTCCCCTCACGCGGGTCGCGGGCGACTTCTCCCGATGCCAGGACGGTTCGCAGTCGCATCTGCGCGCTGGTCGCCGCCACGCGGTTGTAGTCACGCAGCGCGTCCGGAGCCGTAGTCAAGAGTGCTCGCAACAGCGCGGTCTTCGGGATGTCGGCGCTGATCAGGATGATCAGACCGTCCCCGCGATCTTCCCTGTACTGCCGGTTCGGCTCGACGCCCGCTGCGGCGAGGATGTCCTCGACCACGTTGTGCAGCCCTCGGCGCAGGAATGCCTGTTCGACGTTGTCCCGGTTGCTGAAACTCTCGATGTCGAGCAGGAGAATCGTGTGGTTCACGGGTTCCGTCAGGGTTAACGACATGCGTGCCTCTCGGACGGCTCGGCTCGGTCCGCAGCACTATCTCGTGAGGGTCTGACAGTGGGGGAGGAACGTCGTCACACCTCATCTGTGACCAAGTGCACACACGCCGATCGCCGACGGTTGACCGACCGGCAGTCGTTATTCGCCGCGGCCGATCCGGCGTAACTGCTCAGGGCGCACGATGACCAGTCCTCTGCGGCTGGTGCGGACGATGCCGCGTTCTCGTAGATCTTTCAGGAGCCGGGCCACCGCCTCACGGGATGCTCCGACCGACCCCGCAAGTTCGTGCTGGCTCAGCCCGGTTGTCAGCCGGACACCCTCTGGATCCTGCTCGCCGTGCGTGCGGGCCAGGTCCAGCAGCAGAATCGCGAGCCGTTCACGTACACCGAGCGCACCCTGCTCCACGCGCTGCCGGTCACTTGCTCGCGTGCGGTCTGCGGTCAGGCCGAGAAGCTGAAGCGCGGTGTCCGACGAGGCGGCCAGGTGGCTCAGGAAGCGGTCGCGATCGATGGTGACGGCTTCCACCTCCCCGAGCGTGGTCACCGTCGCCGAGCGGAGCCGACCGCTGACGGCGGACGCCTCACCGACGATGTCGCCAGGCCCGCGCAGAGCGAGCAGGGCCTCGTAGCCCGTGGCCGCGGAGCGGGTGACCTTGGTCCATCCGGTGAGGATGATGACGACGTGTGTGGACGGTTCGTCCTGACGCATCAAGGTGGACCGTGCGCCGTACTTCATGGGACGGCCGAGTTCCAGCAGGGATAAGCGCTGCTGGTGTTCCAGCCGGGCAAGGAACGGCACCTGGTCGTCCAGCCTCCCGACGCCTGCCTGGGCGGCCGCGGCGGAGGAAACAACCGGCGATCGTCGCCCGGACGATGGATCGGTGGTGTCACCGGAAGGGGCCACTGTCCAACTCCCCGGGTTTTGGTTCTCTACCTCATCAACGGGACTGCTCGCCCCCAAGCTGTAGCTCCTCAGACTAGGACGCCGGCCCTCAAAGATCCCAGCCTGCGCGCAATTTTGACAACATCGTCCCAGGGGCTCGCCTCAGCCGGGCGTCCTAGCCTTCCGAATCCAATTCGCGGCTCGTCACCAAATAGGAAATCCCACTGCGCCAGTCGTTGAACCTGGCGGGGTGCTGAAAACTGCGCGGGATAATGCAGAAATGCAAGGCATCCAGCAATGGGCAAATGTACGGGCAGGTGCCGCCTCGGACAGCGTGGCAGCGGAAGTACGTCGAGTACATCGCCGAGCGTGGGATGCGTTGCCGACGCGCCGGCTGCTGAGTCGGCGCGCCGTGAAGCGGAAGCCGTGGCTCGTCACGGCGCTGAGGCAGGCGCTGTTGCCGCACAGTCATTCGGTCACCTGGATTCGTACCCCTCCCGGTGCGCTGGCATCCCTGGCCGAGACCGGGGTTGGGGGCGTGAAGGAGTGCGATGGGGTGACCTTGGTCTCCGCTGGCGGGACGGGGGAACACCGGTGGGTCGGGGTCGGGCCGTCCGAGGGGGGCGGGGGTTGCGGCATGACGTGCAGGTGGATCGCGGCTGGAGTGTGGCCGCGGTGACAGGTTGGGTGGGTGCGGAACTGGCGCGGGCGATCCGGGTGGGTCATTTGGTGATACCGAGAGTCGAGCATCAGTTGAACGCCAGTTGGCGTGCGATGAGTGGGTCGGGGTTCCGGATCCGGCGTTGTTCCGGAACCCCGGCGCGGTTAGTTGATGGTGGCGATGTCGCTCCAGCCGACGTTGCCGATCTGGGCGGGCGAGCCGGGCGAGCCGGGTGTGCCGTCGAATTGTGTTGTTCCACCGGTGGTGTTGCCGAGTTGGTCGACGAGTTTTCCGGTGGAGGTGGTGGCGATGAGGTCGGGGACAGCGTCTCCGCTGATGTCGCCGACGCTGATGATGAGGGGGTAGTCGGCGGCGGCGTATCCGGTGCCGATCTGGGTTCGGGTTCCGAGTGTGACGACTCCGTTGCCGTCAATCGTGTTCGTGTAGGAGTAGACGACGCCGGTGGCATTGTTGCGGGACCACAGGGTGGCGTGGCCGTTGTCGCCAGGAGTGTTGCCGGGGGCGATGGCGGTGAAGGTGTCCCAGCCGCCGTTGCCGATGAGTTGGGGTGCGCCGAGTTTGTTGCTGGTGCTCGTTCCTGGGAAGAGCCAGAGAAGATTGTTGGTCTCGGCGGTGATGAGGTCAGGGTTGCCGTCGCCGTTTATGTCGCCCGGTGCGATGAGCTGTGTGACCGATGACCAGCCGGGGGCGTAGAGGGCACAGGTTGCCGTGTCCGCGGTGCAGGTCGGCCTGGTGACGGCGGCTCGTTGGTCCTTGGAGTAGTACTGGTTGCCGTTGTTGCTTGTACCCGAGCCGTTCACAGTGTCCCAGTAGAGGTAAAGCAGATCGTTGGTGCCCAAGGCCCACATGTCGTCGGTTTTGGTTCCGGATGCGGATCGTTGGGGGGTGGAGCGGTGGGCAATGAAGGCGTCGTTCCAAGTGCCATTTGTGTTGGGGCCGTTGGCGTTGTCGGAGGCGACGGTGGGTGGGACGTTCGCGGTGTTAGTGGGGTAGAAGCGCAGGCCGGTGGGGGAGCCGGTATAGGTGTCTTTGGTGATGGCGGCGAAGTCGCGGTATCCGTCGCCGTCAATGTCACCGGGCGTGACGCCCATGAGCGGGTTGTCGGGGACGTAGAAGCTGTAGCAGACGGCTCCTGATTCGTTGCCGGCTTTGTCGACGGCGGCGACGTTGAGGAAGTAGGTGCCCCAGCTTCTTGGGGTGATGGCGAGTTTGGTGTCGCCGAGGGCGTGGTTGCCGCCGTTGTCGGCGAGGTCGGATGCGGCGCCGAGGGTCCAGTCGAAGTGGTCGACGCCGCTGCCGGTGTCGGTGGCGGCGAGGGCGAAGTAGTCGGTGGTGCCGGCCTTGCTGACGGTGCCGCCGTCGGTGCAGGAGCCGGTGCCGGGCCCGGAGCCGTTGATGCTGACGTTGGTGGGTGCGGTGGTGTCGTACTTGAAGTGGCAGACCGCCGTGGTGGCGGAGTGGTTGATGCCGTCGTCGGAGCGTACTTGCCATCCGTAGAGATGGCCGTGGATGAGATTGCTTGCTGGGACGGCCTTCGTGGCGGTGCTGCCTGAGGTCAGCCAGGCGGTGTTGCTGTTGACCGGTGCGCCGGGGGTTCCGTTGCCCATGGAGATGATGGCGGTGGCTGGGCTGGTGCTGTCGTCCCAGAGCGCGAACTGGCCGCGGACGAGCTGGCCGTCGCTAGAGTCGGGGTCGGTGACTTTCGCGGAGAGGGTGAGATTGCCGCCGGCGGCGCCGTTGGGGATCCATCCATAGGCGTCGGAGCCGCAGCCTTGTGTGTCTCCACCGGGGCCGGTCCGCGGTGTGGGTGTGGCTTTGGTTTCGGTCGGGACGCCGGGAGTGGTGTTGTAGGTGAAGCTGAGGGTCGCGGTCTTGGCGAAGCGTTTGAAGCTGTCGCGGTCGCCGGTTCCTTCGCTGCCGACGAGTTCCAGGGTGATCATGCCGTCGGTGTCGTTGCTGACGGCCGAGGTGACATCGAAGGCGGAGTGGAACGCTCCCGCGCATCCGGTGTTGTAGGCGCCGCCGATGGGCTGGGTGTCCATCAGTGTGCCGGTGGTGCCGTAGTAGTTGTTCCAGGTTGTGCCGTCGTTGATGTGGGTGGCCATGGAGTACGCCCGCACGTCGTGGGCAGTGCAGCCGTAGCTGGCGGTGTAGGTCTCATCGACGTTGAGCGTGGCGCTGTGAACGGTTTTCGCGTCGATCCAAGTCCCCAGGAACCACTGGTAGATGCTGCGCTCGACGCCGTTGGGGGAGTCATAGCCCTGGTATCCGACGCCGATGCCACGGTTGTCGTAGTCCTCGTTGGACTTCCAGTTGGACGTCCCGGGGTGGCCCTGCTGGATGTAGGTGTAGTCGCCGGTCTTTTGTGATCCGGGAACCCAGGTGGGCGTGTAGCCGGGGTCGATGAACACTGGGTAGGTGGTGCCGGCACCGGTGAGCAGGTCCGGGTCGGGTGTGAGTTGCAGGTCGCCGCCGTCCACCGCGACTGTCACGGGCGCGACCTGTGCGCCGGGCGCAGGACCGGCTGCCTCTGAAGCCGTATCGTCGGCCGGTCCGGCCGTTGCCGTGGCGGCCTTCGAGGCAGCGGGTGCGGAAGCGGTGGTGGAGTCCCACATCTCGGGCGCCGGCGCGTGGAAGATCAGGGTTCCCGAGCTGTCGGTTGCGGAGATGTTCCCGGCGCTGTCGGTGCTGAGCGTCACGTTCGTGCTGTCCGTGGCCAGGTGCAAGGTGCTCAGCGCAGGGTTCTGCGCGGCTTCGGCGGTTTTGACGATGATGGTGTCGCTGAATCCGCCCTGGTCGTTGGCCTGCACGGACAGGTCGACGCCGGGCAGTACCTCGGCGTAGAGCGCGGTGGATCCGGTCACGGTCGGTGCGGGCAGTGCGGTGGGCCAGGTGAATGAGAGTTTCTTGCCTGCGTCGTCCATTGTTGCCAGGGGTGCGGTGCCGCCCCCGGAGAGCGTCAGGGTTGCGGTGGTGGCGGTTGTCCCGTACGTCCCGTCGGCGTTGTGATGGAGCGTCGGGTCGAGCTGAACCCAGGAACCCTCCTGCTGCATGCGCTGCGGTGACGCGCTGACGTTCTGGGTGAACGTGCCGTCGGGCTGCGCGGTCAGGGTGGAAAAGGCGTCGGTTGCGTAGTCCACCTGTACCGGTCGTCCGCTGGCACGAGCCTGGTCCGCGGCAGCGATCTCCGCCGATTGCAGCGGCCCCGGAGAAGCGGCCGGAGGCGAATCGTCGGCCTGCGCGGGAACTGCCAGCGTCAATAGGGAGGCGAGAATTCCGCTTACCGCGGCGATTCCCGTCAACCGGAGACGGCGTCTGCCGCGCACGTAAGTGATGGTCACAGGTTCCACTTTCGAGTAGGTCGGACAAGGCGGAGCCTGGACGCTAGTTGGGGGATACATCAGGCCACAAGGCGCTTTTTCTTTCTTCCTTGAGGCGGCCCGCCTGTTGGTTTTCGGTTCTCTCGGGGTTCACATGCGGGCCCCTGCGGCTTCTGGAGCGATCGCCCCGGCAAAGAATTTTCGCCGCCATGGGAATTCTTTTAGCGAATCATGACTCCATGGTTGGGTCGGTACGTCTAGGTTCAGCGGGTCATTGGGGAGTTCCGTGCGTGCCGCACGGATGTGGGGGGAAGTTGATGCACCGTCATCAGCGCGCTGCCGCGCGCCTGAAGCTGCTTTCGTGCGCCGCCGTGCTCTCGGTCGCCTCTGCCCTGCTGAGCGCGGCCGGTGCAGTGGCGGACCCCACGCCTCCGCCACTGTGGTCACCTGGACCTTTGCCGTCCCAGCCCTCGGTGTCGGTCACCGACGTAACAGCGCAATCCGGTCCGACGAAGCAGCCCGCCGCCCTGCGCGCCGCGCAAAACGCCAGGCAGACGAAGAGCTCGGCACCTTCACCGGTGCGGTGGCCGGCAGCAACCTCCGCGGATGTCTCCCTCGCACAGGGCCGGCCAACCAGACCATCGGCGCTGACGCCGGCGCGAATCCGCGCTCTCACCGCGGGACCGCTGAAAGCCCCTCAGCTCGCCGTCCGCACACCGGTCAAGGCTGCCGGTGTGCCGGTATACGTCGGGCCCGCGGGCGCCCTCGATGTGAAGGTGCTGCCCGCGACGGCCGCGACTCGCGCGGCCATCAAGGCGAACAGTTCGGCTGCGGTTCCGCAGGCCGTGCACACTGCGCTGGCCTCGCATGCGGTTGCCCAACGCGCCGGGGTGAACGGGCTGCTGGTGTCGTTGTCACGTACCGACGCCAGCCCGGCCACCGAGCGGGTCTCCGTCGGACTGGACTACTCGGGGATCAAGGACGCCTTCGGCGCCGGATACGGCGACCGGCTGCGGCTCTCGACGTACCCCGCGTGCCTCCTGACGACGCCGCAGGTTGCCGCGTGCCGCGTCGGAACGCCGGTCACGGCTTCCGTCAACGACACCGCGCATGACCGCTTGGTCGCCGATGTCACCCTCCCCACGACCACCGACCCCACCGCACTTCCGGATGCGGCCGGCGTGGTGACGACCGCGCAGGTACGCAGCGCGACGTCCGCGGTGGTTCTCCTCGGAGCGACGGCAGACACATCCGGATCTTCCGGAAGCTTCAAGGCGTCGCCGTTGTCGTCGTCCTCGAAGTGGGGCAGCTCAGGGGCCACGGGTGCCTTCACGTACTCGTATCCGATCGCAGTCCCTCCTGCGCTGGGCGGGACTGCGCCCAATCTGGCGCTGACGTACAACTCGCAGGATGCGGACGGCCGTACGTCCCAGACCAACAACCAGGGTTCGTGGGTTGGCGATTCGTGGACCTTGTGGCCGGGGTCGGTGAGCCGTTCGTACCGGACGTGTGCCGATGACGGTCAGGGCGCGACGGATCAGGAGCAGTGCTGGGCGGGTGACAACGCGACCCTGACCCTCAATGGTGCCAGCCATGAACTGGTCCACGACGGTAGTACGTGGCGGCTGGCCGATGACGACGGCTCGGTGATCAAGGAGGTGACGGGTGCGTCCAACGGTCTCAACGGTGGTGTGTACTGGCAGCTCACCGACCGGTCCGGCACTACGTATCTCTTCGGCGCCGACCACCTGCCCACCGCGCAGGGCGGAACCGGCTCGGATGCCTCGACCAACAGCGCCTGGGGCGCCCCGGTATACGGCAACAACGACAGTGAGCCGTGTCACGGGAGCACGCTGGACGCGTCGTGGTGCACGCAGGGCTGGCAGTGGAATCTCGATTTCAGCATCGACGCGCACAAGAACATCACCGTTTATCACTACGCGGCCGAGACCAATTACTACGGGCGGGGCAGCGCTCACACGCCGACCGCCTACACACGCGGTGGTGCTCTGACGTCGGTCACCTACGGGCAGAACGTCGCCGACTACAAGGCCGGCCACAACCCGGCGGCGAACGTCACCTTCACCCGTGCGGCTGACGGCCGGTGTGATGCGACCGGGTTCACCTGCACGGGCGCCACTTTGTCGACCGCGAATGCCTCGCACTGGCCGGACGTTCCGTACGACCAGAACTGTGGCTCCTCCTCGTGCTCGAACTACGCGCCGTCGTTCTGGACCAATGACCGGCTGACCGGGATCTCGACCCAGGTGTGGGACACCAGCCTGACCACCCCCGGCTACCGCACGGTCGACACCTATGCACTGGCGAACCAGGACTTTCCCGACCCGGCCGACGGATCCACCAGTACGAACCCGCACGCTTCGACGCCGAAGGCGATGTGGCTGGACTCGATCACCCACATCGGCGCCGACACCGGCGGCGGCGGAACCGCGGTCACCGAGAAGCCCATCACATTCATCGGGGCCTTCTACCCCAACCGGGTCGACGGACTGATTGAGCCCGCTGTCGTCCCGCTCAACCGGAAGCGGATGACGTCGATCACCACCGAGACCGGTGCCACCATCGCCGTCTCCTACCAGAACGACACATGCAGTCGGACCAGTCCGCCATCGGAGGACAACGACCACACCACCTGCTACCCCGTCCGGTGGGAGCCCAACGGCTACGCCGCTCCAATCCTGGACTGGTTCAACAAATACCTCGTCGGCGAGGTCGACGTCTCCGACAACTCCATCACCAACTCCCCGCCGCAGGTCACACGCTACGACTACGCACAGGGGATCCCTGCATGGCACCACGACGACGACGAGATCACCGCAGCGAAATACCGTACCTGGGACCAGTGGCGCGGCTATTCCCAGGTCACCACCCGCACCGGCGCCAGCCCCGCCCCGATCAGCGAGTCGACCGCCTGGTACTTGCAGGGCATGGACGGCGACCTTAACGCCAATGGAAGCCACAAAAGCGTGTCGGTCACCCCGGCCCGCGGCGGCACCATCACCGACAGGGACGCGTGGTCGGACCTGGCGTACCAGACCGTCACCTTCGACCATGACGGCGGTGTCGCCCGCAAACGCACCGTGACCATCCCCTGGATGTCGCCCGCTACAGCCACCCATGCTCGTGCTGACGGCCTGCCCGACCAGAACGCCTACTTCACGGACACCGCGGCCACGTACAACCAAACGCTGGTCAGCGGTAGCAACTGGCTGACGTCCGGCAGCTTCAGCACCTACGACGACGCAACAGGCCTGGTCAAGACCGACGACGACAGAGGGCAGATCGACGCTTCGGACCAGCCGGTCTCCGGCAGCACCACTCCCGAGCGGTGCACCAAATCGGTGTGGGCCACCACGACAGCCGGAGCTCCCACCGGACTCCCGTCCGAAGTGATCGACCTCACCGGCGGCTGCAACCAGTCCGAGGACGCCAGCCACACCCTCTCCGACGTCAAGACCTTCTACGACCACTCAAGTGCCCTCGGTGAAGTACCGGGAGCTGGCGACCCCACCTCGGTGACCGCACTGAAGGACTTCAACGGCGCAGGCGGGGCAGCGCGCTGGACTGCCCCGACCGACACGGTCTATGACACCTACGGCCGCATCACCTCAGCTACCGATGCGATGAACCGTACGAGCAGTACCGCCTACTCGCCTGTCGGCTCCCTCGCGCTGCCCACATCGATCACCGTCACCAACCCCAAGAAGTGGACGACGACGACAACGCTGGACGTCGCCCGCGGAATCGTCCTCAGCAGCTCGGACGCTAACAAGAACGTCACCAGCTACGCCTACGACGGGCTTGCCCGGCTCATCAAAGGCTGGTCGCCCGTCCATTCCAAGGCTGCCAACGCCAACACGCCGGTGGTCAAGTTCACCTACACCACATCGTTGACCGGTCCTTCATGGGTAGAAGAGCAGGACCTGCGCGACGACGGCGTGACGTACAAGCCCGAATACAAAATTTACGACTCCCTGCTCCAGTTGCGTGAGGTACAGACAACCACCGCGGACGACACCGCAAGCGCCCGGCTGATCTCGACGAACTTCTACGACTCTCTCGGCCGCACCGTTGCCGCGGACGCGGAGTTCTTCAACGACAAGGCCGCCCCGTCGTCCACCTTCGTGCTACCGGTGGACGCCGAAGTGCCCAACGAGACCGTTACCGCCTATGACGGAATGGGACGGATCCTCACCGCCACACAGGAGTACAACTCAGTCCCCCAGACCACCACGACCACTACCTACCCCACGGGCACCGAGACCGACGTCACCCCGCCCGCCGGTGCAACGCCTACCGCGACCATCACGGATGCGCGTGGCCAGACCACCGAGCTGTGGCAGTTCCACGGACAGACACCTGCCGGACCGTACGACGCCACGCACTACGCCTACGACGCGAAGGGCCGACAGACCGCGCTGACGGATTCCTCCGGCAATACCTGGACCACGACCTTCGATCAGCTCGGCGACAAGGCCAAGACGACCGATCCGGACACAGGCGTCACGCTCAACCAGTACGACGACAACAGAGAAGTCACCGAGACAACCGATGCTCGGCACGCCCCCGGTGGCGGCATCTCCACCAGCTACGACAATCTGGGCAGGCCCACGGATACCTCAGCGACCTCGGCCGACGGTGCCACGACGACTCACCTGACGCACACCGCATACGATCCGGCCGGCGCTCTCGGCCAGGTCACAACGAGTACCAGCTACGACAGCGCCGGGCGTGCCTGGACCAACACCTTCACCGGCTACGCCGCGGACTACTTGCCCACGGGCTCCACCACAACGATCCCGGCCGGTGCAGTGGGTAACGCCGCAGCTATCAGCTACACCACCGGCACGACGTACAACCCGCTGACCCGCAACGTGGACACCACCACGCTGCCTGCCGCGGGCCCGATGGCGGCGGAGTCCGTCAGCTATGGCTACGACGACAACGGTCTGACCATCGCCTCGGGCGGCAAGGACAAATACCTGGGGTGGATGGAGTACACCCATCTCGGCCAGCCGCTGCGCGCCCACATGGGTGTCACACCCACCCAGATCGACGAGACCTACAACTGGGAAGCCTCCACCGGGCGGCTGTTGAACACCGCCCTGGATATGCAGTCCGGCGCCACCCACGTGGAGGCAACTGCCTACACCTATGACCCGGCCGGGCAGATCACGTCCATCAGCGACGTACAAGACGGCGGCGGCACCGCGAAAACCGACACGCAGTGCTTCACCTACGACTACATCCAGCGTCTGACGCAGGCGTGGACCGATACCGGCGGGACCACGACCGCACCCCTGCCGTCGATCATGGGTGAGGGCGGCTGCACCCACACCACACCCAGCGCTGCCAACCTCGGCGGCCCGAACCCGTACTGGCAGTCCTTCGGTTACGACGCCACTGGCAACCGCACCACCGAAACCGACCACTCGACCACCGGCGACACCGGCCAGGACGCCACCACCACCGAGACCTACCCGACCCCTGGTACCGCCCACCCACACGCCGTCACCAAGACCACGGTCACTGGCAACGGCGGCGGACAACAGGACTTCGCCTACGACCCGGCCGGCAACACCACCGAGATCGAACTGGCCACCGCCAACAAGACCCTTGCCTCCGGCGCCACCCTCACCTCCGGCAACAGCATGGTCACCAACACCATCCGCCTGACCATGCAGAGCGACGGCAACCTGGTGATGTACGCCCGCAGGTCCGGTCAGGCCCTGTGGTCCAGCAACACCCCAGGCAACGCCGGCGCCGTCCTGACGATGGGCACCGACGGCAACCTCACCGTCCACACCATCAGCGGCACCACTCTGTGGTCCAGCGCCACCACCGGGACCGGCGACCATGCCCGGCTGGACGACGACGGCCAGCTCCTCGTCCTCAACGCCGCCGGAACCTCGGTGTGGAAGACCCCGACCTGGACCGCGGACCGCGCCGCCGACGACTTGAAGTTCACCTACGACGACAACGGCCGCCTGGCCACCACCACCCAGTCGACCACCACCACGACCTACCACTACGACGCCGCGGGCAATCTCCTGACCCGCACCGACAACGGCACCACCACTGTCTTCCTCGGCGCCGACGAGCTCACCCTCAACTCCGCCGGCACTGCCACCGCCGACACCCGCTACTACACCGTCGCCGGGGCCCCCACCGCCGTCCGCACCGCCACCGCTGGAACGACCGCCACAAAACTGCACTTCCAGGCAGCCGACCCCCACGGCACCGCCACCACCGACATCACGGCCGACAACACCACCGTCACCCGCCGCGCCTACACCCCGTTCGGCCAGGACCGCACCACCGGCGGCAATCCCAGCGCCTGGCCCGGTGACCAGGGTTACGTCGGCGGCACCCCCGACCCCATCACCGGCCTCACCAACCTCGGCGCCCGCGAATACGACCCCACCCTCGGCCGATTCCTCTCCGTCGACCCCATCTTCGACGCAACCGACATCCAATCCCTCAACGGCTACGCCTACGCCGACAACACCCCCGTGGACTCCGCCGACCCCACCGGTCTGAACCGCGACGGAGGCGGCGACTGCGGAGTCACCAACACCTGCAACGGAGCACACCCGGCCAGCGACTGCCCGCCCTTCTGCACTCCCGACGGCGTTCCCCACGGGCCCAGCACCGGCGACTCCGACGGCACCAGCGAAGGCAGCAACTCCAAAGGGAAAGGCAAGGGCCACCACGGCCATGGCCTCCCCAGTTGGTTGACCTCCAGTGCCGGGAAAGCCGGCCACACCCTCGGCAACAGCGCCGACGCCGTCAGAAACTACGTCGACGCCATCGCCACCACCCCAGACGTCTGGATCGGCGGAGCAAAAACAGCCGGCAGCCTCCTCCTGATCTACGCAGGCGAAACCGGTGTCGAGGCTGGTGGCCTCGCCTGTGCCACCGTCGTAGGATGCGTCGGCGGAGCACCACTGATCACGGTAAGCACGGCTGCCGTTGGTTACGGTGGCGTCCAAGCCGTCGACGGTGCCAAAACATTCGGCGACGGGCTCAACCAGGCTTTCAACGAGGCATCAAGTGAGACCTCTGGTGGGACGTATGAGCCAGACGTCGATGTCGACGGACACGTTCCCATGCCCGGGACTGTTGGCACGAAACCATTGGATGGAGGGCCGACCGGTGCAAGCGTTGGGAGAAACATCTGGGGGGCCAGACCTAAGGGCGTTCAAGAGGCCCTTGAGAGGACTCCGAGTCCCCAGGCACTTCGTAATCAGGCCTCTCTTTCGGATGCACTCAGACTTCGTAGATTCTATGTCAACGCAGATGCGGTCAGTCCGCAGAATCCCAGTGCGGCGGGGCGAGTAAAACTTCTTCAACGTATCATTGATGCCTACGGATACAAAGGTTGAGAGCTGACGTCCATGAGCCGGATAAGAATCGGGGCCGACGAATCCGTCGGTTGCTCAGTAATGGTTGAGCCGTTGGGTGTGGTTTACGAACTGGACGCAGGGGCGTTCATGTTCTTCGATTTTCCTTCTTCCAGGATCGATGAAATGGAAATTATTTACTGGAACGGTGGGATTACGGTCTGGCTGTACGGTCATGTGACCGTTTTTGATCGAAATAATGAGGAGATCGATCGGCTCTTCTCTTGATGTGTGCCCAGTAGTCGCACAGAAAAGGACCTCTTCATGGCTGGGGCGGTTGTGGGAGTTCTCAAAGTCCTCGTAGGACGATCACGGTCGGTGTTTCTTGAGCCGTCTCCATAGGATGAGGCTGCAAGCAAATGGGTTGAAGGCGTCGTGGAGGTCGGCATAGTGTTCCCACGGGACGGAGAGGTGCGTGAACTGGTCGAGGAGCGTGAAGGTCTGCTCGACGACGTAGCGGAGCTTGCCCAGGCTGTGGGTGTTCGGTGCCTTTCCGGGAGATGACGGGCGGATCCTTCGGTTGCGTAGTTCTCCGCGGTTGGGGTGATGGGCCGTTTCGGCTCCCCTTTTCCGCGCGGACGTGAGAGCGTCCACGCAGGCATGGGACCAGTCGAGTTCGCCAGTTGCGTTCAGCTCAGCGAGAAGGCAATTCAGAGATGTTCATGGCTTCGAGGGCGACTGTCTCGCAGAGGCGATGCCGGTCCTCGTCGATTTTGAGCTCGTAGCGGCTCTGCGGGACCAGTCCAGGTTCAGGGGCGTGCTGATGATCCCGCCCGTTGGCCTGGCCAATTCAGTGAGCGACTCGGGAACCGTGTACGGGCGGATGTCCGCGTAGCGGACCTTCGGCTGCAGGCAAGGTGGTGTGCCCCGCACGGCCTGGGAGACACGACAGCGCGGGCTCACCCCTGCATGGTGTCGGGCTGTGACGGTCAGCATTGGGTTTTCACGAGCTGATCGTTCGACCGGCGGATCCCGGGTGAGCGGCACCCCTCCGCTGCGTTGAGCGTTGAACAGGCAGAGAGGCGGCGAGCGTCATGCGGAATGAGGCAGCGCACGTCGGTAAGGCAGGCGCAGGAAGCGCCGGGGGAGGCCGGGCTCGGCAAGGCGTGGCAGAGCAACGGCGCCGGGTGTCAGACGGCTTGCCGACGAGATGGCGGCTGAACTCTTGAGCGCTGTAAGGCACGAAGCTGGCAAGGGTATGGTTGGCGCGGCGGCTGCGGGCTGACGCGGTTCACCTCATGCCGGGCGGAGTTGGTACGACTTCGCACTGGATTTCATGGATCTGCGCTGGCGGCAGACTGCGGCGAAGACACGTTGTGAAGACAATGACGGGGCTCTGTGCCGGCACGCTGGCAATGATCGTGGGGCGGACCTTGCGGCCCGACGAGAAACTGCTGCGGCGGGCCCTGCGGCTTCGGGCATTTGTGGTGCCGCGCCTGGCGGACCGGGAGGTGCCGGGCGACGAACGGATGGCGCTGCGCTGGGTGGCTCGGGCGACGGCCTGCGAACAATCTTCTGGATCCGGAAGTGATGAAAGCGGTTATCCGGTCGCTGAGAGTCCGTCCCCACCGGAACGATGCTCAATGCATCGACGAAAGCATCTTTCACGGCGTCGGCCCCCGCCGCGAAAGCATCTTTCACGGCGTCGGCCCCCGCCTACGCGCGGCCCCATTTCACGCAGGATAGCCGCCTCTGGGACGCCTTCGACCAAGACGAGGCGCTCAGCGAACAGGGCGGCAGACCGGCTGGCGTCCAGACGCAGCCGCGCCATCCGCAGCGTCGCAGCCCGATGCTTCACCGGCACGACGTTGGCGACAGCCCGGCAGACCCTACCTTGATCGGTCTCGCGTACCACGACGAGATACTCGGGGTCGCAGGACGTGATGACGTCGGTGGCGTGACTCGACAGAATGACCTGCACCTCTGGCCTCGTCTTCACGGCTATGCGCAGGTACCGGGTGAGTGCGTGCTGGAGCTGGGGATGCAGACGTGCTTCGGGCTCCTCGATAACGGCCCTTGTGTGAAAGGGAGTTGCCGGAAAGAACGAGTCCTCATCCAATTCAGCTTCGGCCTGGATGAGGCTCTCGCGGATCCGCTGCTCCTGCTCTGCGTCCGAGGCGGGGTCTGTGGCAGAGGGCGGCTGCTCGGGTTCGGTCGCTGGGTGCTCAGAGGTGTCAGGTATGGCAGCCAGGGTCACCGCGATGTGGAGGAGGTTGACGTACGCGAGCCCGGACACCTCCAGCGGCCGGGCCGTGGCGCGGCCTTCCATCACCGCGAGCATCAACTCCAGGACGCGTGCCAGGTAGGCGTCGTCACCTACCTGCCCCCTGATGTAGGGCCACTGAGGGTTGACTCCGGCAGACAGAGTGGTGAGGTGGCCGCGGATCCGCTTCCCAAGGCTATCGATGATGTCGTCCTTGGCGAGTTCCTCCAAGAGGGGGGACGCGCGGACCCGAAGGGGTACCAGGCTCCGGCTGGCATCGAGGCGTTGCTGCTGGGCTTGCAGGAGTTCGATCAGGATGCGGGCTTCACGCCGGGCCAACTCGTCCAGCGGTGACGCCAGGCCGGCAGGTAGATCAACTTGAACGGGTCAAGTTCCTGGGTGACGCCATACAGGGAGTCGACCTTGGAGGTAACCGTCCTCATCTTGCGCTTCAGCGAGACGCTCCACCACTTCTCGACTGTGCCCTGGCTGCGGTAATGACTCTGGAACAACTGCTGTCCAAGGCGCCCCTCAGCAGTTGTACCTGCCCCAAACGAATACTCGACGTCTATGCTGCGAGCGACGTCTCTGGGGCCGAGGGCAGCTGAGCTGTGCCGGGGGAACGCCGGAAAGCGGCTGGGGTGTGCCAGGTACGCGGCGTCAGTGAGAGTGGTCTTTCCAGCACCGTTGGCCCCGATCAGAACGCTGAACCTCCCCGGCAGTTCGCAGACCAACTCCCCCTCGGCGTTAGCGCGCAACCCGCTCACCTTGATCCGACTCAGATATATCCCGACCCCGAAGGGCAGCCGTGGCCTCCACACCCTCGCCGCCGGCAGCGACCGCGACCGGGCCGCGGCCATCACTGGGCCCATCCTGCCCTGGAACTCGGGCGTCGTGGAAGGGCACGTCAACCGCATCAAAATGCTCAAACGCCAGATGTTCGGCCGAGCCAGCTTCGCGCTCCTGAGGAAACGAGTGCTCCTCGCTCCATGACCGATACCAACGCGTGAAACGCTTCCGACATCGATCAACCCCACCGCAGGAGCCCACAATGTCCAGGACCGCCGACATCGATCTCGTGTTCGCACGTGCCGTCACCGTAGACGCCGTGGTGCGAGCCCTGGCCGGTGAGGGGTGGGCGCTGCAGGAACCGCTCGGTATCTCCTACATGGTCAACAACGATGACCTGTTTAACTGGCAGTCGGCCTCAACCGACCAGGCGGTTGAGGTCATGACGGTGGTGGATTCACCGGACAACATCGACTACCACGTCGGCGTCTGCATCTATCACTCAACTGCGGAAACCGGTGGCCAGCTACTTTTCCGTGCGGGCCGATCGCACTGTTCCTTCATCCCGACGATCAACCGACGAAGCCTTCCCGGAACACCAGCTCTGACCGACATGATGTGGTATTTGAACGCACTGGTACCGCCCCTGTCTGCCATGGGGCTGGCAAGCTACGAAGCGAGGGACCTTGCCGAGTGAGACTCATTCGTCAGCAGCTCTCGGCCGACATGCGGGCAGCACGTGTACTCGGATCGATTCTCGCTGCTTGCCCGACCGCGTCACTCCTGACTACGCGATCACGGAACTCGAGCCAGAGCCGAAACTCGTGGACATTCCGGCCGACCCGCTACCGCTTACCGTCTCCCGAACCGGTGTGGAGGCGCCCCGTTCTTGTGAATAGAGCGACAGCAGCTGGGCTTCCCCGTTCGATGATCTCGCCGACGTGACGTCGGAGGTGCATGAGGGCCTCGGGGCGAGCACCAGCGTGCCTGTAGATTCCGATCGGCTCTTCCGACAAATTCGGCCGGGGCGCAGGCTGACGAAGCGGCGTGGGGCGTGCTGTTGGCTGCCTGGGGCAGCGGCTAAAGTTGGAGCGGCGCTCCTGGAACCTGCTCGATGAGGCTGCCCGCAGCAAGCCCGTATGGGACCGGGCGTGGGACCAGTCGAATGAGCAAGATCAGGTCGGGCCGAGGCGGTCAGAATTTGGTGCTGTGCGGCGGCCGAGCGGACTGCGGGCCCGACCGTTTCCGGGCGACAGCGGTAACGTCAATCGGTCGGTCCGTTCGCACTGTTATTGTTCGTCGCCTCACACAAGTCGGTCGATCCGTTGGGGTAGTCCGTACTCCCGGAATACGCTGCGTGGCTGACTTGTCGTGTGCGACCTATCTGCCGAACAGTGAAGTGGCAAGGGGGCATCCGCCGTCTCCCTCACCCGCACAGCGGAGCGCATAGCGGCTGAATGCTTGGCCAACAGAGTAAATCGGTTCCGTTCACTGTCCGTTGCAGTGTTCCACGTGCTGGAACGCGATGTGAAAAACGCCTGTCGAGATCCTACAAACTTCACCCCGGAACGAAGCCGTTAATCAAGAGCAACTACCCTCGGGACCTCTTGTGCTTGCGGCATTCGTTGCAGGTTGCAGGGCTGCTCGTGCGGAACACGGTCGGCGGGTGAACCGAGACCGCAGGGTGCCCTCGGCGAAGGGGGAGGAGGTCGTCGCTCGACGACTGGCCGCCTGACCTGCGGCGTTGGCCGAACCGAGTGTGCTCAGGGCTGATTTGTAGGGCTCTCGCGCCGAAAAGAGCATCGGCCAGAAGACCGTGTGCGTGGTGGCAGGTACAAGAAAGGCTCTGACCGGCATTTCTGCTGGTCAGAGCCTTGTTTCCGGAAGTGCCCCCGGCAGGATTCGAACCTGCGCACACGGCTCCGGAGGCCGTTGCTCTATCCCCTGAGCTACGGGGGCGACGGGAAGAACATTAGCAGGTTGGGGGAGGTGGGCTGGACAGGGTTTGGGTGGGGGAGGGGAGGTGGGGGGGTGCTGGGGGGAGGGGGGTTCACCCGTGGCGGGGAAGAAATGGGCAAAACGCGGACGCATCGAGAGGGGCACGCCTACTCTTCGAGGTGTGGCGGGTGCGTCCGGCCGGGTGCTTGTTGTGGATGACAACAAGGTGATCCGGCAACTGATCAGGGTCAACCTGGAGCTGGAGGGCTTCGAGGTCGTGACCGCGGCTGATGGTGCCGAGTGCCTGGAGATCGTGCACAGTGTGCGGCCGGATGTGGTGACGCTGGATGTGGTCATGCCGCGGCTGGACGGGGTACGGACGGCGGCGCGGCTGCGGGCGGACCCGGATCCAGAGACGCGGCGCGTGGGCATCGTCATGGTGAGCGCCGGGTCCCTGCCGGAGGGGACGGGCGGGGTGGACGCCTATGTCGCGAAGCCCTTCGAGCCCGCCGACCTCGTGGAGACCGTACGTGGGCTGGTCCGGCGCGGCCCCGTGCCGCCCGAGCCCCGCGGGCAGACGGCTTCCGCACCCGGTTCCGCGTAAGCCCGGCGCCTGGGCAGGGCCGGGGGACCGTACCCGAGCCCGTTCGGCAGGGGCCCGTTCCGTAGGGCGAGAGTGCCGCGCCCGCCCCGCCCCGCCCCACAGGGCCGGTCGGGCCTGGCACCTGCCCCCGCGGAGAGCTAGCGCCGCACCCCGCACCGACCCGTGCGGCCCCCGCCCCGCCCCCCGCGTCGAAAGACGCCCCCCGCCCCCGTAACGCCGCTGCGGGCGGTGGCGCCTGCCCCCGCGTAGAGCTAGCGCCGCACCCCGCACCGACCCGTGCGGCCCCCGCCCCGCCCCCCCGCGTCGAAAGACGCCCCCGCCCCGCCCCCCGCAAAGCAGGCGGCCGCGACCCCCCTGGGAAAACCCGGTCGCCCCCGGGCCCGCCCCCTCGCCTAGGCTTTGCCGCGTGACCCCCGCTGAGCTGTCCCGCACCGTGCTGAGTACGGTGCGCCGTGCCGTCGCGGCGGGGGAGCTGGGGGTGGAGGTGCCGGAGCGGGTCGTGGTGCAGAGGCCCCCACGGCCGGGATGCGGGGACTACGCGACGAACGTGGCGTTGCAGCTCGCGGGAGCCGCGGGGCGCCCGCCGCGACAGGTCGCGGAGATCCTCAGCAGGCGGCTCAGCGCCGAGCCCGGCATCGCGCTGGTCGAGATCGCGGGCCCCGGCTTCCTCAACATCACCCTCAACGCGTGGGCGTACGCGGACGTCGTCCGGCAGGTGCGCGCCCAGGGCCCGGAGTACGGGACCGGGGACGGCCTGGCCGGTGAGGCCGGCGGCGTGGCCGCGGAAGAAGGGGCCGTACGGGCCCAGGCCGTCGCCGAGGCCGTGAACCGGCTGCTGCGCGCCGCGGGCGCCGCACCAGGAGCCGCCGAGGAACGCGTGACGGCGGCCGAACCCCAGGACGACCCCGTCGCCCGCCTCGGCCCCGACGCCGCCCGCTGGTCGCTGCTCCGGCCGCCCGCCGAGGACCCGCCCCGTACGGACGACACGTTCCTCGCGCAGCGCGAGAGCAACCCGCTCTTCCGTATCCGATACGCCCACGCCCGCACCCGCGCGCTGCTCCGTAACGCCCATGACCTGGGCGTGGAGATCGAGAGCACGGTGGACGACCCGTACCACCACCCCGCGGAGACCGAACTGCTCGGCCTGATCGCCGACTTCCCCCGCGTCATCGAGACCGCCGCACGGCGCCGCGCGCCCGACCGGCTCGCCCGCCATCTGGAACGGCTGTCCGACGCCTTCCTCCGCTTCCACGACGAGTGCCCCGCGCTGCCGAAGGGCGACGAGAAACCCTCGGCCGTCCACGCCGCCCGGATCCGGCTCGCCGACGCCACCGGCATCGTGCTCGCCAACGGCCTCCACCTCCTCGGCATCAGCGCTCCCGACCGCGTCTGAGGGCCGGAAGCCCGGCGAACGACAGCGGGCCGCCGACGAGGCCGGTCCACAACCCAGCACCCCATAAAACAACCCCCGATCTGCGAAGAAAGACGACACCGTGAGCCGTTCCGCACACCCCGCCGGGCCCCGCCACGCCGATGTGCTGCCCGAGGGCCACTACGCCGCCCCGCCCGCCGACCTCAACACCCTCGACACCCGCGTCTGGTCCCGCACCGTCACCCGTAACGCCGACGGCGCCGCCGAAGTCGGCGGCCTGGACGTGCGCGCGCTCGCCGAGGAATACGGCACGCCCGCGTACATCCTCGACGAGGCGGACTTCAGGGCCCGCTGCCGCGCGTGGCGGGCGGCCTTCGGGCACGACGCGGACGTCTTCTACGCGGGCAAGGCGTTCCTGTCCCGCGCGGTCGTGAAGTGGCTGCACGAGGAGGGGCTGAATCTGGACGTCTGCTCCGGTACGGAGCTGGCGGTGGCGCTGGAGGCGGGGATGCCCGCCGAGCGGATCGCGCTGCACGGCAACAACAAGTCCACCGCGGAGATCGAGCGCGCGGTGGAGACCGGCGTCGGCCGGATCGTGCTGGACTCGTTCCAGGAGATCGCCAGGGTCGCCGCGGAGGCGGACCGGCAGGGCAAGCGGCAGCGCGTGCAGATCCGGGTGACGGTCGGCGTCGAGGCGCACACCCACGAGTTCATCGCGACCGCGCACGAGGACCAGAAGTTCGGTCTCGCGCTGGCGGGCGGGCAGGCCGCGGAGGCGGTCCGCCGGGTGCTGAAGCTGGAGAGCCTCGAACTGGTCGGCATCCACAGCCACATCGGCTCGCAGATCTTCGACATGGCCGGCTTCGAGGTGGCCGCCCGCCGTGTCGTGTCGCTGCTGGCGGAGGTACGCGACGAGCACGGCGTCGAGCTGCCCGAGATCGACCTCGGCGGCGGCCTCGGCATCGCGTACACCACCGACGACGACCCGCGCGAGCCGCAGGAGATCGCCAAGGCGCTCGGCGAGATCGTCACCCGCGAGTGCGAGGCGGCCCGGCTCGCGGTGCCCCGGCTCTCGGTCGAGCCGGGCCGCGCGATCGTCGGACCGACGGCCTTCACGCTGTACGAGGTCGGCACGATCAAGCCGCTGGACGGCCTGCGCACGTACGTCAGCGTCGACGGCGGCATGTCCGACAACATCCGCACCGCGCTCTACGACGCCGAGTACAGCGTCTCGCTGGTGTCCCGTACGAGTGACGCCGAGCCGATGCTCAGCCGGGTCGTCGGCAAGCACTGCGAGAGCGGCGACATCGTCGTCAAGGACGCCTTCCTCCCCGCCGACCTCGCGCCCGGCGACCTGCTCGCCGTACCGGCCACCGGCGCGTACTGCCGGGCCATGGCCAGCAACTACAACCACGCGCTGCGGCCCCCGGTGGTCGCGGTCACCGACGGCCGGGCGCGGGTGATCGTCCGCCGCGAGACGGAGGACGACCTGCTGCGGCTGGACGTCGGCTGACCCCGAAGGTGCCGAAAAGGCCGCGGAAAAGCCGCAGAAGAGCCGCCGAAATGCCGCCAGACGCCGCCGGGACGCCGGCAGCGCGAAGCGCCCGCGATGGTGAAGAATTCACCGTCCCCGCAAGCACGTTGAGGCGATTCGGCAGTACGAGGGCCCGCTGACGCGTAATCTCACGGGCCGAACGCGCTCGGTGACGTGAAATATCGCCGGGTGAACGGCCGGTCTCACTCACCGGACAGGGCGTGGCATCTCCCGTCCGGTGAGTGAGACTGGTTCCCATCCACGAGCTGTACGGACCCCGGGTCCGCACGGAGCTGTACGAGAGACGAGGTCGGATGATGCGTACGCGTCCGCTGAAGGTGGCGCTGCTGGGCTGTGGAGTGGTCGGCTCAGAGGTCACGCGCATCCTCACGACGCAGGGCGCCGACCTCGCCGCGCGGATCGGTGCCCCCATCGAACTGGCCGGGATCGCGGTACGCCGCCCCAACCGGGTCCGCGAGGGCGTCCCCGCCGAACTCCTCACCACGGACGCGACCGCCCTGGTCAAACGGGGCGACATCGACGTGGTCGTCGAGGTCATCGGCGGCATCGAGCCGGTCCGCACGCTGATCACCACCGCCTTCGAGCACGGCGCGTCCGTGGTCTCCGCGAACAAGGCGCTGCTCGCCGCCGACGGCGCGAAGCTGCACGCCAAGGCCGCCGAGCACGGTGTCGACCTGTACTACGAGGCCGCCGTCGCCGGGGCGATCCCGCTGATCAGGCCGTTGCGCGAGTCGCTCGCGGGCGACAAGGTCAACAGGGTGCTGGGCATCGTCAACGGCACGACGAACTTCATCCTCGACAAGATGGACTCCACCGGCGCCGGGTACAGCGAGGCGCTGGACGAGGCGACCGCGCTCGGATACGCCGAGGCCGACCCGACCGCCGACGTCGAGGGCTTCGACGCCGCCGCGAAGGCCGCGATCCTCGCCGGAATCGCCTTCCACACCCGCGTGACCATCGACGACGTGCACCGCGAGGGCCTCACCGAGGTCACCGCCGCCGACATCGCGTCCGCGCGGAAGATGGGCTGCACGGTGAAGATGCTCGCCATCTGCGAGCGCCGCCCCGACGGGCGCTCGGTGACCGCGCGCGTCCACCCCGCGATGATCCCGCTCAGCCACCCGCTGGCCTCGGTGCGCGAGGCGTACAACGCGGTCTTCGTCGAGGCGGAGGCGGCCGGGCGGCTGATGTTCTACGGTCCTGGTGCGGGCGGTGCACCCACCGCCTCCGCCGTCCTCGGCGACCTGGTGGCCGCCTGCCGCAACAAGCTGGCCGAGACCACCGGCGCCGGCGAGTCCGCGTACACGCAACTGCCGGTGAGCCCGATGGGCGATGTGGTCACCCGCTACCACATCAGCCTCGACGTGGCGGACAAACCGGGCGTCCTGGCTCAGGTCGCGACGGTCTTCGCCGAGCACGACGTGTCCATCGACACGGTGCGGCAGCAGGGTAAGGACGGCGAGGCCTCCCTCGTCGTCGTCACTCACCGCGCGCTCGACTCCGCCCTCTCGGCGACGGTCGCCAGCCTGCGGAAACTCGACACCGTACGCGGCGTCGCCAGCATCATGCGCGTGGAAGGGGAGTAGGGCCCGCTATGAACAGCACCATGAACAACGGAACCGTCGACCGGCCCCGAATGTCGGGCACCCACCAGTGGCGCGGCATCATCGAGGAGTACCGGGACCGGCTGCCGGTCGCCCCGGGCGCCCCGGTGGTCACGCTGCTGGAGGGTGGCACCCCGCTGGTCCCCGCCCAGCTCCTGTCCGAGCTGACCGGCTGTGACGTCTTCCTGAAGGTCGAGGGCGCCAACCCCACCGGCTCCTTCAAGGACCGGGGCATGACCATGGCCATCTCCAAGGCCAAGGAAGAGGGCGCGCAGGCCGTCATCTGCGCCTCGACCGGCAACACCTCGGCGTCGGCCGCCGCCTACGCGGTGCGCGCGGGCATGGTCTGCGCGGTGCTGGTGCCGCAGGGCAAGATCGCGCTCGGCAAGATGGGCCAGGCGCTGGTGCACGGCAGCCGCATCCTCCAGGTCGACGGCAACTTCGACGACTGCCTCGACCTGGCGCGCGGGCTGAGCGAGAAGTACCCGGTGGCGCTGGTCAATTCGGTCAACCCGGCCCGTATCGAGGGGCAGAAGACCGCCGCCTTCGAGATCGTCGACGCGCTCGGTGTCGCCCCCGACATCCACCTCCTCCCGGTCGGCAACGCGGGCAACATCACCGCGTACTGGAAGGGGTACAGCGAATACGCGGCGGACGGTGTGTCCGCCGCGCGGCCGCGGATGTGGGGCTTCCAGGCGCACGGCGCCGCGCCGATCGTCAACGGCGCGCCGGTACGTCAGCCGCAGACGATCGCCACCGCGATCCGGATCGGCAACCCCGCGTCCTGGCAGCAGGCCGAGCAGGCCCGCGACGAGTCCGGCGGCCTCATCGAGGCCGTGACCGACCGTCAGATCCTGGCCGCCTACCGGCTGCTGGCCGCGAAGGAGGGCGTCTTCGTCGAGCCCGCCTCCGCCGCCTCGGTCGCCGGGCTGCTCAAGGCCCGCGAAGAGGGCAAGGTGGATCCCGGTCAGCGGATCGTCTGCACGGTCACCGGGAACGGGCTCAAGGACCCCGGGTGGGCCGTGGAGGGTGCTCCGCAGCCGGTGATCGTGCCGGTCGATGCCGATGCTGCTGCGCAGCGGCTCGGGCTGGTCTGAGCCGGGCCGTCTCCGGGGCGGGACGCGCCCCGCCAGGGGTGCGGGGAACTGCGCGCTCAGCCACCGATGGTGGCGCGGCCTAACAACCGGCCCCAGCGGGGCAGTTGCGGCTGTTTCCGGGCTGACAGCCCGGTGGGGGCTTGTCGCGCAGTTCCCCGCGCCCCTGAAAAGATCGGCTCGCCGTCCTCGGCGGTGCGGCGCCCCGGAAAAGATCGGCTCGCCGTCCTCGGCGGTGCGGCGCCCCGGAAAAGATCGGCTCGCCGTCCTCGGCGGTGCGGCGGCTCTGAAAAGATCGGCTCGCCGTCATGGGGAAGCGTGCCGCAGGCACGGGGCGCACAGGGGAGGGGCGACACGCATCACGCGCTCTTCGTGCGCCCTATGTCGCAGGAGAACCTTCCTTCGATAGGCTTACCTCAGCGGCACCGCAGTGTGCCCGACTCCGGCAGTTGCCAATGGGCAGTGCCTCCCCCGCCCCGCCGCCCGGCGATGACGCCGCGCCCGCAGGGCGAACCGCACGAGGAGATTCGTCGAACGATGGCCGGTCCCGCGTTCCGCGCCGCCGCAGTACGAGTGCGCGTCCCCGCGACCAGCGCCAATCTGGGCCCCGGTTTCGACGCCTTCGGCCTGGCGCTCGGCCTGTACGACGACGTCGTGGCCCGCGTCGCCGACTCCGGCCTGCACGTGGACATCGCGGGCGAGGGCGCCGACACCCTGGCCAGGGACGAGAAGCACCTGGTCGTACGGTCGTTGCGGACCGCCTTCGACCTGCTGGGCGGTCAGCCGCGCGGCCTCGAGGTGGTGTGCGCCAACCGCATTCCGCACGGCCGCGGCCTCGGTTCGTCCTCCGCCGCCATCTGCGCGGGCATCATCGCCGCCCGCGCGGTGACGATAGGCGGCCCCGCCGTACTCGACGACATCGCGCTGCTGGAGCTGGCCACCGAGATCGAGGGCCACCCCGACAACGTCGCCGCCTGCCTGATGGGCGGCTTCACCCTGGCGTGGACCGAGGGCGGCGCGGCCCGCGCGATCCGGCTGGACCCGGCGCGCTCGCTGGTCCCCGTGGTGTTCGTACCCGCCACCCCCCTGCTCACCGAGACCGCCCGCGGGCTGCTGCCGCGTACCGTCCCGCATGTGGACGCCGCGGCCAACGCGGGCCGGGCCGCGCTGCTGGTGGAGGCGCTCACCCGGCGCCCCGAGCTGCTGCTGCCCGCCACCGAGGACCGCCTGCACCAGGACTACCGCGGGCCCGCCATGCCCGAGAGCCTGGCGCTGGTGAACCGGCTGCGCGCCGACGGCGTACCGGCCGTGATCTCCGGTGCGGGACCCACGGTGCTGGCGCTCACCGAGGAGGGCGCCGCCGACAAGGTCACCCGGCTCGCCGGCGAGGGCTGGGCGGCCAACCGTCTGGCGCTCGACACGGCCGGAGCCAGTGTCCTGCCGCTCGCAGGGGGGCAGTGACACGATTGCCGGTCGTAGAGAGGGGGAATGTTTGTTGGATCCGGTAGTGTTAACCTCAAGCCTGCATTCGACGCCCAATGGGCGCGATGCACTGTGTCCCTTCCGTGGGACCGCTTATCTTCCGGGAGCCTCCCACACCGCATAGGCAGCAGTCCTGCGCAGTGTCGAGCACGCTCCGGAGTCGGCACCAGAACCCTTGTCGTGCCGAGCCCCGAATGTATTTCTGCCGCCGTCAGGCGGACCACCGCCCCGGCTCTGAGCAGCGGAAACGCCCAGATCCGGACAGCACGACCGGTCGCCGAGCCAGACAGGCCGACGTCCGCTCCAGGGAAGGACCCTTCGTGAGCGACACCACCGATCTGATGGGCGTGCGCGCAGAGAACTCTGTCGCCGCGTCCGATGCCGACGCGCCTGCTACCGGTGCTGCCACGGCCAGTGCCTCACGGCGACGCCGGTCCGGGACCGGTCTTGACGGCATGGTCCTGGCCGAGTTGCAGCAGCTCGCCTCCGGTCTCGGGATCAAGGGCACCGCGCGGATGCGCAAGAGCCAGTTGATCGAGACCATCAAGGAGAAGCAGGCGGGCGGCGGCGCCGCGACGGCCCAGGCCGCCGCGCCCGCGGCAGAGGCCCCCGCGGCCGAGAAGCCCAAGCGCCGCGCGACATCGCGGGCCCGGCTGGCCGAGGCGCCCGCCGAGGCGGACGGTGCGGCCAAGGCCGCCCCCGCCAAGGCCGCCGCCACCGCGCCCGCGGAGCCCCAGCAGATCGAGATTCCCGGCCAGCCCGCCGGTGAGCAGGCCAAGTCGGCCGCGAAGGCCGAGCGCGCCGCCGAGGCCGCCGCCGACACCGCGGAGGGCAAGACCGACAGCCGTACCGAGGCCAAGGACGCCAAGGGCGACGGCAAGCAGCAGCAGAACGGCGGCGGCGCCGCCGGGTCCGGCGACGAGCGCCAGGACCGGCAGCGCGGCCAGCGCGGCGACCGCCGTGAGCGGCAGCGCGACCGCCGCGGGCGCGGCGAGGACGGCGCCGAGGGCGGCAACCGCGACGGCGGCAACCGGCAGAACCGCGACCGCGGCGACCGGGGCAACCAGCAGCAGGGCGGCGGCCAGGGCGGCCAGAACCAGCAGCAGGGCGGCCAGGGCGGCGGCGGCAACGCGCAGGACGACGACGAGTTCGGCGACGGTCGCGGCCGTCGGCGCGGGCGCTACCGCGACCGCCGCGGGCGGGGCAACCGCCGCGACGAGTTCGGCGGCGGCGAGGTCCAGGTCTCCGACGACGACGTGCTGATCCCCGTCGCGGGCATCCTGGACATCCTCGACAACTACGCCTTCATCCGGACCTCCGGCTACCTGCCGGGTCCCAATGACGTGTACGTCTCGCTCGCCCAGGTCCGCAAGAACGGCCTGCGCAAGGGCGACCACGTCACCGGCGCCGTACGGCAGCCCAAGGACGGCGAGCGCCGCGAGAAGTTCAACGCGCTGGTCCGGCTGGACTCCGCGAACGGGATGGGCGCCGACTCCGGCCGCGGCCGTCCGGAGTTCAACAAGCTCACGCCGCTGTACCCGCAGGACCGGCTCCGTCTGGAGACCGACCCGGGCGTGCTGACCACCCGGATCATCGACCTCGTGTCGCCGATCGGCAAGGGCCAGCGCGGTCTGATCGTGGCCCCGCCGAAGACCGGTAAGACCATGATCATGCAGGCCATCGCCAACGCGATCACCACGAACAACCCCGAGTGCCACCTGATGGTCGTCCTGGTCGACGAGCGTCCCGAAGAGGTCACCGACATGCAGCGGTCGGTGAAGGGCGAGGTCATCTCCTCGACCTTCGACCGCCCCGCCGAGGACCACACCACGGTCGCCGAGCTGGCCATCGAGCGGGCCAAGCGGCTCGTGGAGCTGGGTCACGACGTGGTCGTGCTGCTCGACTCCATCACCCGTCTGGGCCGCGCGTACAACCTGGCGGCGCCCGCTTCCGGCCGCATCCTGTCCGGTGGTGTCGACTCGACCGCGCTCTACCCGCCGAAGCGGTTCTTCGGCGCGGCGCGCAACATCGAGGACGGCGGCTCGCTGACCATCCTGGCCACCGCGCTGGTCGAGACCGGCTCGCGGATGGACGAGGTGATCTTCGAGGAGTTCAAGGGCACCGGCAACATGGAGCTCAAGCTCGACCGCAAGCTCGCGGACAAGCGGATCTTCCCCGCGGTGGACGTCGACCCGTCCGGCACCCGTAAGGAAGAGATCCTGCTGGACCGGGACGAGTTGGCGATCGTCTGGAAGCTCCGCCGCGTTCTGCACGCGCTCGACTCCCAGCAGGCGATCGAGCTGCTGCTGGACAAGATGAAGCAGACGAAGTCCAACGCGGAGTTCCTGATGCAGATCGCGAAGACGACGCCGGGCAACAACGACTGACCTTCCGGTCAGGACAGACGAGAAACAGCTCGGCCCGCCGGTTTCCCGGCGGGCCGAGCTGTTTCTTTGCTCAAACATGTGTTCCCGGCTACCGGTGAGGGTGGTCCGGGCCAAGCTGGCAGTCATATGATCTGCCAGTCGCAGGTGGGGGGAACCATCTTCGGACGTCCGACCCGGCCGCAGGGCTGTGCTTCAGCCTGCCCGCGCCCCTTTTCGCCGACGTCCGGTCAGCTACTCGCTCCTGTGCACATCTCCCGTGCGGCCACCGCCCGTTGGCGGCCGTCGCGCATTTCTACGACAGGAGTTCTGAGTGTTCTCTGCCCATGAGGGCCGGGGGCGCTGGCGGCGCAGCCGTACAGCGGTCCTCGCAGCCACGGTCGCCGCGGGCGCCGTGAGTCTGTTCCTGGCGACGCCGGCCCAGGCCGGCGACCCGCAGCCGCCCGTTCTCCACCCGGCCGGGCACCCCAGTGCGCCGTCCCAGGCGGAACTGCGCGCCCGCGTCGCGGGCGCGGTGGCGGCGGACGACGGCCCGTCCCGCACCAAGCTCTCCGCCGGCCCGCACACGGTCGACCCGAAGATCATCGGCGGCACCACCACGACGATCTCCAGCGCGCCGTGGATGGTCCAGCTCTGGTACTTCGACGACAAGGGCACCGACTCGACGAAGGACGACGACAGCTTCTTCTGCGGCGGCACCGTGGTGTCCCCGTCGAAGATCCTGACCGCCGCCCACTGCGTCGCGGGCCTCAACTGGAATCTGCACGGTGTCGTCATCGGCGGCACCGACCAGCTCCCCACCGACAGCGCCGACGGCACCACCACGGATCTGCACGGAGGCACCGCCACCGGCGTGTGGCGGCAGTGGAGCAACCCGACGTACGACAACCCCGAGTACGACAACGACGTGGCCGTACTGACGCTCGACGTCCCCACGACGGCCAAGCCGCTGCCGATCACCACGGCGACCGACAGCGCCTCGTACGTCACCGGCACCCAGGGAACCGTCTACGGCTGGGGGCGCACCAGCTCCGGCAGCCCGGACCCCTCGCAGACGCTGCGGAAGGCGACCCTGCCGGTCGCCGCGAACACCGCGTGCACAACGGTGTACGGGTCGAGATTCGTCGCGGGCCACATGGTCTGCGCGGGAGCGCCCGCTTCCGGCGCGGACGCCGGGACCACCGCGACCTGCAACGGTGACTCGGGCGGTCCGCTCGTGGTCGCCGGGAAGCTGGTCGGCGTCGTCTCGTGGGGCACCAAGGACTGTGTCGCGCAGGGCACGTACAGCGTCTTCAGCCGGGTCAGCGCCTACGTCGGCGCCGTCAACCCCCGGATCGACGACGCGAATCTCAGCCTGGACGACAAGGCCGACCTGGTCGCCGTGACACCGGCCGGATCGGCGTACGAGTACGTGTCGACCGGCGGCGCCTTCGCCCCGAAGGCGTCGATGGGCGACTTCAGCGGACTGAACCTGGTCCGTCAGGGCGACCTGGACCGGAACGACTACCAGGACCTGGTCGTCCGCACCACGGACGGCCGGCTGTTCTGGCTGGACGGATACAGCGGTAACAATGTGCTGATCGGTCCGGGCTGGAACGTCATGAAGTCGATCATCACGCCGGGTGACGTCAACGGCGACGGTCTGCCGGACGTGGTCGCCACCGACACCAGCGGGAACTCGTGGCTCTACCCCGGCAACGGCAAGGGCGCCCTCGGCGCCCGCGCCAAGATCGGCGGCGGCTGGGACATCTTCAACGGCCAGATCTACGGCAAGGGCGATCTGACCGGCGACGGCCGTCCCGACATCATCGCGCGGGACAGCGCGGGCGCCCTGTGGCTCTACAAGGGCACGGGCCTCGCGTCCGGACCCTGGGCGGCCCGTACGAAGATCGGGACCGGCTGGAACGCGTACAACGCCTTCGCGGCCGTCGGTGACATCACCGGCGACGGCAAGGCCGACCTGATCGCCCGGGACGCCTCGGGCACGCTGTGGCTGTACAAGGGCACGGGCTCCGCGTCCGGCCCCTACGCGGCCAAGGTCAAGATCGGGACCGGCTGGAATGCGTACAACCTGTTCGGCTGAGTTTCACGCAGGGTGATCAAAAGAGCGCCCGCGTACCCCCTGACCTGGGGGTACGCGGGCGCTCGCACGTCTTCTCCCGGTCTCCCCGGATGCCGGGAAGGGGAACCTCGGCGGAGGATGGAGCGTCTGACACTTCGGGACGAATGCCCGCGAAGCCCACGAAGCCCACGGGGACCGTGACGCCGGGCGAAGCCCACGAAGACCGTGCACGCCCACGACGCCCAGGAAACGGAGGGAGCCATGTCCGAGGACCAGCTGCCGACCGGGGCCACTGCCGTCAGCGACGGCAAGGGCAGCAGGCGGCACCAGCGCACCCGGCGCCGCCGGGTGCTGCGCGTGGTCGCCTGGGGCACCGCGGGCCTGGTGCTGCTCGGCGGCGCGGGCGCGGGCTATCTCTACTTCCGGCTCAACGGCAACATCAAGAGCGTCGACATCGACTCCGCGCTCGGCACCGACCGCCCCGCGGCCCTGGACAACGGCGCGATGGACATCCTCGTGCTCGGCTCGGACTCCCGGTCCGGCGCCAACAGCGAGTACGGCCACGCGGGCGGCGGCGCCCGCTCGGACACCGCGATGATCGTGCACCTGAACAAGGGCCACAAGGCCGCCAGCGTGGTCAGCATCCCGCGCGACACCCTCGTCTTCCGGCCCGTGTGCGCCAAGCCCGGCGGGGGCACCGCACCGGCCGTGCCGAGCGTCATGTTCAACAGCGCCTACGAGGTCGGCGGCCCGGCCTGCGCGGTCAAGACCGTCGAGGCCATGACGGGCCTGCGGATGGACCACTACATCGAGGTGGACTTCACCGGCTTCAAGAACCTCATCAACGCGCTGGGCGGCGTCCCGCTCACCACCACCCAGGCCATACACGACACCAAGAGCCACCTGGACCTGGCCGCGGGCACCCACACCCTCAACGGCGAGCAGGCGCTCGGCCTGGTCCGCACCCGGCACGGTGTGGCCGACGGCAGCGACCTGGGCCGGATCCAGCTCCAGCAGGCGTTCATGAAGGCGCTGATGAACCGGGTGAGCGGGCTCGGCCTGCTGACCAGCCCCACCAAGCTGATCGACGTCGCCGACACCGCCACCAGCGCCATCACCACCGACTCCGACCTCGCCTCGGTCGGCTCCCTGATGGGCTTCGCGGAGAGCGTGCGCGGCCTGGACTCGACGAATGTCCACATGGTGACACTGCCGGTCCAGTACGCGGTCAGCGATCCCAACCGGGTGGAGCCGATGCCCGCGCAGGCCGCGATGGTGTGGGCCGCGCTGCGGGCCGACCGGCCGATCCCGGCCGCCGCCACCAAGGGCTCGGCCGCCGACGAGGTCAACGCCAAGAAGGTGGTCGGGGCCGGTGCCACCGCGGACCCGGGCACCTCGCCGAGCCCGGGCCTCAGCCCGAGCACCACGCCCTGACCTGGCCGGACCCGCCCCGGACCCGCCCCGGACCCGAGCCGGGCCCGCCCCGGACCCGAGCCGGACCCGCTCCGGGGCCCGCGCCCCGCACCCGCTCCGACCTGCGCTTTCGGGCCGGGAATTATCCGGGCCCACCCCTCGTTTTGGGAGATACGGCCAGTCCTGGCAGACTGGACCGCTGGCTCCGGTTCACGTGCACGCAAACCCGCGGTACGACCCGGCGCCCTCCCGAACCTAGGAGCATCCCTTGAAGCAAGGCATCCACCCCGAGTACTTCGAGACCCAGGTCACCTGCACCTGTGGCGCCTCGTTCACCACTCACAGCACCGAGAAGAGCGGCCAGATCCGCGCCGACGTGTGCTCCGAGTGCCACCCGTTCTACACGGGCAAGCAGAAGATCCTCGACACCGGCGGCCGTGTGGCCCGCTTCGAGGCCCGCTTCGGCAAGGCCGCCGGGTCCGCCAAGAAGTAGCGACCCGCAAGCGCCGGTTCCCGGTCGCCCAGTCATGGGTGACCGGACCGGCGCTTTGTCGTCCCGGGCCAGCCAGGCCAGGCAGCCACTTCATCCAGCTAGGGAACCGAAGATGTTCGAGGCGGTCGAGGAACTGATCGGCGAGCACGCCGACCTCGAAAAGCAGCTTGCCGACCCCGCGGTCCACGCGGACCAGGCCAACGCCCGCAAGCTGAACAAGCGTTACGCCGAGCTGACCCCCATCATCAGCACGTACCGCTCCTGGCGGCAGCTCGGCGACGACATCGGTACCGCCCGCGAACTCGGCGCCGACGACCCGGACTTCGCCGCCGAGGTGAAGGACCTGGAGAAGCAGCGCGACGAGGTGACCGAGCGGCTGCGGCTGCTGCTGGTGCCCCGCGACCCCAGCGACGACAAGGACGTCATCCTGGAGGTCAAGGCGGGGGAGGGCGGCGAGGAGTCCGCGCTGTTCGCCGGGGACCTGCTGCGGATGTACCTGCGCTACGCCGAGCGCGTCGGCTGGAAGACCGAGATCCTCGACGCCAACGAGTCCGACCTCGGCGGCTACAAGGACGTCCAGGTCGTGGTCAAGGCCAAGAGCAACCACGAGCCCGGCCAGGGCGTCTGGGCCCGTATGAAGTACGAGGGCGGCGTGCACCGCGTCCAGCGGGTGCCCGCCACCGAGTCGCAGGGCCGTATCCACACCTCCGCGGCCGGTGTGCTGGTCACCCCGGAGGCCGAGGAGGTCGAGGTCGAGATCGGCCCCAACGACCTGCGGATCGACGTCTACCGCTCGTCGGGCCCCGGCGGCCAGTCCGTCAACACCACCGACTCCGCGGTCCGCATCACACACCTCCCCAGCGGCCTGGTCGTCTCCTGCCAGAACGAGAAGAGCCAGCTCCAGAACAAGGAGTCGGCGATGCGCATCCTGCGCTCCCGGCTGCTGGCCGCCGCGCAGGAGGAGGCGGAGAAGGAAGCCTCCGACGCCCGCCGCAGCCAGGTCCGTACCGTCGACCGCTCCGAGCGCATCCGTACGTACAACTTCCCCGAGAACCGCATCTCGGACCACCGGGTCGGCTTCAAGGCGTACAACTTGGACCAGGTGCTCGACGGGGACCTGGACGCGATGATCCAGGCCTGCGTGGACGCCGATTCGGCGGCCAAACTGGCCGCCGCTGGCGACGGCAGCTAAGGGGGGAAGGCAGAGTGAACCTGCTGCTCGCCGAGGTGGCGCAGGCCGCCCAGCGACTGGCCGACGCGGGCGTGCCGTCGCCACGCTTCGACGCCGAGGAACTCGCCGCGTACGTCCACGGGGTCAAGCGCGGCGAACTGCACGGCGTCGCCGACACCGAGTTCGACGCCCGGTACTGGGAGGCCGTGGCGCGCCGCGAGGCACGCGAACCGCTCCAGCACATCACCGGCCGGGCCTTCTTCCGCTACCTCGAACTCCAGGTGGGGCCAGGGGTGTTCGTGCCCCGCCCGGAGACCGAGTCGGTGGTCGGCTGGGCGATAGACGCCGTACGCGCCATGGACGTCGCGGAACCGCTGATCGTGGACCTGTGCACCGGCTCCGGCGCCATCGCGCTGGCGCTGGCCCAGGAGGTGCCGCGCTCGCGGGTGCACGCCGTGGAGCTGTCCGAGGACGCCCTGGAGTGGGCCCGCAAGAACGTCGAGGGCAGCAAGGTCGACCTGCGGCAGGGCAACGCGCTGACCGCGTTCCCCGAACTCAACGGCCACGTCGACCTGGTGATCTCCAACCCGCCCTACATCCCGCTCACCGAGTGGGAGTACGTGGCGCCCGAGGCCCGCGACCACGACCCCGAACTCGCCCTGTTCTCCGGCGAGGACGGCCTGGACACCATCCGCGGCATCGAGCGCACCGCGCACCGGCTGCTGCGGCCCGGCGGCGTCGTCGTCATCGAGCACGCCGACTCCCAGGGCGGCCAAGTGCCGTGGATCTTCAAGGAGGACGCGGGCTGGGCGGACGCGGCCGACCACCCCGATCTCAACAACCGCCCCCGTTTCACCACGGCCCGTAAGGCGACACCATGACGGGGACACAGCATCTTCTGGAGGTCAGCTAATGGCACGGCGATACGACTGCTCGGATGCGACCGACCGGGCCACCGGCCTGCGCGAGGCCACCTCGGCCGTCAAGCGCGGTGAACTCGTCGTCCTGCCCACCGACACCGTGTACGGCATCGGCGCGGACGCCTTCGACGCCGAGGCGGTCGGCGACCTGCTGGAGGCCAAGGGCCGCGGGCGCAACATGCCCTCGCCCGTCCTGGTCGGCTCCCCGAACACCCTGCACGGCATCGTCACCGACTTCTCCGAGCAGGCGTGGGAGCTCGTCGACGCCTTCTGGCCCGGCGCGCTCACCCTGGTCACCAAGCACCAGCCGTCGCTCAACTGGGACCTCGGCGACGCCCGCGGCACCGTCGCCGTCCGGATGCCGCTGCACCCGGTCGCGATCGAGCTGCTGACCGCCACCGGGCCGATGGCCGTCTCCAGCGCCAACCTCACGGGACATCCCTCGCCGCAGGACTGCGACGCCGCCCAGGGCATGCTCGGCGACTCCGTGGCGGTCTACCTCGACGGCGGCCCCACCCCGTCCGCCGTCGCCTCCTCGATCGTGGACGTGACGGGGAAGGTCCCGGTACTGCTGCGGGCCGGGGCGATCAGTGCGGAGGAGCTGCGCAAGGTGGTCCCCGACCTGGAGGAGCGCAGTTGACTGCGCCCGACGGGCGTGGCATACCGGGCCTCGCCGCCCGCGCGGGGACCCTCCCCGGACAGGGCGGTGACGCCTTCCGCATCCTCCACGTCTGCACCGGCAACGTCTGCCGCTCGCCGATGGCCGAGCGGCTGACGCGGCATGGGCTGGCGCGCCGCCTCGGCGACGGCGCCACCGGCATCGTCGTGGAGTCCGCGGGCACCTGGGGCCACGAAGGCGCGCCGATGGAGGCGCACGCCGCCGCCGTACTCGCCGAGTACGGCGCCGACCCGACCGGTTTCACCGGCCGGGAGCTGCTCGACGACCACGTGATCGACGCCGACCTCGTCCTGACCGCGACCCGCGACCACCGTTCCCAGGTGATCTCGATGGGACACGCGGCGGGTCTGCGTACCTTCACGCTCAAGGAGTTCACCCGCCTGGTGCGGGCCATAGACCCCACCACGCTGCCCGAGGGCAGTGTCACCGACCGCGCCCGCGCCCTGGTCGGCGCCGCCGCCGCGCTGCGCGGCTGGCTGCTCGCGCCCAGCCCCGACGCCGACGAGGTCCACGACCCGTACGGCGCTCCCATCTCGTACTTCCGCAGCATCGGCGACGAGATCCACACCGCGCTCGACCCCGTCGTCACCGCCCTGACGGGCATCCCCGCGGCCGTCTGAGCCCGCGACGGCACGCCCGGGACAACCCCTTCACATTCCCCGTACAGCCGGTGTGCAACCGTGGGCCCTCCCTGTGAGTCTTGATTGATGTTCGCCGTCTCGGCCCGGCCACCACTAGGGTGTGACGCTGTGAGGATCCCCCGGACGTGTGCGCAGCGCTGCTACGCCCCCGAAGTCGTCGGAGGCTGCTCGTGCGCGAGTATCTGCTGACCCTGTGCGTCGCCGCCGCCGTCACGTATCTGCTGACCGGCCCGGTACGGAAGTTCGCCATCGCGGCGGGCGCCATGCCGCCGATCCGCGCGCGTGACGTGCACCGCGAGCCCACGCCCCGGCTGGGCGGCATCGCGATGTTCGGCGGGCTGTGCGCCGGTCTGCTGGTCGCCGCGCACCTGAGCAACATCGGGGACGTGTTCTCGCAGTCCAACGAGCCGCGCGCGCTGCTGTCCGGCGCCGGGCTGATCTGGCTGCTCGGTGTGCTGGACGACAAGTGGGGCGTCGACGCGCTGGTCAAGCTCGGCGTGCAGATGATCGCCGCGGGTCTGATGGTCTTCCAGGGCCTGACGATTCTGTGGCTGCCGGTGCCCGGTGTCGGCCCGGTCGCGCTCACCCCGATCCAGTCGACGCTGCTGACGGTCGCGCTGGTCGTCATCACCATCAACGCGGTCAACTTCGTGGACGGCCTCGACGGTCTGGCCGCGGGCGTCGTCTGCATCGCCGCCATCGCGTTCTTCATGTACGCGTACCGCATGTGGTACGGCTACGGCGTCGAGGCCGCCGCGCCCGCCACGCTGTTCAGCGCGATCCTGATCGGCATGTGCGTGGGCTTCCTGCCGCACAACATCCACCCGGCGCGGATCTTCATGGGCGACTCGGGGTCGATGCTGATCGGCCTGGTGCTCGCCTCGTCCGCGATCTCCATCACCGGGCAGGTCGACCCGGACGCCATCACCGACTTCACCGGCTCCAGCCGCAGCACCGTGCACTTCATGGTGCCGGTCTACATGCCGCTGCTGCTGCCGCTGACGATGATCGCGATCCCGGCCGCCGACCTGGTGCTTGCCGTGGTCCGCAGGACGTGGAAGGGGCAGTCGCCGTTCGCCGCCGACCGCGGCCACCTGCACCACCGGCTGCTGGAGATCGGGCACTCGCACAGCCGGGCCGTGCTGATCATGTACTTCTGGTCGGCGCTGTTCGCCTTCTCCGCGGTGGCGTTCTCGGTGAACTCCTCCAGCCTCGGCATCGTCATGGTGATCGTCGGCCTGAGCGCGCTGGGTCTGCTGGTCCTGCTGCTGCCGCGGTTCCGGCCGCGCGCGCCGCGCTGGGCCGAGGCGTTCGTACCGCCGCGCTACCGGCGCCGACGCCGCCGGCTGGCCGCCGCCGCTGCCGCGGCCGAGCGGGAGATGCGCTCCGAGGACCGTCCGCCGCTGCACGGATCGACCGCGATCGGCGACCGTTCGCGGCTGCCGGACCGGCGTCCCGTCGAGAGCCGCCGGTAGGTGTCGGGCAGGCTCTGAGCGGCGTCGGCGGCCGGTAGTTGACCGTCATCGATAAAGTCCTTTAAGTCCGGCATATCCGGCAATTTCCCCGAAGTGGGCAAATAGGACGTCAGTTGAACGGCGTGTCGATACCTCTCCCGTGTGACAGTGAGCACATCTCCATGGTAAAGCCCTGGCTAAATACTTTGTGATACCGTTCACGAAACCCGGGAAACAAGCCGAAAGACCGTAGTGAGATGGTCTTCCGGCGTGAGGCACGTCCCCAAACCCGGATTACGCTCGTCTCCGACGACACCCGCTTTCCCCAACTCCCGCCGGAGGAGCTGCCACCATGCAGTCCAACGACGTCCGAACTCTCCTCAACTGCACCGTCCCCACTGCCGCGGCCGGTGTCATCGCCACCGCTGTGAGCGGAGCGGTGGCCGGTGGCAAGGGAGCGATCGGCGCCGCCGCCGGCACGTTGGTCGTGATCGCCTTCATGGCGATCGGGATGGTGGTGCTCCAGCGCACCGCCAAGGCGTACCCGTCGCTGTTCCAGATGATGGGCCTCGTGCTCTACACCGTGCAGATCCTGCTGCTGGCGATCGTGCTCGCGGTGTTCAAGCACACCTCGCTCTTCAACACCCGCGCGTTCGCCTTCTCGCTGCTGGCCGCGGCGCTCGTCTGGATCGCCGCGCAGGCACGCGCGCACATGAAGACCAAGATCCTTTACGTCGAGCCCGAGTCGGCGGGAACACCGTCGTGAGCCGCGGGTTCGGTAGGGCCGGTGTAAAGACCCTGCCGCTCGTTTGCTATCGTCCGGACTCAACTGCGGCGGAGCTGCCGCGAGCGGCACTCAAGCCTGCCCTGCCGCTCGGTTCAGCGCCGACTCGCCGCGTACACATCCGACCCACCAGTCCAGTGCCGTTCCGTGGCCGTCAGGCCCGCCGACACATCGAGGTTGCCGTACCCATGCGCCACGCTGAAGGAGCTCGCGGTGAGTGCTGACCAGGTTCTCGCCTTCGAGACGAACTGCCACCTCTTCGACGGGTGCGGCTTCCCGGCCCCCGGACTGCACTCGTTCGTCTTCGAGCCGATCTTCTCGATCGGCAGCTTCCACTTCAACAAGCCGATGCTGCTGGCGCTGTTGAGCACGATCGTGGTCGTCGGATTCTTCTGGGCCGCGTTCAACAAGCCCAAGGTGGTCCCGGGCAAGGTCCAGATGGTGGGCGAGGCGGGCTACGACTTCGTCCGCCGCGGCATCGTCTACGAGACGCTCGGCAAGAAGGTCGGCGAGAAGTACGTCCCGCTGATGGTCTCGCTGTTCTTCTTCGTCTGGATCATGAACATCTGGTCGGTCATCCCGGTCGCCCAGTTCCCCGTGACGTCGATCATCGCCTTCCCCGTCGGGCTGGCCGCGATCGTCTACGTCACGTGGATGTACCTGACGTTCAAGAAGCACGGCTTCGTCGGCGGCCTGAAGAACATCACCGGCTACGACAAGACACTCGGCGCCGTGCTGCCGCTCTCCATGACCATCGAGTTCTTCTCGAACGTCCTGGTGCGGCCCTTCACCCACGCGGTCCGGCTCTTCGCCAACATGTTCGCCGGTCACACGCTGCTGCTGCTGTTCACCATCGCGAGCTGGTACATGCTCAACGGCATCGGCATCGCCTACGCGGGCGTCTCGTTCGTGATGACCATCGTGATGACCGCCTTCGAGCTGTTCATCCAGGCCGTTCAGGCGTACGTGTTCGTGCTCCTGGCCTGTAGCTACGTCCAGGGCGCGCTCGCCGAGCACCACTGAGCACCGCCCCCACGACCCGATAGATGTCCGGTGGCCAACCCCCACCGGTCCGAGAAAGATAAGGAAGAACCGGCATGTCCGCTCTCGCGCACGCGACGCTCGCCGCCACCCAGATCAAGGGCAACCTCGGCTCGATCGGTTACGGCCTCGCGGCCATCGGCCCCGGCGTCGGCATCGGCATCATCTTCGGTAACGGCACCCAGGCCCTCGCCCGCCAGCCCGAGGCGGCCGGTCTGATCCGCGCCAACCAGATCCTCGGCTTCGCCTTCTGTGAGGCGCTCGCCCTCATCGGTCTGGTCATGCCGTTCGTCTACCCGGCCACCTGATCCCGGCCGACGAACAGAAACCTAGACGGAAGGCACTGATGTGATCGCCCAGGTACCGCTGGCGACAGCGGAGAACCCGCTCATCCCGCCGATCCCCGAGCTCATCATCGGCCTGATCGCCTTCGCCATCGTCTTCTTCTTCCTCGCCAAGAAGCTCCTCCCGAACATCAACAAGGTTCTGGACGAGCGCCGTGAGGCCATCGAAGGTGGCATGGAGAAGGCCGAGGCCACCCAGGCCGAGGCCCAGCAGACGCTGGAGCAGTACCGCGAGCAGCTCTCCGAGGCCCGGCACGAGGCCGCGCGACTGCGCCAGGAGGCGCAGGAGCAGGGCGCCGCGCTGATCGCGGAGATGCGGGCCGAAGGCCAGCGCCAGCGCGAGGAGATCGTGGCCGCGGGTCACGCGCAGATCGAGGCCGACCGCAAGGCCGCCGCCGCCGCGCTGCGCCAGGACGTCGGCAAGCTCGCCACCGAACTGGCGGGCAAGCTCGTCGGTGAGTCCCTGGAGGACTCCGCCCGGCAGAGCCGCACCATCGACCGCTTCCTCGACGGCCTGGACAACGCGGCTCCCGCCGCCGGTTCCGCGACGGCCGAGGCGGCGCGATGAACGGCGCGAGCCGCGACGCGCTGGGCGCGGCCCGCGAACGGCTCGACGCGCTGACGGACGTCCAGTCCGTCGACGTGGCCAAGCTCGCCGAGGACCTGGCCGCCGTCACCGGGCTGCTGGACCGCGAGGGCACGCTCCGTCGCGCCCTGACCGACCCGGCGAAGTCCGGCGAGGCCAAGGCGTCGCTGGCGCGGCAGCTCCTCGGCGGCCAGATCGGCGGCGAAAGCCTCGACCTGCTCACCGGCATGGTCAGGTCCCGCTGGTCGCGCTCGCGCGACCTGGTCGACTCGGTCGAGGAGCTGGCGTCGAGCGCCGACCTCGCCACCGCCCAGCGGGCCGGTCACCTCGACGACGTCGAGGACGAGCTGTTCCGCTTCGGCCGGATCGTCTCCGGCAGCACCGAACTGCGCTCCGCTCTCACCGACCGCGTCGTCGGCGCTCCGGCCAAGGCCGCACTGCTGCACACGCTGCTCGGCGGGCGGGCCAATCCGGTCACCGAACGGCTGGTCGTCCGGCTGGTCACCACGCCGCGGGGACGTAGCCTGGAGTCGGGGATCGAATCCCTGTCCAAGCTGGCCGCGGCCCGCCGTGACCGGATGGTCGCGGAAGTGGTGTCGGCGACTCCGCTCAGTGACCAGCAGAAGCAGCGCCTCGGCGCCGCGCTGGCCCGGATCTACGGCCGCCAGGTGCATCTGAACCTGGACGTGGACCCCACGGTCCTCGGCGGAGTCCGGGTGCAGGTCGGTGACGAGGTCATCAACGGAGCCATCTCCGACCGTCTCGACGAGGCGGCCCGGCGGATGGCGGGCTGACAGCCGGTCGCTCCACCAGGACCGCGCGGCACCAGCCACGCAGAACGCAGTACGAAGCACGACGACGCAGTACGAGCGGCCCGAGTTGGGCCGACGGAGCCTAACAGAGCCTTTCTGGGGGTTGACCCCAGAAACCCCCAAGAAGACTTTCGGGCCCAACAAGGAGAGCAGGGAACCCAGATGGCGGAGCTCACGATCCGGCCGGAGGAGATCCGGGACGCGCTGGAGACCTTTGTCCAGTCGTACAAGCCGGACGCCGCCTCGCGCGAGGAGGTCGGCACGGTCAGCGTTGCCGGAGACGGCATCGCGAAGGTCGAGGGTCTGCCCTCGGCCATGGCGAACGAGCTGCTGAAGTTCGAGGACGGCACCCTCGGTCTCGCCCTCAACCTGGAAGAGCGCGAGATCGGCGCGATCGTCCTCGGCGAGTTCAACGGAATCGAGGAGGGCCAGCCGGTGCAGCGCACCGGCGAGGTGCTCTCCGTCGCGGTCGGCGAGGGCTACCTGGGCCGGGTCGTGGACCCGCTCGGCACCCCGATCGACGGCCTCGGCGAGATCGAGACCGACGGCCGCCGCGCCCTTGAACTGCAGGCCCCCACGGTCATGCAGCGCAAGTCGGTGCACGAGCCGATGCAGACCGGCCTCAAGGCCGTGGACGCGATGACCCCGATCGGCCGCGGCCAGCGCCAGCTCATCATCGGCGACCGGCAGACCGGCAAGACCGCCCTGGCGATCGACACGATCATCAACCAGCGCGACAACTGGCGTTCCGGCGACCCGAAGAAGCAGGTCCGCTGCATCTACGTCGCCATCGGCCAGAAGGGCTCCACCATCGCGGGCGTGCGCGCCTCGCTGGAGGAGGCCGGCGCCCTGGAGTACACGACGATCGTCGCCGCCCCGGCGTCCGACCCGGCCGGCTTCAAGTACCTCGCCCCGTACACCGGTTCTGCCATCGGCCAGCACTGGATGTACCAGGGCAAGCACGTACTGATCGTCTTCGACGACCTGAGCAAGCAGGCCGACGCCTACCGCGCGGTCTCCCTGCTGCTGCGCCGTCCGCCGGGCCGCGAGGCCTACCCGGGCGACGTCTTCTACCTGCACTCCCGCCTGCTGGAGCGCTGCGCCAAGCTCTCCGACGACCTGGGCGCCGGTTCGATGACCGGTCTGCCGATCGTCGAGACCAAGGCGAACGACGTGTCGGCGTTCATCCCGACCAACGTCATCTCCATCACCGACGGCCAGTGCTTCCTGGAGTCGGACCTGTTCAACGCCGGTCAGCGCCCCGCGCTGAACGTCGGTATCTCGGTCTCCCGCGTCGGCGGCTCCGCGCAGATCAAGGCCATGAAGGGTGTGGCCGGACGGCTGCGCGTGGACCTGGCCCAGTTCCGCGAGCTGGAGGCGTTCGCCGCCTTCGGTTCCGACCTGGACGCGGCGTCCAAGGCCCAGCTCGAGCGCGGTCAGCGGATGGTCGAGCTGCTCAAGCAGGGCCAGTACGCGCCGTACGCGATCGAGGACCAGGTCGTCTCCATCTGGGCCGGCACCACCGGCAAGCTGGACGACGTACCGGTCGAGGACGTCCGCCGCTTCGAGCGCGAGCTGCTCGACTACCTGCACCGCGAGCACAAGTCGCTGCTCACCGCGATCGTCGAGACCGGCAAGCTGCCGGACGAGACCGTCGAGGTGCTCACCGACGCGGTCGCCGCCTTCAAGAAGCAGTTCGAGACGTCCTCGGGCGCGCTGCTGGTCGAGGGCTGATCGCATGGGCGCACAGATTCGGGTTTACAAGCGCCGGATCAAGTCCGTCACCGCCACGAAGAAGATCACCAAGGCGATGGAGATGATCGCCGCCTCGCGCATCGTCAAGGCGCAGCGCCAGGTGGCGGCCTCGTCCCCGTACGCCGATGAACTGACCCGTGCGGTCACGGCGGTGGCGACCGGCTCCAACACCAAGCACCCGCTGACCACCGAGGCCGAGAACCCGACCCGCGCCGCGGTCCTGCTCGTCACGAGCGACCGCGGTCTGGCGGGCGGTTACTCGTCCAACGCGATCAAGGCGGCCGACCGGCTCATCGAGCGGCTGCGCGCGGAGGGCAAGGAAGTCGACTCGTACCTCATCGGCCGCAAGGCCGTGGCGTACTACAGCTTCCGCGAGCGGACGGTCGCCGAGTCCTGGACCGGCTTCTCCGACAGCCCCGGCTACGGCGACGCCAAGAAGGTCGCGGCGCCGCTGATCGAGTCGGTGCTCAAGGACACGGCCGACGGTGGCGTGGACGAACTGCACATCGTCTTCACGGAGTTCGTGTCGATGATGACGCAGTCCCCGGTCGACGCCAGGCTGCTGCCGCTCTCGCTGGACGAGACGGCCGCCGCCGGTGCCGAGGAGCGGGCCGCCAAGGGCGAGATCCTGCCGCTCTACGAGTTCGAGCCTTCCGCCGAGGGTGTGCTGGACGCGCTGCTGCCTCGCTACGTCGAGAGCCGCATCTTCAACGCGCTGCTCCAGGCGGCGGCTTCGGAGCACGCGGCCCGCCGCCGTGCGATGAAGTCCGCGACCGACAACGCGGAAGACCTCATCAAGTCGCTCACGCGGCTTGCCAATGCGGCCCGACAGGCCGACATCACCCAGGAAATCAGCGAGATCGTCGGCGGCTCCAGTGCGCTGGCCGACGCGAACGCGGGGAGTGACTAACCACTATGACCACCACTGTTGAAACCGCTACGGCCACCGGCCGCGTCGCGCGGGTCATCGGCCCGGTCGTCGACGTGGAGTTCCCCGTCGACGCGATGCCGGAGATCTACAACGCGCTGCACGTCGACGTGGCCGACACGGGCGCCGAGTCCGGCACGAAGACGCTGACGCTGGAGGTGGCGCAGCACCTCGGCGACGGCCTGGTCCGCGCCATCTCGATGCAGCCCACCGACGGCCTGGTCCGCCAGGCCCCGGTGACCGACACCGGCGACGGCATCACGGTGCCCGTCGGCGACGTCACCAAGGGCCGGGTGTTCAACACCCTGGGCCAGATCCTGAACGAGCCGGAGGCCGAGTCCGAGGTCACCGACCGCTGGGCGATCCACCGCAAGGCGCCGAAGTTCGACGACCTCGAGTCGAAGACCGAGATGTTCGAGACCGGCCTGAAGGTCGTCGACCTGCTGACCCCGTACGTCAAGGGCGGCAAGATCGGTCTGTTCGGCGGCGCCGGTGTCGGCAAGACCGTGCTCATCCAGGAAATGATCATGCGTGTGGCCAAGCTGCACGAGGGCGTCTCGGTGTTCGCCGGTGTCGGCGAGCGCACCCGTGAGGGCAACGACCTCATCGCGGAAATGGCCGAGTCGGGCGTGCTGCCGCAGACCGCGCTGGTCTTCGGTCAGATGGACGAGCCCCCGGGCACCCGTCTGCGCGTGGCGCTGGCCGGTCTGACCATGGCGGAGTACTTCCGTGACGTGGCCAAGCAGGACGTGCTGTTCTTCATCGACAACATCTTCCGCTTCACGCAGGCCGGTTCCGAGGTCTCCACGCTGCTCGGCCGTATGCCGTCCGCGGTGGGTTACCAGCCGAACCTGGCCGACGAGATGGGTCAGCTCCAGGAGCGGATCACCTCGACGCGTGGTCACTCGATCACCTCGATGCAGGCGATCTACGTCCCCGCGGACGACCTGACCGACCCGGCCCCGGCGACCACCTTCGCCCACCTCGACGCGACGACCGTGCTTTCGCGGCCGATCTCGGAGAAGGGCATCTACCCCGCGGTGGACCCGCTGGACTCCACGTCCCGCATCCTGGACCCGCGCTACATCGCGCAGGACCACTACGACTGCGCCATGCGCGTCAAGGGAATCCTGCAGAAGTACAAGGACCTCCAGGACATCATCTCCATCCTCGGCATCGACGAGCTGGGCGAAGAGGACAAGCTCACCGTCTTCCGCGCCCGCCGGATCGAGCGCTTCCTGTCGCAGAACACCCACGCGGCGAAGCAGTTCACCGGTGTCGACGGCTCCGACGTGTCGCTGGACGAGTCGATCTCCGCGTTCAACGCCATCGCCGACGGTGAGTACGACCACTTCCCGGAGCAGGCGTTCTTCATGTGCGGTGGCCTGGACGACCTCAAGGCCAACGCGGCGAAGCTCGGCGTCAACTGACGCGGGAGCCTCGCGCAGGCCGCGCGTCCGCGTCGGTAGGAGCGCGCGCGACAGCGTAAAAGGGGGGCGGTGAGTCCCGTGGCGAAGCCCCGGGGCGCCCGCCCCCTCTCGCACCCCTTATTCTGTGTCTTACGCATCCACTGAGGACGGTGGGTGCCAACCCGAGGAGCCGTCTTGGCCGATCTTCACGTCGAGCTGGTCGCCGCGGACCGTAGTGTCTGGTCCGGCGAGGCCACCATGGTCATCGCCCGTACCACGTCGGGTGACATCGGCATCATGCCGGGACACGAGCCGCTCCTCGGGGTGCTCCAGTCCGGCCCGGTGACGGTGCGCACCTCTGACGGCGGCACTGTCGTGGCCGCCGTGCACGGTGGCTTCATCTCCTTCTCCGACGACAAGCTCTCGATTCTCGCGGAGATCGCGGAGCTGGCGGACGAGATCGATGTGGCGCGCGCCGAGCGTGCTCTTGAGCGGTCGAAGTCGGAGACCGACGCCGCGGCCGAGCGCCGCGCCGAGGTCCGGCTCGCCGCCGCCGCGGGAGCGCACTGACCGGTCCGCAGGACGGTCCGCGGGTCGGCGCGACCGGCTGACCGGGCAACCGCACCACCACAACCGCATCAGCAGACGTACCAGGCGTGACCGAACGACCACGGTGCCGCGGACTGCCCTCCTGGGGCGGTCCGCGGCTCCGGTACAGCAAGGGCAGTAACCCATTTCTAGGCGAGGAGGTCGGTGGACGTGATCCTCTCCTTTGAGGTGGGTGGCGCGGTGATCGCCGCCGCGCTGCTCGGACTCTTCGTCTTCGGACTGCGCCGCCGGCTGATCCAACGGCCAGGCGGCACTTTCGACTGCAGCCTGCGCCCCGCTCCCGAGCAGGACGCGGAGCCGGCCGGCGGTGGCGGCAAGGGCTGGGTGTACGGAGTCGCGCGCTACAGCGGTGACCGGGTGGAGTGGTTCCGGGTCTTCTCGTACGCGCCCCGCCCGCGGCGGGTGCTGCTGCGTCCGGCGATCGAGGTACTGGGGCGCCGGGACCCGCAGGGCTCGGAGGAGCTGGCGCTGCTGTCGGACGCGGTGGTGCTCTCCTGCGAGCATCAGGGCACCCGGCTGGAGCTGGCGATGAGCGACGACGCCCTGACGGGTTTCCTCGCCTGGCTCGAGGCGGCGCCGCCCGGCCAGCGGGTCAACGTGGCGTAGCACCTGTTCCTTGCCGTGCCTCTGGGAGGCGCGGCTTCGCGCGTTTCAGGGGCCGGTGCGCCGCTCGGCGCGGGTTTCGGCCGGGCGGATTCGCGGGCGGATTCCCGGGCGCGCCCGGTGAGGACCGGAGGCCGACGGGCGGCGGTGTCGACCCCCGGCCGTATGGGTCAGCCGGAGCCTAGAAAGGTCTGGACCACCGGTCAAGAGGTCTGGACCATATCGGGCCCCTGGTGTCAGCGGTTCTCGCCGGGGATCCACAGGACGTCCCCGCGGGACTTGTTGGCGGTGCGGGCGAGGATGAACAGCAGGTCGGAGAGCCGGTTCAGGTAGGTCGCGGTGAGCGGGTTCATCGTGTCCGCGTGGTCCTCCAGAGCGGCCCAGGTGGAGCGTTCGGCGCGGCGGACGATGGTGCACGCCTGGTGGAGCAGGGCGGCGCCGGGCGTGCCGCCGGGGAGGATGAAGCTGCGGAGCTTCTCCAGATCGGCGAGGAAGCGGTCGCACTCCTCCTCCAGCCGGTCGACATAGGTCTGCTCGACCCGCAGCGGCGGGTACTCCGGGTCGGGGACCACCGGAGTGGCGAGGTCGGCGCCGACGTCGAAGAGGTCGTTCTGCACGCGCACCAGGACGGTGGCGACCTCCTCGGGCAGCGCGCCGAGCGCGAGCGCCACACCGAGCGCGGCGTTGGCCTCGTTGGCGTCGGCGTAGGCGGCGATCCGGCTGTCGGTCTTCGCGGTCCGGCTCATGTCGCCGAGCGCCGTGGTGCCGTCGTCGCCGGTACGGGTGTAGATGCGGGTGAGGTTGACCATACGGTCGAGCGTAGAGCGTGCCCGCCCGACGGGCCGTCTCCCGCCCCCGTCCGACGGCCGGTTGACGCCCAGTGCGACGAAGGACACACGGTGACACCGCTTACTTCCTGCTGCGCGCGGAGGTGAACGGGCGTTAAGGTCCGGCGAGATCAGCGAATTCGGCCAGTCGGCCGCAAATGGCTCGGCCCCAATGGAGAGGTGTGTGCCGTGGCGAAGAAGCTCGCCGTCGTCGGAGCGGGACTGATGGGCTCCGGTATCGCGCAGGTGTCGGCCCAGGCGGGGTACGACGTGGTCCTGCGGGACGTCACCGACGCGGCGCTCAAGCGCGGCACCGACGGCATCCGCGCCTCGTACGAGAAGTTCGTCTCCAAGGGCAAGCTGGACGCGGCGGACGCCGAGGCGGCGCTGGCCAGGATCACCGCGACCACCGACCTCGACGCCGCCGCGGACGCGGACATCGTCGTGGAGGCCGTCTTCGAGCGGATCGAGGTCAAGCAGGAGATCTTCCGCGCCCTCGACACGATCGTGCGCGACGACGCGGTCCTCGCCTCCAACACCTCCGCGATCCCGATCACCAAGATCGCCGCCGTCACCCGCAACCCCGAACGCGTCGTCGGCACCCACTTCTTCTCGCCGGTCCCGCTGATGCGGCTCTGCGAGCTTGTCCGCGGCTACAAGACCAGCGACGCCACGCTGGAGCGCGCCCGCGCCTTCGCCGAGGAGATCGGCAAGACCTGCGTCGTCGTCAACCGCGACGTGGCGGGCTTCGTCACCACCCGGCTGATCTCGGCCCTGGTCGTCGAGGCCGTCAAGCTCTACGAGTCGGGCGTCGCCTCCGCCGAGGACATCGACATCGCCTGCAAACTCGGCTTCGGCCACGCGATGGGCCCGCTCGCCACCGCCGACCTCACCGGCGTGGACATCCTGCTGCACGCCGCGGGCAACATCTACACCGAGTCGCAGGACGAGAAGTTCGCGCCGCCGGAGATCATGCGCCGCATGGTCGACGCGGGCGACCTCGGCCGCAAGAGCGGCAAGGGCTTCTACTCGTACTGAGTTTCCACCCGCACCGGGGCACCGTACGGAACGCGCATCCTGGGCACGCGTACTAAACAACGTCACCCCCAGGAGTGAATTCGGTATCGGTTCGCTCACAGACGGCAACTTCTCCATACGACGGACCGTCAGTTGTGTGAAGACATACGGATGATCCGTGCCGTCGCCGTCCCGCGGCGGCCATGCCATGAGCCGGGCCCACGAGCCGGCACTCCTCGGGGAGCGACTATGCACATCAAGGGCGACCACGCCGAGCTGGTCGTCGGGGGCCGCCTCGACGTCCGGAGCGCGGCGGACGCCCGTTCGGCCCTGCACACCGCCGTCGACTCCGGCCGCGGGGACCTGGTGCTCGATCTCACGGAGCTGGACTCGTGGGACGCCACCGGTCTCGGCGTGATCATGGGCGCCCACCGCAGAGCGGGCCGCGCCAACCGGAGGCTCGTGCTGCGCGGGGTCCCGCCGCGAATGCAGCGCCTGCTGGTCGCCACCCGGCTGCACCGAATCCTCGCGATCGAGGCCGAAAGGTGACGTAAGGGCGGCACCGTGGCCCCGGCACTTCATGAATACTGTGGCAGCCTTTAGAGTTTGCCGCAGATTGCCAGCAGGCGTGCCACCCCGTACGCCAGAAAAGGGGAATCGGGCCGGGTCCGGCAGCGGACACAGGGCGGCCCGATCGGGCCCCCGCACGTCACGCACCTGGGGGGCGTACGAGATGGACCACCGCACCGGCGAGTCGGGCGAACGCCCGATACCGGACGTCGACGACCTGACGGTCGCCGACGCCGACGCGCGCCCCGCCACCGGCCCCGACTTCGGCCAGGGCGTCGAATTCGGGCACGGCGCGGACTTCGCCGCCGACTTCGGCCCGGCCCCCACGCCCGGCCCGGGAACCGGCTTCGGCTCCGACTTCGCCGCGGGCTCCGGCTCCGATTTCAGTGCCCCCGCCGACCACGGCCACGGCAATGGCCACGGCAATGGCCCCGCCACCGGGTCCCTGCCCGCCCTCACGGACAGCACCCTGGCGCTGCGCGGCCCCCGCGCCTCCCGCGACCCGCTCACCCCGGAACTGGGCGGCACCTCCAGCGGCGGCAACGCCCGCGTGCTGCGCGTCACCACCTCCGACTACCTGCTGACCGTCAACCCGATCGACGGCACCGAGGTCACCCTCTGCCCGCCCGCCGAGCGCCCGCTGCCGCTGCGCCGCACCCCCGAGGAGCGCGTCGCGCACCTGGCCGCGGGCCGCCCCTCGCCGCCGCCGGGACCGCCCGCCCCCGAACTGCCGCTGCTGGAGCGCGACGAGGAGCGCGAGCGGCTGATCCGGCTGCTGGCCAGAGGCCGTTCCGTACGGGTCACCGGACCGTCCGGCGCGGGCCGCACCGCGCTGCTGGAGTCCGTCGCCAACGCCTGCGCCGACCTCGCCCCCGACGGCGTGCTCTGGCTGTCCGGCTACCGCCGCACCCCCGCCGACGTGCTCCAGGAACTCTTCGCCACCGTCTACGCCACCGACGGCCACCGCCCCGACCGCGCGGACCTGCCGGGCCTGCTGCGCGACACCGGCGCCGTCGTCGTCATCGACGACCTGGAATTCGGCGGCGCGGGGCTGGAGGAACTGCTCTCCGCGGCCCCCGAGTGCGCCTTCCTGATGTCCGCGACGCCCGACGTCACCACGCCGTCCGCCGACTCGATGATCGAAGAGGTCTTCCTGTCGGGCCTGACCCGCGTCGCCTGCGTCGACCTGCTGCAATTCGTCACCGGGCGGCCCCTCGGCGAGGACGAGACCGCGTGGGCGGCCGACCTGTGGTTCGAGTCCGAGGGCCTGCCGCTGCGCTTCGTGCAGGCAGGCGCGCTGCTGCGGCAGCGGGACGCGCTGCGCCAGCCGCCCGAGCCCGACTGGGACGACTCGGTGTGGGAGAACGGCTCGCCGACCGGCCCGCAGGGCGCCGGAACGCCGCCCATACCCGACCTCACCGGCTTCGACATACTCCAGGGTCCCGACGCACCCACCGGGCACGGCGCCGAGGACCCCGCGAACGCGCTCACCGTCGGCCCGGACACCGCGGCGACCCCCGCGACACCGGAGATACCGGGGTCCGCCCCCAAGCTCGGCCCCGCCGGATACACCGGCCCGCCCGTCGACCTGCCGCTGCCGTCGCTCGCCGAGAGCGCGGCACCCGCGGAACTGCTCGCCAGCAGGCTGAGCGAATCGGCCCGCGAAGCCCTCGCCTTCGCCGTGGCACTCGACGGCGAGTGCCCGCACCCCTCGCACCTGCCCGCCCTCGTCGGTGACACCCACGGCGACGCGGCCCTCGGCGAACTCACCGCGGTCGGCCTGGCCGTACCGGTCTCCGCGCACTTCCGCCTCGCCGCCGGAGTCGTCCAGCAGCTCGCGCCGCGGCTCACCGCCGACGGCGAGCTGAGCGCGGTCCAGTCGCACACCGCGGCCCTGCACTACGCCTGGTGGACCGGGCACCCCTCGGTCGGCCCCGAGCGCGCCGCCGCCGAGTCCGAGGCGATCCTCGCCGCGATGTCCGCCTGCCGCGACGGCGGCAACCCCAGCGCGGCCGTCCTGCTCGCCCGCACCGTCGCGCCCGCCTTCGCCGCCGCGCTGCACTGGGGCGCCTGGGAGCGGGCACTGCGGATCGGCCAGGAGGCCGCACGGCTGTCGGGCGAGGTCGCCGAAGAGGCGTACTTCCACCACGAGCTGGGCGTCCTCGCGCTGTGCACCGGCAACACCGACCGCGCCCGCGCCGAGCTGGAGGCGTCCATCGCCCTGCGCGGGGCCCTCGCCGACCGGCAGGGCACCGTCGTCGGCCGCCGTACGCTCGCGCTGGTCAACGACCGTGACGGCGGCGGCCTCCCGAACCTGCCCGCGCTGCTCGAACTCCCGCCGGGCGGCTCCGGCGGTACGGCGCCGCTCGCGATCACGGCGGCCACGACGCCGCTGACGGTGATCAACAAGAGCGGCGCCCCGGCACCGCAGGGCGAGGCCGGGCGCCCCGCCACGCACCGCCGACGCCGCAATCTGGTAGTGGTCGGCACCGGCGTCGCGCTCGCGGCGGCCCTCGCCACGATCGTCACGATGGGCGCCACCTCGGGCGACGGCCCCAAGCCCAACCAGGTCCAGCCGGTCGAGTCCGCCCAGCAGGACGACCCCTCGACCGACGCCCCGACGGACGATCCCTCGACGGACGGCCCCACGGCCGCCTCGCCGTCCGCCTCCGCCACGTCCCCGACGCCGTCGACACCGGCCGGGACGACGGGCGGCCCGAAAACGGCCCCCGGAGCCCCGTTCACGCCCCCAGGCGGCGGCCTGACGTCGGCACCGGGTGATACGCCGACGCCGCCGCGCAACACGCAGACGTCGAGGCCGCCGACGCGTACGACAAAGCCGACGACACCCTCGACGCCGCCGACAACTCCGACGACGACGCCGCCTACGACGACTCCAGCGCCGACGGACACGACGACTCCGCCCATCGACCCCACCTCGGCCGACGTCTCCTCTCCGCCGAAGCTCACCCCCTCCGGCGCCGCCCCCACCAGGACCGGCACCTTCACCCCGCCGACGACGGAAGCCGGAGCCACCGGCCCCGGAGCCACCGGCCCCGCACCCACGGACACCGTCGCGCCGACCGGCTGAGGTCAGCCGCCCTCCGCCATGGCGGCGAGGCGGCGGGCCAGGCGGGCGGCGGCCTCGCGCAGCTCCGGCGGTTCGAGCACCTCGGCCTCGAAGCCCAGCGCGGCCACGCGGGCGGCGGTCACCTCCAGGGAATCCGCGCCGATGACGAGGACGCACCAGCCGTCGCGCTCGTCGTCCTCGACGCGTCCGACCTGCGGCGGCACCATGTCGCTCACGAGCTCCGTCCGGGCGCGCAGCCGGACGCGGGCCAGGTGCGCGTACGGGGACTCGGTCACGGAGCGCCGCACGTAGGCGACCGGGTCGGGGTGCTCGCGGGGCCGGAAGCGCCAGGTGGTCGTCTGCGCGTCGCGCATCCGGTCGAGCCGGAAGGTGCGCCAGTCGTCGCGGTCGACGTCCCAGGCCATCAGGTACCAGCGGCGTCCCGTGGTGACCATCCGCACCGGCTCGACCGTACGCTCGCGCGCCGTGCCGCCGTCCCGGCCGCTGTACGCGAACCGTACGCGTACGGTGTCCCGGCAGGCCCGCGCGAAGGTCATCAGCAGGTCCGGGTCGACTTCGTCCGTGGGGCCCACCAGGGTGTCGGTGGCGCCCTGGACGGCCCGCACCTCGGCGCGCAGCCGGGGCGGCATCACCTGGTCGAGCTTGGCGAGGGCCCGCAGCGCCGCCTCGCTCGCGCCCGCGACCGTGCCGCCCGACGCCAGCCGCAGCGAGACCGCCGTCGCGATGGCCTCGTCGTCGTCCAGCAGCAGCGGCGGCAGCCGGGTGCCCGCGCCGAGCCGGTAGCCGCCGCCGACGCCCGGGACCGCGTGCACGGGGTAGCCGACCGCGCGCAGCCGCTCCACGTCGCGGCGCACCGAGCGGTCGGTGACGCCCAGCTCGGCGGCGAGTTCACCGGCCGTCCAGGACGAGCGGTGCTGGAGGAGCGACAGCAGCCGCAGCACCCGTTCGGTCGTCGCTTCTACGGTCATCGGGTGATCGTTCCACACCGCCCGGCCATCACGGAACGTATCTGTCCGCTATATGCGCCACGCTGGGATCATGAACGAGCACCAGGAAGTCCGCGACATCCAGATCACCTTCGACTGCGCCGACCCGAACGCGCTGGCCGTCTTCTGGGCCGAGGCCCTCGGCTACCGGCTCCAAGACCCGCCCGAGGGCTTCTCGTCCTGGGACGAGGCCCTGGAGTCGATGGGTGTACCGCCCGAGCTGCGCAACGAACGCTCCGCCGCCGTCGACCCCTCAGGCGTCAGGCCCCGGCTCTTCTTCCAGCGCGTCCCCGAGGGGAAGCAGGCCAAGAACCGCGTCCACCTCGACGTCCGCGCCGCCCCCGGCCTGGAGGGCGACGAGCGGATGGCGGCCCACGAGAAGGAGGCCGACCGCCTCGTCGCCCTCGGCGCCACCCGCCTCGCCCGCCACGAGCCCGCCCTCCTCAGTCCGGGCCACATCGTGATGACCGACCCGGAGGGCAACGAATTCTGCCTCGACTGACCCCCGCCCGGGCCGGCGCCCGCCTCCCGCGCCGGCTCGACTCCCTCGAAGCCGCGGACCAGCGCCGCGGGTCAAAGCGGTGAGGCAAAGGGGTGAGTCAAAGGGGCGGGCCAGCGCGGCGAGGCTTAGGGGCGGGTCAGCGCGGCGGGCTAGAACAGCCGCAGCTTGTCGTCGGAGATGCCGCGCATGCCGTCGTAGTCCAGGACGACACAGCCGATGCCGCGGTCCGTGGCCAGCACGCGGGCCTGGGGCTTGATCTCCTGGGCGGCGAACACCCCCCGGACCGGGGCGAGATGGGGGTCGCGGTTGAGGAGTTCGAGGTAGCGGGTGAGCTGCTCGACACCGTCGATGTCGCCGCGCCGCTTCAGCTCGACGGCGACGGTGGCGCCCGAGGCGTCGCGGCACAGGATGTCCACCGGGCCGATGGCGGTGGGGTATTCGCGGCGGATCAGGGTCCAGCCCTCGCCGAGGACTTCCATCCGGTCGGCCAGCAGCTCCTGGAGGTGCGCCTCGACACCGTCCTTGATCAGGCCGGGGTCGACACCGAGTTCGTGCGAGGAGTCGTGCAGGACCTCCTCGATGGTGATGATGAGCTGCTCACCGGCCTTGTTGACGACCGTCCAGACGCCGTCGTCGCCCTCTTTGAGCGTGCAGGGCGGGGACATCCAGTTGAGCGGCTTGTAGGCCCGGTCGTCGGCGTGCACCGACAGACTGCCGTCCGCCTTGATGAGCAGCAGCCGGGTGGCGGAGGGCAGGTGGGCGGAGAGCCGGCCCGCGTAGTCGACGGAGCAGCGGGCGATGACGAGACGCATGGTGCGCAACGCTACTGGACGCGCCGCCCCGTACGCGATTCGGCCCCGTGTGATTCACCGCCGCACGTTTCGCCCCCGCACGTCCCGTCCGCCCCTGTGCGTACGACTCCGGACGACTGCGGAAACTTGGCCGGTTAAGTGTGCTACCTCCTGGTGCGGTCGGACCAACGACCCTACGGTTGAAGCGGAGGCCGGACGTGCGGGAACGCTGGTCCGGCCGCCGGCAACCCGTCCGTCTGGCTCCGTGTGATCACGGGGTCACGAGAGGAGTACCCATGTCGCTCGACGTCTCACCGGCCCTCCTCGAACAGGCCGAGCGAGGCGAGGTCGACGAACAGGAATTCGTCGACTGCGTCAGGACGTCCCTCCCTTACGCGTGGGAGATGATCAGCTCGTTGGTGGCACAGCTCAAGGTCGACGGCGGAGCCTTCGCCGACAACCAGGTGCCGCCGCCGAGCGAGAAGGAACGCGGCCAGTTGCTCCGTGCACTGGCCAGCGACGCGATACGAGGGGCCCTACAGCGGCACTTCGGGGTGCGGCTCGCCTTCCAGAACTGCCACCGCGTGGCGGTCTTCCCACTGGACACGGTGGACCCCGGGATCGCCGAGAGCTACGGCAAGTTCACTTCCGTCAGGTCCCAAGTGCTCAACCAGTCACCGGAGTTCAGGGACTGCTGACGTAACGCCCCGCCCGGCGAACACCGCCGGTCACGGCCCTAGCGCGCACTGGGCGTCGGCACAATGCGGCCCGCTCCCGCAACCGGACCCGCCCGCGTAATCAGGCCAGTTCCGGGAGCACGTCGGCGCCCAGCCTGGCCACATTGTCCAAGGTGGCGGTGAGGTCCCCCGAGCCCTCCACCAGGAGGGCGAACCGGGTGATACCGGTCCGTTCCGCGGTCGCCGCGAGGCGGTCGGCACACAGCCGCGGCGGACCCACCGGGTGCAGATCACAGAGCAGTTCGGTGTAGGCGTGCGGGTCGCGCATGGCCCGCGCGCTGCCGTCCACCGTGCGGTGGGCGCCGAGCCCGCGCTGGAGCCAGCCGGGCATCGACTTGAGCAGCGTCTCCACCGCGTCCGACCTGGTGTCCCCGACCTGGGCCACGCCCGCCGAGACATGACCGGCGGCCGACACGGCGTCGGGGCAGTGCCCGGCGGCCAGCGCCGTCTCCCGCCAGACCGCCACCATCGCGGCCTTCTCCTCGTCCCCGCAGTGCATCCCCAGCAGCATCGGCAGCCCGCGCTCCGCGGCCAGCCGCACGGTGGCGGGGGAGGTGCAGGCGACCACGACGGGCGGCCCCGAGCCCGCCACCGGCTCCGCCGCCGGGTCGTACAGCTCGTCGGGGCGCGGTACGACGGACACCTCGCGGAAGGCGTAGCGCGGACCGTCCGCGCCGACCGCGGGCTCGCGCAGCCAGCGCAGCAGCAGGTCGAGCGATTCGGGGAAACCGGCCTCGAAGGCGGCCAGTCCGGTGCCGAAGACCTCCAGGTCCACCCACGGGCCGCCGCGGCCGACCCCGAGGGTGAAGCGTCCGCCGGACGCCAGGTGCAGCAGCGCGGCCTGTTCGCCCAGCGCCACCGGATGCGCGGTCGGCAGCACGCTCACCGCGGTGCCCACGCCGATCCGCCGCGTACGCCCGAGCAGCAGCCCGGCGAGGGTGACGGCCGACGGGCACACGCCGTACGGGACGAAGTGGTGCTCTGCCAGCCATACCGTGTCAAGTCCCGCGGCGTCAGCGGCCTCGGCCGAGGATATCGCCCGGTGCAGCGCCTCTCCCTGGCCCTGACCGGGGAACTGGGCCGCTATGACGAAAGTCCCAACTCGCATTGCTCATCCCTCCTCCCTTGGTAACGCTTGGCACGTGCCAAAGGCACGGCTTTCTGGGACGTTTTCATGATTTTCGGCAGTCATATCGGAGATGAGCCGTTCTGGTGTGCGCGAGGCGGGTGTTCCGGTATGGACCGACCGGCCGCGTACCCTTGACGGAGAGTCCGCGAAGCCCAGCAGAGCGCGAGGTGTCCCGTGTCGCCGCGTCGAAACCGCCCGCCCGGCGGAGGCCGCCCCGCCGACCGTACGGAGCAGCAGGAGTCGGGGTTCGGCGCCGGCAGCACCGTGGAGTGGCAGGGCGAGGAGTGGGTGGTGCGCCCGGTGGCGGGCAGCGCCTCCGGCAAGCACTACCGCTGCCCCGGCTGCGACCAGGAGATCCCGCCCGGCGTCGGGCACGTGGTGGCCTGGCGGGAGTACGGGGGAGTGGACGACCGGCGGCACTGGCACCGGGCGTGCTGGAACGCGAGGGACCGCCGCACCAGCAAGGTGCAGCGGTCCCGTAACGCCCCCCGGCACTGAACCGGGGCCATGTCCGGCGGCGGCTGAAGCGGCTGAGCCGTCCGGTACGCCTCGGGCGGCACCGGTGTTCAGACGCCCCTGACGCTCAGACGTTCCTGGTGCTCAGACGTCCCTGCTGTTGAGGGTCGCGTACGCCGCTCCCAGCAGCACCGCCGTGACGCAGGCCAGCGTGATGAGCTGGGGCAGGCCGTTCTGGTCGCCCTCGCCGATCATCGGGAAGTGGTAGAGCGAGGCCAGCGAGTTGGGCGCGGAGAACCGCACCAGCTTGTCGCGGGCCCCGTCCAGGCTGGACGGCAGGAAGATCGCGATCAGCAGCGGCAGCAGGACGACGCCCAGCATGGTGGTGATCGCCCCGGCCGAGTGCCGCAGCAGCGTGCCGACGGCGAGCGCCAGCAGGCCGAGCAGCGCCACGTAGAGGCCGACGCCGACGGTCGCGCCCAGCCATTCGGTGCCGCTCGCGGCGGTCACGCCGTCCTTGATGACGACGCCCGGGTGCGGGTCCTCCAGGTCGTATCCGGAGACCCGCTTGCCGGACATCACGCTCCAACTGATGAGCGCGGTCATCGTGCAGGCGACCGTGGTGGTCACGAAGGACAGCAGGAAGAAGACGATCGCCTTCGCCGTCAGGACCCGCGAGCGCCGCGGGCACGCGGTCAGGGTGGTACGGATCATGCCGGTGCCGTACTCGGAGGTGATCACCAGCACGCCCAGCGTGATGATCGCCAACTGGCCCAGGATCAGGCCGAACAGGCCGGGCGCGAGCACCGGCACACTGGTGTCGTTGCTGTGGTCGATCGGCACGACCACCAGCAGATTGATGCCGATGACCAGGACGAGCATCACGCCGAGCGTCCACACCGTGGAGCGCACCGTGCGGATCTTCGTCCACTCCGAGCGCACCGCCTGCCCGAGGGTGGTCTGCGCGACCGGCAACTGCGAGGCGAACTGCGGCTGCGGCGGCTGCTGTTGCTGGTAGCCGCCGTGGGGGGCGGAGGCCGGGAACTGGGCCGGGGCGGTCATCGGGCGTCCTCGCTGTCGGACTTGTCCATGTTCAGGGCGGCGGGTGCGGGCGGTGCGGCGGGTGCGGCGGGCTGAGGCGCGGGTGCGGCGGGTGCGGCGGGCTGAGGCGCGGGAGCGGCGGGAGCGGCCGGCGGCGGCTGGGGAGCGTACGACTGCTGCGGTACGGGCGCGGCCATCGGCTGCTGCTGGTACCCCCAGCCGGGCTGCTGCTGCCCGTAACCCGGCTGCCCGTAAGGCTGTTGCTGCCCGTACGGCTGCTGCCAGCCCTGCGCTCCCGGCGGCGGCGCGTAGCCGCCGGGGCCCTGGACGGCGTACGGCGCCGCGTGCTGGAGGCCCTGGCGCGGGTCCTGCGTCGAGCGGTAGTCGACCGCGCCGCTGGTCAGGCGCATGTACGCCTCCTCCAACGACGCCTGGTGCGGCGACAGTTCCCAGATCCGGACCTCGGCGTCGTACGCGATGTCGCTGATCCTGGGCAGTTCGAGGCCGGTGACGCGCAGCGCGCCGTCCTGCTCCGGCTGTACGGCGGCGCCCGCGTCGGTGAGCGCCTTGCTGAACTTCTCCCGCTCACCGCCCTCGGCGGGCGTGCGGACCAGCGCGTAGCCGGTCGAGTGGTGCGCGATGAAGTCCTTGACGCTCATGTCGGCGAGCAGTTGGCCGCGGCCGATGACGATGAGGTGGTCGGCGGTCAGCGCCATCTCGCTCATCAGGTGGCTGGAGACGAAGACCGTACGGCCCTCGCTCGCCAGCTTGCGCATCAGATTGCGCACCCAGTGGATGCCCTCGGGGTCGAGGCCGTTGACCGGCTCGTCGAAGAGCAGCACCTCCGGGTCGCCGAGCAGCGCGCCCGCGATGCCGAGCCGCTGGCCCATGCCCAGCGAGAAGCCCTTCGAGCGGCGGGAGGCCACGTCCTGGAGGCCGACGACGCCCAGCACCTCGTCGACCCTGCGGGCCGGGATGCCGGAGAGCTGCGCCACGCAGAGCAGGTGCTGGCGGGCGCTGCGGCCCCCGTGCACCGCCTTGGCGTCCAGCAGCGCGCCCACCTTGCGCGGCGCGTTCGGCAGCCGCCGGTACGGCACTCCGCCGATGGTCACCTGGCCGGAGGTCGGCTCGTCCAGGCCCAGGATCATCCGCATCGTCGTGGACTTGCCCGAGCCGTTCGGGCCGAGGAATCCGGTGACGGTGCCAGGCCGTACCTGGAACGACAGGTTGTACACGGCTGTTTTCGCGCCGTACTGCTTGGTCAGGCCGACTGCCTGGATCATGCTCCGCCCCTCGCTGCAACGGAGGCGACTCGCCCCCGTGAGGGAGGAAGCGTAGCCGGTGGGGGTTGGTTCCCCCCACCGTCCCCCGGAGTTGCACCCGGGAGGTGCCCCCATTGCGACTATCGGGACTCGGCCGACGTGCGGGGCCGCCCGGAAGACGGCCCCTTACCGCGTCAGGCGTCGCGCTTGGCCAGCACCACGTAACCGCCGACCAGCGCCACGATCACCCAGATCGCCATGATGCCGATACCGCCCCAGGGGCCGTACGCGGTGTGGTCGCCCGAATCCGGCACCACCTGCATGATCTTCTGGCCCGCCTGGTCGGGGAGGTACCTGGCGAACGTCTTCACCTTCGGCACCGCCGACAGGATCGGCGAGACCAGGAAGAAGAACGGCATCAGGATGCCCAGACCCAGCATCGGGCTGCGCATCATCGCGGCGGCGCCGACGCACAGCAGCACCATCAGCGTCATGTAGAGCCCCGCGCCGAAGACGGCCCGCAGCACCCCCGAGTCGCTGATCGACGTCTTGTGCGAGCCGAGCAGCGCCTGGCCGAGGAAGAACGCGACGAAGCTGGTGGCCATGCCGACCACCAGGCCCAGCAGGCCCGCGATGGCGACCTTGCAGAAGTAGAACATCCCGCGCTGCGGGACGGCCGCAAGCGAGGTGCGGATCATGCCGGTGCTGTACTCGCTGGAGATCACCAGCACACCGAAGACGATCAGTGCCAACTGGCCGAGCGACATGCCGAAGAAGCTGGTGTTCGTGGCGTCGAAGGTCGCCCTGTCCGTGGCGGACCTGTCGTGGAAGGTGTTGTTGACCACCAGACAGATCAGCGCGCCCAGACCCACGGTGACGATGAAGGCGAGCGCCAGCGTCCAGACCGTGGAACGTACCGACTTGATCTTCGTCCACTCGGACTGGAGGACGGCGGTAGGAGACGCCATGTCAGTTCCCCTTCCCGGAGCCGGAGTTGCGCCAGTCCGCACCCCACTGCGGAGCGGGGGCGCCGGGTTGCGGCGCGGCACCGCCCGGACCGGGCGGCGGCGCGAGCACACCGCCCGCGTGGTACTCCACCGAGTCCGCGGTGAGCTGCATGAACGCTTCCTCCAACGATGCCCGCTGCGGGCTGAGTTCGTGCAGCACCACCTGATGCTGCGCGGCCAGCTCGCCGAGCTGCGCCGTGTCGCCGTCCTGGATCTCGAACGTGCCGTCGCTCGTGGTCACCGGGGTGAACCCCGCCGTGGCCAGCACGTCCTTCAGCCGCTCCGGCTGGGGGGTGCGAATCCGCACGTAGGAGCGGGAGTTCTTCTCGATGAAGTCGGCCATCGAGGTGTCGGCCATCAGCCGGCCGCGGCCGATCACGATCAGATGCTCGGCGGTCAGCGCCATCTCGCTCATCAGGTGGCTGGAGACGAAGACCGTACGGCCCTGCGCGGCCAGCCCCTTCATGAGGTTGCGGATCCAGTGGATGCCCTCGGGGTCGAGACCGTTGACCGGCTCGTCGAACATCAGGATCTCGGGGTCGCCGAGCAGCGCCCCCGCGATGCCGAGCCGCTGGCCCATGCCCAGCGAGAAGCCCTTGGAACGTTTCTTCGCCACGGCCGTCAGACCGACCGTCTCCAGCACCTCGTCCACCCGGTGCCGCGGAATGCGGTTGGACTGCGCCAGGCACAGCAGATGGTTGTACGCCGTCCGCCCGCCGTGGATGGCCTTGGCGTCCAGCAGTGCGCCGATGTACTTCAGCGGCTCGCTGAGCTGCGCGTAGTGCTGACCGTCGATGCGTACGTTGCCCGAGGTCGGGTTGTCCAGCCCGAGCATCATGCGCATCGTCGTGGACTTGCCCGCGCCGTTGGGCCCGAGGAAGCCGGTCACCACGCCGGGGCGCACGGTGAAGGTCAGATTGTCGACGGCGGTCTTGTCCCCGTACCGCTTGGTGAGCCCCTGCAACTCAATCATGGTGGCGAGGCTAGCAACCGCCCCGGAGTAAACCGAAACCCCCGCCCGGGATGGGCGGGGGTGTCGGGCGACCCGTCGGCGAACGTTCAGCCCGTGTTCAGAGGCTTCAGCCCGTGTTCAGACGCTTTGGCCCTTCCCGCGGCCGTGGCTCCTGACCGGGCCCGAGCTTCCGATCGGGAGATCAGCGGGACTGCTGCGCCGGGACGCCACGCGAGATCGGCTCGTCGTCGGCCGGAGCACCGGCCGCGGCGACCGCGGCACCGGTCAGCGTCGCCAGCATCTCGCGGACGTTGGTGAGCTGAGCGTTGATGCTGTCGCGGCGGTTGGTGAGCGCCGCCAGCTCGCGCTCGGACTCGCTGCGGATCCGGTCGGCCTTCGCGTTCGCGTCCGCGACGATGTCCTCGGACTGACGCTGAGCGGTCTCCACCGTCTGACGCGCGCGACGCTCGGCGTCGGTGCGCAGCTTCTCCGCCTCCAGGCGGAGCTGCTCGGCGCGGTGCTCGATCTCCGCCAGGCGCTTCTCGGCCTTGGCCTGACGGCCCGCCAGGTCACGCTCGGACTGCTCGCGGCGCTTGGCCAGGTTCGTCTCGAAGTCCGCGGCGGCCTGGGCGGCCTTGGCGCGGGTCTCCTCGAAGAGGGCGTCCGCCTCCTCGCGCTTGTTCTGCGCGTCCTTCGTGGCGTCGGCGCGGAGCTGCGAAGCGTCGCCCTTCGCCTTGTCGACGATACGGACGCCCTCGTCCTCGGCCTTCGACTTGCGGTCGGCGGCGAACGCCTCCGCGTCGTTGCGCACCTGGTTGGCGGCCGACTCGGCCAGCTCGCGGTGCTGCTCGGCAGCGCGGCGGGCCTCCTCGCGCAGGTCCTTCGCCTCCTCCTCGGCGAGGCGCAGGATCTTCTCGACACGGGCACCGAGACCCGCGTACGACGGCTCCGAGTCATTGACCTGGGCCTGGGCGTTCTGGGTTTCGAGGTGCAACTCCTCGATGCGCTTCTCCAGCGCGGTGATCCTCGTCAGTGCGCTGTCACGGTCGGCGACGAGCTTCGTGATGCGGTCGTCCACCTGTCCGCGGTCGTATCCGCGCCGAACGAGCTCGAAGCCGAAGGGGGAGGAAGTGTCGCTCATGGGGATCCTGTCGATTCAGACCGGTTGAGGTGATAGGGGGAATCCTAGGGGCCCAGGCGGCGTGTCACCGAGCCATTGCCTATTAGGTATGGAGAATGTCCGCTCAATCGAGTGGAGCATCATCGATGCGCTTGCCACTCGAACGAGTGGTTCCCGCGCCCGCACCAGCGGTGACACCGCCACCGGGTGCCTCGAACGACTCCAGCGCCTCCAGCACGTCCTGGACGCGAGAGATCTCCGCGTTGATGTCTTCTCTGCGGCGCACGAGGATCTCCAGCTCTCGTCTGCCCTCGGTCACGATGCGATCGGCTTCGCTGCGGGCCTCCCCCTTGACCCGCTCGGCCTCGCGCTCGGCCTCGGCCTTCTTCTGCTCGGCCTCCTTCAGGAGGCCCTCGACCTTCTTCACCGCTGCGATACGGACCTTGCTCGCCTCGGAGGTGGCCGTGGACTTGATCTCGGCGGCCTTCTGCTCCGCCTCGGCGAGCTGCTCGGTGGCGGCGGTGACCAGCTTGTCGACCCGCTCGCCGACGGTCTTCATCGCCTCCGCGGCCTCCTTGCGGGCCCGGTCGTGCAGCTCCTCGACCTCGGACTCCACGCGCTGACGCAGCTCCTCGGTACGTTCCCTTATGGCCGTCGCGTCGTGCCTGGCCTCGCCGAGCATGGTGTCCGCGTCGGTCCGCGCCCGCTCGACCAGGCCGTTGCCCTCCGCCGTCGCCTCGTTGACCAGCCGCTCGGCCTCGCCGCGGGCCGCGCCGACCATCGCGTCGGCCTGCTCCTCGGCCGTCGCCGCGGTCCTGCGGGCCTCCGCCTGCGCCTTGCCGATCAGCTCGTCCGCCTGCTCCGCGGCCTCGCTGCGGCGCTTGTTGGCCGCCTCGCGCGCCTCGTCGAGGACGCGCTGCGAATGCGTCCGCGCCTCCTCGGCCTCGCGCTCCGCGGTGTCCAGCGCGTCCTTGGCGAGGATACCGAGCCGTTCGGCCTCCTCGCGGGCCTTGGTGACCAACTGGTCGGCCTGGCCCGCCGCGTCGGTACGCATCCGGTTGGCGTCGTCGCGGGCCTCGGCGCGCAGCCGGTCGGACTCCTCGATCGCCTCGGTGACCGTACGGTCGGCCAACTGCCGTGCCGCGTCGGCCTCTTCCTGGCTCTCCCGGCGGATCCGCGCCGAGTCCTCCGACGCCCGCTCCCGCTCGGAGTTGGCGTCCGCGCGCAGCCGGTCCGCCTCGCCCTGGGCCTCGCCGCGCACCCGCTGGGCCGCGTGCTCGGCCGCCGAGCGGAGCCCGGCGATCTCCTCCTCGGCCTCCTGGTGCAGATGCGCGACCGAGTCGCGGACCTGCTGCGCGGTGGCCTCGGCCGCCGCGACCGCCTCCGCGGCCCGCTGGTCGGCCTCCGCGCCCAGCCGGTCGGCCTCCGCCGCCGCGTCCTCGACGCGCTTGCGGGCGGCGGCCAGCAACTCCTCGCTCTCGCGGCGGGCCTGCGCGCGCTCCTGCTCGGCCTCGCCGCGGGCGGCGCCCAGCAGCTCCTCGGCCTCGCGGCGGCGCCTGGCCGCCTCCTCCTGCGCGGCGGCCAGCGCCTCCGCGGCCTCCGTACCGAGGCGCTCGGCCGCCGCGGCGGCCTCCGCGCGGACCCGGTCCGCGTGCTCCTTGGCCTCCGCGCGCCGCTGCTCGGCCTCCGCCGCCGCCTCCGCCTGGAGCCGTACGGCGACGCTCTCACCCTCCGCGCGGGTCTGCGCCGCGTCCGCCGCGGCCTCGTCCCGCAGCCGTACCGCCTCGGCCTCGGCCTGCTCCTGGAGGGTGCGGACCCGCTCGGCGGTCTCCTGGCGCAGCCGCTCGGCCTCCTCGGCGGCCTCCCGGCGCAGCCGCTCCGCCTCGGTGTCCGCGTCGCGCAGCGACTGCTCGGCGGCGGCGAGCCGGGCCTCGGCCTCCTCGCGGAGCCGTACCAGGTCGGTCTCGGCCTCCTCGCGCATCCGGGCGACGAGCGTCTCGCCCTCCGTGCGCTGCCGCTCGGCGGCCTGCTCGGCCTCCTCCTTGACCGTCGCGGCCTGCCGCTCCGCCTCCTGGCGCAGCTCCTCGGCCTCGGCGCGGGCGTGCTGGAGGGCCTCCTCGGCCTTGGTGTTCAGCGCGGAGGCCCGCTCGACGGACTCGGTCCGCATCCGGTCGGCCTCGGCGGCCGCGCCCTGCCGCAGCTCGTCGCCGTCGGCCTTCGCCTTGGCCAGCAGCTCCTCGGCGCGGCTCGCGGCCTCCTCGATCTGCTGGACGGCCTCCCTGCGGGCCTCACCGCGGATCCGCTCGCCCTCGGCGACCGCGTCGGCCCGCAGCTGCTCGGCCTCGCCGCGCAGCCGCCTGGCCTCCTCCTGGAGCTCGACGGTCCTGGCCCGGTACTCCTCGGTGTCGTCCTGGGCGGCGCCGCGCAGCTCCTGCGCGGACGCCTCGGCCTCGCTGCGCAGCCGCTCGGCCTCCGCCTCGGCCTCGCGCCGGATCCGCTCGGCCTCCTCGCCCGCCGACTTCGTGGTGGAGCGGGCGTCCTCCGACGCCTTGGTCAGGATCTCCTCGGCCGACCTGGCGGCCTGCGCCAGCTGGGCGGCGGCGTCCTCGGACGCGGCGGCGCGGGCGGTCTCCTGCGCCTCGGTACGGATGCGCTCGGCCTCGGCGCGGGCGTCGGCGACGGTCTGCTCGGCCTCGGCCTTGGCGCTGTCCACCTGCTTGGTGGCCTCGCCGACCATGCGGGCGATCTCGGCCCTGGCCGTACGGGTGCGCTGCTCGTTCTCCGTCTCGGTGGCCGCCAGGCGCTTGGCGGCGCCGGCCGTGGCCTCCTCGCGCAGCCGCTCGGCCTCCGCGCGGGCGGTGCGCAGCGCCTCGTCGGCCTCCCGCAGCCGCTCCTCGGCCAGCCGGGACAGCTCGATCGCCCGGCTTCTGGCCTCGTCGGACTCGCTGCGGGTGGAGGTGCGCAGCTGCTCGGCCTCGCTGGTGGCCTCCTGCGCCTGCGTCGAGGCGGCGGTCAGCAGCCGCTCGGCGTCGGTGCGGGCCCGGCGCAGCAGCTGCTCCGCCTCGTTGCGCGCGGCCTGCGCCTCCGAGGTCAGCCGCTCGCGGGTCTGCTCGGCGACCCGGGTGGCCTCGGCGCGGGCGGCGGCCAGCGCGGCCTCGGACTCGGCGCGGGTCTCGTCCAGCAGGCGGCGGGCCTGCGACTCGCTGCGGGCCCGCAGCTGCTCGGCCCACGCCACGTTCTCGTTGACGTGCGTCTCTACGGTCGCGCGGCGCTCGCCCAGCTCCTCGTCGAGCTGCCGCCGCCGGGCGATGGCCTCGGCGTGCCACTCCGCCTCGAAGCGGGCCTGGTGCTCGGCCTGCTCCTGGAGCAGCCGCTGGGTCTGGGCGCGGGCGTCGCGCAGCTCGCGCTCGGCGTCGGCGCGGAGTTGGTCGGCCTGGATCTGGGCGTTGCGCAGGAGCTGGTCGGCCTGGTGGCCGATGTTGTCGTAGGCAGGGCGGGACGCCAGATTGCGGCGCGCCTCGTGCAGCTTGGCGCGCAGCACCTCGACCTGGTATCCGAGGTCGTCGGCGTGGTCGACGGCCTTGCCCCGCTCGGTACGAAGCCGCTCCATCTCGGCTTCGAGCTGAGAGAGGTGGTCGTCAGCCTGGTAGCTGTCGTTGCCCCGCACTCCGCGGTCCCATCGGTCTCCTGGCGTACTCACCCGCCAACCGGGTGAGATTCCTCGTCACTCCGTTTGAAGACAGAGCTCTACGAAGAATGGTGTCAGATCAACGTCGCGGAGCGCGAGCGTACCCGCGTGCCCACCCCGGTCGGCCCGGTCACTCTACCGGGCAGGACGGGGGTTGGGTCAGTGGTCCCGGGAGCCCTTCGCTGTCTCTGCCGTGGTCTTTTCCGCCGAGGTGACCAGCTCGGTCAGTACGCCGTGGCAGTCCTTGGGGTGCAGGAACGTGATCCGGGAGTCCATCGAGCCCCTGCGCGGCTCGTCGTAGAGCACCCGTACGCCCTTGTCGCGGATCGCGGCGGAGTCGGCGTCCACGTCCGCGGTGCCGAAGGCGATGTGGTGCACGCCCTCGCCGTTCTTGGCCAGCCACTTGCCGACCGCGGAGTCCTCCCGGGTGGGCTCCAGGAGCTGGAGGTAGCTGGCGCCCCCGTCGGAGGTGCCGTTGATCCTGAGCATGGCCTCGCGTACGCCCTGCTCCTCGTTCACCTCGCTGTGCGCCACTTCGAAGCCGTAGGTGGCACGGTAGAACTCGACGGTCGCGTCCAGGTCGAAGCAGGCGATGCCGATGTGGTCGATGCGGGTCAGCCCAGTAGCCATGGACACAGTGCACCGCACCGGTATGTGGTCACGCAACGTGCGCGCCGTCACACGTTCCGACGGGTGACCGAGCGGCCTACCCCTCAGTACATTGACGATAACCCTCGTTAACTTCTCTCTTCAGCCGAAGGGGCCGCACCATGACCAGCCAGGCACGTACATCCGTGATCGTCGCAGGTGCCCGAACCCCGATGGGCAGGCTCCTGGGCAGCCTGCGCACCTTCTCCGGGTCGGACCTCGGCGGTGTCGCGATCAAGGCCGCGCTCGACCGCGCCGGAATCGGCGGCGACCAGGTGCAGTACGTGATCATGGGCCAGGTGCTCCAGGCGGGCGCGGGCCAGATCCCGGCCCGGCAGGCGGCGGTCAAGGCCGGCATCCCGATGAGCGTGCCCGCGCTCACCGTCAACAAGGTGTGCCTGTCCGGCCTCGACGCCATCGCGCTGGCCGACCAGCTCATCCGGGCCGGCGAGTTCGACATCGTGGTCGCGGGCGGCCAGGAGTCCATGACCAACGCCCCGCACCTGCTGCCCAAGTCCCGCGAGGGACACAAGTACGGCGCGATCGAGATGCTGGACGCGATGGCGTACGACGGGCTGACCGACGCCTTCGAGAACATCGCGATGGGCGAGTCGACCGAGACGCACAACGGGCGGCTCGGCATCGAGCGCGCCCCGCAGGACGAGTTCGGCGCGCTGTCCCACCAGCGGGCCGCCGCCGCGCAGAAGAACGGCGTCTTCGACGCCGAGATCACCCCGGTGGAGATCCCGCAGCGCAAGGGCGACCCGGTGGTCTTCAGCCAGGACGAGGGCATCCGCCCCGAGACCACCGCCGAGTCGCTGGGCAAGCTCCGGCCCGCCTTCAAGAAGGACGGCACGATCACCGCCGGTACGGCCTCGCAGATCTCCGACGGCGCCGCCGCCGTGGTCGTCATGAGCCGCGCCAAGGCGGAGGAGCTGGGGCTGGAATGGCTCGCCGAGATCGGCGCCCACGGCAATGTCGCCGGCCCGGACAACTCGCTCCAGTCCCAGCCGTCCAACGCCATCAGGCACGCGCTCGGCAAGCAGGGCCTGACCGTGGACGACCTCGACCTCATCGAGATCAACGAGGCGTTCGCGGCCGTCGCCGTCCAGTCGATGAAGGACCTGGGCGTCACCCCTGAAAAGGTGAACGTGAACGGCGGCGCCATCGCCCTGGGCCACCCGATCGGCATGTCGGGAGCACGTATCGTGCTGCACCTGGCCCTCGAACTGAAGCGGCGCGGCGGCGGTACGGGAGCGGCGGCGCTGTGCGGCGGCGGCGGACAGGGCGACGCGCTGATCATCACGGTCGCGGGGAACTGACGGGCCCGGCCCTTCGGTTCCACGGCTTTTCCGGGTTCTTCCCGGGTCTTTTCGGGCTTTTTCGGTAGTGAGCGGGAAGAGGGAGCGAACAGACGTGGTGGACGTCCTCACCTTGGTCGAGCAGGCGCGGCAGGGGCGGCCGAGGGCCGTGGCCCGGCTGATCTCGCTCGTGGAGGGGGCGTCCCCGCAACTCCGCGAGGTGATGGCCGCACTCGCGCCGCTGACCGGCGGCGCGTACGTGGTCGGCCTCACCGGGTCGCCCGGCGTCGGCAAGTCCACGTCGACCTCGGCGCTGGTCACCGCGTACCGCAAGGCGGGCAAGCGGGTCGGCGTCCTGGCCGTCGACCCGTCGTCGCCGTTCTCCGGCGGCGCCCTGCTCGGCGACCGCGTCCGTATGTCGGAGCACGCCTCCGACCCCGGCGTCTACATCCGCTCCATGGCCACCCGCGGCCACCTCGGCGGCCTCGCCTGGGCCGCCCCCCAGGCCATCCGGGTGCTGGACGCGGCGGGCTGCGACATCGTCCTCGTCGAGACCGTCGGCGTCGGCCAGTCCGAGGTCGAGATCGCCGCGCAGGCCGACACCTCCGTCGTGCTGCTCGCCCCCGGCATGGGCGACGGCATCCAGGCAGCCAAGGCCGGAATCCTGGAGATCGGCGACGTCTACGTGGTCAACAAGGCCGACCGCGACGGCGCCGACGCCACCGCCCGCGAGCTGAACCACATGCTCGGCCTCGGCGAAGCCCGCGAGGCGGGGGACTGGCGGCCCCCCATCGTCAAGACCGTCGCCGCGCGCGGCGAGGGCATCGACGAAGTCGTCGAAGCCCTGGAGAAGCACCGCGCCTGGATGGAGGAGCGCGGCGTCCTGGCCACCCGCCGCCGGGCCCGCGCCGCCACCGAGGTCGAGCACATCGCCGTCACCGCCCTGCGCTCCCGCATCGGCGACCTCCGCGGCGACCAGCGCCTGGACTCCCTCGCCGAGCGCGTCACCGACGGCACCCTCGACCCCTACGCGGCGGCCGACGAACTGATCGCCGGCCTCACCTCGAACGAGCCCCGGGACCTCTCCTGAGGACTGAGGCGCTGAGCCCCTGAGACCCGCGGGGCTACTTCTCGCGGACCGTGCGGAGGTGGTCGGCCACCGGGGCCATGGCGCGGCGGTAGGTCGCGAGGTCCTCCGGGGCGATGAGGTCGATGAAGTGCGCGCGGACCGCGGCGACATGACGGGGGGCGACCTGGCGCATGGTGGCCCAGCCCTGGTCGGTGAGGACCGCGTAGAGACCGCGGCGGTCGGACTCGCAGTTCTCGCGGCGGACGAGACCGGCCGCCTCCATGCGGGTGATCTGGTGCGAGAGGCGGCTCTTGGACTGGAGCGTGGAGCGCGCCAGATCGCTCATGCGCAGCCGCCGCTCCTCGGCCTCGGAGAGGTTGACCAGGATCTCGTAGTCGTTGTTGGTCAGGCCGAAGGACTGGAGGTCCCGCTCGAGTTGGTACATGAGCAGCCGGCTGACGTCCAGATGGATGCGCCAGGCGCGCTGCTCGTCCTCGGTGAGCCAAGCCGTAGCGCTTTCAGCTTCTGCTGTCACGGTCTCCATAGAGTGAATTCTACCGGCGGTCACACCGCGGATGATCGTCAGGGTAGCGGGACGGTCACCGTCCGAAACGGCCCTGCCCGGGTGCGCCCGCGCCGGGGACGCCGGGTCCGGCCTGTCCCGGCACTCCGCCGGTGTCGACCTCGGCCATCAGCGTCTCGGTGGACTGGAGCAGCACCTGCCCCGCGCCGACGAACTCGAACTGGTGCTCCTCGCCCGACGCCCCGCCGAGCCCGGTCATCGCGCGGATACCGCCGAGGACACCGCGCAGATACGCGTGGTCGTAGTGGTGGCAGGGGGACGGGCAGTCCGCCCAGCCGACCAGCGCCTGCGGGTCGACCCGGATCGGCGGCTCCACGAAGTGCACCGCGCCGTTCGACGCGGCCACGAACTTCCCCGTGCCGATCAGCGTCAGAAAGCCGGGAATGATCGACTGCTTGAGTGCCAGCGTGGGCTCGAAGGCCAGCAGATTCCCCGACCTGATGGTCAGATTGCCGTCCTCCAGATCGTACGAATTGATGTCGTACGACCGGTCGGCGAGCAGCATCTTGCCGCGCCCCTGCGCCACCACCCAGTCCGCGGCGTGCAGCGGCGAGTGGAAACTGGTGGCGACCAGCCGGTCCAGCGGGCCGTGCCCGATCGCGTGGAAGTCGACCTGCCCGTAATAGGCGATCATCTTCCCCTTCTGGAGGAACCACTGCCCGTCCAACTCCACGCAGAAGGCGTACGGGTTGACGTTGTCGTTCACCGGCAGCGTGTAAGGGTCGTACACCACGGGCCCGCCGCTGTCGCCCGGCGCGCCGCCCGGTACGCCGCCCCCCGGAGGGCCCCAGCCCATCGGACCGCCGCTCACAGCTTCTCCTCCGACGCCTGTACGTAGACCATTCCCTGCCCGGACAGCTCCAGTTGGAACGCCTCGCCCGAACCGCGCCCGACCATCTCGCGCCAGCCGAGCGCCGCGGACAGCTTGTTGCGTACGTCGCCGCGGTGGGCGACATACGCCTGCGGGTCGACATGCACCGGGCGCTGCGGGGCGATGGGCAGTTCGATGACACCGCCGTGCGCCATGACGGCGACCGACCCCTTGCCCTGGAGCGTGGTGGTGAACAGGCCCTGCCCGGTGACCTGACCGCGTATGACGCCCATGACACCGCCCTGCGAACCCATGAACATGGTGCCCTGCCGGAGCGAGCCGTCGAAGGCGAGCAGCCGGTCGGCCTCGACGTACAGCGTCTCGCCCGCGAGGTCGATGGAGTGGATGTGGTGCCCGCCGTGCCCGAACATCACCGAGCCGTCGCCCTCGATGGTCATCAGCGGCGTCGCCTCGTTGGCGACCCGGCGGCCGATCATCGACATCACACCGCCCTGCCCGCCGGTGATGCTCGGCGTGAAGGAGACCTCACCGCGGTACGCCAGCATCGCCCCGCGCTGGCTGAACATCCGCTGGCCCGGGGCGATCGCGGCCTCCACCATCTTGGAGTTGATCCTGGTGAACGGCATCAGAGCTGACCCCCGATCGTGGTGCGCTCGCTGGGCTGCACGTACACCAGCCCCTCGCCCTCGAAGCGGATCTGGAAGCTCTCGCCCGACCCCTCGCCGATCACCGTGCGCCAGCCCACCGACTGCTGGAGCTGCTGCCGCAGATTCCCGGTGTGCGCGATGTACGCGCCCGGGTCCACGATCAGCGGCGTCGCGGCCGACACCCGCAGCACGATCGCGGGCCCGTCGGACATCACGGCCGCCTGCCCGGTGCCCTCGACGGTCGTGGTGAACAGGCCGTTGCCCTGCGAGGCGCCGCGCAGCCCGGTGAAGGTGGTGCCGGTGCGCAGCGCGGAGTCGGTGGCCAGCAGATTGCTCGCCTCGACGTAGAGCTTCTCGCCGTTCAGCCGGACCAGATTGATCTCGGTGGCCCGGTCGGCGAAGTAGCACGTGCCGTGCCCCTTCACCTCCATGACGGCCATCGACTCACCGGTGATCCGGCGGGTGACCAGGCCGCGCAGGCCCTCGCCGCCGCCGGTCATCTTCTTGAACGTCATCTCGCCCTCATAGGCGACCATCGCGCCGTTCTTCGCCTTGACGGTGTCGCCGGTGAGGTCCACGGCGAGCACCCGGGTGCCCTGGAGCCGGAAGCGTGGCATCGCGGATCAGACGCCGTCCGCCGTGGACCGCTGCCGCACCGGCAGCGGCGGCTTGGGCGCGTGGTCGCCCGGCACCTCGCCCGCGGCCTCCTCGACCTCCAGCAGCGACGCGCTCCGGCGCTCGGCCTCGAACGCCTTGTGGCCGCCGCGCAGCCCGAACAGCCGCTTGCCGAGCAGGATGTAGAGGACGGCCAGCACATTGAGCGTGATCGTGGCGACCTTGAACCAACTGACCCGCTCGGTCAGCTCGTAGCCCTCGATCGGCAGGAACGCGGCGGTCGCCACCACCGCCAGATACTCCGCCCAGCGCTTGCCCCACCACAGGCCGAAGCCCTCGATGATCTCGATCAGCGCGTACGCCAGCAGCAGGGCGGCGACGAGCTGGAGGGTGGAGTGCTTGTAGTCGAACGTCTTGCGGATGGTGTCGACGACCGGCGAGTGGTCCAGGTCGTAGTGGAAGTGCTCGGCGACCGGCTTGAAGACGGTGAGGTCCTTCTCGAACAGGTCGCGCACCGCGTTCTGCGAGTTGCTGAACCGCCAGACCGCCCAGGCGGCGATCAGGACCAGCAGGCCGCGCAGGATCCGCTCGACGGCCAGGAAGCGCAGGATGAACAGGTCGCGCAGCGCCCGGCCGCGCGGCACCTCGGGGGCGCGGTCGGCGGGGCCGGCGCCGTGCGGGTCGCCGAGGACGAAGTCGCCGCAGCGCAGACAGCGCCACACCGTGCCGACGGCGGTGCTCGCGTGCAGCTTCTGCCGCAGGTGGTTCTCGTCGGGCGCGTAGGTGATGTGCCCCTTGCGGGCGCAGTGCCGCCGGTCCCAGTCCATCGTCATCGTGTCTCGGTCCCCGTTGGGTGGTCGGTCAGGTCGTGCGGATCACGTCGTGCGGGTGGTGCGTACGGGTCGTGTCGTGGACAGGGACGCTATCGCCCGTCCCGCGGTTTCCTACCCCCGGGGCGGACCATCGATACGGGCCGGTGATAATGGGGTGGTCTTGTGATCACGTTCACAAGCCTGTTTCCCGTCACCGACAGTGAGGTTCTCGTGGACCTGAAGACCGCCACCGCCCTGCGCAGACTCCGTCTGATCTCCGCCCCGGAAGCGGTGTCGTTCCTGCTGCTGATGGTCTGCTCGGTGCTCAAGCGGACCACCGACTTCAACGCGGTGCCCGTCATGGGCATGGTGCACGGAGTCCTGTTCGTCCTCTACGTCGTCTTCTGGGCGGACGCCTGGCGCCGCGCCAAGTGGTCGCCGGCCCGCGGCGCCCTCTTCTTCGTGCTGTCCGTCCTGCCCACCGGCGGCTTCTTCGCCGAGCGGATGCTGCGCCGCGAGTCCGAGGAGTCGGTCGTGGCCGCGCGCGGCGCTCAGGGCGAGGCGGTCGGCGCATGATCGTCGCCTTCTCCGTCACCCCGCTGGGCGTCGGCGAGGACGTCGGCGAGTACGTGGCCGACGCCGTCCGCGTGGTCCGCGAGTCCGGGCTGCCGAACCGTACGGACGCGATGTTCACCTCCGTCGAGGGGGAGTGGGACGAGGTGATGGACGTCGTACGGCGGGCCGTGGCCGCGGTCGAGGCGCGTGCGCCCCGGGTGTCGCTGGTCCTCAAGGCCGACATCAGGCCGGGCGTGACGGACGGACTGACCTCGAAGGTCGAGACGGTGGAGCGCCACCTCGCCGAGTAGCGGAGCGGCGGGGCGGCGGAGTGCCGCGATGGCGGACGCCCGGATGGCGGCGGGCGCCGTCAGCGGCCCGTTGTCCCGCGTGCTCAGAACAGCCCGCCGGTCGTGAGCGCGATCCCCAGCGGCGTCCGTTCGTACAGCACCTGGTGCCCGTAGCGCCGGGACGCCAGCAGACCCGCGTCGCGCAGCACCGCCAGATGCGCGGAGACCGACGACAGCGCGAGGGCGTGCCGGTGGGCCAGCGCCGTCGTGGTGCTGGGCGCGTCGAGGTCGCTGAGGATCGCGGCCCGGTTGGCGCCGAGCAGCGCGATCATCGCGGCGGACGCGGTCGGCCCGGTCTCGACCCACAGCCCGCCGATGCCGCGTGCCGGATAGACGACGGTGGGCTGCCAGGGCGGGTCGAAGGCGTTGCCCGCCTCGGGCCAGAAGAAGACGCTGGGCACCAGCACCAGCCCCTGGCCGCTGAGATCCGGCAGGTGCGAGGTGTGCCCCGCCGCCGTCAGCGCGCCCTCCGACCAGCTCAGCTTCGGGTGCAGCGCGGTGAACAGCCGCTGCATGCCGCCGTCCGCCAGCCGCCGCGCGTGATACGCGATGTCCGCCTCGAGCACCGCCCGCAGCCGGGGCCAGTGCGGGGCGAGCAGGGCAGCCCACACATGCTCGTACAAACCGGCCAACTGCCGTACGGTTCCGGCCGGATCGGCGAGCATCGCGCGGCCCCGCTTGCCGTGCTCCGCGCCCGGGGTCTGGGCCAGCGCGGCCTGGATCTGGCGGTGCGCCTCGTCCGGGTCCGTGGCCCGTACGACGTCGAGTTCGTCGTCCAGGGTGCCCAGGGGCGCCTGGGGCGGGGGGTGCAGAAAGTCCGGGGGGTGCCCGTGATCCGGTGCCAGCAGCCACAGCGGAGCCAGGTCGAGACCGGCCGCGGCGGCCCTGACCTGCCGCAACCAGGGCAGGTGGTAGCCGTGTCGGTCCGGCCGGGACAGGGTACGTATCGCCCCCTGGGTCTCCCGCAGCGGTGAGATGGCGAAGCGGCACCGCAGAAGGTCCTCAGCCGCAAATCGCATACGAAACGACATCACGACCCCCAAGATTCGGCTCAGTCCGAAACACTACGATATGCAGTGCTCATGCCACCAGGGTGATGTCATGACAACGGACAGCGAGCACCCCCCACCAGGTGGACGCACCCCATCGCCGACCGGTTCGCAGCCCGCTCCCACCACCCACGGGAAGGGCGACGGCACGCCTCCTACCAGCGGCGCGACCGCCACCGGCGACAGCACCCCCACCGGCTACGGTGCCGTTTTCGCGGTCAGGGAATTCCGCCCGATCTTCGCCGCGCATGTCCTGTCCGTCCTCGGCAGCGTCTTCGCCGAGGTCTCGCTGGCCGTCCTCGTCTTCCGGCAGACCGGCTCCGCCGTCCTCACCGCGCTGATCTTCGCGCTCGGTTTCCTGCCCTACGCGCTCAGCGGCATCCTGCTGTCCGGAATCTCCGACCGGTACCCCACCCGCCGCGTCCTGGTGGCCTGCGATCTGCTCTGCGCGGCCTTCGTCGCGGTGATGGCCGTGCCGGCCACGCCGCTCGCCCTTCTCTTCGTGCTACGCGTGTCCGTCTCGATGATCACGCCGCTGTTCACCGGCACGAGGGCCGCCAGCCTGGCCGACATCCTCCACGGCGACGTCTTCGTGCTCGGCCGCTCCCTGGTGCGGATCGTCGGCCAGAGCTCGCAGATCATCGGCTACGGAATCGGCGGCCTCGTCCTGGTGTGGCTGTCGCCGCGCGCCGCGCTGCTGGTGACGATCGGCACCTTCCTCAGCTCCGCGCTGCTGCTGCGCTTCGGCACCCGCGACCGGCCCGCCCGGGTCACCGGGACCGGCGCCATGATGCGCGACTCGATCGGCTCCGCGGGGCGGCTGTTCCGCAACGCGCGAATCCGCTCGCTGATGCTCATGTGGTGGGTGCCGCCGATGTTCTGCGTCGTCGCCGAGGGCGTCGCCGCGCCCTACGCGGACGCGGCCGGCGCGGGCTCCGCGGGCTTCGGCATCCTGCTCGCCGCGATGCCCGCGGGCACCGTCGTCGGCGAGGTGCTGGCGGGCACGCTGCTCACCCCGTCCGCCCGCGAACGGATCGCCATCCCGCTGGCCGCCGTCTCGATGCTGCCCTTCGTCTGCTTCCTCGTGCACCCCTCGCTGCCGCTGGCGATCGTGCTGCTGCTGATCACCGGGGTCACCACCGCGTACGCGCTCGGCATCGACAAGTGGTTCGTGCACGACGTGCCCGAGGACATGCGCGGCCGGGCCATGTCGCTGCTCGGCGCCGGGATCATGACGCTCCAGGGCGTCGGCATGACGGTCGGCGGCGCCGTCGCGGAGTGGGTGCCGCCCTACGCGGTGATCGCGGGCGCGGGGATACTCGGCACGCTCAGCGTCGTGCCCGTGCTGCGGTCGGTACGCCGTACGCAGCCGATGGGCGCCGCGGCCAGCCCCGCCTGAGCGGCAACGGCCCTTTCGGGGCTACGCGTTGAGCCCGTGGGCCCGTGAGCCCGTGAGCCGGTGAGCCGGTGAGCCCGTGAATTTGTCAGCCCGTGGCCCCCGAGCGTTCAGCGCCGGGTCAGGTACGCGTGCATCGCCCGGTGCAGCGTCTTGTTGACCGCGCCCTGGAGCGGCAGCTCCCACTCGCCCACCGTCTCCACCGCCTCCCCGCCGGTGCCCAACTTCCAGCGCAGCAGCCCGTAGGCGCGCGCCGCAGGGTCGAGGCCGTCGGGCACCCCGCGCATGTCGTAGACCGCCGCGCCCATCGCCTGCGCGTCGCACAGCATCCGCCACTGGAGCGCGTTGCTCGGCCGCACCTCGCGGCGGTGGTCGGCCGAGGCACCCGTCTGGTACCAGACCCGGCCGCCGTCCGGCGCGGTCAACAGCGTGTGCGCGGCGAGGAGTTCGCCCTCGTGCCGCGCGGTGTACAGCCGCATGCGGCCCGGCTCCTCGGCGTTGAGCGCCTCGTACTGCCGCCGGTAGTAGTCCAGCGACCGGCCGAGGTCGAAGCCGTCGCGGGCCTCGGTGACCCGCAGCAGCTCGTGGAAGGCCGGCAGCGCCTCCGGGCCCTCGACACCCGTGCGCACACCGCACTTGGCGGCCTTCTTCACGTTGCGCCGCCACTCCTGGTTGAGGCCGGTCCACAGGTCGTCCAGACCGCGCCCGGCCAGCGGTATCTCGAACACCAGCCGCGGCTGCGCGTCCCCACCCTGCCCGTCCTCGCCGCAGCGCCGCCAACCGCCCTCGCGCAGCCGGTCGGAGACCGCCGCGCCCAACGGCTCGACCAGGTCGGGCAGCACGTCGCCGACCCGGCGCCCGGGGCCCGACGCGTCCTTCAACGTCCGCGCCGTCCACCGCCGGTACGCCAGCGGCGGCCCCATCCGTACCGCGAACGCCCCCGTACCGCGCAGGTGTTCCAGCAGCGGGTCGAGCCAGCGGTCCAGGCGCGGATCGGCCCAGTCCACCGCGGGGCCCTCCGGGAGGTACGCGAACGACCGCCGTACGCCCGGCAGTTGGCGGTACAGGACCAGCGCGGAGCCGACCGGCCGGTCGTGCTCGTCCAGCCAGGCCAGGCTCTCCGCCTGCCAGCCGGACTTCACCCGCGCCCAGGCGGGCGTCTGGAGGAAGCTCGCGGTGTACGGGCCGGGGCGGCGGACGAAGTCGGCGTGCGCGGAGGCGGGCATCGGCAGCAGCCGCAGAGCACCGGTGCCGGTGCCGGTGCCTTTGTCGCCCGCGGCGCGGTCGGAGCCGGAGCCGGAACGCTGGTGAGTGGTCATCGTCAAGGCGTCGTCCTCCGCGCTGCGGGGCGGGCCGGGGCGGCCCGCTCACGAAGGACACGCCCGGCGCGGCCGTCAGGTGACAGAGACTTTTCCGACACCCGCCGTACCGCCCCGCGACTTCCGTCAGCCGTGACCGCCGGGGCAGACTGCGCGTCTGCCCAGGGGACGGGGACCCGCGCGACCAGCCGGTACCGGGCACAGGACGATCAGCGTGAACAGGGGACCGACGGGTGACTTCAGCAGTGGACGGCTCCACGCACCGCAAGGGGCGGCGGGCGCACGCCCGCGACACCAACTCCCTGCGGCGCAGCGGCGGTCTGATGATGGCCGGGTCACTGGTGTCCCGCGCCACCGGCTTCCTGCGGCTGGCGACGATCACCGCCGCGCTCGGCACGGCGGCGGCCGGAGACGCCTTCGGGGTCGCCAACACCGTGCCCAACATCATCTACGCGCTGATGATCGGCGGCGCCCTCCAGTCCGTCTTCGTCCCCGAACTCGTCCGCGCCGCCCGCGAGCACGCCGACGGCGGCCAGGCGTACACCGACCGGCTGCTCACCCTGTGCGCGGTCGCGCTGCTCGCCGTCACCGCCCTCGCTGTGCTCGCCGCGCCCTGGCTGGTCAGCGCGTACGCGCCCGGCTTCAGCGGCGGCCAGCGCGACCTGACCGTGTCGCTGGCCCGCTACTGCCTGCCGCAGATCCTCTTCTACGGCCTGTTCACGCTCCTCGGCCAGGTCCTCGGCGCCCGCGACCGGTTCGGCGCCATGATGTGGACCCCGGTGCTCAACAACCTCGTCGTGATCGCCGTCTTCGGCCTGTACCTCGCGGTCGCGAGCGGGGGCATCGGACACCGGGACGCGCTGCTGCTCGGCCTCGGCAGCACCGCGGGCATCGCGGTGCAGGCCCTCGCGCTGCTGCCGTCGCTGCGCGCCACCGGCTTCCGCTGGCACCCGCGGTTCGACTGGCGCGGCGCCGGACTGACCCAGCCGATGCGGGCCGCCGTGTGGACGCTGCTGCTGGTCCTGGTCAACCAGGGCGCGTACTGGGTGGTGACCCGGCTGTCCACCTCCGCCGGACTGCGCGCGCTGGCCTCGGGCCACTCCACCGGCGTCGGCTACGCCGCCTACAGCAACGCGTACAGCCTGTGGGTCGTCCCGCAGGGCATCGTCACCGTGTCGCTGGCCACCGCGCTGCTGCCGCGCATGAGCCGGGCCGCGGCCGACGGCGACCACGCGGCGATCGGCGCCGACCTCACGCGCGGCCTCACCGTCTCCGGCACCGCCGTCGTCCCCGCCGTCTTCGCCTTCCTCACGCTCGCCCCGCAGATCACCGGCGTCGTCTTCCAGCACGGCGCCACCAGCGAGGCGGACGCCCGCGCCATCGCCTGGATGCTGGTCGCCTTCGCCGTCGGCCTGCCCGCCTTCGCGGGCCAGTACCTGCTCGCGCGCGGCTACTACGCGCTCGGCGACACCCGTACGCCCTTCTTCCTCAACGTCCTCATCGCCGCCGTCAACGCCGCGAGCGCCGCCGCCTGTTACGCGCTGCTCCCGGCCCGCTGGGCGGTCACCGGCATGGCCGCCGGATACGCGCTCGCCTGTACGGTCGGCCTGCTGGCCACCGCCGCGCTGCTGCGCCGCCGCCTGGGCTGGCGGCCCCGCGTCCTGGGCCACCACGTACGGCTCACCGCGGCCTTCCTGCCGGGCGCGGCCCTGGCGCTGCTCACCGCCCACGCCGTCACCGCCCGGCTCGGCGGCGGCCCGGCCGGCGACCTCACGGGCCTGCTGCTGGGCGCCGCCGCCCTGTGCCTGCCCGCGCTGGTGCTGGCCCGGCCGCTCGGGCTCGACCTCGGACCGGTGTCGCGGCTCACGGGAGGGCCTGCCAAGAGGCGCGGCGCGGGGCCCACGGAAAAAAACTCCCGTCCGCCTGTCACATAAGGCCGCCGCCGCGCGTGTAGTTCTGAGGGAGGGAAGAACCACATGACCGCACAGCCAGAACCGGCGGCGGACTTCGACCAGTTCTACGCCGCCACGGCGAAGCGCATGGTGGCCGTCGTCTACACGATCACCGGGGACCTGGGTGAGGCGGAGGACGCCGTGCAGGAGGCGTACGCCAGGGCATGGCAGCGCTGGCCGAAGCTCACCGCGGAGGGCGACCCCGCGCCCTGGGTGCGTACCGTCGCCGTACGTCTGGCGGTGAGCACCTGGCGCAAGGCCCGCAACCGGGTGCGCGCGCACTTCCGGCACGGGCCGCCGCCCGACGCCCCGGCGCTCGCACCCGACCGGGTCGCGCTGATCGACGCCCTGCGCGCGCTCGGCGACGACCAGCGCACCGCCGTGGTCATGCACCACCTCCTCGACCTGCCGGTGGAGGAGATCGCCCGGCAGACCGGCGTGTCCAGCGCCGCCGTACGGACCCGGCTGAGCCGGGGGAGGAGAGCACTGGGGGCCCTGCTCAAGGACGACCCGGCGGACGACGCGGAGCCCGAACCTGCCGCGTACGCGTCCGCCGCCCACGACACCGCCGGTCGCGGCGCTCACGACCCCGCCGGTCGGGACGCCGCCACCGCTACCGCTACCGCCACCGCTACCGCCACTGCCACCGCCGACGACGCACGCCACGCACGTGCGGCGCGCCACCGCACCGAGGAGGTGCCCCTCCATGGCTGACCCGTTCGGCCGCCCGGCCGGTCCCGACCCCCTCGGCACCGCCGCCGACACCCCCGCCGCCGACATGGACACCGACATCGGCTCGGACTCCGACATCGGCTCGGGCTCCGCCGATCCGCTGGACGAGCGGCTGCGCGGACTCGCCCGCGACACCGAGCCGTTGGTCGTACTCGCCGGGGCCCCGGCCGCCCGCAGGCTCGGCGAACGGCGGCGCGCCCGCCGCAGGACCGGGGCCGTGTCGCTGGTCGCGGCCCTCGCGGTCGCCGTCGGCACCTGGCAGTTGCTGCCCGGCTCCGACGGCCCGCGCGGCACCGGCGCGCTGCCGGGCACCGTCGCGTCCACCACGCCCCCGCCGGAGCCGCCCGACCCGGCCGCCCTGGCCCACCGCCTCACCGACGAGCTGCTGCCGCCCGGCGCCCTGCCGTTCTTCCCGGTGGCCCCCTGGAAGACCCTCGCCCCGGGTACCGCGCTCAAGCTCATGGGGGCCTGCCCGGTACCGTCTCCCGCCGGAGACGTACGGGCCGGCGCGGTGCGGCTGTACGGCGCGTCGGCGGGGGAGGAGGCGGAGTACCTGCTCTACGCGTTCACCGACGCCGAGGCCGCCCGCTACCGGACGGAACGGTTCGGCGAGGCGGTGAAGGACACGTGCGGTGTCGAGCTGACCACCGACCTCGGCACGACCGGTGAGGCCGCCGACAGTCCGGTCACCTACCAGGGCAGCAGCAGAACGGGCACCGGGGTGCAGATCCTGATGAACCGGCAGGGTGCCTACCTCGCCGTGCTGCTGATCCGCGGGCTGGGGAACCCGCTGGGCTCCGGGAGCGACTATGCCAACAAGCACCCGCAGCCGATCGCCTGCATCGCGGCGTCGCTGAACCGGCTGACGGAGGCCGGCGCGCGACCGAGCGCTTCCATGTCGCCGCCGGACGTCTCCATCGACGGCACCAGCGGCGGGGTCGGCAGCGGGGTCGGCGGCGGGTCCACGATGTCGCGCGGCTTCGTCGGCGACGGGAAGTCGTGCTGAGCCGCCGCGTTCTGTCCTGACCTCATCCGCCGCCGACCTGCCCGCCGCCGAGCCGAACACCGCCGCCCCGATCACCGCCGATCCGAACACTCTTCGCCCCGACCACCGTTCGCCCCGATCACCTCTGACAAGGAACCGACTGCCGTGTACCGCACTCGCATACGCAACCCCCGACCGCGGGCGCTCGCCGTGCCCGCCCTCCTGCTGGCCGTGGCGATGGGCGTCACCGCGTGCGGCGGCCACGACGGCGACAAGGCGGGCGGCTCGTCCGACGGCAAGGGCGCGGGCCGGTCCGCGTCCGCCGACTCCGGCGCGCGGATCACCGTCACACCGGCCAGGGACGCCGCGGACGTCGACCCGGCCGCGCCGGTCAAGGTCACCGTCGACGGCGGCACACTCGGCACGGTCACCGTGACCCCCGAGGGCACGTCCAAGGACGGCGTGACGCCGATCGAGGTGACCGGCGCCCTGGACGCCGCCAAGCACACCTGGACCTCCGACCGCACGATGACCCCCGGCACCGCCTACACCGTCCAGGTCACCGCGGCCGACAGCGCGGGCAAGCAGACCCGTACCACCAGCGCCTTCCGCACCCTCACGGCGGCCAAGGTCAACGGCGTCACCCCGACCCCGCTGAACAACGCGGTCGTCGGCGTCGGCCTGCCCGTCTCCCTCGCCTTCGACAAGCCGGTCACCGACAAGGCGGCCAGGGCGGCGGTCGAGAAGGCGCTCACCGTCACCACCAGCCCGGCCGTCCAGGGCAGTTGGGGCTGGATCACCGACCCGCTGACCGGCATTCAGCGGGTGGACTGGCGGCCGGACGCGTACTGGACGCCGAACACCAAGGTCACGCTGACCGCCAAGCTCAGCGGCATCGACACCGGGGGCGGGCGCTATCTGCGCCGCGACATCCACGACACGTTCACCATCGGCACCGCCCGGATCTCGTACGTCGACCTCAAGGCGCACACCATGCGGGTCACCGAGAACGGCAAGACCGTCAAGAACTTCAAGATCTCCGGCGGCAAGCCCGCCTTCCCCACCTGGAACGGGCAGATGGTGGTGATCAGCAAGCAGTCCACCGTGCGGATGACGTCCTCGTCGGTCGGCATCGCCACCTCCGAGGACTCGGCGGACTTCTACGACAAGGACGTGAAGTACGCGGTCCACATCACCACCTCCGGCACGTACACCCACGCGGCGCCCTGGAACGACGCGATGATGGGCGTGCAGAACGGCAGCCACGGGTGCATCGGCATGCACACCGCGGACGCCAAGTGGTTCTTCGACCGGGCGGTCCGCGGCGACCTGGTGATCACCTCGGGCTCCACGCGCGCCACCGTCGACAAGGGCAACGGCTTCGGTGAGTGGAACCTCGGCAAGGACGCGTGGCGCCGGCTCAGCGCGCTCGCCTGACGAGACACTTGTGCCCACTATGTGACCGACGGGTAGGCTCTTCGCCGTGTCAAAGCCGCTGAGCCTGCCCTTCGATCCGATCGCCCGCGCCGACGAGCTGTGGACCCGGCACTGGGGCGGGGTCCCCTCGATGGGTGCCATCACCTCGATCATGCGCGCCCAGCAGATCCTGCTCGGCCAGGTCGACGCGGTGGTCAGGCCGTACGGGCTGACCTTCGCGCGGTACGAGGCGCTGGTGCTGCTCACCTTCTCCAAGGCGGGCGAGCTGCCGATGTCCAAGATCGGCGAGCGGCTGATGGTGCACCCGACGTCCGTCACCAACACCGTGGACCGGCTGGTCTCCGCCGGTCTCGTCGCCAAGCGCCCCAACCCCAACGACGGCCGCGGCACCCTCGCCTCGATCACCGACAAGGGCCGCGAGATCGTCGAGTCCGCCACCCGCGACCTGGTCGCCATGGACTTCGGCCTCAGCGCCTACGACGCGGAGGAGTGCGGCGAGATCTTCGCGCTGCTGCGCCCCCTGCGGATAGCGGCGGGCGACTTCGAGGAGTCCTGACCTGCGGTCGGCTCCGCGCGTCCCGTCGTCCCCCGACCCGGATGAGCCCGGCATTTCGGGGCGGCTAGGCTCGATGCCATGAAATCCAGCGTGCTGACCCGCTACCGCGTGATGGCCTACGTGACAGGCGTGCTGCTGATCGCGCTCACCCTGGGCGTGATCGCCAAGTACGTGTTCGACATCAATGGCGCGGGCACCTTCACCAGCGCGGTGGGCTTCGCCCACGGCTGGCTCTACGTTGTTTACCTCGTTATGGCCTTCGACCTGTGCAACAAGGCGAAGTGGCCGATCGGCCGGATGGCCTGGGTGCTGCTGGCGGGCACCGTCCCGACCGCCGCGTTCTTCGTGGAGCGCCGCGTGACGCGTGAGCTGGCGCCGAAGGTGATCCAGCCGGAGAAGCCCGAGCCCGTCAACGCCTGAGCCTGTCGACGCCTGAGCCCGTCGACCGCCTGGGCGCGTCAAGCCCGCGCCCGTCAAGCCTGGGCCCGTCAAGGCCGTCACGTCTGGGCCGTCATGCCCGGGCCCCGGCCCTCTGAGACCCGGCTCACCCCAAGGGTGAGCCGTGTTCCCATCGACATTTACTAGGACGTCCTAGTAAATTCAAGGGTATGGACTCCCAAGGCATCGAGACAGGCCGCCAGCGCTGGCAGGCACGGTACGACTCAGCCCGTAAGCGGGAGGCCGACTTCAGCACGCTCTCGGGCGACCCCGTGGAGCCGGTGTACGGCCCGCCGGCGGGTGCGGACGTCCCCGGGTTCGAGCGGATCGGCTGGCCGGGCGAGTACCCGTTCACACGCGGACTGCACCCGACCGGCTACCGGGGGCGTACGTGGACGATCCGGCAGTTCGCCGGATTCGGCAACGCGCGGCAGACCAACGAGCGCTACAAGATGATCCTGGCCGCGGGCGGCGGCGGCCTCTCCGTCGCCTTCGACATGCCGACCCTGATGGGCCGCGACTCCGACGACCCCCGCTCGCTCGGCGAGGTCGGCCACTGCGGTGTCGCCATCGACACGGCCGCCGACATGGAGGTCCTGTTCGACGACATCCCGCTCGGCGACGTCACCACCTCGATGACCATCTCCGGACCCGCCGTCCCGGTCTTCTGCATGTACCTGGTCGCCGCCGAGCGGCAGGGCATCGACCCGGCCGTGCTCAACGGCACGCTCCAGACGGACATCTTCAAGGAGTACATCGCCCAGAAGGAGTGGCTCTTCGAGCCCGCCCCGCACCTGCGGCTGATCGGCGACCTGATGGAGCACTGCGCCGCCTCCATCCCCGCGTACAAGCCGCTGTCCGTCTCCGGATACCACATCCGCGAGGCCGGGGCGACGGCCGCGCAGGAGCTGGCGTACACCCTGGCCGACGGCTTCGGCTACGTGGAACTCGGCCTGTCGCGCGGCCTGGACGTCAACACCTTCGCGCCCGGCCTGTCCTTCTTCTTCGACGCGCACCTCGACTTCTTCGAGGAGATCGCCAAATTCCGCGCCGCGCGCCGCATCTGGGCCCGCTGGATGCGCGACGAGTACGGCGCCACCAGCGACAAGGCGCAGTGGCTGCGCTTCCACACCCAGACCGCCGGGGTGTCGCTGACCGCGCAGCAGCCGTACAACAACGTCGTACGTACCGCCGTCGAGGCGCTGTCCGCCGTGCTCGGCGGCACCAACTCGCTGCACACCAACGCCCTCGACGAGACGCTGGCGCTGCCCAGCGAGCAGGCCGCCGAGATCGCGCTGCGCACGCAGCAGGTGCTGATGGAGGAGACCGGCGTCGCCAACGTCGCGGACCCGCTGGGCGGTTCCTGGTACGTCGAGGCGCTGACCGACCGCATCGAGGCCGACGCGGAGAAGATCTTCGACCGGATCAGGGCGCTGGGCGCCAAGGCCGTGCCGAGCGGCGAGCACCCGATCGGGCCGATGACCTCCGGCATCCTGCGCGGCATCGAGGACGGCTACTTCACCGGCGAGATCGCCGAGTCCGCCTTCCAGTACCAGCGCTCCCTCGAAAAGGGCGACAAGCGCGTCGTCGGCGTCAACGTGCACCACGGCTCCGTCACCGGCGACCTGGAGATCCTGCGGGTCAGCCACGAGGTGGAGCGCGACCAGGTCCGCGACCTCGCCTCCCGCCGTACCGCCCGCGACGACGCCGCCGTCCGCACCGCCCTGGACGCCATGCTCACCGCCGCCCGCGACGGCTCCAACATGATCCCGCCCATGCTCGACGCCGTCCGCGCCGAGGCCACCCTCGGCGAGATCTGCGACGCCCTGCGCGCCGAATGGGGCACCTACACCGAGCCCGCCCGCTTCTGACCCGCGGTGGTACGCCGCCGGTCGGGCCGTGGCCTGTCGTCCGTCCGGCGCGCCGTGTAGTCCGTCGTCGTCACGGCCCGTTCCGTTCGCTGTTCGCTGGGTAGCCTCGACATCTCGTGCGCAATCCACCGGCCCTCCAGCGAAAGGACGTTCGTGGCCCTTGAAGCGACCGTCGGCGACGACGGGATGATTCACATCCGCGAAACCGAGCAGCCGGAGATCGTGGCCGTCACCACCCCCGCCAAATGGGAGGCCTTCGTCAAGGGCGTCCGCGCCGGGGAGTTCGACCACTTCGTGGCAGGCGTGGAGACCCCGGAGTGCGGCGCTGTGAACGCGACCCCCTGACGCCGGGGCCGGCCGCCTCCGGCCCCCTGGCTCCGGCCCCCTAGCTCCTGACGCCGGTGAGGCCGGTGGTCAGGAGGAGGGCGAGGCGGTCGGCCCAGTCGGGGTCGACCGGGCCGGCGCTGACCATCACGCGGTGGACGACGGTGCCGGCGATGACGTCGAAGATGAGGTCGGCGTCGCGGCCGGCGAGGGCGGGGTCGCACGGAGCGGGCGGGTCCGGGGGGAGTTCGCCGCGCTGCTGGGCGCGGTGGCGGCCGAGGAGGACGAGGTGCTTCTGGCGGTCGACGATCGCCTCGCGGATGCGCAGCCGCAGGGCGTCGTCGTGGGTGGCCTCGGCGACGACGGCCATCAGGCCCGTTCTGATGGCGGGCCGGTTGAGGAGTTCGGCGAAGCGCAGGACCACGCCGCGGATGTCGGCGTGCAGGCTGCCGAGGTCCGGGAGGTCGAGCTGCTCCTCGAACAGGGCGGCGATGGCGTCGACGACCAGCTCGTTCTTGCCGTTCCAGCGCCGGTAGAGGGTGGTCTTGGCGACGCCCGCGCGGGCCGCCACGTCGCTCAGCGTCAGCTTTCCCCAGCCCAGTTCGACCAGCGCCTCGCGGGTGGCGCCGAGGATCGCGCGGTCCGCCTCGGCACTTCGCGGGCGGCCGGTGCGTCTGTGAGGGGCGGGGGGCTCCACGAGCGGCTCCATAAGGCGGACCATACCGGCCGGTAGGTTACGTGACGAGTGACCGGTATCACATCGGGCGGCTTCCGCCGGGCAGCTCAGGGCAGTTACGCTACGACCCGTAGCGAAACGTGCGACAACCACGGGTGCGGATGGGGATCCGCACCGACAGCACCGCTCAGCACCACCAGATCCGGGGTCTATCCGGGGTCTGTGCACGATCGGCTCCGGTAGGGGGGAGGATTGACCTCATGCAGCCACGGAACATGTCCATGAGCGGCGTGGTCGACCTCGCCGCGGTGAAGGCGGCCGGTGAGGCCAAGGTGAAGGCCGAGCAGGCCAGGGCGCAGCGGCAGGACCCCGCGAACGCCGACGCCCACACCGCTTCGCCGCTCGTCATCGAGGTGACCGAGGAGACCTTCGAGAGCGACGTCCTCCAGCGCTCCGCCGAAGTCCCGGTCGTCATCAGCTTCTGGGCCGACCAGGCCGACGCGAGCAAGCAGCTCAACGCGGTACTGGAACGGCTCACCGCCGAGTACCGCGGGCGCTTCGTCCTCGCCACCGCCGAGGTCTACGCCAACCAGATGCTCTTCCAGCAGTTCGGTGTCCAGGGAGTGCCCGCGGTCTTCGCGGTGCTGGCCGGGCAGGCCATGCCGCTCTTCCAGGGCAGCGCGCCCGAGGACCAGATCACCGAAGTGCTCGACCAGTTGATCGCCGTCGCCGAGCAGCGCTTCGGCATCGTCGGCCCCGAGGTCGACACGGACGCCGCCGCCCAGGGCGCGGCCCCGGCCGCCGAGGCGCCCCCGCGCCCGGCCACCCCGCAGGAGCTGGCGCTGTCCGCCGCGCACGACGCGCTGGACGCCGGTGACCTGGGCGGCGCCATCCAGGCGTACCGCAATGTGCTCTCCGACGAGCCGGGCAACGCCGAGGCCAAGCTGGGCCTGGCCCAGGCCGAGCTGCTCGACCGCGTACAGGGCGCCGACCAGCAGGCGGTCCGCGAGGCCGCCGCCGCGTCACCCTCCGACGTCACCGCGCAGCTCGCCGCCGCCGACCTCGATCTGGTGGGCGGTCATGTGGAGGACGCCTTCTCGCGGCTGGTGGACACCGTGCGCCGCACCGCGGGCGACGACCGCGACGCGGTCCGCGTACGGCTGCTGGAGCTGTTCGAGGTCATCGGCCCCGACGACCCCCGGGTGGTCGCCGCGCGTACGGCGCTGATCAGAGTCCTCTTCTGAGGCGGCCGGGCGGCTGAACGGGACGCTCCGCCGAGCTGACCCTGCGGTCAGTTACCGCCGGTTCCCCGAGTGCCCGCCCCGGTTTTACTCAGAGATTTAGCGATACGGCGACCGCACTTTATCAAACCGTGACAATGGGCGGTCGCCGTTACCTCCGGTAAGAAATCAGCTCCGTTTCGACCGCTGATGTTCTTTATGTCGGATTTACATGCCCCGGCCTTCCTCACTCTGCGTGAAATCGCCCCGTCCGGGGCGCACGGCCGCGACACCCATCCGTTACTCGCTAGTAATGAGCCCCTTGTGCGGCGCGCCCGAATGGACCACGATCGGCCAAGCTCGGTCCGTTGCCACAGCCCGGCCGCCAGTCGGCGCCACGGTCCGCGGGTCCCCGCCGAGTGGGTGCGTACGGCTCATGCCGCCGCTCCGGGACAGGGGGGTCTTCGCCTACCGGCGGAGCCTGTCCAGCAGGTTGCGCGAGAGCGTGGCCAGTGGTTGTCGCTCGGGGGTGATCGCCGAAGATTCGGACACCGCCGTCCGTACTCCTTGCTTCTTCGTGGGGAGGGACGGTCCGCCGATCACCGGCGCTCTCCTTCCCGAGGACGTAGCACTTCTCCCATCCCAGGCCAGGACCCGAACATCCCGGCCGGAGATGTACGTCCGAGAAGGAGGAAAAATGGAGTCGCTCGTTCGTGGCGGTACCAGATGGCGGCGGTTCGCCGTCGTCATGGTGCCGAGTGTCGCGGCTACGGCCGCGGTGGGTATAGCCATCGCTCAGGGCGCGCTCGCCGCGTCGTTCAGCGTGTCAGGTCAGCAGTTCAAGGTAACGGCGGATCACCTGGACGGCACCGGCTTCGAGCAGTACGGCGCGCTCGACGTTCAGCACGGTGGCAAGTACATTCCGGTCGCGGTCTCGGCGTTCACCGACGCCACCATCAACGGCCTGTGCCAGTCCGTGGTCGTCCCGACGCCGATCGGTGACGTGACCCTGAAGTTGACCGCCGGCAAGGACCCGAAGAAGCCGGTTGTGGCACACAACCTCTACATCGACCTCGACCAGCTCGACGCCGATGCGGAGTTCCGGAACATCAACATCGGTGTCGCGGCCGGTGACAGTCACAAGGGTCCTGGCATCAAGGACAAGGACGCGACGGACCCAGGGTCGTTCGCCCAGGAGGCCGACCGGGCCATCCTCGACGGCGTGCACCAGACCGCCTGGGCCACCAGCGCGGGCACCTTCAAGCTCGCGGGCCTCAGCCTCGGCGTCAAGAAGGGCTCCGGCGCCGGGGTGGAGTGCTACTAAGCACCGCCTGAGTGGTCCGGGGGGGGGGGGGGGGGGGGGGGGCCCCCCCCCCCCCCCCCCCCTCTTTCCCCCAAAACCCTCCCCCGGAGACTTTTTTTCTTCGTGTCCCGTTTCCAGGAATGAGAGAGCCGAAAAGA
>NZ_JBVHLD010000014.1:212012-222522 GCF_055559175.1 Streptomyces sp. NPDC024632
AAGGGGGGGGGGGGGGGGGGGGGGGGGGGGGGGGGGGGGGGGGGGGGGGGGGGGGAGGAGGGGGGGGGGGGGGGGGGGGGGGGGGGGGGCCCCCCCCCCCCCCCGGCGCCACCGATCGATCTCTCAGCAAAGCCAGTCCCAGGGAGCTGTTTCCTATGAGCGCCGAGTCAACAGGACTGAGTGCCCGGATCCGTTATTGGCGGCTGTCGTTCCGCCACTGGCGTTGGGGGCGCCCGTTCTGGGCGGGTCTGCTGACCCTCCTCGCCGGAGTGCCGATCGCCTACTTCCCGTACGCGAACCTCACGCTCGGCCAACTGACCGTCCGGATGGCGACGACCGCGGGCTCCGGCTCGCTGATCATCGGTGTCCTGCTGTTCGTGCTCGGCCTCACCATGTGGTTCCAGAGCGCGGTACGCATCTTCGCCGGTGTCGCGTCGATCCTGCTCGCCCTGGTGTCGCTGGTGGTCTCCAACTTCGGCGGCTTCCTCGTCGGCTTCCTGCCCGCGCTGCTCGGCGGCGCGCTCGCCGTCTCCTGGGCGCCGGGTGTCCCGGCGACCGACGAGCCGGGCGAGAAGGCGGAGCTGCCCGACGGCGCCCCTGAGGGCGGCGGCGACGAGAACGCTCCGCCCACCCTGCCCGCGCAGTCCCAGGGGCCCCACGAGCCCGCTGAGGCGTACGGACAGCCCGAGCCGGTCCACGCCGGAGCGCGGCCCGACGAAGAGAACACCGAGGAGAACGGGAGGCACCGTGCTGGGTGACGACGCTCAGCAGGCCGAGAGCGACGGGTCCCGTAACCGGGCCACCTCGGGACCGCGGCACGCGGCTCCCCGCAAGTCCCTGCTGACCAAGCTGCACGTGCCCGCCGGGAAGGCGGTCGCCCTGGCCGCGATGCCCACGGCCGTACTGATGGGCATGGGCTTCACGCCGCATCTCGCGCAGGCCGACGAGATGCCCAAGAACCCGTACAAGCCCGGCCCCTGCGTGACTCAGTCGGACACCCCGAGCCCTTCGGCCTCCAAGAGCGCGGCGGACGGCAAGGCCACGGACAAGCCGGGCGGGCAGGAGACGTCGAAGCCGACGACCGGCCCGAGCCCGTCGAGCAGTCCGAGTCCTTCCACGAGCCCGGAGGCGCCCGCGCCGACCGACTCGGCGAAGGCCCCGTCGTCCGACAGCGGCGCCGACAGCAAGACCGAGAACACGTCCCGGGCGACCGGCACGCCGAGCGCGACCCCGAGCCCGACCAAGTCGGTCAACCCGTGGGACCCGCTGGGCCTGGGCGACCTGGTGAGCGGGCTGCTCGGCGGCGGCAAGACCCCGACCGCGACGCCCACCACCCAGGCCCCGCAGCCGGACCCGGCGCCGACGACGGCGAAGCCCGAGCCGAGCACGTCGCCGTCGGCGAGCGCGCCCGCCAAGGGCGACGACCCGGTGGGCACGGCCGGCAAGACCGTCAAGGACACCGTGGACACCGCCGTCGGCGGTCTCGACAAGACGGTGAAGGACGCCAAGGACGCGGCCAAGGACGCCAAGGACAAGGCGTCGCCCAGTGCCACCCCGAGCGCGGGCGGCACCGACGACCCGCAGTCCTACCCGTGCCCGGTGTACGACGCGAAGGCGCTCGCCGACGCCGATGTCGAGCAGGGCATACCCCTGCTGCCGGACACCCCGTGGGTCCTGAAGACCACGAAGCTGACCCTGCACGGCCTGTCGTACCACGGCATAGTCAAGGTCAAGACGCACAACGGCACGGTGAAGGACGTCCTGAAGTTCACCGTCTCCGGCATCGACATCGACAATCTGCACCAGATAGTCGACGGCCCCAAGGGCACGAAGACGAACGTCGAGGCGGCCAAGGGCTCCACCTCGAAGTTCACCAACGGCACGGTGACGCTCTACACCGAGTCCCTCAGCGGCAATCTCCTCGGGCTGATCCCCATCACCTTCACCCCGAAGGCGCCCCCGCCGCTGACCCTCCCCGAACTGTTCTTCACCAACGCCACCGTCATCCAGGCGGCCCAGTTCGGCGGCACCCTCCACGTCCCCGGCATGCACATCTACGGCACCCCCGGCTAGCCGAGCCCCCAACACCGCGCGGCCCGCACCCCTTTCGGAAGGGGCGCGGGCCGCGGGCGGTCGCTGGTCGCTGGTTTCTCCGGGGGAGGGGGCGGTCAGTCGCCGAGGTGGTGGACGCGGACGAGGTTGGTGGTGCCGGGGACGCCCGGAGGGGAGCCGGCGGTGATGATGACGGTGTCGCCCTTGGCGTACTCGGAGAGCTTGAGCATCTCGCGGTCGACGAGCTCGACCATGGCGTCGGTGTTGTCGACGTGCTCGACCACGAAGGACTCCACACCCCAGGTCAGCGCGAGCTGGTTGCGGGTGGCGGGGTCGGTGGTGAAGGCCAGGACCGGCTCGGGCACGCGGTAGCGGGCCAGGCGGCGGGCGGTGTCACCGGACTTGGTGAAGGCGACCAGGGACTTGGCGTCCAGGAAGTCGCCCAGCTCGGCGGCGGCGCGGGCCACGGCGCCGCCCTGGGTGCGGGGCTTCTTGCCGGGGGCCAGCGGCTGGAGCCCGCGGCACAGCAGTTCCTCCTCGGCGGCCACGACGATCCGCGACATCGTCTTGACGGTCTCGATCGGATACTTGCCGACCGACGACTCGGCGGACAGCATGACCGCGTCCGCGCCGTCCAGGATCGCGTTGGCCACGTCGGACGCCTCGGCGCGCGTGGGCCGCGAGTTGGTGATCATCGACTCCATCATCTGGGTCGCCACGATCACCGGCTTGGCGTTGCGCCGGCACATCTCGACCAGCCGCTTCTGCACGACCGGCACCTGCTCCAGCGGGTACTCCACGGCGAGGTCGCCGCGCGCCACCATCACCGCGTCGAACGCCGCGACGACGCTCTCCATGTTCTCGACCGCCTGCGGCTTCTCCACCTTGGCGATGACCGGGACGCGGCGCCCCTCCTCGTCCATGACGCGGTGCACGTCACGGACGTCCTTGGCGTCGCGCACGAAGGACAGCGCGACCATGTCGACGCCCATCCGGAGCGCGAACCGCAGGTCGTCGATGTCCTTCTCGGACAGCGCCGGCACGTTCACCGCGGCGCCCGGCAGGTTGATGCCCTTGTGGTCGGAGATCACGCCGCCCTCGACCACCAGCGTGCGGACCCGCGGGCCCTCGACCTCGATGACGCGCAGCGCCACGTTGCCGTCGTTGATCAGGATCGGGTCGCCCTTGGAGACATCGCCCGGCAGACCCTTGTACGTGGTACCGCAGATGGACTTGTCGCCCGCGACGTCCTCGACGGTGATGGTGAACTCGTCGCCCGCGATCAACTCGACCGGTCCGTCGGCGAATTTGGCGAGGCGGATCTTGGGACCCTGGAGGTCGGCGAGGACTCCGATCGCCCGGCCGGTCTCGGCGGCGATCTTACGGACGCGCTGGTAGCGCTCCTCGTGCTCGGCGTGGCTGCCGTGACTGAAATTGAAACGGGCCACGTTCATGCCCGCCTCGACCAACGACTTGAGCTGGTCGTAGGAGTCGACGGCGGGACCCAGGGTACAGACGATCTTGGCTCGGCGCATGGGCGCTATCCTATCGGTTTGTTCCGCTCCGGAATATTCCAGGGGCGGTCGTGGCTGCGGGACGGTCAGCCATGCTTATTCGGTCGCCAGTACGTAAGTATCGCGGGCGATCTCCAGCTCTTCGTCAGTGGGCACCACCGCGACGGCCACCCGCGACGCCGCCGCCGAGACCAGCCGGGCCGCAGTGCCGCGAAGCGCGTTGCGTACAGGGTCCATAGTGACACCTAGATTGTCGAGACCCAACAAAGCCGCTTCGCGAACTGCGGCCGAATTCTCGCCGACGCCCGCCGTGAAAGCGATCGCGTCCACCCGGCCCAGCACCGCGCTGAAGGCCCCCACGTAACGGCGGATCCGGTGCGCGTAGACGTCGAAGGCGAGCTGCGCCGCCCGGTCGCCCTCGGCCATCCGGCGGCCGATCTCCCGCATGTCGTTGTCACCGCACAGGCCCAGCAGACCGCTGCGCTTGTTCAGCAGCGTGTCGATCTCGTCGGTGCCCATGCCGGCCACCCGCTCCAGGTGGAACACCACCGCCGGGTCGAGGTCGCCGGAGCGGGTGCCCATGACCAGGCCCTCAAGGGGCGTCAGGCCCATCGAGGTGTCCACGCACACCCCGCCGCGCACCGCGGAGGCCGACGCGCCGTTGCCCAGGTGCAGCACGATCACGTTGACGTCGGCCGGCTCCCTGCCGAGCAGCTCCGCCGTCGCCCGCGAGACGAAGGCGTGCGAGGTGCCGTGGAAACCGTAGCGGCGGATGCCGTACCGGTCGGCGGTCGCCGCGTCGATCGCGTACCGCGCCGCGGCCTCCGGGATCGTCGAGTGGAAGGCCGTGTCGAAGACCGCGACCTGCGGCAGATCGGGCCGCAGCTCACGCGTCACCTTGATACCGGTGATGTTGGCCGGATTGTGCAGAGGTGCCAACGGCACCAGCTCCTCGATCGCGGCCACCACCTCGTCGGTGATCAGCGTCGGCTCGGTGAAACGCGTACCGCCGTGCACCACCCGGTGGCCGATCGCCGCCAGCTCCGGCGAGTCCAGGCCGAGGCCCTGCTCATCGAGCTGCTCCGCCACGGTGTGCAGTGCCGCCGCGTGGTCGGGCGCACCGCCGCCCTCGCCGATCCGCTCCACCAGACCGGTCGCCAGACGCGCGTGGTCGGCCATGTCCAGCAGTTGGTACTTCACCGACGAGGAGCCGGAGTTGATGACCAGTACACGGGTCGCGCTCACGGGTTCTCTCCCTGGGCCTGGATCGCGGTGATCGCGACCGTCGTGACGATGTCCTGCACCAGCGCGCCGCGCGACAGGTCGTTGACCGGCTTGCGCAGACCCTGGAGCACCGGTCCGACGGCGACCGCGCCCGCCGAGCGCTGCACCGCCTTGTACGTGTTGTTGCCGGTGTTCAGGTCGGGGAAGATCAGCACGGTCGCCTGCCCGGCCACCGCGGACCCCGGCATCTTGGTGGCCGCCACCGAGGGCGCCACCGCCGCGTCGTACTGGATCGGCCCCTCCACCAGCAGGTCGGGCCGCCGCTCGCGGACCAGCTCGGTGGCCGCCCGCACCTTGTCGACGTCCGCGCCCGAGCCCGAGGTGCCGGTCGAGTACGACAGCATCGCGATCCGCGGCTGTACGTCGAAGCGGGCCGCGGTGCCCGCCGCCTGGATGGCGATGTCCGCCAACTGCTCGGCGTCCGGGTCCGGATTGACGGCGCAGTCGCCGTACACCAGCACCTTGTCCGCCAGGCACATGAAGAACACCGAGGAGACGATCGCCGCGTCGGGGCGGGTCTTGATGATCTCGAAGGCCGGGCGGATCGTCGCCGCCGTGGAGTGCACCGCGCCCGACACCATGCCGTCGGCCAGGCCCTCCTGGACCATCAGGGTGCCGAAGTACGACACGTCCGCGACCACGTCGTACGCCAGCTCGTAGCTGACGCCCTTGTGCGCGCGCAGTTGCGCGTACAGCGCGGCGAACCGGTCCCGCAGCGGTGAGGTCTGCGGGTCGACGACGCTCACGCCCGGCTGGTCGAGGGAGATCCCGAGGTCGGCCGCCTTCTTGCGCAGCGTGTCCTCCTCGCCGAGCAGGATCAGGTCGCAGACCCCGCGGCGCAGCAGCACCTCGGTGGCCCGCAGAATTCGTTCCTCGCCGCCCTCGGGCAGCACGATCCGCTTGCGCGCCGACCGGGCCCGCTCGATCAGCGCGTGCTCGAACATCATCGGCGTCACCCGCGCCGACCTGGCGACCGACAGCCGCTCGGTCAGCTCCGCGGTGTCCACATGCGTCTCGAACACGCCCAGCGCCGTCTCCGCCTTGCGCGGTGTGCCCGCGCCCAGCTTGCCGTCCAGCGCGAACAGCCCGGCCGCCGTCGGGAAGGAGCCGGTCGCCACCGACAGCACCGGGGTGCCGGGCGCCAGCCGGTTCGCCAGCGCCAGGATGTGCGGCGGCGGCTTCTCGTCCAGCGTCAGCAGCACCCCCGCGATCGGCGGCGACCCCGCCGAGTGCGCCGCCAGCGCCCCGATCACCAGATCCGCCCGGTCGCCGGGCGTCACCACCACACAGCCGGGGGTCAGCGCGGGCAGGAACGTCGGCAGCATCGCGCCGCCGAACACGAAGTCCAGCGCGTCCCTGGACATCCCCGCGTCGTCGCCCAGCAGCACCCGCGCGCCCAGCGTCTCCGCGATCTGCGCCACCGTCGGCGCCGACAGCGCGGGCTCGTCCGGCAGCACGTACACCGGCACGTCCGGGACCCGGCCCAGCCGCTCCGCCGCCTCCGCGACCTCCGCCGGGGCCACCCGGTTCGCGATCATCGCGATCACGTCGCAGCCCAGATTCGTGTACGCGTGGTACGCGTTGCGCACCTCGGCGACCACCGACTCCGCCGACTGCTCCAGACCGCCGATCACCGCGAGCACCGACGCGCCGCACTCGTTCGCCAGCCGCGCGTTGACGCCCAGCTCCGCCGGGAGGTTGGTGCCCGCGAAGTCGGACCCCAGGATCAGCACCGTCTCGTACTCCGCCGCCACCCTCAGGTAGCCGTCCACCAACCGGGCGGTCAGCGCCTCCTGGCCCTGCTCGGCCTGGAGCGCCGCCGCCTCCTCGTACCCCATGCCGAAGACGCTCGCCGCGTCCTGGGTCAGCCGGTAGCGGCTGCGCAGCAGCTCGAAAATACGGTCGGGGGTGTCGTGGACCAGCGGGCGGTAGACGCCGACCCGGTCGACCTGGCGGGTCAGCAGCTCCATCACCCCCAGCTCGATCACCTGGCGGCCGTCGCCGCGGCCGATCCCCGTGAGGTAGACGCTGCGCGTCACGCTTGATCCGTCCGTTCTGCCCTGAACCCTTCGCGTACGGCCGTACGCACCCCTGACGCTAACGCTCCCGGGTACCGCCTGCCGCCCAGGGGCACCGGCCCGCCTCCGCGAGGCGTGGCGCGGGGCGCGCGGCGCGCACGTAGAGTGAGGAAGGACTCACGTAAGGAGGGCCGGTCCTGTGGACGTGTTGGCGACTGGGGTGCAGCGCGACGAGCGCCCTCTGCTGGAGGCGGCCTTCGGGGCGCGCCATCAGGTGCGGTGTCTTGAGACGTTCCTCACCAAGGACACCTTGCCGCTGGCGGCGGGGTACGAGGCCGTGTCGACGAGTGTGAACGCGGTGCTGGACGCGCCGGTGCTCGAAGCCCTGGTGCGCGGCGGCACGAAGCTGATCGCGCAGCGCTCGACGGGCTACAACAACATCGACCTGGACCACGCGGAGCGGCTGGGGATGACGGTGGCGCGCGTGGCCCGCTACTCCCCGTATTCGGTGGCGGAGTTCGCCTGGACGCTGGCCTCGGCGCTGAACCGGCGGATCGTGCGGGCGGCGAGCCGCACGCGCGACTTCGACTTCCGGCTCGACGGCCTGCTCGGCCGGGACTTCCACGGCCGTACGGTCGGCGTGGTCGGCACCGGCAAGATCGGCACCGCCTTCACCGCCATCGCCCGCGGCTACGGCATGCGGATTCTCGGCTGGGACATCGCGGTCAACCCCGCCTGCACCGAACTGGGGATGGAGTACGTCGAACTGGACCGGCTCTTCCGGGAGTCGGACCTGATCAGCCTCCATGTGCCGCTGATGCCCTCCACCCACCACCTGGTCGGCGAGCGGCGGCTGGCGCTGATGAAGGACGACGCGATCCTGATCAACTCCAGCCGCGGCGGCCTGATCGACTCCGCCGCGCTGGTCGAGACGCTGCGTGAGGGCAGGCTCGGCGGCGTCGGGCTCGACGTGTACGAGGAGGAGGCCGGGGTCTTCTTCTACGACAAGTCGCTGGAGGTGATGACGGACGACACCCTGGCCCGGCTGCTGACCTTCACGCATGTGCTGATCACCTCGCACCAGGCGTACTTCACGGTGGACGCGATCGACGAGATCGTCGCCGCCACCGTCCGCAATGTGGACGACTATGTGGCGGGCCGGATCACCGAGTGCACGCTGGTCCCGAAGTCCCCGTGACCTGGAGCCCCGCTCCGGGGTGACCAGGCGCTGTGATCCACTGGATACCGACAGCGCGTGACAGCACGCGCCACAGCAGCAGCCGACGACCGTCTGGAGAGACAGGCCCATGCGTATCGGAGTCCTCACCGCCGGCGGCGACTGCCCCGGCCTCAACGCCGTCATCCGGTCGGTCGTGCACCGCGCGCTGACCGGGTACGACGACGAGGTCATCGGCTTCGAGGACGGCTTCGTCGGCCTGCTGGAGGGCCGCTTCCGGCCGCTCGACCTCAACTCGGTGAGCGGCATCCTCGCCCGCGGCGGCACCATCCTCGGCTCGGCCCGGCTGGAGCGCGCCCGGCTGCGCGAGGCGGCGGACAACGCGGACGAGATGTGCGCCGAGTACGGCATCGACGTGCTGATCCCGATCGGCGGCGAGGGCACGCTGACCGCCGCCCGGATGCTCTCCGACGCCGGGATGCCGGTCGTGGGCGTGCCCAAGACCATCGACAACGACATCAACGGCACCGACCGCACCTTCGGCTTCGACACCGCCGTGACCGTCGCCACCGAGGCCATAGACCGGCTGAAGACCACCGCGGAGTCCCACCAGCGCGTGATGGTGGTCGAGGTGATGGGCCGACACGCCGGGTGGATCGCCCTGGAGGCGGGCATGGCGGGCGGCGCGCACGGCATCTGCATCCCCGAACGCCCCTTCGAGCCGTCCCAGTTGGTGGCGATGGTCGAGGAACGCTTCGCGCGCGGCAAGAAATTCGCCGTCATCTGCGTCGCCGAGGGCGCCCACCCGGCCAAGGGCAGCATGGACTACGGCGTCGGAGAGATCGACAAGTACGGGCACGAGCGCTTCGCGGGCATCGGCGCCACGCTGGCCATGGAGCTGGAGGAGCGGCTGGGCAAGGAGGCCCGCCCGGTCATCCTCGGCCACGTCCAGCGCGGCGGCGTGCCGACCGCGTACGACCGGGTGCTGGCCAACCGCTTCGGCTGGCACGCGGTGGAGGCCGCCCACAAGGGCGCCTTCGGTCACATGACCTCGCTCCAGGGCACGACGATCGGCCTGGTCCCGCTGGCCGACGCCGTCACCCAGCTCAAGACCGTCCCCGAGGAGCGCATGGAAGAGGCGGAGTCGGTCTTCTGACCCCGCCCCTTCCGCTGCTGCCCTCGCCCGAGGCCGGCTGAGGCCGTCTGACGCGGCCTCAGCCGGTGTACGCGGCCAGGGCCTTGGTGAAGTCGTACGTGTTCTGCGTGATGCCGCTGCACGAGTCGCCAGCGGACTCGCCGGAGCCGCACTTGCGGTCCCGGTTGAGGGCCCAGAAGCTGACGCGGGCCAGGTGGTGGCCGGTCGCGTAGGACACGATCGACTTGAAGTCCGCGAGCGAGACGGTCTCGCCCGCGCTGTCGGTCTTGCCGTTCATCGAGGACAGGCCGACCTTGCGGTAGGCGGCGTCGGAGGACAGCCCGTACGCGCTGGCGACGGCGTTCTTCAGGCCGTCCACCGCGGACTTGGTGGTGGCCAGCATGTCGGTGGTGCCGCCCTGGTCGTAGTCGAAGGGCATGACGGCCCAGGCGTCGATGTTCAGCCCGGCGGCGGCGCCCTTCTTGATCAGGTCCTTGCCCGCGGAGTCGGGCCCGGTCGGCGTGGTGCCGAAGGTGACGTAGATCTTCAGGGCGCTGTTGTTCGCGCGGACCGTCTTGAGCGCGTCGACCACCCGCTGCCGCACGGTCGCGTTGCTGAACTCGCCCGCCTCGATGTCGATGTCGATCGACTTCAGGGAGTAGGCGTCGATCACCTTCTGGTACGCCCCGGCGAGCGCGGACGCCGATGTGCACTTCTGGCCCAGCTTGTTGCCGCTGTAGCCGCCGAAGGAGACGGTGACGTCACCGCCCGCGTTCCTGATCGCGTTGATCGTGGACTGGTCGGTGCCGCCGGTCAGCGCGCGGCTGCCGTCCCACTTCGGGTTGCAGCCGCCGTCGGAGAGCATGAAGGCCATCGTGAACTGCTTGATGCCGGTCGCCGACATCACCGACGTGGCCGAGGGCGGGTTGCCCCAGCCCAGGTAGAGATAGGGCGCCGAGATGCCGCTGGGCAGCTCGGTCGCCGCCGCGTGGGCGGAACCGGCCGCCGTGCCGAGGCCGAGCGCGAGGGCGGCGGTCAGCCCGGTGGCGGCGGCGAGGGCGGTCCTGCGGAGGCGGGGGGTTGCGGAGGACGACATGGGGGGACACTCCTTGCCTGAGCGGGGAGTTGAGCTTCCGGAAGGGCCCGGAAAGGCGTTGCCGGAACGGTAGTAGCGCTGGCGTGTCCGCAACAAGGGTTTTGGTTAGGAAACTTTCCTGTCCTGCTGGTGGGGCGCAAACGGCCCCAGGGGGGGGGGGGGGGGGGGGGGGGGGGAGGGGGGGGGGGGGGTGGGGGGGGGGGGGGGGGGGGGGGGGGGGGGGGGGGGGGGGAC
>NZ_JBVHLD010000014.1:222530-236981 GCF_055559175.1 Streptomyces sp. NPDC024632
ACGAGGGTGTTTGGTGTGGCCCCTCTTCTTTGTTGGATGGGTGAGCAACACCCCCCCCCCCCCCCCCCCCCCCCCCCCCCCCCCCCTGGGGCCGTGTCCGTCATGCGGGGGCTACGCCGGGCGCAGCCAGAGGGTCGCCAGCGGGGGAAGGGTCAGCGAGATGCTGTGGGGCTGGCCGTTCCAGGGCGTCGGCTCGCTCTTGACGGGCTCGGCGACCACGACGCCGCTGCCGCCGTAACGGGCCTCGTCGGTGTTCAGCACCTGCTTCCAGACGACGTCGGGGGAGCCGAGGCGGTAGTTCTCGCGGACGACGGGGGAGAAGTTGCTGACGCACAGCAGCGGGTCACCCGCCTCGTCGTAGCGGAGGAAGGAGAAGGTGTTGTCCTCCGCCGCGCCGCCGTCGATCCAGGTGAAACCGCTGGGGTCGGTGTCGAGCTGCCACAGCGCGGGCGCGGCCGTGTACGCCGCGTTCAGGTCGCGGACCAGGTCGCGTACGCCCTTGTGGTCGGCCGCGGCCGGGTAACTCTCGTCCAGCAGCCACCAGTCGGGGCCGTTCTCGTGCGACCACTCGGCGCCCTGCGCGAACTCCTGCCCCATGAAGAGCAGTTGCTTGCCGGGGTGCGCCCACATGAAGCCCAGGTACGCCCGTACGGTGGCCCGCTGCTGCCACCAGTCGCCGGGCATCTTCGCCACCAACGAGCCCTTGCCGTGCACCACTTCGTCGTGCGAGATGGGCAGCACGTAGTTCTCCGAGTACGCGTACACCATGGAGAACGTCATCTCGTTGTGGTGGTACTTGCGGTGCACCGGCTCGTGCGAGACGTAGTCCAGCGAGTCGTGCATCCAGCCCATGTTCCACTTCAGGCCGAAGCCGAGGCCGCCGAAGCCGGCCGGGCCGACCAGGTGGGTGGGCCGGGTGACCCCGTCCCAGGCCGTCGACTCCTCGGCGATGGTGACGGTGCCGGGACAGCGCCGGTAGACGGTCGCGTTCATCTCCTGGAGGAACGCCACCGCGTCCAGATTCTCCCGGCCGCCGTACGCGTTGGGCAGCCAGTCGCCGCCCTCGCGGGAGTAGTCGAGGTAGAGCATCGAGGCCACCGCGTCCACCCGCAGCCCGTCGATGTGGAACTCCTCGCACCAGTACACGGCGTTCGCCACCAGGAAGTTGCGCACCTCGGTACGGCCGAAGTCGAACTCCAGGGTGCCCCAGTCCGGGTGTTCCGCCCGGCGCGGGTCGGCGGGCTCGTACAGCGGCGCGCCGTCGAACCGGGCCAGCGCCCAGTCGTCCTTGGGGAAGTGCGCGGGCACCCAGTCCATGATCACGCCGATCCCGGCCGCGTGCAGGGCGTCCACCAGGTACCGGAAGTCGTCGGGCGAGCCGAGCCGCGAGGTCGGCGCGTAGTACGACGTCACCTGGTAGCCCCAGGAGCCGCCGAAGGGGTGCTCGGCGACCGGCATCAACTCCACGTGCGTGAAGCCGAGTTCCTTCACGTACGCGGGCAACTGCTCGGCCAGCTCACGGTAGGTCAGCCCCGGCCGCCACGAGGCCAGGTGCAGCTCGTAGACCGAGAACGGCGCCCGGTGCACCGGGAGTTCGCCCCTGCGGGCCATCCACTCCTGGTCGGCCCACTCGTACGCCGACTCCGTGACGACCGACGCGGTCGCGGGCGGCACCTCGGTGGCCCGCGCCATCGGGTCGGCCTTCATCCCGCGCGAGCCGTCGGGGCGGGTGATCTCGTACTTGTACGCCGTCCCGGCGCCGACGCCCGGCACGAACAGCTCCCACACCCCGGTCGCGCCCAGCGAGCGCATCGGGAAGCCGGTGCCGTCCCAGTAGTTGAACTCCCCGGCCACGCGCACCCCGCGCGCGTTCGGCGCCCACACCGCGAAGCGCGTACCGGTCACGCCGCCGTGCGTCATCGGCCGGGAGCCCAGCGCCTTCCACAGCTCCTCGTGCCGCCCCTCCCCGATCAGATGCAGGTCCAGCTCCCCGAGGGACGGCAGGAAGCGGTACGGGTCCTCCACGATGTGCTCGCCGTCGTCGTACGTGACGGCCAGCCGGTACTCCGGCACGTCGGTGCGGGGCAGCACCGCGGAGAAGAGGCCGTCGGCCTCGTCGGTGAGGTCGAACCGCTCGCCGTCCACGACGGCCGCCACCGCCCGTGCGAACGGCCGCAGCGCCCTGATCCGGACGCCGCCGTCCACCGGATGCGCCCCCAGCACTCCGTGCGGGTCGTGGTGCGCGCCGTCCAGCAGCCGCCGTCGGTCGTCGCCGACCAGGCTTCCGGGTTCCGGCCCGAAGGAGGGCTCGGGGTCGGCCCCGGACCTCCCGCCGGTGGTGGGCTGCTCGCGCTCACGCGGCGGCAGCGGCACGTCGGACTCGGCCCCGTGCCCCTGCGGGGCGCTCTCGGCGAGCCGGCCGGTCGCGGCCGGGCCCGCGCCGGGCACCGTGACCGCCGGCGCCACAGGACCCGCGCCCGGCACCGGGGCGGCTGGTACCGCCGGGGCGTCGGACGGGGGGGCAGGCGGGGTCGTATCCGCGAGCGGGGCCGGTCCCGGAGCCGTGCCGGAGGCGGCCGGGTGGGGGGTGCCGCGGTCGTAGCCGCGCGCCTGGGCCTCGGGGAGGAAACGGTCGTCGGGGCGTGTCACGGGCTGGACTCCTCAGAAGGGGCGGCGTCAGATGTGGCGGCGGCCAGGCGGGCCAGGGCGGAGAGCGGGATGGGGAGCCAGGCGGGGCGGTGCCGCGCCTCGTACCGGGCCTCGTAGACCGCCTTGTCGGTCTCGAAGGCCCGTATCAGCACGGGCTGTTCGCGCGGGTCCACCCCGGACACGGCGGCGTACCCGGCGCAGAAGGCGTCCCGGTGGCGGGCGGCCCAGGGACCGTTGCCGCTGTGGTGGGCGGCGTAGTCGAAGGACCGCAGCATGCCCGCCACGTCCTGGACCGGCGGCGCCGCCCGGCGCCGTTCGGCCAGCGGCCGGGCGGGCTCGCCCTCGAAGTCGATCAGCACCCACTCGCCGTCCGGACCGCGCAGCGCCTGCCCCAGGTGCAGGTCGCCGTGGATCCGCTGGGCGGTCACCGCGTTGCCGGGGGCCGCGCCGAGCCGCGCGAGGTCGTCGAAGGCCGAGCGCAGCGCCGCGACGTGCGGCCGTACGGCCGGGACCTCCTTCGCGGTCTCGTCCAGCCGCCGGGTCATCGCCGAGGCGATACGTTCCAGCGCTGGGCCGTCCAGGGTACGCACCGGCAGCGCGTCGGCCAGGGCGCCGTGCACCTCGGCCGTGGCGCGGCCGAGCGCCGCCGCCTCGCCGGTGAAGTCGCCGTCCTCGGCGACCGAGGCCAGGGCCAGGGCCCAGCCGTCGGACGAGCCGGGCAGGAAGCGCTGGAGCACACCGAGCGTGGTCGGCTCCGTCGTGCCCGCCGCCGCGCCCTGCGGGCCCATGACGCCCTCCGGCGGCAGCGCCTCGAACCAGGCGACCGGCTCCGCGACCCGCCGCGAGCCCTTGTGGGCCAGCGCGAGCGACAGCTCCAGGTCCGGGTTGGTGCCGGGGGAGACGCGGCGGAACAGCTTGAGGATGTAGGCGTCCCCGTACACGACCGAGGTGTTGGACTGCTCGGCGGTGGAGACGCGCGGGGTCAGCCCCGGCGGGAACTCCTCCTGCGGCTCGACGCTGAAACGCAGCCGCCCGGTGGTGCCGGGCGCGCGGAGCCGTTCGAGCAGCAGCGCGGCCAGCCGGGGGTCGTGCGGCGCGTCGTAGAGCGTCAGGCCGTCGTACGGGCCGCCGACGGCCGGGCCGAGCGCGGCCCGTACCAGCGCCGACGGCAGCAGCGGGTGCGCGCCGAGCAGCAGTTGGTAGCAGTCGGCGGGGCGGCCGGGCTGCTCGACGTCCACCAGGACGTGCAGCAGCCCCAGCGGGCCGAGCCGGCCGCCGGGAGGCATCAGCTCGGTGGCCGCGGCCAGCCGGAAGCCGCCGATGGGCAGGCCCTTGCCGGCGAACCAGCGCTGTTTGGGCAGCCAGGAGCGCAGCAGCGGTTCGAGCGACCGCAGCAGGCCGGGCGCCAGCGGCCGCCCGGCGACGGGCGGCACGCCGGTCGCGGACGGCACGTCCGGGCCCGTCGGCGAAGCGGCGGCCGAGGCCGCGGCCGGGGCGGATGAGGAAGCCGCGGCCGAGCGCGCGTCCGTCACGGGGCGTGACCCCGACACGGATGGTGAACTCGATGGTGAATTCGATACGGACGGTGAGGTGGATCCGGATGGTGAGGTGGGTACGGAAGGAGCACGGGTCCAGGAGCGGTCCGACATGACGTCCTTTCCCCGGGGAGTCGCGCACCCGGCCGCTTCGACGCGCGGCGGGGGCGCCAGCCTCCCGGATGACGGGTTCGGGCTGTCCGGCGACACGGGGAGCCTGCCCCGGGCGGGTGACAGGAAACCGCCGTACGGCCCGCCCGCGTGACGATCATGTGTCAGCGAGCCGACGTACGACGGAATGCGCCCCGCGGGTGCTGCTGGGGTACTCCGGATACTGCCAGGGGTCCGGGATGCCCGCTACTCGGAGCGGGGGCCGGCCGCGGGGGCGGTGCGCCACCCGCGTCGGCTGCGGGGGGCCGGTCGCTCCGGCCCCCCGCCGTCACACCTGCTCGCGGCGGAGCCGGAACCAGTAGAAGCCGTGGCCCGCGAGGGTGAGCAGGTACGGCAGTTGACCGATCGCGGGGAAGCGCACCCCGCCGATCAGCTCCACCGGGTGCCGCCCGGCGAAGCTCCGCAGATCCAGCTCGGTGGGCTGGGCGAACCGCGAGAAGTTGTTCACGCACAGCACGAGGTCGTCGCCGGACTCGCGCAGGAACGCCAGCACGGCCGGGTTGCTCGACGGCAGCTCGGTGTAGGAACCGAGCCCGAAGGCACGGTTCTGCTTGCGGATCTCGATCATCCGCCGCGTCCAGTGCAGCAGCGAGCTGGGTGAGCTCATCTGCGCCTCGACATTGGTGACCTGGTACCCGTAGACCGGGTCCATGATCGTGGGCAGGTAGAGCCGTCCGGGGTCGCTGGACGAGAAGCCCGCGTTGCGGTCGGGGGTCCACTGCATCGGCGTACGGACCGCGTCCCGGTCACCGAGCCAGATGTTGTCGCCCATGCCGATCTCGTCGCCGTAGTACAGGATCGGGGATCCCGGCAGGGAGAGCAGCAGCGCGGTGAACAGCTCGATCTGGTTGCGGTCGTTGTCCAGCAGCGGTGCCAGCCGCCTGCGGATGCCGATGTTGGCGCGCATCCGCGGGTCCTTGGCGTACTCCGCGTACATGTAGTCGCGTTCCTCGTCGGTCACCATTTCGAGGGTCAGCTCGTCGTGGTTCCGCAGGAAGATGCCCCACTGGCAACTCGCCGGGATGGCGGGAGTCTTCGCCAGGATTTCCGACACCGGGTAGCGCGATTCCCGCCTGACCGCCATGAAGATGCGCGGCATGACGGGGAAGTGGAACGCCATATGGCATTCGTCGCCGCCCTTGCGGAAGTCGCCGAAGTAGTCGACGACGTCCTCGGGCCACTGATTGGCCTCGGCCAGCAGCACGGTGTCGGGGTAGTGCGCGTCGATCTCGGAGCGCACCTTCTTCAGGAACTGGTGGGTACGCGGCAGGTTCTCGCAGTTGGTGCCCTCCTCCTGGAAGAGATAGGGCACCGCGTCCAGCCGGAAACCGTCGATCCCGAGGTCGAGCCAGAAGCGCAGCGCGGCCAGGATCTCCTCCTGCACCCGCGGGTTCTCGTAGTTGAGATCCGGCTGGTGGGAGAAGAACCGGTGCCAGTAGTACTGCTTGCGCACCGGGTCGAACGTCCAGTTCGAGGTCTCGGTGTCGACGAAGATGATGCGGGCGCCGTCGTACTGCTTGTCGTCGTCCGCCCAGGTGTAGAAGTCCCCGTACGGTCCCTCCGGGTCGCTGCGAGACTGCTGGAACCACTCGTGCTGGTCGCTCGTGTGGTTCATGACGAAGTCGATGATCACGCGCATGCCGCGCTGGTGCGCGGCGTCCACGAATTCCACGAAGTCCGCCAGGTCGCCGAATTCCGGCAGCACGGCCGTGTAGTCGGCCACGTCGTATCCGCCGTCCCGCAGCGGTGACGCGAAGAACGGCGGCAACCAGAGGCAGTCCACGCCGAGCCACTGGAGATAGTCCAGCTTGGCGGTGATGCCTTTCAGGTCGCCTACGCCGTCTCCGTTGCTGTCCTGGAAGGACCGGACGAGGACTTCGTAGAACACCGCCCGTTTGAACCAGTCGGGATCACGGTCCTTGGCCGGTGTGTCCTCGAAGGTGTCAGGGACGGGTTCGTTGACGATCAACTGAGTGACCCTCCGATCGAAGGAGACGGTCGCAGCGACAGGACATGCGCGGGCGCGCGGCCCGGCTCAAGGCGCACATAGTTGTCTCTGCCCCAGTGGTAGGTGTCCCCGGTGAGCTCGTCGCGCACCGGGTATGACTCGTGCCAGGAGAGCCCGAGTGCCGGCATGTTCAACGAGACGGTGGCCTCCTGGGTGTGGAACGGGTCCAGGTTGACGACCACCAGTACGACATCGTCGTCGCGGCGCTTGGAGTAGGCCAGTACCGCGCTGTTGTCCACTGGGTGAAATGTGATGTCCCGTAGCTGCTGGAGCGCCGGGTGACGGCGGCGCAGCCGGTTGAGCGTAGTGATCAGCGGGGCGAGCGAGCGGCCCTCGGCCTCGGCCGCCGCCCAGTCCCGCGGCCGGAGTTCGTACTTCTCCGAGTGCAGGTACTCCTCACTGCCGGGCTTGGCAGGGGTGCCCTCACACAGTTCGAAGCCCGCGTAGACGCCCCAGGTGGGCGAGAGCGTCGCGGCGAGCACCGCCCGCGCCTCGAAGGCCGGACGACCGCCGTGCTGGAGGAAGGCGTGCAGGATGTCGGGGGTGTTCACGAAGAAGTTGGGCCGCATCCACGCTGCCGCCTCCCCGCTCAACTCCCGCATGTAGTCGGTCAGTTCGCTCTTGTCGTTACGCCAGGTGAAGTACGTGTACGACTGCTGGAAACCGATCTGGCCGAGGGTGGCCATCATCGCGGGACGGGTGAACGCCTCCGCCAGGAAGATCACGTCCGGGTCGGTGCGGTTGATGTCCGCGATGACCTTCTCCCAGAACACCACCGGCTTGGTGTGCGGATTGTCCACCCGGAAGATCCGCACCCCGTGCGCCATCCAGTGCCGCAGCACCCGCAGGGTCTCCCTGACGATGCCCGCGAAGTCCTCGTCGAAGGCGATCGGGTAGATGTCCTGGTACTTCTTCGGCGGATTCTCCGCGTACGCGATCGTGCCGTCCGCGCGGTGCGCGAACCACTCCGGGTGCTTGGCCACCCACGGGTGGTCGGGCGAGCACTGGAGCGCGAAGTCCAGCGCCACCTCCATCCGCAGCTCGCGGGCCCGCTCCACGAAGTGGTCGAAGTCCGCCAGGGTGCCCAGGTCCGGGTGGACGGCGTCGTGCCCGCCCTCGGGGGAGCCGATCGCCCACGGCGAGCCGACGTCGTCGGGGCCGGGCGTCAGGCTGTTGTTCGGGCCCTTGCGGAAAGCTGTGCCGATCGGGTGAATGGGCGGCAGATAGACCACGTCGAAACCCATCGCGGCCACCGCGGGCAGCCGCTCGGCCGCGGTACGGAAGGTCCCCGAGCGCGGCGGGGCGCCCTCTTCGAGCACCGCCCCCTCCGAGCGGGGGAACAGCTCGTACCAGGACCCGTACAGCGCCCGCTCCCGCTCCACGTGCAGCGGCAGCGGCCGGGAGGCGCTGACCAGCTCGCGCAGCGGATACCGGTCGAGTGCGCCGACCACGTCGTCCGCCAGCGCCGCCGCGTGCCGGGCGGCGGGGGTGCGCGAGGCGTCCCGCAACGCGTCCACCGCGGCCAGCACACCCGCCCTGCCGTCGCTCTTGGGCACCCCGGCCGCCGCCCGCTCGTGCAGCAGCGCGCCCTCGGCCAGCACCAGTTCGGTGTCGATCCCGGCGGGGATCTTGATGCCCGCCGCGTGCCGCCAGGTCGCCACCGGGTCGGACCAGGCCTCCACGCAGTACGTCCAGCGCCCCTCGGCCGTCGGGGTGACGCGCGCGCCCCACCGGTCCGTGCCGGGCTCCAGCTCGCGCATCGGCGTCCACGGCCCCGACCTGCCGGTCGGGTCCCGCAGCACCACGTTCGCGGCCACCGCGTCGTGCCCCTCCCGGAACACGGTGGCGGTCACCTCGAAGGTCTCTCCTGCCACCGCCTTCGCCGGGCGGCGGCCACAGTCCACCAACGGACGGACATCGACGACGGGAATACGACCGATCATTGCCTCACCTGACAGCGCTGTGGATGGGACGGCGGAGATGGGGGGCGCCGGACAGCGGCCCACGGCGGCGGCGAGCAGCGTCGCGACGGGCCGCTCCCTCGCGGGCCCCCGCTCTTTTTAGCTGTTCCGGGCAGTGCGGGCTTGCCTGCATGGCCGCTCCAGTCCGCGTTCACTCGTGTGGAGGTGATAGGTGACGATCCGGGACGATTGCTGCCATGACTGTGGTGCCGTACGTGTGGTGCCGTGGGACCTGACGGTGCGTTGTGACGCTGTGTGGTGCAGTCTCGTGCTCCGCGCGAAGCCCCGCAATCGGAGCCTGCCCACGCTCCGCGAGACGAAAGCACCTCACCGAAGCGTTTCGGGAGCGCGTCACGAATGCTCAATCCGCCACCCCCGACCTGCCCCTGACGCCATTGTGGGGCCGACCACGGGCGCGCCTGACACGCGCCCCCGAGAGCGCCCCCGCGCACGCCCCCACCGTACGCGAAGCACCCGACACGCCCGCGTACGGCCGTACCCTCGCGTCACCCGGAACCCCCAGGGCGACGGCGGTCACGCGCCGGGCCGGTGACCCCCGACCGGGCCCGTACGACCTGCCCCGCCCACCGGCGTGATCCGCACTGCGACCGGTCGCTTCCGTGAGCCGCCGTTCGCGCGTTTGAACCACCGGATCGTGGACACTGGCCGCAGGCCCCCGCCATCGGGTCTACGGTCGAATACGTGAAGGCAATCCGTCGATTCACCGTGCGCACCGTCCTGCCGGAACCTCTGCGCCCGCTCGGGGAGCTGGCCCAGAACCTACGCTGGTCATGGCACCCGGAGACCCGGGAGCTGTTCCAGAGCGTCGACCCCGTGGGCTGGCGGGCCGCCCAAGGCGACCCCGTGCGGCTGCTCGGCGCCGTGTCCAAGGAACGGCTCGCCGCGCTCGCCGGGGACCGGCGCTTTCTGCGCCGCCTGGCCGCCGCGGCGGAGGAACTGGCCGACTACACCAGCAACCCCCGCTGGTATCAGGAACAGAGCGACCTGCCCGCAGCCATCGCCTACTTCTCACCCGAATTCGGCATCACCGCCGCGCTGCCGCAGTATTCCGGCGGCCTCGGCATCCTCGCCGGCGACCACCTGAAGGCCGCGAGCGACCTCGGCGCCCCGATCATCGGCGTCGGCCTGCTCTACCGGCACGGCTACTTCCGCCAGACCCTCTCCCGCGAGGGCTGGCAGCAGGAGCAGTACCCCGTCCTCGACCCCAACGAACTGCCCGTCACCCTGCTCCGCGAGACGAACGGCGCCCCCGCCGAGGTCTCCCTCGTCCTGCCCGGCGGCCGATCGCTGCGCGCCCAGATCTGGAAGGCCCAGGTCGGACGCGTCCCGCTGCTGCTCCTCGACTCCGACGTCGAGGCCAACGAACCCGCCGAGCGCGACGTCACCGACCGGCTCTACGGCGGCGGCAGCGAGCACCGGCTGCTCCAGGAGATGCTGCTGGGCATCGGCGGCGTCCGCGCCGTCCGCGCCTACTGCCGGATCACCGGCCACGCCGAACCCGAGGTGTTCCACACCAACGAGGGCCACGCCGGTTTCCTCGGCCTGGAGCGCATCCGCGAACTGGCCCTCGAAGGGCTCGACTTCGACGCGGCGCTGGAGGCCGTACGGGCCGGGACGGTGTTCACCACGCACACCCCCGTCCCCGCGGGCATCGACCGCTTCGACCGCGAACTGGTCGGCCGCCACCTCGGCGACGGCGGCGAGCTGCCCGGCGTCGACATAGGCCGCGTCCTCGAACTGGGCATGGAGACCTACCCCGGCGGCGACCCCAACCTGTTCAACATGGCGGTGATGGGTCTGCGGCTGGCCCAGCGCGCCAACGGCGTCTCCACCCTGCACGGCTCCGTCAGCCGCGAGATGTTCGCCGGGCTCTGGCCGGGCTTCGACCCGGAGGACGTGCCGATCACGTCCATCACCAACGGCGTGCACGCGCCCACCTGGGTCGCCCCCGAGGTGTTCCGGCTCGGCGCCCGGCAGATCGGCACCCAGCGCGCCGAGGACGCCCTGATGGTCGGCGGCGCCGACCGCTGGGAGGCCATCGCCGACATCCCCGACGCCGCCGTCTGGGAACTCCGCCGTGAACTGCGCGAACAGCTCGTGGAGGACGTACGGCGCCGGGTCCGCGAGTCCTGGCGGCAGCGCGGCGCGGGAGAGGCAGAACTGGGCTGGACCGACAGCGTCCTCGACCCCGACGTGCTCACCATCGGCTTCGCGCGCCGGGTCCCGTCGTACAAGCGGCTCACCCTCATGCTGCGCGACCAGGACCGGCTGATGGACCTGCTGCTGCACGCCGAGCGGCCGATCCAGATCGTGGTCGCGGGCAAGGCGCACCCGGCCGACGACAGTGGCAAGCGGCTGGTCCAGGAGCTGGTCAGGTTCACCGACGACCCCCGGGTCAGGCACCGCATCGTCTTCCTGCCGGACTACGACATGCGGATGGCGCGGCTGCTCTACCCCGGCTGCGACGTCTGGCTCAACAATCCGCTGCGCCCGCTGGAGGCCTGCGGCACCTCGGGGATGAAGGCCGCGCTCAACGGCTGCCTCAACCTGTCGGTGCTCGACGGCTGGTGGGACGAGTGGTTCGACGGCGACAACGGCTGGGCGATCCCCACCGCCGACGGCGTCGTCGACGAGGACCGCCGCGACGAGCTGGAGGCCGCCGCGCTCTACGACCTGCTGGAGAAGCAGGTCGCGCCGCGCTTCTACGACCAGGGCGCGCAGGGCCTGCCCGGCCGCTGGATCGAGATGGTCCGGCACACCCTCACCACCCTCGGCCCGAAGGTGGTGGCCGGCCGGATGGTCCAGGACTACGTCCGCACGCTGTACGCGCCCGCCGCCCGTTCGCACCGCGCCGTACACGGCGAGGAGGCCGGGGCGCTGGCCGCCTGGAAGCGGCGGGTACGGCAGCAGTGGCCGCGGGTCTCGGTCCAGCACGTGGAGACCGGCTCGGTCGGCGGCACCCCGGAGCTGGGCTCCACGCTCACCCTCCGGGTGGAGGTCGCCCTCGGCGAGCTGGACCCGACGGACGTCGACGTCCAGCTCCTGTCCGGCCGCGTCGACGCCGCCGACCGGCTCGCCGATCCCACCGTCGCCTCGCTCAAGCCCACCTCCCGCACCGACAGCGCGGGGCGCTACCACTACGAAGGGCCTCTCACCCTCGACCGCACCGGCCCCTTCGGCTACACCGTCCGCGTCCTCCCCACCCACCCCCACCTGGCCACTCCCGCCGAGCTCGGCCTGATGGCCATCCCCCCGGAAACGGAGGGCATGACCGCCGGCCTCCTCCGCTAACCGCCCTCCGACCGGGGCCCGCCTCCCCAGCGGAGTTGGCCTCCGGCGTGGGGTTGGCCTTCCGGCCGGGGGTTGGCCTCCGGCGTGGGGTTGGCCTTCCGGCCAGGGGCCGCCTCCTCAGCGGGGTTGGCCTTCGGCCGGGTGCTTGCCTCCGGCGTGGGGCTGGCCTTCCGGCCGGGGGATCGCCTCCGGCGTGGGGTCGGCCTTCCGGCCCGGGCTTCGCCCAGCGCCTCCGGCCTGCCCGGCTCGTGCGGTGCAGGGGGCCGGTGGCTCCGGTTCGCCGTGTCGGCCTGCGGCCGGGGCTCGCCTTCGGCGTGGGGTCGGCCTTCCGGCCCGGGTTTCGCCCAGCGCCTCCGGCCTGCCCGGCTCGTGCGGTGCGGGGGCCGGGCGTTTCGGATCGCTGTATCGGCCTGCGGCCGGGGGATCGCCTCCGGCGTGGGGTTGGCCTTCCGGCCGGGGCTTTGTCCGGTGCCTCCGGCTTGTGCGGTGCAGGGGGCCGGAGGCTTCGGGTCGCCGATTCGGCCTGCGGCCGGGGGCTGTTTCGGTGCCGCCCGGCGGCCGAGGCGGTGCGGCGGAGAGGGGGAAGCGCCCCTGCCGAGGGGATCGGCGGGGGCGCTTCGGTGTGCGGGATGGGGTCAGGCCGCGCGGCCTGAGCTGCCGGTGTCGCCGCCGCGGGCGCGGCGGCCCACCGCGCCGCCGCGGCCGGCGGCGGCGCCGGGGCCGGTGCGGCGGCCCCGGCCGGCCGCGCCCTCGTTGGCGGTGGCGCCGGTACGGCGGGATGCGGCCTTCTTGGCGGGCTGCTGACGCTCACCGGCGGTGGCGGCGCCGCCGCGTCCACTGCCGCCGCGACGGCGGCGGGACGGGGCCGCGCCGGGAGCCTTGGCCTTGGGCGCCGGGACCTCGGCGGCGGGCAGCGTGACCGGGGTGCCGGACGGCTGCCGGGCACCGGTGATCCTGACCAGATCCGCGTCGCCCGGACGGACCCGGGCGGTGTGCGGCCGGATACCGGCCTGCGTCATGAGCCGGGCGTTCTCGCGCCGCTGCTCGGGCAGCACCAGCGTGACGACCGTGCCGGACTCACCGGCCCGCGCCGTACGCCCGCCGCGGTGCAGATAGTCCTTGGCCTCGGTCGGCGGATCGACGTTCACGACCAGGTCGAGACCCTCGATGTGAATCCCGCGCGCCGCGACATTCGTGGCCACCAGCGCGTCGGCCGTCCCCGTACGGAACTGGTCGAGCGCCCGGTTCCGCTGCGGCTGCGACTTGCCGCCGTGCAGCGCCACCGCCCGCACCCCGAGGCCCAGCAGGTGCTTGGTGAGCCGGTCGGCGCCGCGCTTGGTGCCGACGAACATGATCACGCCGCCCTGCCGGGCGGCGATCTCCGCGGTCACCGCCCGCTTGGTCGCCTCGTCGACGTGCAGCACGTGGTGCTCCATCGTCGTCACCGTCGCGGACGACGGGTCCACCGAGTGCGTGACCGGATTCTTCAGGAACCGCTTGACCAGCTTGTCGACATTGCGGTCCAGCGTCGCCGAGAACAGCATCCGCTGCCCGCCCGGCTTGACCTGCTCCAGCAGCCGCGTGACCTGCGGCAGGAACCCCATGTCGGCCATCTGGTCGGCCTCGTCCAGTACCGTCACGCCGACCTGGTCCAGCGAGCAGGCGTGCCGCTCGATCAGGTCGAAGAGCCGTCCGGGGGTCGCGACCAGGATCTCGGCCCCGCCGCGCAGCGCGGCGATCTGCTTGGTGATGGAGGCGCCGCCGACCACCGCGGTGGTCCGCAGCCCGAGCACCTTCGCGTACGGCGCGAGCGCGTCGGTCACCTGGGTGGCCAGCTCGCGGGTGGGCACCAGCACCAGCGCCAGCGGACGCTTGGCGTCGGCGCGGCGGCCGAGCGCCTTGACGCGGGTCAGCATCGGCAGGCCGAAGGCCAGCGTCTTGCCGGAGCCGGTACGGCCGCGGCCGAGCACGTCACGGCCGGCGAGCGAGTCCGGCAGCGTCGCGGCCTGGATCGGGAACGGTTCTGTCACCCCGTCGGCGTCCAGGGCGGCGACCAGCGCCGGGTCGAGCGGAAGCTCGGAGAACAGCTTTACGGGGGACACGGGTGACAAAAGCGGGATTCCTTCCTCGGGCCGCCACGGCGGGAGCCATTGCGGCGGCTGCACGCGAGAGGCCCGCACCGTGCGGTGCGGGCCTCCCGTTACCGAGCGTCGCGGCCCGGTTACTCTGAATTAGAGCGGACGGATGTTCTCCGCCTGCGGGCCCTTCTGGCCCTGCGTGACGTCGAACTCGACCTTCTGGCCCTCAAGCAGCTCACGGAAGCCCTGGGACTGAATGTTCGAGTAGTGGGCGAACACGTCCGGGCCGCCACCCTCCTGCTCGATGAAGCCGAAGCCCTTTTCCGAGTTGAACCACTTCACGGTTCCGGTAGCCATAACAATCTCCCTATGGTGGGGCAGTTTCCAAACCCGCACTGTACGGATATGGGTCGCTGTAGATGATCACCCCACACCGGAGAAATCCGGCAAAACAAAAGTGCGCCCGGAATCGCAATCATCCAGGCGCACAAAAAGTTCTGGGTACCACAACTGCAACGCGACCAGCCTACCAGAGTCCTGCGGCCTCCGGTCGATCTTGTCCCGGCGAGTTCCTCCGCCCGGGTCCTGGGGGGGGGGGGGGGGGGGGGGGGGGGGGGGGGGGGGGGGGGGGGGGGGGGGGGGGGGGGGGGGGGGGGGGGGGGGGGGGGGGGGGAGGGGAGGGGGGGGGGGGGGGGGAGGTGGGTCAGCCACGAGGGGAAGTCGCGGGGGGCCGAGGC
>NZ_JBVHLD010000015.1:0-32020 GCF_055559175.1 Streptomyces sp. NPDC024632
CTCGCTCTCTCCCCCCTTCCGTTTTTCCCCCCCTGGCCAGGGACGGGGGGCCGCCCCCCCCCCCCCCCCCCCCCCCGACGGATCTCCGCGACGCTCTCGTCAGCAGCCGAGCGGCGCGGAACCGACGGCCACGTCGTCGAACCACAAGGTGTCGTCACCCGTGGCGTAGCTCTCCCAGCCGAGTCGCAGGGCGGTCGGCCTGGGCGGCGTGGTGCGCGAGAGCCACTGCTGGTCGATGTCCTGGGTCGGCACGCCGTCGGCGTGCAATCCGGGTATCTGCGTGTCATTGAGCCAGGTGTCGAGCTTCGGCGCCGTGGTGTCGACCGCGAAGCGCAGACACTGCCAGGTGAGGGTCGGCAGCGGACTGCTCAGCGAGACCCCGGCCGGACTCTGCGCCGGGAGGGTGGCGTCGTCACTCTCCCGGTTCCACTGCAGGGCGCCGTTCTGGCCGCCGATCCGCAGCGCCCGGCCGCCCTGGGAGGAGTCCGGCATGGAGACGAAGGCGACGTGCGAGGTCGGGAGCGCCGTGGTGTGCCGCACCCACATACGGATGTAGACCACCGGGCCGACCGACGACAGATCAGCGGTGGAGGCGACGAAGGCGTGGTTGCAGTAGCCCGCCTTTCCGTCCACCCGCAGGGACTTCGAGCCGCTGTGCGCGACTGTCGTGTCGATGGCGGCCGTCCCCGTGCCCTGGCAGTCGGGCGCGGTGAAACGCCAGTCCCCGGCGGGACCGGCACCGCTCTGGTCCTCAAAGCCCGTGCATATCGTCGCGGAGTCGCATCCCGCGGGGGGCGAAGTGGGCGGCGGCGTGGTCGGGGGCGTCGTAGGCGGGGTGGTCGGGGGCGTCGTAGGCGGAGTAGTCGGGGGCGTGGTCGGCGGGGTGGTGCTGACGGCTCCACAGGGCAGGTCGTTGAGGGCGAAGTCAGCGGGTTGCGAGCCCGCGGACCCAGCAGTTCCCTGCACGCCGAAGTCGACCGTGCCTCCTGCTGCCACGACGCCGTTGTAGGACGCGTTGACGGCGGTGACGGAGTGCCCGTTCTGGGTGACGGTCGCGTTCCAGGCCGAAGTGATCCTCTGATCACCGGCATACGTCCACGTCAGCCGCCAACCGCTCAGCGCCGCGCCGAGGTTGGTGACGTGCACCTGCGCGGTGTAGCCACCGGGCCATTCGTTGAGCGTGTACTCGGCCCGGCATCCGGACGCCGACGCGCCGAATCCGCTGGTGGGCACCGAGATCAGGAGCGAGACGGCCAGCGCTATGGCGGCGGCGACCGCCGTCCACAACCTGGGTGGTAACCGGAGAGTGCGAGCGGGCATAGGTGCCTCTTTCGGGGTGCTTGCGTGGGGGGAGCACAACATATGGGAGCGCTCCCATCCATCACAGCGCCCTGGCTGCACACTGTCAACGGATGCGGCCCGACCCAAGCGCGGCGCGACTCGGGCCGGTCTCGTCCGCAGGTGTTTACGAATTCTTGATCCACTGTTAGCTTCACAAATGGGAGCGCTCCCACTCGCAGACCCGTTCCCTCCCCCCACGCTGTCCCGGTGGCCCGGCCGCGGTGCGCCGCGGCCCCGGGAAAGCTCCCGGAAAGGTCATGATCTTGAAGCGAAAAAGAAGCTGGCAACTGTCGTTATTCGGTGTCTTCGCCCTTTTGCTCTCGGCGTTCGGCGCGGTCCTGCTCAGCCAGGGCTCCGCGCAGGCGCACGGCGTGGCGATGATGCCGGGCTCGCGCACCTACCTCTGCTACGAGGACGCCCTGACCCCCACCGGCGCCCTCACGCCGACCAACCCGGCCTGCGCCGCGGCGGTCGCCCAGAGCGGAACGACGTCGCTGTACAACTGGTTCGCGGTACTCGACTCCAACGCGGGCGGTCGCGGCGAGGGTTACGTCCCGGACGGAACGCTGTGCAGCGCCGGCAACAAGTCGCCGTACGACTTCTCGGCCTACAACGCGGCCCGCGCCGACTGGCCGAGGACGCACCTCACGTCGGGCTCCACGATCCAGTTGCAGTACAGCAACTGGGCCGCGCACCCGGGCACCTTCCGTGTCTATGTGACCAAGCAGGGCTGGTCCCCGACCACTCCGCTGGCCTGGGCCGACCTGGAGTCGATCGGAAGCACCACCAACCCACCCGCGGTGGGGTCGCCGGGAACCGACGGCGGCCACTACTACTGGGACCTGACGCTGCCCTCGAACCGTACGGGTGACGCGATGGTCTTCATCCAGTGGGTCCGCTCGGACAGCAATGAGAACTTCTTCTCCTGCTCCGACATCGCGTTCGACGGCGGTCACGGCGAGGTCAGTGGCATCCACAACGGCGGTTCGACCACGAGCGGCACGACTACTGGCACCACGAGCGGCACGACGACCGGCACGACCACTGGCACTACGACCGGCACGACCACCGGCACCACAAGCGGCACCACGACCGGCGGCAGCACAGGCGGGACCGACCCCGGCTCCTGCATGGCGATGTACGCGGTCTCCAACTCCTGGAGCGGTGGGTTCCAGGGGCAGGTCACCGTGATGAACCACGGCGCCTCGCCGTCGAGTCACTGGAAGGTGAACTGGACGCTCGGCACCGGCACGCAGATCACCAGTCTGTGGAACGGAGTCCAGTCAGTCAGCGGAGGCAGCATCAGCGTCACCAACGCCGCCTACAACGGCACGATCCCACCGGACGGCGCTTCCACGACGTTCGGATTCACGGCCAACTCGACCGGCAACAACACGCCCATCGGCTCGATCACTTGCACGTTCTCCTAGCGCGCTGACGCGGCCGACGCGCCCCGTACGGCCTCCTGCCGTGCGGGGCGACAGGCGCGGGGCGGCCGTCCCCGGACGCCGACCGGTTAACGCATTTCATATTCACGTGCGAACGCATCGTGCGCCTACGGACGAGCGTCCCTCTCTTCGGCGTCCCCGTTCGTGTCTTCCTCCAAGGCCACGGTCAGCTCGGTGTCGGTGTCGCGCCAGAAGGTCTCCGCGTCGCGCAGGATGTCCTTCACGATCCGCCACTCGCGCGGCTTGGCCGCCGCGTACTCCTGCCAGCCCTCGATCCGCAGCCGCCGCCCGTCGGAGCCGACCGGCCACCACGACAGGTCGGTGAGGCAGTCCGCGAGCGCGTCCCAGTTGCGGCCGAACCAGTCCGGCAGGTGCAGCCGCTCGGTGCAGCGGTCCATGAACGACTGGCGGTCGACGACCCCGGTCAGATCCAGTACGAGGGTGTCGCCCGGCGGTGTGGTGGCCGTCATCGCAGCACCGCCTCGAAGCTCTGGTAGTGGTCGGAGGTGTAGAAGATCTCGCCGTTGCGGCCGGTCACGATCCGCCGCGCGCCGCGGTCCGGGGCGTCCGGGGTCGGCACCGTGTACTCGTGGTAGTAGCCGCGCGTCCGGGCGGGCAGTTCCTTCTCGTAGTTGCCGAAGACGATGCCGTCCCTGCTGTACGGGTACGGTCCGCCGCGGTCGATCAGCGCCAGCGTGGTGCGGGCCTCGGGGGGCAGGTCGGCGGGGTGCACGACGTGGTGGCCGTCGGCCCAGGCGGGGGTGGACGAGGCGTGGGCGGCCCGCCCGGAGCTGTGGGCGGCCGGGACGACGGTGGGGGTCGCGCAGCCGCCGAGGAGGACCCCGAACAGAGCGAGCAGGCAGGTGGCGAGCACGGGGGCGACCGCGCGTGGAACGGACCGCAGCAGCATGCCGCCGATGCTGCCACACTTGATCACTTCCAGCGCGGAACGGCACTCCGCACGGGTCAAGCCGGGGGCCTCGCGGGTGGCCGTGGGTCGGTGCCGGTTGGCCGTGCCGGCTGTCCGTGGGTCGGTGCCTGGCCGGCCCGCGCCGGCTGTCCGTGGGTCGGTGCCGGGCCGGGGCACCTCCTCGGAATGCGTCACACCTGGTCACACGGAATTCGGCACCCGGCTGTCAACGCACTCCTGCGGGGGCACCCCGGCCCGTCCCCTCCGGTCGTTCGGCGGGCTGGCGGCCGTCCCATGCGGTCGAAGTCTGAGGGATCAGGGGCCGTCGGGGTCGGCGCGGTCGAGGGCGGGGCGGGGGGCGGGGGCGGTGAAGTGCAGGAGGTGGTCGGCGGCGGCGGTGTCGGTGACCAGGCTGGTGACGAGGCCGGAGCGGAGCACCGCGTCGATGGCGGCGGCTTTGCGGCGACCGCCCGCGATGGCGAGCACTTCGGGGATCCGGCGGAGCCGGTCGGCGTCGATGGTGATGCAGCGCTCGCCGAGGTCGCGGCCGACCCTGCGGCCCTGGGCGTCGAAGAGGTGGGAGGACATCTCGGCGGCGACGCCGAGGCCCGCGTAGTGCTCGCGCTCCTCGTCGGTGAGGGCGTCGTGGACGGTGGAGACGCCCGCTTCCCAGGAACCGACGGAGACCACGGCGACGGTGACCTTGTCGAAGTAGCCCATGGCGGCGGCGATGCCGCTCTGGGCGCGCAGGGCGCTGGCTGTGGCGGGGTCGGCGAGCACCATCGGCGCGTACAGCGGATGCGCCTCGCCGCCGGAGACGGCGGCGGCGGTGCGTACCGCCTCGACGGAGCCGCGCTCGGTGGTGCCGACGTCGTAGACGCCGGTGAGCTGGACGACGGTGCAGGGCGCGAGCCGGTCCAGCGCGTTGGCCATGGTGATGATGGAGCGGCCCCAGGCCAGGCCCAGTACGTCGCCGTCGTCCACCAGCTCGCCGAGCAGGTCGGCGGCGACGGCGCCCAGATTCTCCGGGTCGGGCGCGTCCGCCTGGTCGGGCGGGGTCTCGACGACGACGGCGTGCCGCAGGCCGTAGTGGGCGCGCAGGGCGTCGGAGCGCTCGGCGTCCAGCTCGGCGGGGACGCGGATCTCGATTCTCACCAGGTCGCGTTCGAGGGCGGTCTCCAGGACCCTGGCCACCTTGAAGCGGCTGACCCCGAACTCCTCGGCGATCTGGATTTTGGACTTGCCCTCCAGGTAGAAGCGACGTGCCATCGCCGCCGCCTGGACCATCTCGCCGGGGCCCATGCGCACCTGTGTGCGGCCTGTGCTCACGTCGGTTCTCCCCAGTCGCCTATCTGATCCGCGTTGCCCCATGTGATCCGCTCCGCGCTCATCCTCGCAGATCGTGCCGTGTTACGGGCGCGTAGCGAAGACGCTTCCGCCCGTGGTAACCCCCGGTAGGCGCCCCCGTCACCGGGGCACTTCCGCGGCCTTCGCGGCGGCCTGCTCGCGCAGCGCGCGGACCGCGGCGGCGGGGTCGTCCGTGCCGTACACCGCAGAGCCCGCGACGAAGACGTCGGCGCCCGCCTCGGCGCACCGCTCGATGGTCTCGGCCGAGACGCCGCCGTCGACCTGGAGCCACATGTCGAGGCCGTAGCGGTCGATCAGCGCCCTGGTGCGGCGGATCTTCGGCAGCATGATGTCGAGGAACGCCTGGCCGCCGAAGCCCGGCTCGACCGTCATGATCAGCAGCATGTCGAGTTCCGGCAGCAGGTCCTCGTAGGGCTCGACCGGGGTGGCGGGCTTGAGCGCCATCGACGCCCGCGCGCCCTTCGCCCGGATCTCCCTGGCGAGCCGGACCGGCGCCGCCGCCGCCTCCACGTGGAAGGTCACCGAGCCCGCGCCGGCCTCCACGTACGCGGGCGCCCAGCGGTCCGGGTCCTCGATCATCAGGTGGCAGTCGAGCGGCGTCTCCGTCGCCCTGCTCAGGGACTCCACGACCGGCACCCCCAGCGTGAGGTTCGGCACGAAGTGGCTGTCCATCACGTCGACATGGAGCCAGTCGGCGCCCTCGACCGCCTTCGCCTCCTCGGCGAGCCGCGCGAAGTCGGCGGAAAGAATGCTGGGGTTGATCTGCACGCTCATGGGTCCAGCAAACCAGATCCGGAGGACGTGTGTTCCCACCCACCGGTCCCGCCAACCCTCGGACACGGCACGAACGCCAGTGCCATGCTGGTGCCGATCACTCTCCGGCACGATCCGGCGCTCCCAGGGCGTCGCGTCGGACGGCGGGGGGACGACACCACGAGCGGGCCCGGGGGGCACTCATGGCGGGCGGAGCGGGACGGATAGCGCACGTCGTCTGCGGGCGGCGGAGCAAGTGGGTCGTCCTCGGCCTGTGGATCGTCGTGCTGGTGGTGGTCTCGCCGCTGGCCCAGAAACTCACCGACGCGCAGAAGAACGACTCGGCGAGCTGGCTGCCGAGCAAGGCGGAGTCCACCCGAGTGCTGGAGCTCCAGAAGCAGTTCGTGCCGGAGAGCGCGCCCGCGGTCGTCGTGTACTCCCGGCCCGGCGGCCTGACCGACGCGGATGTGGCGAAGGTCGGCGCGGACGCCGCCTCGGTCAAGTCGCTGACCGCGCACGGCATCGTCGGCAGCCGTACGGTCGGACCGCAGCTCGACCGGCGGACCGCGCCGCGCGCCGCGCTGCTCATCGTGCCGATCACCATCGACCCGAGCGGCTGGAGCACCATCGCCGACGCGGTCAAGCAGCTCAGGTCCACCGTCGGGCAGGGCGACGACGGGCTCCGGACGCACATCACGGGCCCCGGCGGCTTCTCCGCGGACTCCGCCGACGCCTTCGCCGGGATCGAGGGCACCCTGCTGTACGCGGCCCTCGCCGTCGTCGTCGTGATCCTGCTGATCACCTACCGCAGCCTGAGCCTGCTCTTCGTGCCGGTGCTGTCCGTGATCGGCGCGCTGTTCACGTCGGAGGCGGTGATCTACCTCCTCGCCGAGCACGCAGGTCTGGTGGTCAACGCCCAGAGCGCGGGCATCCTCACCGTCCTGGTGTTCGGCGCGGGGACGGACTACGCGCTGCTGCTCGTCGCCCGCTACCGCGAAGAGCTGCGCGATCACGAGGACCGGCACGAGGCGATGGCGCTCGCCCTGCACCGGGCGGGCCCCGCGATCATCGCGAGCGCGGCCACGGTGGCGCTGAGCATGCTGTGCCTGCTGGCCGCCGACATGAACTCGACCTCCGGGCTCGGCCCCGTCGCCGCGATCGGTGTCGCGGTGGCCCTGCTGGCGATGCTCACGCTCTTCCCCGCCCTGCTGGTGATCTTCGGCCGCTGGGTGTTCTGGCCCGCGATCCCGCACGTGGGCAGCGCGGAGCCGACCGAGGCCGGTGTGTGGTCACGGATCGGCACGGCGGTCGGCCACCGGCCGCGGTCGGTGTGGATCACGACGGTGGTCGTGCTCGGCGCGCTCGGCCTCGGGCTGTTCTCGCTGAAGGCGACCGGCCTGTCCAGCGCGGACAGCTTCACCGACACCCCGGACTCGGTGGTCGGCCAGAAGGTGCAGTCCCGCTACTTCCCGGCCGGTGGCGGCCAGCCGCTGGTGGTGATCGCGCGGGCGGGCGCCGCCGACGAGGTGCGTACGGCGCTGGCCTCGGTGAAGGGCGTCGTGCCCGGCTCGGTCGGCACCCCGCCGGGCGTGGCCGCGCGGAGGGACGGCCGGGTCTACCTGGAGGCCACTCTCGCCGACCGCGCGGACAGCGGGGCCGCCCAGCGGACCGTACGGCTGGCCCGCGACACCCTGCACCGCGTCCCCGGCGCGGACGCCCTGGTCGGCGGCGGGACGGCGGTGCAGAAGGACACGAATCAGGCGGCGGGCCGCGACAACAAGCTGCTGATCCCGCTGATCCTGCTGGTCGTCCTGCTGATCCTGGCGCTGCTGCTGCGGGCCCTGGTGGCGCCGCTGGTGCTGATGGCCACGGTGGTGCTGTCCTTCGGCGCCGCCCTCGGCGTCAGCTCGCTGGTCTTCCGGCACGTGTTCGGATACGCGGGCGAGGACACGGCGTTCCCGCTGTTCGTCTTCGTGTTCCTGGTGGCGCTGGGCATCGACTACAACATCTTCCTCATGACCCGCATCCGGGAGGAGACCGTCCGGCGCGGCACCCGCGACGGCGTCCGTACCGGTCTCGCCGCCACCGGCGGGGTGATCACCTCGGCCGGGCTCGTCCTCGCGGGCACCTTCGCGGTGCTCGGCACGCTCCCGGTCGTCGGCTTCGCCGAGATCGGCTTCGCGGTCGCCTTCGGCGTCCTGCTCGACACCTTCGTCGTCCGCTCGGTGCTGGTCTCCGCGATCACCCTCGACCTGGGCCACCGGGTGTGGTGGCCGAGCAGGCTCGACTCGCCCCGTGCCGCCCCGGCGCAGGCGCGCGAGGAGGACCGGGAGCAGCCAGCGGACAGCCGTTAGGGCCTGTCCGGCGGATCACGGGCGCGTCAGCGCTCGCGGCGGGTGTTGAGCCGGGCCGCCTGCCGGGTCAGGTGGTCGCGCTCGGCGAGGTTCGGCGCCTTCGGGGCCGCCTGCGCGTAGAGCCGGGCCGCCGTCGCCAGGTCGCCGTCACGCTCGTGGAGATACGCGGCCACCGCCGTGTACCGGGGCAGCGTGTCGTCGAGGGCGGCGAGCGCCGCGAGACCGGCGCGGGGGCCGTGCGCCTCGCCGACCGCCACCGCCCGGTTGAGGCGGACGACCGGGCTGTCGGTCAGGGCCGCCAGTTCGTCGTACCACTCGACGATCTGCGCCCAGTCGGTCTCCTCGGCCGTCGGCGCGTCCGCGTGGAGCGCCGCGATGGCGGCCTGGGCCTGGAACTCGCCCAGCCGGTCGCGGGCCAGCGCCGCCTGAAGGATCTCGACGCCCTCGGCGATCGCCCCGGTGTCCCACCGGCCGCGGTCCTGCTCGGCGAGCGGTACGAGGCTGCCGTCGGGCGCGGTCCTGGCGGCCCGGCGGGCGTGGTGCAGCAGCATGAGGGCGAGCAGCCCCGCCACCTCGGGGTGGTCGATCACGGCCGCGAGCTGCCGGGTGAGCCGGACGGCCTCGGCGGACAGGTCGACATCGCCGGAGTAGCCCTCGTTGAAGACCAGGTACAGGACCCGCAGCACCGTGGCGACGTCGCCCGGCCGGTCGAACCGCACGCCGGAGACGGTGCGTTTGGCCCGGCTGACGCGCTGCGCCATCGTCGCCTCGGGCACCAGATACGCCTGGGCGATCTGCCGGGTGGTCAGGCCGCCGACGGCCCGCAGAGTGAGCGCGACCGCCGACGACGCGGTCAGCGACGGGTGCGCGCACAGGAAGTAGAGCTGGAGGGTGTCGTCCGCGCCGGAGGCGGGCCCGCTCGCCGGTTCCTCGTCCACCCGGTCCTCACGCCTGCGCCGGGCCGTGTCCGCCCGCGTCGCGTCGAGGAACCGCCGCCAGGCCACCGTCACCAGCCAGCCCTTCGGGTCACGCGGCGGATCGTCGGGCCAGACGCGTACCGCTTCGACCAGTGCGTCCTGCACCGCGTCCTCGGCCGCCGCGAAGTCGGCTCCGCGCCGGACGAGGATCGCGAGCACTGCCGGGGTGAGGCTCCTGATCAGAGCCTCGTCCATCAGTGGGGGCACCCCGTGACGGTGGGGTGGGCGCCGAGGAACGGACGCAGCTCCAGCCATTCGTGGATCGGCTTCCCCCCGGCGCCGGGCGCGGCCGACAGCTCCCCTGCCAGTTCGAGGGCCCGCTCGTAGCTGTCGACGTCGATCACCATCCACCCGGCGATGACGTCCTTGGTCTCGGCGAACGGCCCGTCGGTGACCGGCGGACGGCCCTCCCCGTCGTACCGCACGAAGGTCCCCTCGGGGGCGAGCGCCTGGCTGTCGACGTACTCGCCGGTCTCCTCGAGGCGGGTCGCGAAGTCGTTCATGTACGTCACGTGCGCCGAGATCTCCTCGGGCGTCCACTGCGCCATGGGTACGTCGTTCACCGGCGCCGGGGCGCCCCGGTAGTGCTTGAGCAGCAGATACTTCGCCATGGTGCTTCTCCTCGGTGCGGATGCGGCCCATTGTGGTCGCGCTTCACCTCGGGGACGGAGCCGTGCGCGGGTTCTCGACATCGCCGCCGGAAGTTTTTGGCCCGCGCGGCTGAACGCGGGCGACCGGCTCCCGGCGGGCGGTCAGGCCGTACGGCGCAGGAGGGCGAGGTACATCGCGTCCGTGCCGTGCAGGTGCGGCCAGAGCTGGATGTCGGGGCCGTCGCCGAGGGCGGGGACACCGGGCAGCAGCGGGCGTACGTCGATGCGCTCGGCGGCCGGGGCGCGGTCGTCGCGGAGGATGTCGTCCACGACGGCGCGGGTCTCCGCCAGGTGCGGGGAGCAGGTCGCGTAGCCGACGACGCCGCCGACGCGCACGGCGTGCAGGGCCTCGGTGAGCAGGCCGCGTTGGAGGGGGCCGAAGGTGGGTACGTCCTCGGCGCGCCGTCGCCAGCGGGCCTCGGGCCGGCGGCGGAGCGCGCCGAGGCCGGTGCAGGGCACGTCGACCAGGACGCGGTCGAAGGAGCCCTCGGCCCAGGCGGGGCGGGTGCCGTCGGCGACCACGACCTGGTACGGGCCGGGGTTGCCCGCCAGGGAGCGGGCCACCAGGCGGGCGCGGTGGGGCTGCTTCTCGGCGGCGACGAGTTCCGCGCCGCGCTGGGCCGCGAGGGCCGCGAGGAGCGCGGCCTTGCCGCCGGGGCCCGCGCAGGCGTCGAGCCAGCGGGCGTCCCGGCCGTCGAGCGGGACGGCGGCCAGCGCGGCGGCGACGAGTTGGCTGCCCTCGTCCTGCACGCCGGCCCGGCCCTCGCGGACCGCGTCCACGGCCGCCGGGTCACCGCCCTCGGCCAGCCGTACCGCGTACGGCGACCAGCGGCCGGGCTCCGTCGTGTCCGGCGGCAGCGACTCCATCAGCTCGCGCGCGGTCGACCGGCCGGGGCGCGCGACCAGCGTCACCTCGGGCCGCTCGTTGTCCGCCGCCAGCAGGTCCTCGATCCCGGCCCGGCCGCCGCCGAGCGCGTCCCACAGCGCCGAGACGACCCAGCGCGGATGCGAGTGCACGACGGCCAGGTGGTCCTCGGGGTCCTCGTCGTACGGCGGCGCGACCAGTTCGAGCCACTCGTCAAGGTCGTGCGCGGAGACCTTCCGCAGCACCGCGTTCACGAACTTCGCCCGGCCGTCGCCGAGCACCACCCTGGCCAGCTCCACGCTCGCCGACACCGCCGCGTGCGTCGGGATACGGGTCCCGAGCAGCTGGTGGGTGCCCAGCGCCAGCACGTCGAGCACCGGCGGGTCCACCTCGCGCAAGGGCCGGTCCACGCAAGCCGCGATCACCGCGTCGTACGTTCCCTGCCGCCGCAGCGTCCCGTACACCAGCTCCGTCGCCAGCGCCGCGTCCCGCCGGTCGAACTCCCGGCCCTTCTTCACCGCCTCCGCCTCCGCCGCCTTCAGCAGGCCGGGCAGCACCAGATTCGCGTACGCGTCCCGCTCCCCCACCGCCCGCAGCGCCTCGAACGCCAGGATTCTGACGGGGTCACGCTGGGGTCGGCGGTACGGCTTGCCCTGCGGGCGGCGGCGCGGCTGGTCGTTCACGTGTGAAGGTGCTCCGATTTTTACGAAGGTCGGTCGCCGTCCACCCTAAGCGCCTGCGGCGCGGGGCGTACTCCTGCCCTGCGGACAGGCCCCAGGGCGTGTCCGCCCTAGGCCCCGAGGCGGGAGCCGGACGGGATGCGGGCGCCCCGGGCCCAGTCGGCGGCGGCCATCCGCTTCTTGCCCTGCGGCTGCACCTCCCCGAGGAGAACGGCGTGGCTCCCCGTCCCGACGTACACGGCGTTCTTGGCGACGCCCAGCTCGCCGGGGGCGAGGTCGACGCGGTCGGGCTGGGGCCGGACGGGCCCGAGCTTGAGGCGTTCGCCGGAGGTCAGGGTCCAGGCGCCGGGCGCGGGGGTGCACCCCCGGATGAGGCGGTCGACGCGGAGCGCGGGCGCCGTCCAGTCGACGGCGGCGTCCTCGACGGTGATCTTGGGCGCGAGGGTGACCCCGTCGGCGGGCTGGGGCCGGGCGACGAGGCGGCCGTCCTCGATGCCGTCCATGGTGGCGACGAGCAGCCCGGCGCCGCTGCGGCCGAGCCGGGTGAGCAGGTCGCCGCTGGTGTCGGTCGGGCCGATCTCCTCGGTGAGGACGCCGTAGACGGGCCCGGAGTCGAGCCCCTGCTCGATGAGGAAGGTGGACGCGCCGGTGACCTCGTCACCTGCCATGACCGCGTGCTGCACGGGCGCGGCGCCGCGCCAGGCGGGCAGCAGCGAGAAGTGCAGATTGATCCAGCCGTGCGCGGGGATGTCGAGCGCGGCCTTGGGCAGCAGCGCGCCGTAGGCGACGACCGGGCAGGCGTCGGGGGCGATCTCCCGCAGCCGGGCGAGGAAGTCCTCGTCGCGGGGGCGCGCGGGCTTGAGGATTTCGACGCCGGCCTCGGCGGCCCGCTCGGCGACCGGGCTGGCCAGCAGCTTGCGGCCGCGCCCGGCCGTCGCGTCGGGCCGGGTCACGACGGCGACGACCTCGTGCCGGTCGGAGGCCAGCAGTGCGTCCAGTGCGGGTACGGCGACCTCGGGGGTGCCGGCGAAGACGAGCCTCATCGTGCGGGGTGTGCCTCTCGATGGTGGTTCACGGGCGGGCTTTTCGGCCTGACGGCGCGACGGCCTGACGGCTCGCCGCCGTCAGGGGGGCGTCACTGCCCGCGCCCGAAGGTGTCGTGCGGCGAGATCTTCACCTGCGGCACGCTGTTCTCGCCCGGCACCCGCCAGATGCCGTCCGGGCCCTCGGTCGCCTCGCGGATCGCCTTGAGCGCGGCCTTGCGCTGCTCGGTGTCGAGCCGGTCGATGAAGATGACCCCGTCCAGGTGGTCCGTCTCGTGCTGGATGCAGCGGGCGAGCCGCTGCGTGCCCTCGATCGTGACCGGGTCGCCGTACATGTTGCGGCCCTTGGCGACGACGCCGTACGCGCGTTTGCAGTCGTACGTCAGGCCAGGCAGCGACAGGCAGCCCTCGGGACCGTCCTGCTCGTCCTCGCTGAGCGTCAGCTCCGGGTTGATCAGGTGGCCCAGCTCGCCCTCGACGAAGTAGGTGAACACCCGCAGGGAGACGCCCAGTTGCGGCGCGGCCAGGCCCGCGCCCGGCGCGTCCCGCATGGTGTCGGTCAAGTCCTGTACGAGCGTGCGCAGTTCCTTGTCGAAGGTCGTGACCGGCTGCGCCGTCATGCGCAGCACCGGGTCACCGAAGAGGCGGATGGGCTTGACGGACACGGCGGCGGTCTCCTGGAACGGGCGTACGGCGGCGGCTCCGGACGCCGGGTGCCGGCCGTCCTGACCGCCCCGGGGACGGGGCAGGGGTCAATTCTAGAGGCGCGTTCGGCCCGCCGTGGCGGGGGTGCGCGCCCTGCCGCGCGCCCCCCGAGGGGTGGGCTGCGCCCCTTGCTGCGTGACTCCATGGGCGGCTGGCGCGTTGGTCAAGAGAGTTTGCCCGAATTCGGGTCAATGCACACGGCCCATTCCTTAAGTAACCGCCGGTTGGAGAGGCTTGTTGATGCCCGACCACGCAACCCCTGACGCCCAGGCACGGGCCAGCCTGCACCTGCTGGTGCGGGACATCGAAAGGGTCCGCCGCCAAGTGGACGCGCTGCGGACCCTGACCGCCCAGTTGGGCAACGTCTACCGGCCGCGCCGCAGCGGCCCCACCGCCGGATTCGTCGTGTACGGCCGCGCGCCCGCCCCGACCGTCCGGCTCGCTCAGGAGCTGCGCGACAGCGTGGAGACCCTGGTCACCGCGGCCGTGGAGTTCGACCGCTCCCTGGGGTTCTCCTGGGACGCCGTCGGCTCCGCGCTCGGCGTGACCAAACAGGCGGTGCACCGCCGGTACGGCGGGCGCCGCAGCGCGCCTCCCGGACCCGACGAGCAGGCCGCCTCCGGGCACGGGGTGGTGACCGGCAGCCCCGCGCCCCTCGCCTCCGTCCCCGCCGCCCGTTCCATGCCGGGGGCGCTTCCGCCGGGCCCGCTTCCGCTGGGGGCACTGGAAGCGCGTGAGCCACGCGACGACCGTGAGGACGCCGTCACGTCCTTCCCCGGGCCGCGCAACGGCTGACGCCGTCCCCTCCCCCCTCCCTCCTCCGCGCCGTAGTCCCGCCGCCGCCCGCCACGCCGACAGGTCGGGCACCGCGCGCCTGCGGCGCGCTTCCGGGAGGGGGTTGCCCCCTTTTCCCCCACGACGGTCCGTCGCGGCTTGTCGCGCAGTTCCCCGCGCCCCTCAAAAGACCGGCGCCACCGCCACGTGCACGACCACGTGCGCTCACCCCACGCGGCCGAGGGCCCCGTCAGGGGCGCGGGGAACTGCGCGACAAGCCACGACGAGCCGTCGTGCGCAAACGACAGGCACAGCCCCCGCCAGGGGCGCGGGAAAGCCGTCGCGGGACAGGGGCCGTTCGGGGCGGTCAACCGGGTCACCGGGAACGTGGGGAACCCCCGGCGGAGCCGGTCAGCCGATGTTGGGGGGGTCCATGCGGACGTGGACCGGGTCGGAGGCGCCACGGGTGGCGCGAGCGATCTGGGCCTCTTTGAGGGCGGCGGCGAGGGCGGAGCCGGTGCCGGGGGGCACGCGGAGCAGTAGCCGTTCCCACTGCTCGCCGGGCGGCGGCTCCCCGTGGCGGCGGGTGCGGCCGGGGCCGGACGTGGTGACGGGCAGGGGCACGGGCCCGAGCTGGTCGGTACCCGGCGGGAGCCGCAAGGTGTCGAGGAGGTCGACCACGGCGGCCGGGGGCCCGACGACCGAGGCCATCCGGGAGACCGGCGGAAAGCGCAGCTCGGCGCGTTCGGCCAGCTCGCGCAGGGCGTGCCCGGCGGGGTCCCAGCGGACGAGGGCCTGGACGGGCCGCAGGGTCGGCTCGCCGAGGATGACGACGGTGCCGCCCTCGCCCGCGGGCCGTACGAGGGCGGCGGCGTGCGCCCAGCGCCGGAGCGCCTCCTCACCGGCGCGCAGGTCGGGCCGGTTCAGCAGCGCCCAGCCGTCGAGCAGCAGGGCCGCCGCGTAGCCGGTGTCGGCGACGGGTTCGGCGCCGGGGGTGGCGATGACCAGCGCGGGGGCCGCGCCGACCGAGGCGAGGACGGTGTCGCGCCCCGAGGTGCGTACCGGCACTTTGGGGAAGGCGCGCCCCAGCTCCTCGGCCGTGCGCCGCGCGCCCACGATCTGGGCGCGCAGCCGGAAGCCGCCGCACTCGGGGCAGTGCCAGTCGGCGGCGGGCCGCCCGCACCAGCCGCAGTGCGGGGTGCCGCCCTGCTCGCGGACTTCGAGCGGCCCGGCGCAGGCGGTGCACCGGGCGGGTTCGCGGCAGTTGTCGCAGGCGAGCCGGGGTACGTAGCCGCGGCGCGGCACCTGGACGAGGACCGGGCCGCGCGCCAGCGCCTCCCGCGTGACCTGCCAGGCGATCGACGGCAGCCGGGCGGCGCGCGCGGCCTCGTCCCTGGCCTGGTCGCCGTCGCCGACCGTGCGGATCAGCGGCGCCGCCGCCCGTACCTCGTCCCGGCCGGCCGCCAGCGGCAGCGCCCAGCCGCTGTCCACGAGCTGGGCCGCCTCGACGGTGCTGGTGAGGCCGCCGAGCAGGAACGCGGTCCGTTCCTCGGCGGCGCGCAGCAGCAGGACGTCACGGGCGTGCGGCTGCGGGGCGTGCGGCTCGGCGTGGCTGGAGTCGCCGTCGTCCCAGAGCGCGACGAGGCCGAGGTCGGTGACGGGCGCGAACATCGCGGCGCGGGTGCCGACGACGGCCCGTACCGCGCCGCGGCTGACGGCCAGCCAGCGCCGGTACCGCTCCTCGGGGCCCGCGTCGGCGGTGAGCAGGACGTGGCGGCCCTCGCCGAGCAGTTCGGTCAGCGCCGCGTCGACCCGGGCGGCGGACCGGCCGTCGGGCAGTACGGCCAGGGCGCCGCGGCCAGAGGCGAGGGTGGTGGCGACGGCCACCGCCAGTTCGCGCGGCCAGCGCGGTCCGGGCAGCGCGAGCCAGACCGCGCGGGGCGTGTCGCCGCGGGCCAGCGCCTGGAGGTACGCGGGGCCCGTCGCGTACCGCTGCCAGCTCCCCGGCTCCGGCGCCGCCGGGTCCGGCAGCGGTCCCGGTGACGGATCGCGCTCGGCGCGGGCCATCCTGGGCGGTACGGCGAGCTGGACGACGTCGGCGAGCGCTCCGGCGTACCGGTCAGCGACCTGGCGGCACAGCTTCAGCAGCGGCGGGGTCAGCACCTGCTCGGTCGACAGCACCTGCGCGAGCGGGGCGAGGGGGCCGCGGAAGTCGCTCTCGGCCCGCCGTTCGACGATGAAGCCGTCGTGCAGCGAGCCGCCTTCTCTCCTGCCCTTCACCACGCGCGCCCCGAAGCGGACCCTGACCCGTACGCCGGGTCTGGCCTCCTCGTCCATGGCCGCCGGCACCGCGTAGTCGAAGAACTGGTCCAGGTGCAGCAGCCCCTTGTCGACCAGCACCCGTGCCACCGGCAGCCCTTCGGCGAGGGCCGCCCCGCGCCATGTGCGCGGCTTGGCCTTGGGCTCCTTCGCCTTCTTGACGGTCTCCCGAATGAGCGCGAGCTGCTCCCCTGCGGGGGGCTCGGCGTCCTGACCGTTCTCGCTGCTCACCTTGCGATTCTTACAGACCCCTCGGACACACTCGCGCCGCCGCGAGACGGCGCCCCCATACCGGGGCGGGGGCGCCGTACGGACTTAGAGCCCGGCGGCCGAGCGCAGGGCGTCGACGCGGTCCGTCCGCTCCCAGGTGAAGTCCTCCAGCTCGCGGCCGAAGTGGCCGTAGGCGGCGGTCTGGGCGTAGATCGGGCGGAGCAGGTCGAGGTCGCGGATGATCGCGGCGGGCCGCAGGTCGAAGACCTGGCTGATGGCCTGCTCGATCTTCTCGACGTCGACGCTCGCGGTGCCGAAGGTCTCGACGAAGAGACCGACGGGCTCGGCCTTGCCGATGGCGTAGGCGACCTGGACCTCGCAGCGCGCGGCGAGCCCGGCGGCGACGACGTTCTTGGCGACCCAGCGCATGGCGTAGGCGGCGGAGCGGTCGACCTTGGACGGGTCCTTGCCCGAGAAGGCGCCGCCGCCGTGGCGGGCCATGCCGCCGTAGGTGTCGATGATGATCTTGCGGCCGGTGAGCCCGGCGTCACCCATGGGGCCGCCGATCTCGAAGCGGCCGGTGGGGTTGACCAGCAGCTTGTAGCCGTCGGTGTCGAGCTTGATGCCGTCGTCGAGCAGGGCCTTCAGCTCGACCTCGACGACGAATTCCCGGATGTCGGGCGCGAGCAGCGACTCCAGGTCGATGTCGGAGGCGTGCTGCGAGGAGACCACGACGGTGTCGAGGCGGACGGCCTTGTCGCCGTCGTACTCGATGGTGACCTGGGTCTTGCCGTCCGGGCGCAGGTACGGGATCTGGCCGTTCTTGCGGACCTCGGTCAGCCGCCTGGACAGGCGGTGGGCGAGCGTGATCGGCAGCGGCATCAGCTCGGGCGTCTCGTCGGACGCGTAGCCGAACATCAGGCCCTGGTCGCCCGCGCCCTGCTTGTTCAGGTCGTCGTCGGTCGCGGCGGAACCCGCGACGCGCTTCTCGTACGCGGTGTCGACACCCTGTGCGATGTCAGGGGACTGCGCGCCGATGGACACCGAGACGCCGCAGGAGGCGCCGTCGAAGCCCTTCTTGGAGGAGTCGTAGCCGATCTCCAGGATCTTGTTGCGCACCAGGGTGGCGATATCGGCGTAGGCGGTGGTCGTGACCTCGCCCGCGATATGCACCTGACCGGTGGTGATCAGCGTCTCGACGGCGACCCGGGAGTGCGGGTCGGCCTTGAGGAGGGCGTCGAGGATGGTGTCGCTGATCTGGTCAGCGATCTTGTCTGGGTGTCCCTCGGTGACGGACTCCGAGGTGAACAGGCGGCGGGACACATCGCTCCCTGGGGTTGCAGCGGCTGCTGGCTGAATCTGGGCGGAGTGCGCAGGGCTGCGCCCGGCACTCCACTGCAAGCTTATAGTCCGCCGCCGCGGACGTGACACGGCATCTCGACCTTTGGATTCGTGGCGGAACGCGTCATCACGCGTCCACCCGAGTGTCACTTTCCGGCAATCTCGCGCCGACAAGATCCCACACCCGGTCCGCGAGATCCTCCTTGAGCCCGTACGGTACGGGGGTCTCGCTGCCGTCGGCGCCCAGTACCACAGCCTCGTTCTCCTCGGTGCCGAACGCCTTGCCGTCACCCACTTCGTTGACGACGAGCAGATCACAACCCTTTCGGGTGAGCTTGGCGCGTCCGTTGACGAGGACGTCGTCGGTCTCGGCGGCGAAGCCGACGACGAGCTGTCCCGGCCGGGCGCGGTGCGCGGAGATCTCGGCGAGGATGTCGGCGTTGCGGACCAGGGTGATCGGCGCGGGCTCCTGGTCGTCCTTCTTCTTGATCTTGCCCGCCGCGTACCGCGCGGGGCGGAAGTCCGCGACGGCGGCGGCCATCACCACCACGTCGGCGTCGGCGGCGGCCTTGAGCACCGCTTCCCTGAGCTGTTCCGCGGTGCCGACGGTGACGACGTCGGCGCCGGCCGGGTCGGGGAGTCCGGTGTTGGCCGCGAGGAGGGTGACCCGGGCGCCGCGCGCCACGGCGGTACGGGCCAGCGCGTAGCCCTGCTTGCCGGAGGAGCGGTTGCCGAGGTAGCGGACCGGGTCGAGGGGTTCGCGGGTACCGCCCGCGCTGATCACCACATGGCGTCCGGCCAGGTCCCGCTCGGCGGGTCCCCGGCGCAGCACGCGGCGGCAGACCTCGTAGATCTCGGCGGGGTCGGGCAGCCGTCCCTTGCCGGTGTCGACGCCGGTCAGCCTGCCGACGGCGGGTTCGATGACGACGCAGCCCCGGCGGCGCAGGGTGGCGACGTTGTCCCGGGTGGCCGGGTGCTCCCACATCTCGGTGTGCATCGCGGGGGCGAAGACCACCGGGCAGCGGGCGGTCAGCAGGGTGTTGGTGAGCAGGTCGTCGGCGAGGCCGTGGGCGGCCTTGGCGAGCAGGTCGGCGGTGGCGGGGGCGACCACGACGAGGTCGGCGTGCTGGCCGATCCGTACGTGCGGGACCTCGTGGACGTCGTCCCAGACGCGGGTGGAGACCGGGTTGCCGGACAGCGCCGACCAGGTGGCCTCGCCGACGAAGTGCAGCGCGGACTCGGTGGGCACCACCCGCACGCCGTGCCCCGACTCGGTGAGCCGCCGCAGCAGCTCGCACGCCTTGTAGGCGGCGATGCCACCGCTCACACCCAGCACGACCTGTGGTTTCGCCATCGTGTCTCCCGACCCGAGATCCGTCGTCCGAACCGTCCTGCGACCTGTCCCGCGACCCGTTCCGCGCGGGTCACCTGACACGTCCCATGACACACCACGGGCCCGGCGGTCGCTTCGCCGGGCCCGTGCTGAAACGCGTGTGGATGTGTGCTGGCGTCAGTGCGCGGGTGCCTCGACCGCTTCGGAGGTCAGCAGACCCGCGTTGATCTCGCGCAGCGCGATGGAGAGCGGCTTCTCGTGCACGTGGGTGTCCACGAGCGGGCCGACGTACTCCAGCAGGCCCTCACCGAGCTGGGAGTAGTACGCGTTGATCTGGCGCGCGCGCTTGGCGGCGTAGATCACCAGGCTGTACTTCGAATCGGTGGCTTCGAGCAGCTCGTCAATCGGAGGATTGATGATGCCCTCGGGCGTGGTGATGGAAGAGGACACGCTCTACCTACCCCTACTACTGATGGAAAACGGAAAAGACTGAGTCAGCTCAGTCAATCTGCATCAAGGCTAGCAGCTCACGCGCTACAGCCTCGACCGAGGTGTTGACAAGGGTCACGTCGAACTCGGCCTCGGCGGCCAGTTCGACCTTGGCCGCGCTCAGCCGTTCCTCGATCACCTCGGGCGATTCGGTGCCGCGCCCGGTGAGGCGGCGGACCAGTTCCTCCCAGCTCGGCGGCGCGAGGAAGACCAGGCGCGCCTCGGGCATCGACTCGCGGACCAGCCGGGCGCCCTGGAGGTCGATCTCCAGCAGCACGGGCTCGCCCGCGCCGAGCTTGTCGAGCACGGCCGCGCGGGGCGTGCCGTAGCGGTTCCCGGCGAATTCGGCCCACTCCAGCAGTTCGCCGTTGGCGACGAGCTTGTCGAACTCGTCGTCGTCCACGAAGTAGTACTGGACACCGTGCTGCTCGCCGGGGCGCGGCTTGCGCGTGGTGGCGGAGACCGACAGCCAGACGTCGGGGTGCACCGTGCGCAGGTGGGCGACGACCGTGCTCTTGCCGACCCCTGAGGGGCCGGAGAGCACGGTCAGTCGCGGGTGTCTGTCCGGGGGGGCCGGAGTGGCCCCCTGCGAAGCGAGGGGGCGGGCCGCCCCCCGGGAGACTGTAGAACTCATGGAGCGATTATCCCTGGTTCCCGGAGGTGCTGGTGCCGCGGCGGGGCAAAGCTTGCCGGGGGCACGAGGACCGTCAGGCGGAGGCGCCGCCGAACTCGCGCTCCAGGGACGCGATCTGGTTCGAGCCCAGACCACGGACGCGCCGGCTCTCGGAGATCCCGAGCCGCTCCATGATCTGCTTGGCGCGCACCTTGCCGACGCCGGGCAGGGACTCCAGGAGAGCGGAGACCTTCATCTTGCCGATGACGTCGTTCTCCTGGCCCTGCTTGATGACCTCGTGCAGAGAGGCGCCGGAGTGCTTGAGCCGGTTCTTGACCTCGGCGCGCTCCCGGCGAGCCGCGGCGGCCTTTTCGAGCGCGGCAGCGCGCTGTTCAGGGGTAAGGGGCGGAAGAGCCACGCCTACGTCACCTCGGATGTAGAGCAATCGGATATGGACCGTGTGGTGGAGCACACTCCCCCCGCGTTTACGGGGCGAGAAGCGACGCGAGTGAACGTCGCCGCTCCTGTCGGAGACTAGCGGTCCGAACGGCTCAAGTCAGCGAGAACAGACGAAAAGTCCTGGTCAGACTCGATCCAGCGGGATATTTGGGGCAAAGCGGAACAGGTTTCTGCGTCAATTCGTTCGGTGGTTGAATCTGAACCTTCTTTTTGACGTTTAAACAGCGCGCGACCGGCCCCATCAGGGGCGCGACCGGGGCAACGTTTTGGGGTCCGTCCGGGCCCCGGAGGACCCGGACTCCCCTGCCGCGCACCGTCGTTGGGCCGCCTACCCCCGACCGGTACGGCTACCCGCCCGAGACCGCCGCGCGCACCTCGTCGGTGAAGCGCGCCGCCGCCTCGCGCAGCCCCGCCGCGTCGGGTCCGTGCCGCAGCACGTCCCGGCTGACGCTGGGCACCACATTGGCCACCGCGGAGCCGAACAGCGCCGGCAGTCCCGCGGGCGTGGCGCCCTGCGCCCCGATGCCGGGCGCCAGCAGCGGCCCGTTGATGTCGAGATCCGCGCCCGCCTCCGACAGCGTCGCGCCGACCACCGCGCCGACCGAACCCAGCGGCGTCACACCCGCGTTCTCGGCCGCCATGTGGTCGAGCATCACCTGCGCGACGGACGCGCCGCCCGCCGCCGTCGCCCGCTGCACCTCCGCACCCTCCGGGTTGGAGGTCAGGGCGAGGACGAAGACCCCGGACCCCGAGATCCGCGCCGCGTCCAGCGCGGGCCGCAGCGACTCGAAGCCGAGATAGGGGCTGACCGTGACCGCGTCGGAGAACAGCGGCGAGTCCTTGTCCAGATACGTGGCGGCGTACGCGGCCATCGTCGAGCCGATGTCGCCGCGCTTGGCGTCCATCAGCACCAGGACGCCCGCGGCCCGCGCCTCGGCGACCGCCCGCTCCAGTACGGCGATACCGCGCGAGCCGAAGCGCTCGAAGAACGCCGACTGCGGTTTGAGGACCGCCGTACGGTCGGCCAGCGCCTCGACCACGGTCATCGTGAAGCGTTCGAGACCGGCCACGTCGTCGTTGAGGCCCCACGCGGTGAGCAGCGCGGCGTGCGGGTCGATGCCGACGCAGAGCTGTCCGCGGGTGTCCATGGTCCGGCGCAGCCGCGCGCCGAAGGGTTCGAGTTCCACCTGCGGCGGGGTCGGGGTCATACCGGCACCTTCCGTGTGTCGGCGCCGACGGCGTCGGCGAGCGTGGCGTACGGGCTGGTGGCCAGGCGGGCGGCCAGGCCCTTGTGGACCGCGCGCATCCAGAAGGGGCCCTGGTAGATGAAGGCGCTGTAGCCCTGCACCAGGGTGGCGCCCGCGAGAATCCGCTGCCAGGCGTCCTCCGCGTCGCGGATGCCGCCGACGCCGACCAGCGTGATCCGGTCGCCGACCCGCGCGTACAGCCTGCGCAGCACCTCCAGGGAGCGGTCGCCCAGCGGCGCGCCGGACAGCCCGCCGGTCTCCGCGGTCAGCCGGGGGTCGGACGCCAGGCCGAGGCCGTCCCTGGCGATGGTGGTGTTGGTGGCGATGATGCCGTCGAGGCCCAGTTCCACGGCGAGGTCGGCGACGGCGTCCACGTCCTCGTCCGCCAGGTCGGGCGCGATCTTGACCAGCAGCGGCACGTGGCGGTCGGTCACCGTACGGTCGGCGGCCTCGCGTACCGCCGTCAGCAGCGGGCGCAGGGCGGCGGTCGCCTGGAGATTGCGCAGTCCCGGCGTGTTCGGCGAGGACACGTTGACCACCAGGTAGTCGGCGTGCGCGGCCAGCCGCTCGGTGGCCGTCACGTAGTCGCCCGCCGCCGCCTCCTCCGGGACCGTCTTGGTCTTGCCGATGTTGACGCCGACGGTGGTACGGAAGACCGGTCGCCGGGCGGCGAGCCGGTCCGCGACGGCGGCGGACCCGTCGTTGTTGAAGCCCATCCGGTTGATCAGCGCGCTGTCGGCGACCAGCCGGAACAGCCGGGGCCGCGGATTGCCGGACTGGCCCTGCGCGGTGACCGTGCCGATCTCGACGTGGTCGAAGCCGAGCATGGCCATCGCGTCGATGGCGACCGCGTTCTTGTCGAACCCGGCCGCCAGCCCGAACGGGCCGTGCATCCGCAGGCCCAGGGCCTCGGTACGCAGCGACGCGTAGCGCGGCGCGAGCGCCGCCGCGACGAAGGTGCGCAGGACGGGGATCCGCGCCACCAGCCGGATCCACCGGAAGGCCAGGTGATGGGCGCTCTCGGCGTCCATGCGCCGGAAGAAGAGCCGGAAGAAGAGGTGGTACATCGTGTAGCGGTCATCTCCTCGGAGGGGGATGCGCCCCGGAAGGGGCGCGGGGAACTGCGCGCACAGCGGGCGCCGGGCCGCAGCTCACCCCTCGCGCGCCGCGATCAGATGCCGCGCGTGCTCCTGCAAGGAGCGCACCCCGATGTCGCCGCGCGTCAAGGCGTCGATGCCCTGGACGGCCGCGGCGAGCGCCTGGACCGTGGTCAGGCAGGGGATGCCGCGGGCGACGGCGGCGGTGCGGATGTCGTAGCCGTCGAGGCGTCCGCCGGTGCCGAAGGGGGTGTTGACGATGAGGTCGACCTCGCCCTCGTGGATGAGGGTGACGACGGTCGGCTCGCCCTCGGGCCCCACGCCCTCGCTCTGCTTGCGCACGACCCGCGCCTCGATGCCGTTGCGCCGCAGGACTTCCGCGGTGCCCGAGGTGGCCAGCAGTTCGAAGCCGTGCTCGATCAGCGCGCGGGCCGGGAAGATCAGCGCGCGCTTGTCGCGGTTGGCGACCGAGATGAAGGCGCGGCCCTTGGTGGGCAGCGCGCCGTACGCTCCGGCCTGGGACTTGGCGTACGCGGTGCCGAAGACCGCGTCGATGCCCATGACCTCGCCGGTGGAGCGCATCTCCGGGCCGAGGATGGTGTCGACGCCCCGGCCCTGCATGTCGCGGAACCGCGACCAGGGCAGCACCGCTTCCTTGACGGAGATCGGCGCGTCCAGCGGCAGGGTGCCGCCGTCGCCCGTCGTCGGCAGCAGGCCCTCGGCGCGCAGTTCCGCGACGGTGGAGCCGAGCGAGATCCGCGCGGCGGCCTTGGCCAGCGGCACCGCGGTCGCCTTGGAGGTGAAGGGGACGGTACGGGAGGCGCGCGGGTTGGCCTCCAGTACGTAGAGGATGTCCCCGGCGAGCGCGAACTGGATGTTGATCAGGCCGCGTACGCCGACTCCGGCGGCGATGGCCTCGGTGGAGGCGCGCAGCCGCTTGATGTCGTGGCCGCCGAGCGTGATCGGCGGCAGGGCGCACGCGGAGTCGCCGGAGTGGATGCCGGCTTCCTCGATGTGCTCCATGACGCCGCCGAGGTACAGCTCGTGGCCGTCGTAGAGTGCGTCCACGTCGATCTCGATGGCGTCGTCGAGGAAGCGGTCGACGAGCACGGGGCGGTCGGGGCTGATCTCGGTGGACTCGGCGATGTAGGAGGCGAGCCGGGTCTCGTCGTAGACGATCTCCATGCCGCGCCCGCCGAGCACGTACGAGGGGCGGACGAGCACCGGGTAGCCGATCTCGTCGGCGATGGCCTTGGCGCCGTCGAAGGTGACGGCGGTGCCGTGCTTGGGCGCGGGCAGTCCGGCGGCGGCCAGCACGCGGCCGAAGGCGCCGCGGTCCTCGGCGAGGTGGATCGCCTCGGGCGAGGTGCCGACGACCGGCACCCCGTTGTCCTTGAGGGCCTGCGCCAGGCCGAGCGGGGTCTGGCCGCCGAGCTGCACGATGACACCGGCGACCGGGCCCGCGAGCGTCTCGGCGTGCACGATCTCCAGGACGTCCTCCAGGGTGAGCGGCTCGAAGTAGAGCCGGTCGGAGGTGTCGTAGTCGGTGGAGACGGTCTCCGGGTTGCAGTTGACCATCACGGTCTCGTACCCGGCGTCGTGCAGCGCGAAGGAGGCGTGGACGCAGGAGTAGTCGAACTCGATGCCCTGGCCGATCCGGTTGGGCCCGGAGCCGAGGATGATCACGGCGGCCTTCTCGCGCGGCGCGACCTCGCTCTCCTCGTCGTAGGACGAGTAGAAGTACGGGGTGTCGGCGGCGAATTCGGCGGCGCAGGTGTCGACGGTCTTGTAGACCGGGCGGATGCCGAGCGCGTGCCTGACCTCGCGGACGACGTCCTCGCGCAGGGAGCGGATGCCGGCGATCTGGGCGTCGGAGAAGCCGTGCCGCTTGGCGTCGGCGAGCAGTTCGGGGTCGAGGCGGTCGGCCGCGGCCAGTTCGACGGCGTACTCGTGGATCAGGAAGAGCTGGTCCACGAACCAGGGGTCGATCTTCGTGGCGTCGAAGACCTCTTCCGGGGTGGCCCCGGCGCGGATCGCGGTCATGACGGTGTTGATCCGGCCGTCGGTGGGGACGGCGGCGGTGGCCAGCAGCGCTTCCTTGTCCGCGGCGGAGACCGGGGTCACGAAGTCGAACTGCGAGCCCTTCTTCTCCAGCGAGCGCAGCGCCTTGTTGAGCGCCTCGGTGAAGTTGCGGCCGATGGCCATGGCCTCGCCCACCGACTTCATGGTGGTGGTGAGGGTGGCGTCGGCGGCCGGGAACTTCTCGAAGGCGAAGCGCGGCACCTTGACGACGACGTAGTCCAGCGTCGGTTCGAAGGACGCGGGGGTCTTCTCGGTGATGTCGTTGGGGATCTCGTCGAGCGTGTAGCCGACGGCCAGGCGGGCGGCGATCTTCGCGATCGGGAAGCCGGTGGCCTTGGAGGCGAGCGCGGAGGAGCGGGAGACGCGCGGGTTCATCTCGATGACGATGACCCGGCCGTCCTCGGGGTTGACCGCGAACTGGATGTTGCAGCCGCCGGTGTCGACGCCGACCTCGCGGATGACGGCGATGCCGATGTCCCGCAGGATCTGGTACTCGCGGTCGGTGAGGGTCATCGCGGGCGCGACGGTGATGGAGTCGCCGGTGTGCACGCCCATCGGGTCGAAGTTCTCGATGGAGCAGACGACCACGACATTGTCGTGCTTGTCGCGCATCAGCTCCAGCTCGTACTCCTTCCAGCCGAGGATGGACTCCTCCAGGAGCACCTCGGTGGTCGGCGAGAGGGTCAGGCCCTGGCCGGCGATGCGGCGCAGTTCGTCCTCGTCGTGCGCGAAGCCGGAGCCCGCGCCGCCCATGGTGAAGGAGGGGCGGACGACGACGGGGTAGCCGCCGAGGGTGTCGACGCCTGCGAGCACGTCGTCCATGGTGTGGCAGATCACCGAGCGGGCGGAGTCGCCGTAGCCGATCTTCGCCTTGACGGCCTCGACGACGCCCTTGAACAGGTCGCGGTCCTCGCCCTTGTTGATCGCCTCGACGTTGGCGCCGATCAGCTCGACGCCGTACTTGGTGAGGACGCCGTTGTCGTGCAGCGAGATCGCGGTGTTGAGCGCGGTCTGGCCGCCGAGGGTGGGCAGCAGCGCGTCGGGGCGCTCCTTGGCGATGATCTTCTCGACGAATTCCGGGGTGATCGGCTCGACGTACGTGGCGTCGGCGATCTCCGGGTCGGTCATGATCGTGGCGGGGTTGGAGTTGACGAGGATGACCCGCAGGCCCTCGGACTTGAGGACCCGGCACGCCTGGGTGCCTGAGTAGTCGAACTCGGCGGCCTGGCCGATGACGATCGGGCCGGAGCCGATGACCAGGACGGACTGGATATCGGTGCGCTTAGGCACGCTGGCCCTCCATCAGGGAAACGAAGCGGTCGAACAGGTAGGCGGCGTCGTGCGGTCCCGCCGCCGCCTCCGGGTGGTACTGGACGCTGAAGGCGGGCCGGTCGAGCAGCCGCAGACCCTCCACCACGTCGTCGTTGAGGCAGACATGGCTGACCTCGGCGCGGCCGTACGGGGTGTCGCTGACCCGGTCGCGCGGCGCGTCCACGGCGAAGCCGTGGTTGTGCGCGGTGACCTCGACCTTGCCGGTGCCGCGGTCCTGCACCGGCTGGTTGATGCCGCGGTGGCCGTACTTGAGCTTGTACGTGCCGAAGCCGAGCGCCCGGCCGAGGAGCTGGTTGCCGAAGCAGATGCCGAACAGCGGGGTCCCGCGCTCCAGGACGGCCTGGATGACGGTGAGGTCGGCGGTGGCCGGGTCGCCGGGGCCGTTGGACAGGAAGACGCCGTCGGGCGCGACCGCGTAGACGTCCTCGACGCTCGCGTTCGCGGGAAGGACGTGCACCTCGATGCCGCGCTCGGCCATCCGGTGCGGGGTCATGCCCTTGATGCCGAGGTCGAGGGCGGCGACGGTGAAGCGCTTCTCCCCGATCGCCGGGACGACGTAGGTCTGCCGGGTGGCGACCTCGGCGGACAGGTCGGCGCCGGTCATCTCGGGGGCCTGCCGGACCCTGGCGAGCAGCGTGCCGTCGTCGGCCAGTGCCTCGCCGGAGAAGATGCCGACCCGCATGGCGCCGCGTTCGCGCAGGTGGCGGGTGAGGGCGCGGGTGTCGATGCCGCTGATGCCGACCACGCCCTGGGTGGTCAGCTCCTCGTCGAGCGAGCGCCGCGAGCGCCAGTTGGACGGGGTGCGGGCGGGGTCGCGTACGACGTAGCCGGACACCCAGATGCGGGACGACTCGGCGTCCTCGTCGTTGACGCCGGTGTTGCCGACGTGCGGGGCGGTCATGACGACGACCTGGCGGTGGTACGAGGGGTCGGTGAGCGTTTCCTGGTAGCCGGTCATACCGGTGGAGAAGACGGCCTCGCCGAAGGTCTCCCCCACCGCCCCGTAGGCACGGCCGCGGAAGGTGCGGCCGTCCTCCAGGACGAGTACGGCGGGTGCGGTGGCCGCCCGGACGGAGGTCGTCATTGTGCGCCTTCCTTCTTTGCCTGTTGTTCGGCCGGGCCGACGCCCGGTGTGTGGTCCGCGAAGGCGACTTGCGCCGCCCGTCGGCCGGGGGCGTCCTCGCCGCCGCTGACGCGGTTGATCTCCGCGACCCAGGCCGGGTGCTGCGCGGCCTGGTCGGCGCGGAAGCCGGAGTCGATGAGGGTGCCGCCGTGCTCCCAGGTGACGACCAGCAGGCCGCCCTCGGTGAGGACCTTGCCCGCGATGCCCTTGTCGAGGCGGGCGCCGCGCAGGGCGGCGGCGGGGACGAAGAAGCCGGGGGCGCCGACGCGGTCGGCGTCCAGGCCCTCCTCGGTGAGGGTGAGCGTCACTTTGCTGCGTACGCCGAGGCCGTGGGCGACGATCCGGTCCAGCCACTGCCCCGCGGTGGTGCTGCCGTGGTAGCGGCCGTCGAATTCCAGGAGCGGTTCGCCGGTCTCCTCGGGGGCCTGCGGGAGTGCGGGCAGGCCGCCCTGGAGGGTGCGGCGCCACTGCCAGCCTTGGCGCATCAGCCAGTACAGCAGGCCGACGAACAGGGCGAGGCCGACGATCCAGCCGATCCGGTCGGTCCAGTCGGTGACCTTCGCCGAGTGCTTGTCCGCGGCCCGCGCCGTACCGGCCGCCAGCAGTGTCAGAGGTGTCACGTGAGCTTCCCGTCCATGACCGTCGCCTGGCCCCGCAGGAAGGTGGCGTGCACCCGGCCCGGCAGTTCGCGTCCCTCGTAGGGGGTGTTGCGGCTGCGGGAGGCGAAGCCCGCGGGATTGACCACCCCACGGTATGCGGGATCGACCAGGACGAGGTTGGCGGGCTCGCCCTCGGCGAGCGGCCGTCCGTGGCCCGCGAGCCGTCCGATGACGGCGGGCCTGGCCGACATGCGGTCGGCGACGCCCGCCCAGTCCAGCAGTCCGGTGTCGACCATGGTGTGCTGCACGACGGACAGCGCGGTCTCCAGACCCACCATGCCCATGGCGGCGGCGGCCCACTCGCAGTCCTTGTCCTCGTGCGGGTGCGGTGCGTGGTCGGTGGCCACACAGTCGATGGTGCCGTCGGCCAGGGCCTCGCGCAGCGCGAGCACGTCCGCCTCGGTGCGCAGCGGCGGGTTGACCTTGTAGACCGGGTTGTACGTACGCACCAGCTCGTCGGTGAGCAGCAGGTGGTGGGGGGTGACCTCGGCGGTGACGTCCCAGCCCTTGGACTTGGCCCAGCGGACGAGTTCGACGGAGCCCGCGGTGGACAGGTGGCAGATGTGCACGCGGGAGCCGACGTGCGCGGCGAGCAGGATGTCGCGGGCGATGATCGACTCCTCGGCGACGGCGGGCCAGCCGGTCAGGCCCAGTTCGCCGGAGACGGCGCCCTCGTTCATCTGGGCGCCCTCGGTGAGCCGGGGCTCCTGCGCGTGCTGGGCGACGACGCCGTCGAACGCCTTCACGTACTCCAGCGCGCGGCGCATGATCACCGCGTCGTCCACGCACTTGCCGTCGTCGGAGAAGACCCGTACCCGGGCGGCCGAGTCGGCCATGGCGCCCAGTTCGGCGAGCTGCTTGCCCTCCAGGCCGACGGTGACGGCGCCGACCGGCTGCACGTCGCAGTAGCCGGACTCCTTGCCGAGCCGCCAGACCTGCTCGACGACGCCCGCGGTGTCGGCGACGGGGAAGGTGTTGGCCATGGCGTGCACGGCGGTGTAGCCGCCGATCGCGGCGGCCCTGGTGCCGGTCAGCACGGTCTCGGAGTCCTCGCGGCCCGGCTCGCGCAGGTGGGTGTGGAGGTCGACCAGGCCGGGCAGCAGGACCATCCGGCCCTCGCCGTCGACCACGGTGGCGTCCTCGGTCCCGTCGCCGGACAGGCCCGCGCCGATAGCGGCGATGGTCTCGCCGTCGATCAGGACGTCCTGCGGCTCGCCGCCCAGTACCTTCGCGCCACGGATCAGGATCTTGCTCATGGTTACTTGCTCTCCTCGGTACGGGCGGGGCCGGTCGTCGCGGGTGCGGTCTCGGGGACGGGCGCGGTGGTGGCGATGGCCGGTTCCGAGCCGCCGAGCAGCAGGTACAGCACGGCCATCCGGGTGCTGACGCCGTTGGCGACCTGCTCCACGACGGTGCAGCGCGGCGAGTCGGCGACCTCGGCGGTGATCTCCATGCCGCGGTTCATCGGTCCCGGGTGCATGACGATGGCGTGCTCGGGCAGCACCGCCATCCGCAGTCCGTCCACGCCGTAACGCCGGGTGTACTCGCGCTCGGTGGGGAAGAAGGCGGCGTTCATCCGCTCGCTCTGCACGCGCAGCATCATCAGCGCGTCGGTCTTGGCGAGCACCGCGTCGAGGTCGTAGCTGACCTCGCACGGCCACTGCTCGACGCCGATCGGCAGCAGGGTCGGCGGGGCGACCAAGGTGACGCGCGCGCCGAGGGTGTTGAGCAGCAGCACGTTGGAGCGGGCGACCCGGCTGTGCAGGATGTCGCCGACGATGGTGACGCGGCGGCCCTCCAGGTCGCGGCCGACGCCGGACAGGTGGCGGCGCATGGTGAAGGCGTCCAGCAGTGCCTGCGTGGGGTGTTCGTGGGTGCCGTCGCCCGCGTTGACCACCGAGCCGTTGATCCAGCCGGAGGTGGCCAGGCGGTGCGGCGCGCCGGACGAGCCGTGCCGGATGACGACGGCGTCGGCGCCCATCGCCTCCAGGGTCAGCGCGGTGTCCTTGAGGGATTCGCCCTTGGAGACCGAGGAGCCCTTGGCGGAGAAGTTGATGACGTCGGCGGAGAGCCGCTTGGCGGCGGCCTCGAAGGAGATGCGGGTCCGCGTCGAGTCCTCGAAGAAGAGGTTGACGACGGTACGGCCGCGCAGGGTGGGCAGTTTCTTGATGGGCCGGTCGGCGACGCGGGCCATTTCCTCGGCGGTGTCGAGTACGAGGAGGGCGTCGTCGCGGCTGAGGTCGGCGGCCGAGATCAGGTGGCGCTTCATGCGGGTCACTCCGGGGGTGCTGGGGCGGGTCAGGGCGCGCGGAAGCACAGGACCCCGGCGGGGGTCCTGTCCTGGGTGCGCTAGTCGTCCGCCGGGAGGCCCTCGCGCGGCGCCGCGTCGTCCCGGTCACGGCGGTCGCGCCGGTCGCGGTCCTTGTCGTCCTTCTGGCCGAGCAGGACGGTGTCGCGGCCGTCCTCCTCGGTGAGCTGGACCTTGACGGTCTCGCGCAGCGAGGTGGGCAGGTTCTTGCCGACGTAGTCGGCCCTGATCGGCAGTTCACGGTGGCCGCGGTCGACCAGGACCGCGAGCTGTACGGCGCGGGGGCGGCCGATGTCGTTGAGCGCGTCGAGGGCGGCGCGGATGGTGCGGCCGGAGAAGAGCACGTCGTCGACGAGGACGACGAGCCTGCCGTCGATCCCGGTGGCCGGGATCTCGGTGCGGGCCAGCGCGCGTGCCGGGTGCAGCCGCAGGTCGTCGCGGTACATGGTGATGTCGAGGGAGCCGACGGCCGTCGTGCGGCCGGTGATCTCGGCGAGCTTGGCCGCCAGGCGCTGCGCCAGGTAGACGCCGCGGGTCGGGATGCCGAGGAGCACCACGTCGTCCGCGCCCTTGGCGCGTTCCACGATCTCGTGGGCGATACGGGTGAGGACGCGCGCGATGTCGGGTGCTTCGAGCACCGGACGGGCGGGCGCGGGGTTCCACTCGGCGGTATCGCGGTCTTCCGGGGTACTGCGGTCTTCGACCATGGGTCGGGGACCTCCTTCCCCGCCTCACGGGACGGGCATTAAAGGACGTCAGGGGTACGCGGCAACGGTATCAGGTGGCGCAGAGCGCCCAGGTCAGCGACCGATCGGCCCTTTCCGGCTTGACGAGCACGGATTACGCTGCGTAACCTCACAGTGAGTCACCGAGTTTCCGTCCGGGGAGCCATATGTCCAGCGATTACGCCAAGCAGCTCGGAGCAAAGCTCCGGGCCATCCGCACGCAGCAGGGCCTGTCCCTGCACGGCGTCGAGGAGAAGTCCCAGGGCCGCTGGAAGGCAGTGGTCGTGGGCTCGTACGAGCGCGGCGACCGTGCCGTGACCGTGCAGCGACTCGCCGAGCTTGCGGACTTCTACGGAGTTCCGGTCCAGGAGTTGCTGCCGGGTACGACCCCCGGCGGGGCGGCCGAGCCGCCCCCGAAGCTCGTCCTCGACCTGGAGCGCCTGTCCCAGGTCCCGCCGGAGAAGGCCGGGCCTCTCCAGCGGTACGCCGCCACGATCCAGAGCCAGCGCGGCGACTACAACGGCAAGGTGCTGTCGATCCGCCAGGACGACCTCCGCACCCTGGCCGTGATCTACGACCAGTCGCCGTCCGTACTCACCGAGCAGCTCATCGGCTGGGGCGTCCTCGACGCCGACGCGCGGCGCGCGGTCCAGCACGAAGAGGGCTAGGCGCCCGGCTCGCCCGAATAGTGCAGAAACGTCCCGGGGGAGGGGGGGGGGGGGGGGGGGAGGGGGGGGGGAAGGGGGGGGGGTGGGGGGGGGGGGGGGGGGGGGGGGGGGGAGAGGAGAGAAGGAGAGAGAAAACCCCCTTCGCCC
>NZ_JBVHLD010000015.1:32030-226080 GCF_055559175.1 Streptomyces sp. NPDC024632
AAATAGAGGGGGCGGGTCCCTTGCTTACCCAAGAGAGTAAAAAACCCCCCCCCCCCCCGGTGCCACCCCCTCCCTTTCCCCCACCCCCTCCGGCTCCGCGTTCCGGGGCGCCCGCCCCGAGGGGCGCGGTCCGCCGCGACGTGTCGCGCGGTTCCCCGCACCTCTGACGGGTCCGCCCTCCGGTCTTCCGGGCAGAGGATGACCCCCCGGGGGCGTGGGGAACAGCGCACTCAGCCGACGCGGCGCCGCACTCGGGACGACACCGCAAGCGGCACCCCCGGGGTCCTGGTCACCGCGACGGGGCCGGGAGGTAGCCCGCGGGGCAGGTGCTGAAGGTGCCACGGCCATGCGTGCGGCTCCGCAGCCCGGTGGCGTAACCGAACAGCTCGGCCAGGGGGACGGTCGCCGTGAGGACCGTGGAGCCCATGGCCACCGCGCCGGAGGCGGTCACCCGGCCGCGGCGCGCGGCCAGGTCGCCGAGGACGGCGCCCACGGCGCTCTCGGGCACGGTAACCGTCACCTCGGTCACCGGTTCCAGCAGCACCATCGCGGAGGCCCGCAGCGCCTCGCGGAGAGCGAAACGGCCCGCCGTGCGGAAAGCCAGCTCCGAGGAGTCCTTCGCATGGGTCGCCCCGTCCGTCAGCGTGACGCGCACCCCCGTCACGGGGTGACCGCCCAGCGGCCCCTGCGCGAGAGCGTCACGGCAGCCGTCCTCGACCGCGCGAACGTACTCACGCGGCACCCGGCCACCGGTCACCGTCGAGGTGAACACGAACTCCTCCTCCCCCTCCTCGGCGCCGAGCGGCGCCACATCGATGACGACATGGGCGAACTGCCCCGCCCCGCCGTCCTGTTTGACATGCCGGTGGACATGGCCCGTCACCCCGCGGACGACCGTCTCCCGGTAGGCGACCTGCGGGCGGCCGACGCCGACCTCCAGGCCGTGGGCGCGGCGGATCTTCTCCACCGCGACCTCCAGGTGCAGTTCGCCCATGCCCGCGAGCACCATCTGGCCGGTCTCGGGATCGGTCCTGACGGCGAGCGACGGGTCCTCCTCGACCAGCCGTGCGAGCGCCGACACCAGCCGTTCGGTGTCGGTGTTGCGGGCGGCCTCGACCGCGACGGAGACGACCGGGTCGGCCGCCACCGGGGGTTCGAGCACCAGCGGGGCGCCCGGCGCGCACAGCGTGGTGCCCGCGCGGGCGGCCTTCGGCCCGACCACCGCGACGATGTCCCCGGCGACCGCCTGTTCCAGCTCGGTCTGCCGGTCGGCGTGCAGCCGCAGGATGCGGCCGATCCGCTCGCCGCGCCCGGTGCCCGCGTCCAGCACCGTGTCTCCCTTCCTGATCGTTCCCGCGTAGATCCGCAGGCAGGTCAGCCGCCCGGTGGCGGTCGAGTTGACCTTGAACACCAGCCCGGCGAAGGGTTCCGCCGGGTCGGCCGCGCGTTCGCGCGTTTCGCCGTCGAGCGTGCCCCGGACCGGGTGCACGTCCAGCGGCGACGGCAGATAGGCCGCCACCGCGTCCAGCAGCGGTTCGATGCCGCGGTCGCGGTAAGCCGAGCCGCAGAGGACCACGACGCCCTCTCCGCCGCGGGTGAGGTCGCGCAGGGCCGCCGTCAGGGTCGGCTCCGACAGCGCCGAGCGCGCGCAGAATTCCTCCAGCGCGGCCGGGTGCAGCTCCGCCACCGTCTCCTCCAGCAGCCGTCGCCGCCGGTCCGCCTCCTGCTTCAGCTCGTCGGGCACCGCGCCTTCGCGCGGGCCGCCGCCGTCCGTCCAGACCAGGGCGCGCATCCGCAGCAGGTCGACGACGCCCGTGAAGCCGTCCTCCCGGCCGATCGGGAGCTGGACGACCAGCGGGACGGTGTGCAGCCGCCGTCGGATGGAGTCGACCGCCCGGTCCAGATCGGCGCCCGCGCGGTCCAGCTTGTTGACGAAGACGATCCGCGGCACGCCGTGCCGGTCCGCCTGCCGCCACACCGACTCGCTCTGCGGCTCGACGCCCGCTACGGCGTCGAACACGGCGATGGCGCCGTCGAGCACCCGCAGCGAGCGCTCCACCTCGTCGGCGAAGTCGACGTGCCCCGGGGTGTCGATCAGGTTGAACCAGTGCCCGTCCCACTCGCAGCTCACCGCGGCGGCGAAGATGGTGATGCCGCGGTCGCGCTCCTGGGAGTCGAAGTCGGTGACGGTCGTCCCGTCGTGGACCTCGCCGCGCTTGTGGGTGGCGCCGGTGAGGTAGAGGAACCGTTCGGTGACGGTGGTCTTGCCCGCGTCCACGTGGGCGAGGATGCCCAGGTTCCTGACGTCGGCGAGTGCCGGTACGGACGGACGGTTCGGGTTGCTGCGCACGGCCTGTGACCTTTCGGATGATCCGGTGAGGTGGCGGCGCGATTGTCGTGACGTACGACCGATGTGGCCCCGTCCGGAGAGCCGTGAAGCCGCGCGGCCGTAGCGCCGAGCCGCGCCCGGGTGTCCGGGCGTACGGGTACGGCGGCGGGCCTGGCAGGCAGGGCGGCGGGGAGGCGGGGTCGAGCGGATCGGTCGGGGGCCCGACGGGGTCAGGCGGGCGTCACGGGGCCACGGTGCCGGCCGCGCAGCGGGCACCGGGCGGACCGAGACACCAGAATCACCCGGTGCCGGGTCGGGGGAACGACGACTGCGCTGCGGTGACGCACGGCCGGGCTCCCCTCATTGGTCCGTTCACTCGTCATGGCACGCGCCGTCCGATGGTGGCGGCGCGTGGACGCGTGCCGAGTGTAGGGAGGCGGCTCCGGTCGCCGCACCGGGTTTTTCCGGTGCGGCGGGTCCGGGTCGGTGGCGGGCGGCGTCAGGCCGGGGCGCTCGCGTACATCCGGGAGACGACCTCGGGCAGCAGGCGCTCGGTGAGGCGCGGGGGCAGGGCCTGGAGGACGGCGAGGACGGGGGCCATGCGGTCGGGCAGCGCGCCGCCGGGGCCGACGCCGGCGAGCTGGAGGGCGAGCGCCGCCTCGTCGGGGCCGAGGGTGTCCGGGTCGAGCGCGGCGGCCAACTCCACGAGTCCGGGGTCGACGGCGGTCGGGCCGTACGCGCGGGCCCTGGTCACGGCGTCGGCCAGCTGGGCGAGGAGTTCGTCGATCCGGTCCGGGTCCGCGACGGCGGCGGTGACCGTGAGGTGCACATTGGACGGTGAGCCGCCGAAGGCGGGCTGCGGCTGGAGGTACCAGCCGAGCAGCCGCATCTCGTCCGCGACCACGAACGGGTCGAGCGCCGGGTCGGCGGAGGCGACGGCCACCAGCGACGCCTCGGGGGCGCCGAGCACCCGCAGCCCCTCGATCCGGCCGATCCCCTCGACCAGCCGTACGGTCGCCGCGTGCACGCGGCGGGACAGGTCGGTGTACCCGTCGGTGCCGACCCTGCGCAGCACCGCCCAGGCGGCGGCGAGCGGCCCGGCGGACTTGGTGCCCTGCAAGGTCGCGTTGACGACCGGGTAGCCCGGCCAGGAGGCGTGCGCGAACCAGCCGTGCCTGCGCAGTTCCGCGTCCCGGAAGAGCAGCACGGAGGCGCCCTTGGGCGTGTAGCCGTACTTGTGCAGGTCGACCGAGAGCGAGGTGACGCCGGGCACCGCGAGGTCGAAGGCGGGCGGCGGCGCGATGCCGTCGGCCAGCCGCCGGTGCGCCAGGTACCAGCCGCCGATGCAGGCGTCCACGTGGCACAGCGTGCCGCGTTCCGCCGCCGCCCGCGCCACCTCGGCGACAGGGTCGAGCACGCCGTGCGCGTAGGAGGGCGCGGAGACGACGACGAGGGCGGTACGGGGGCCGATGGCGGCTGTCATGTCCTCGGCCCGCACCCGGAAGGTCTCCGGGTCCACCGGGACGCTCACGACGGTGAGTCCGAAGAGCGCCGCGGCCTTGTGGAAGGCGGCGTGCGCGGTGACGGGGAGCACGATCTCGGGCGCGGTGACGCCGCGCGTCCTGCGGGCGTGCTCGCGGGCGGTGAGAACGGCCAGCAGGCAGCTCTCGGTGCCGCCGCTGGTGAAGGTGCCCGCCGTCCGCGGGCCGCCGCCGAGCACGGCCGCCGCCCGCCCCACGACGTCGTTCTCCAGCGCGACCACGCTGGGGAAGGCGGTCATGTCGAGGCCGTTGACGCCCGCGAAGGCGGCCTGGGCGCTCGCCGCCAGATCGTCGAGCCCGTCGAGTCCCGCGTCGTAGACGTACGCCATCGTCCGTCCGCCGTGCACGGGCAGGTCGGCGGCGCGCAGTCCGGCGAGGTGCTTCAGGATCGCGTCGTCGGTCCGGTCGTCCGTTTCGTCCATGCGCGGGAATCTAGGCCAGCGCCAGGACACACACCAGGCCCGAAGCAGAATATTGTTCAACTTCTGCTTCGGGCCCGGAAGGACGGGCCGGGCGCTCGGGCGCGGTTCCTACCGCTTGAGCGTCGGCTTCAGTTCCATCAGCCGGGCCAGCAGCCCGTTGACGAAGGCCGGTGACTCGTCGGTGGAGAACTCCTTGGCGAGCTGCACCGCCTCGTCCAGCACGACCGCGTCCGGGACGTCGTCCTCCCAGAGCAGCTCGTACGTGCCGAGCCTCAGCACATTGCGGTCCACGACCGGCATCCGGTCGAGCGACCAGCCGACGGAGTAGCTGGACAGCAGTTCGTCGATCCGCTCGGCGTGCGCCTCACAGCCCTCGACGAGCCGCATCGTGTACTCGGTGACCGGCGGCTGCCGGTCGTCGGTCCTGGCGAGCCGGATCCAGTCCGCCATGGCGGTCTTGGGGTCGACGCCCCGCTGTTCCGCCTCGAAGAGGATCTGGAAGGCCCGCTTGCGGGCCTTGTTCCGGGCAGCCACGGTTAGCTGTTCACCCGGCCGAGGTAGTCGCCCGTACGGGTGTCGACCTTGACCTTCTCACCCGTGGTGATGAAGAGCGGGACGCCGATCTCGTAACCGGTCTCCAGGCGGGCGGGCTTGGAGCCGCCGGTGGAGCGGTCGCCCTGGACGCCGGGCTCGGTGTACTCGATGACCAGCTCGACGGAGGCGGGCAGCTCGACGTAGAGCGCGGAGCCCTCGTACATCGCCACGACCGCCTCGAAGCCCTCGAGGAGGTAGTTGGCGGCGTCGCCGACCGTCTCGGGCGCGATGATGATCTGGTCGTAGGTCTCGGTGTCCATGAAGACGAAGTCGGTGCCGTCCTTGTAGGAGAACTGCATGCCGCGCTTGTCGACGTTGGCGGTCTCGACCTTCACGCCCGCGTTGAAGGTCTTGTCGACGACCTTCCCGGAGAGCACGTGCTTCAGCTTGGTGCGCACGAAGGCGGGGCCCTTGCCGGGCTTGACGTGCTGGAACTCGACTACGGTCCAGAGCTGGCCGCTGTCGAGCTTGAGCACGAGGCCGTTCTTGAGGTCGTTCGTGGTGGCCACGGTTGCGGAATCTCCTGAAAGTGCTGCTTCGGGGACCGAGGAGGGCACGCGCCCGTCACAGGGCGAGCAGTTCCTTGGTCGTGATGGTGAGTAGCTCGGGCCCGCCGTCCGCCAGTGGACGTACGACGAGTGTGTCGTCGATGCGGACACCGCCGCGGCCCGGAAGGTGGACCCCCGGTTCGACGGTGACCGGCACGCAAGCGTCCAGTTTACCCATGGCCGCAGGTGACAGCCGAGGGTCCTCGTCGATTTCCAGACCCACGCCGTGTCCCGACCACTGTGCCAGACCCTCCGCGTGGCCGGCGGCGGTGAGCGGGCTCCGGGTCGCGTGGTCGACGTCTCGGCAGGCCACACCGGGTGCGAGCGCCTCGCGGCCGGCCCGCTGGGCGGCGAACACCAGCTCGTAGAGGTCGATCTGCCAGGCTGCGGGAGCGGTGCCGATGACGAACGTACGGCCGACTTCGCAGCGGTAGCCGCGGTAGCGGGCGCCGAGCCGGACGGTCAGGAAGTCGCCCTCCTCGACGCGGCGGTCGGTCGGCACGTGCCGGGGCGCGCCGGAGTTCGGCCCGGTGCCGACGGAGGTGCGGAAGGCGGGGCCCTCGGCGCCGTGGTCGACCAGGCGGCGCTCCAGCTCCAGGGCGAGGTGCCGTTCGGTGCGGCCGACCAGGATCGACTCCAGCAGCTCGCCGAGGGCCTGGTCGGCGATCTCCGCGGCGATCCTGAGGTTGGCGATCTCGTGCTCGTCCTTGACCAGCCGGAGCTGTTCGACGGCGCCGCCGAGGTCGGACAGCGGGAGCGCGCCGACGACCGAGCTGATCGCGCGGTGCCGGGTCACCGTCAGGTGGTGCTCCTCGACGGCGAGGGAGTCGGCGCGGTGCTCGCGGGCCAGGTCGGCGGCGGCCACCGCCGCGTCGCCGTCCGGCGTCGCCAGCACCACCGCGCGCAGGTCGCCGGGCAGCGGTTCGTCGCGGTCGTCCTGCGGCGGTGTGAGGTGCACCAGCGCGTCGTCGTCCGGGCCGATCAGCAGCGCCGCGCCTTGCGGCGCGCAGCCGGTCAGGTAGCGGATGTTCGCGGGACGGGTCACCAGCGCGGCGGACGCGCCGTTCGCCGCGCACCGGTCGCGCAGCCGTGCTCTGCGTGCTGCGTGCACCTCGGACATGTGGCGAGCGTATGGGCGCGTCGGCGGCCCGGCTTCCTGAGCGCGTCCACCCGTGGCGCCGGGCCGCCGGCCGCCGCCCGCGCCCGTACCGCCGAAGGCTCGCCTGCCGCGTGAGCCCGTACGCGGGCCGCTCGCCCGCCGCCGCCGGATCGTGCGGGCGGGCTACCAGATGGGCGGGCCCTGGGCGCTGCGGGCCACGACGCGGTCGAGGGCGGCGGCGGCGGAGACCACGTCGAGCTGGGAGTTGTCGATGATGGGCAGGCCCGAGCCGTACCAGCCCGCCATACGGCCATGGATCCGGGCGACTTCCTCGTCCGACAGGCGGCGGTTGCCGGTGCGCTCCGCGTTGCGGGTCAGGACGACGTCCAGTCCCGGGAGCAGGACGACGGGGAGCAGGCCGGGCCCGACGTGCCGCTTCCAGCCGCCGAGGCCGACGGCGGGGCGGTCGGGGAAGACGGCGTCGTCGATGATGCAGGAGACGCCGTTGGCCAGGAAATTACGGGCGGCGAAGCCGCAGGTGCGGCGGGCCAGCCGGTACTGCGCCTCGGAGTGCTCGTTCCACCCCGCCTGCGGGTCGGCGAAACCGGCCCGCACCCATTCGCGTACGTCGTCCAGGCTGATGTGCGCGGTCGGCGCGCCGCGGTGGTCGGCCCAGTGCCGCGCGATCGTCGTCTTGCCCGCCCCCGCCGCGCCGATCAGCAGCACGGCTATCGGGCCGTGCGAGGCGCCGGACAGCGAGCCGTTGCCGTGCGGCGCCGGGACCTGCACGGGCGCGGGCGACGACAACGGGAAGTGCCCCGTACTGACGCCCGTCCCCTGGGGCGGGGTGGGGCCACCGGGCTGCGGCGCCCCCACAGCGTGCTGCATCTCGCCCCACTCCATCCCGTACGGAGGACCAGCTTCTTGAACCGGCCGGTAACGAACCCGTTCGACACGGAACGGTACAGCCCCTGACGGCCGTTGTGTGAACGAGCCGCGCTCCTCCAGGGTGCCCCGCTAGGAGCCGCCGTCCTCCGCGAGGGCGCGCAGCGCCAGCCGGTACGAGCCGATGCCGAATCCGGCGACCGTACCGGAGGCGACGGCGGCCACGACGGAGTTGTGCCGGAACGCCTCGCGCGCGTACGGGTTGGAGATGTGCACCTCGATCAGCGGCGCGGTCCGCTGCGCGGCGGCGTCGCGCATCGCGTAGGAGTAGTGCGTGAAGGCGCCGGGGTTGAGGACGACGGGAATCCGGCCGTCGGCCGCCTCGTGCAGCCAGCCGATCAGCTCCGCCTCGTCGTTGGTCTCGCGGACCTCGACGTCGAAGCCCAGCTCGGCGCCGAGCTTGGTGCACTCCTCGACCAGACCGGCGTACGAGGTCGCGCCGTAGACGTCGGGCTCGCGGGAGCCGAGGCGCCCGAGGTTGGGGCCGTTGAGCACCAGGACGCGGGTGGTCACGCGGAGACCTCCCCGTAGGCGGCGAGCAGGACGGCCGGGTCGGGGCCCTCCAGCACGGTCGGCTTGGCGAGTCCGTCGAGGACGATGAAGCGCAGCATGTCGCCGCGGGACTTCTTGTCGACCTTCATGGTCTCCACCAGCTTCGGCCACTGGTCGCCGCGGTAGGTCAGCGGCAGTCCGACGGACTCCAGTACGGCGCGGTGCCGGTCGGCGGTCGCGTCGTCCAACCGCCCGGCCAGGCGGCCGAGTTCGGCGGCGAAGACCATGCCGACGGAGACGGCGGCGCCGTGCCGCCAGTTGTAGCGCTCGTTCTTCTCGATCGCGTGCGCCAGCGTGTGGCCGTAGTTGAGGATCTCGCGGAGGCCGGACTCCTTGAGATCCGCGGAGACGACCTCGGCCTTGACCCGGATGGCGCGTTCGATCAGCTCGCCGGTGTGCGGGCCCTCCGGGCCGCGGGCGGCGGCCGGGTCGGACTCGATCAGGTCGAGGATGCCGGGGTCGGCGATGAACCCGGCCTTGATGATCTCGGCGAGGCCGCTGACGTAGTCGTTGACCGGCAGCGAGGCGAGCGCGGCGAGGTCGCAGAGGACTCCGGCGGGCGGGTGGAAGGCGCCGACAAGATTCTTGCCCTCCGCGGTGTTGATGCCGGTCTTGCCGCCGACGGCCGCGTCGACCATGCCGAGCACGGTGGTGGGCACGGCGATCCAGCGCACTCCGCGCAGCCAGGTCGCGGCCACGAAACCGGCCAGGTCGGTGGTGGCGCCGCCGCCGACGCCGACGATCACGTCGGTGCGGGTGAAGCCGGTCTGGCCGAGCGCCTTCCAGCAGTAGGCGGCGACCTCGGCGGTCTTGGCCTCCTCGGCGTTCGGGAGCTGGATGGCGATGGCCTCGAAGCCCTGCTCCGCGAGGTCCTCGCGGATCGCCTCGCCGGTCCCGGCCAGCGCCTCGGGGTGCAGGACGGCCACCCGGCGCGCCTTGGGCCCGATCAGTCCCGGCAGTTCGCCGAGGAGCTGGTGACCGACCAGCACCTCGTACGCCTCGGTGCCCGCCGTGGCACCGACCTGGATACGGGTGGGGGGCGCCACCGCGTCGTTCTCGCTCATGCGTCCTTCAGTTGGAGTGCGTCGAGGACGGCCTCGGCCACGTCCTCGGGGGTGCGGTCGTCGGTGCTGACCACGGCGCGGGCGATCTCCGTGTACAGCGGGCGGCGTACGTCCATTAGCTCGCGCCACTGCTGGCGCGGGTTGACCGCGAGCAGCGGGCGCGGCGCGTCCAGGCCGACGCGGCGGACGGCCTGGTGCAGGCCGACGTCGAGGAAGACCACCGGCAGACCGGCCAGCAGGTCGCGGGTGGGGCCGTCCATGACGGCGCCGCCGCCCAGCGACAGCACTCCCTCGTGCTCGGCGACGGCGGTGCGGACCGCGGCGCGTTCCAGCTCGCGGAAGCGCGGCTCGCCGTCGTCGATGAAGATCTCGGGGATCGGCTTGCCCGCGACGGCCTCCACATCGGCGTCGGTGTCGCGGTACGTGGTGCCCAGCCGGTCGGCGAGCGCGCGGCCGACGGTGGTCTTGCCCGCTCCGGGCGGGCCGACGAGGACGATCGCCGGGCCGGTCACTTGATCGCCAGGTTGTCGAGGAAGCCGCGGACGCTGCGCCGGGTCTGTACGACCGAGTCGCCGCCGAACTTCTCAGCGACCGCGTCGGCCAGCACCAGGGCGACCATCGCCTCGGCGACGATGCCCGCCGCGGGCACCGCGCACACGTCGGAGCGCTGGTGGTGGGCCTGGGCGACCTCGCCGGTGGTGACGTCGATGGTGGCGAGCGCGCGGGGCACGGTGGCGATCGGCTTCATCGCGGCGCGAACCCGCAGCACCTCTCCGGTGCTCATGCCGCCCTCGGTGCCGCCGGACCTGCCGGAGGCGCGCCGGACGCCGTCGGGGCCCGGCACGATCTCGTCGTGCGCCTTGGAGCCGGGCACCCGGGCCAGGTCGAAGCCGTCGCCGACCTCGACGCCCTTGATCGCCTGGATGCCCATCAGCGCGGCGGCCAGCCGTGCGTCGAGCCTGCGGTCCCAGTGCACGTGCGAGCCGAGGCCGACCGGCACTCCGTACGCCAGCACTTCCACGACGCCGCCGAGCGTGTCGCCGTCCTTGTGGGCCTGGTCGATCTCCGCGACCATCGCCTTGCTCGCGTCCGCGTCCAGGCAGCGCACCGGGTCCGCGTCCAGCCGCTCCTCGTCGCCGGGCACCGGCACCACGCCGTAGGGCGCCTTCGCCCCGGCCAGTTCCACCACGTGCGAGACGATCTCGATGCCCGCGGTCTCCTTCAGGTACGACCGCGCGACCGCGCCCAGCGCCACCCGCGCCGCGGTCTCCCGCGCGCTGGCCCGCTCCAGCACCGGCCGTGCCTCGTCCAGGTCGTACTTCTGCATCCCCGCCAGGTCCGCGTGGCCGGGTCGCGGCCGGGTCAGCGGCGCGTTGCGCGCCAGGCCCGCCAGGATCTCCGGGTCCACCGGGTCGGCCGACATGACCTGTTCCCACTTGGGCCACTCGGTGTTGCCCACCATCACGGCCACCGGGCTGCCCATGGTGAGGCCGTGCCGTACGCCGCCCAGGAAGGTCACCTCGTCGCGCTCGAACTTCATCCGCGCCCCGCGCCCGTATCCCAGCCGCCGCCGCGCCAGCGCGTCCGCCACCAACTCCGTGGTGACCGGCACCCCGGACGGCAGCCCCTCCAACGTCGCGACGAGTGCGGGTCCGTGCGACTCCCCCGCGGTCAGCCAGCGCAACCTGCTCAACGGTGCTCCCTCGATGTGCGCGTCCCGGTCCGGCCGCCCCCGAGCAACGGCGTGCCGTCCTGTCCCCCGATCCTCCCACGCCGACGTGCCGTGCCCCGACACGGTCCACCGTGCGGACAGCGACCGGCCGGAACCGTCACCCCCGCGGCAGCGCGGCCTCGCCCGCCGCGCGCATGGCCGCGAGGGGGGCGGGGGCGTGGCCGGTGTACTGCTCGATCTGGAGGACGGCCTGGTGGACCAGGAGGTCGAGGCCGCCGACGACCGGGGCGTCGCGGCGGGACCAGGCGGCGGCCAGCGGGGTGGGCCAGGGGTCGTAGAGGACGTCGAAGAGGGCGCCGGGGGCGGGCGGGACGGCGGCGGCGAGGTGGTCGGCGGCGCCGGCCGGGGTGGTGGCGATGACCAGCGGCTCGTCGAGGGCCTTGGCGGCGTCGGCCCAGTCGGCGACGCGCACGGCGACACCGAGGCGGTCGCCCCACTGCCGCATCTCGGCGGCGCGCGCCGGGCCGCGCACGTACGCGGTGACCTCGGCCGTGCCGAGCCGCGCGAGCGCGGCCAGCGCGGAGGAGGCGGTGGCCCCGGCGCCGAGGACCGCCGCGGAGGGCACGGAGGTGATGCCGCGCTCCCGCAGGGCGGCGAGCATGCCGGGGATATCGGTGTTGTCGCCCCTGCGGCGGCCGTCGGGGCCGAGCACGACCGTGTTGACGGCCTCCACGGACGCGGCCGTCTCGGTGATCTCGTCCAGCAGCGGGATCACGGCCCGCTTGAGCGGCATCGTCAGCGACAGACCGCGCCAGACGGCGGGGTCGAGGCCACCGATGAAGCCGGGCAGCGCGGCCTCGTCGACCTCGAAGCGGTCGTAGCGCCACTCGTCGGCGAGGCCCATCGCCTCGAACGCGGCCCGGTGCAGCACCGGGGAGAGCGAGTGCGCGATGGGTGACCCGAGCACCGCCGCACGGCGGGTGCCCGGGTGTCCGGTCGTGTCCACGGAAGAAGTGCCCCGGTCCTACTGGCTGTTGTACTGGTCGTAGAGCTTCTGGAACTCGGCGTGTGTCGAGGTGAACTTGGTCGTCTTGCCGTCCAGCGAGATGAAGTAGTACCAGTTCCCGCTGTCGGGGTTCATCGCCGCCTTCAGCGCGTCGACGCCCGGGTTGCCGATCGGCCCCGGCGGCAGGCCCTTGTACTTGTACGTGTTGTACGGGTCGTCCAGGGACTTGATCTTGGCGAGGCTGATGTTCGTGGCGCTGGTGTTCTTGATGTAGTTGTACGTCGAGTCGAACTGGAGCAGTCCGAAGGTCTCCTTGTTGGTGGGGACCATCCGGTTGTAGACGACCTTGGCCATCTTGCGGAAGTCGTCGTCGGTCTTGCCCTCGGCCTGCACCAGGCTGGCGACGGTGAGCAGTTGCAGCGGCGAGCTGAGATTCTGCTTCTTCGCCTCGGCGACCATGTCGAACTGGGCGTACTGCTTCTTCGCCTCGCCGACCATCTCGCGCAGCAGCGCTTCGGGCTTCATGCCCTTGGCGACGCCGTAGCGGGACGGGAAGAGGAAACCTTCCAGCGGGTCCTTCACCTTGGAGCTGGTGTCCGCCCAGTCCGGCAGTCCGAGGTTCTTGGCCTGGTCGTGCGCGACCTTCTTCGTGCTGCCCGCGGAGAGGCCGAGACGCTTATCGATGGCGTCGTAGATCTGCGCGTCGCGCATGCCCTCGGCGATGATCATCGCGTTCTGGGACTTGGGGTCGAGCATCATCGTGACGGCCGAGGCCGCCGACATCTGCTTGTTGAGGACGTAGACGCCCGCCTGGATGAACTGGCCCTTGGGGTTCTTGCGGGCCGCGGCGGTGAAGGCGTCGACGCTCTTGACCACACCGTCGGACTTGAGGATGTTGCCCATGGTGGTGATCGTCGAGCCCTTGGGGATCTCGACCTGGACCTCGCCCGCGCCGTTGCCCGAGTAGTCGGGGGCCGGGCCGAAGCGGTCCTGGTAGAAGTTGTAGCCGAAGTAGCCGACGCCGCCGAGGCCGCCGCCCAGGACGACCAGGACGACCAGGCACGCGCAGCCGCTGCGGCGCTTCTTGCCGCCCTTGGCGGGGGCCGACTTGCCCGCGCGCCTGCCGCCGCCGCTCGTGGTGGTGGTCGCGGGGGCGTCGTCATCGTCGTCGTCGCGGCCGGAGAAGAAGGCGTGCTCGCGCGGGTCGTCGTCCTCCCCCGCGTCCCAGTCGCCGGTGTTGCCCGGAGCCGTCCGCAGCGGGCGCGCGCCCGGCTCCTGCGGGTGACCGTCCTGCGCCCCCTGGACGCCTTGCGTGCCCTGCGCCGGGCCCTGGCCCTGTGGCTGGCCCTGGCCGTGCAGCGGCGCCTGCGGCTGACCCTGCCCCGGAGCGCCCTGACTCAGACCGCCCTGTCCCGGACCGCCCGGCCCCTGCCCGGGCCCCTGGCCCTGGAACGGCGCCTGCGGCTGCTGCCGGTACTGGGGCTGCTGCGGCGGCGGGTAGCCGTTCTGCCCGTAGAAGTCGGGCTGCGGGCCGCCCGCGTACGGATCCTGCGGCTGGTGCCCGCCATACGGGTCCTGGTGGCCGTATCCGCCGACCGAGTGGGAGCCGGTGTCGTAGCCGTCGTACTGCGCCTGCGGGTACTGCTGCTGTTGAGGGTGCTGCTGGGGGTGCTGCTGAGGCTGGTACTGCCCCTGCGGGTGCTGCGGCTGCTGCTGCGGGTACCCCTGCTGCTCGTACTGCTGCGGGGTCTGGGGGTACTGCTGGCCGCCCTGCTGCTGCGGGTACTGCTGCTGGTGCTGACCGGTGGCGTAGGGGTCGTACTCCGCCTGCGGGTACTGCACCTGCTGCTGCGGCGGGTAGGGCTGCTGCGCCTGGTCGTAGCCGTCACCGAAGAGCGGGTCCTCGGGATGCCACGGTTCGGAGCCGGCGCCCCGGCCATAGTCAGTCATCGGTCCCCTTGGTACGCGGTCTGCAACCGGCTTGCCGACCCTGTGAAACGGGCGGCGCCCGAGGGGCGCCGCCGTGTCGCGCGAGACGTTACCGTATCGCGATCAGATGACCACTTCGACGCTCTCGCCCGGAGCTTTACCCGACACCCGTTCGGTCTCCAGCGCACTTTGCAAAATAATGACCGCGGCAGCCTGATCCACTACGGAGCGTCCCTTTTTCGCCTTCACTCCGGAGGCGCGGAGCCCTTGCGTGGCCGTGACCGTACTCATGCGTTCGTCCACCAGGCGCACCGGAACCGGCGAGATGACTTTCGCCACATGCTGGGCGAAGCCGCGGACCTTGGCCGCCGCCGGGCCCTCGCCCCCGTTGAGGGAGCGCGGCAGCCCGACGACGACCTCGATCGGCTCGTACTCCGCCACGATCGCGGCGAGCCGCCGCAGCGCCGCGGGCACGTCCCGGCCGGGCACCGTCTCGACCGGCGTGGCGAGGATTCCGTCGGGGTCGCACGAGGCGACCCCGATGCGGGCGTCCCCGACATCCACCGCGATCCTCCGGCCCCTCCTCATGCCGCCTTCCCGCCCCGGGCGGCTCGGATCCGGCGAACCGTCCGTCACGCCTTCTCGCCCACCAGGCGCTGGACGGCCTCGACGGCGTCCTGGACCGCGGCCGGGTTCTGGCCGCCGCCCTGGGCCACGTCGTCCTTGCCGCCGCCTCCGCCGCCGAGGGTCTTGGCGGCGGTGCGGACCAGCTCGCCGGCCTTGATGCCGCGCTCGCGGGCGGCCTCGTTGGTGGCGATGACGGTCAGCGGGCGGCCGTTGGCGACAGTGAAGAGGGCGACGACGCCGGGGCGTCCGCCGCCGATCCGCTGGCGGACGTCGAGGACGAGCTTGCGCAGGTCGTCGGCACCGGTGCCCTCGGGGACCGTACCGGCGACCAGGGCGACGCCCTTGATGTCGGCGGCGCTCTCGGCGAGCCCTGCGGCGGCCTGGAGGACCTTCTCCGCGCGGAAGCGCTCGATCTCCTTCTCGGCGTCCTTGAGCTTGGCGAGCATCCCGGAGATCTTGTCGGGCAGCTCCTCGGGGCGGCCCTTGACCAGCTCGGTGAGCTGGGCGACGACCGTGTGCTCGCGGGCGAGGAAGTGGTAGGCGTCCACGCCGACGAGGGCTTCGACGCGGCGCACGCCGGAGCCGATCGAGGACTCGCCGAGCAGCTTCACCAGGCCGAGCTGCGCGGTGTTGTGCACATGGGTGCCGCCGCACAGCTCCTTGGAGAAGTCGCCGATGGTGACGACCCGGACCCGCTCGCCGTACTTCTCGCCGAATTCGGCGATGGCGCCCTGCCTCTTGGCCTCGGCGATCGGCAGGACCTCGGCGGTGACGTCCAGTTCGCGGGCGAGCACCTCGTTGATCTTCTGCTCGACGTCGGTGAGGACGGTGCCGGGGACGGCGGCCGGGGAGCCGAAGTCGAAGCGGAAGCGGCCGGGGGCGTTCTCGGAACCGGCCTGGGCGGCCGTCGGGCCGAGGGCGTCGCGCAGCGCCTGGTGGGTCAGGTGGGTGGCGCTGTGGGCGCGGGCGATGGCGCGGCGGCGTACGAGGTCGATCTGGGCCAGCACCCCGGCCCCGACGGTGACCTCGCCGACCTGGACGACGCCCTTGTGCACGCTGACGCCGGGCACCGGCTGCTGGACGTCGCGGATCTCGATCACAGCGCCGTTGTCGGCGCGGATGCGGCCGGTGTCGGCGAGCTGGCCGCCGCCCTCGGCGTAGAACGGGGTGCGGTCGAGCACCACTTCGATCTCGTCGCCCTCGGTGGCGGCGGGCGACGGGACACCGTCGACCAGCAGACCGACGACGGTGGCCTCGTTGTGGTTCTGGGTGTAGCCGGTGAACTCGGTGCTGCCGGAGCGGTCGGCGACCTCGCGGTAGGCGGACAGGTCGGCGTGGCCGGTCTTCTTGGCGCGGGCGTCGGCCTTGGCGCGGTCCCGCTGCTCCTTCATCAGGCGGCGGAAGCCCTCCTCGTCCACCGACAGGCCCTGTTCCGAGGCCATTTCGAGGGTGAGGTCGATCGGGAAGCCCCAGGTGTCGTGGAGCAGGAACGCCTTGTCGCCGGGGAGCACGCTGCCGCCGGCCGACTTGGTCTCGGTGATGGCGGTGTCGAGGATGTTGGTGCCGCCGCTGAGGGCCTTGAGGAAGGCGGTCTCCTCGGCGATGGCGACCGTCTCGATCCGCTTGCGGTCCGAGATCAGCTCCGGGTACTGCTCGCCCATGGTCTTGATGACGACGTCGGCCAGTTCGGCGACGACCGGTCCGGTGGCGCCCATCAGCCGCATATTGCGGATGGCGCGGCGCATGATGCGGCGCAGGACGTAGCCGCGCCCCTCGTTGCCCGGGGTGACGCCGTCGCCGATCAGCATCACGGAGGTGCGGATGTGGTCGGCGACCACGCGCAGCGACACGTCGGTGTCGTGGGCCTGGCCGTAGCGCACGCCGGTCAGTTCGGTGGCGCGGTCCATGACGACGCGCAGGGTGTCGGTCTCGTACATGTTCTGCACGCCCTGCAGGATCATCGCGAGGCGTTCGAGGCCGAGGCCGGTGTCGATGTTCTTGCTGGGCAGGTCGCCGAGGATCGGGAAGCTCTCCTTGCCCTCACCGGCGCCGCGTACGTACTGCATGAAGACCAGGTTCCAGATCTCCACGTACCGCTCGTCGTTGACGGCGGGGCCGCCCTCGACGCCGAACTCGGGGCCGCGGTCGTAGTTGATCTCGGAGCAGGGGCCGCAGGGTCCGGGGACGCCCATGGACCAGAAGTTGGGGCCCATGCCGAGGCGCTGGATGCGCTCGGCGGGGACGCCGATGACGTCGCGCCAGATCTGCTCGGCCTCGTCGTCCTCCTGGTAGACGGTGATCCAGAGCCGGTCGGCCTCCAGGCCGTAGCCACCGTCCTCCAGGGAGCCGGTGAGCAGCTCCCAGGCGTACTTGATGGCGCCTTCCTTGAAGTAGTCGCCGAAGGAGAAGTTGCCGCACATCTGGAAGAACGTGCCGTGCCTGGTGGTCTTGCCGACCTCTTCGATGTCCGGGGTGCGGACGCACTTCTGCACGCTGGTGGCGCGGTCGAAGGGCGGCTTGACCTCACCGAGGAAGTACGGCTTGAACGGGACCATGCCCGCCGGGACCAGCAGCAGAGTCGGGTCGTCCGCGATGAGCGACGCCGAAGGGACAACGGTGTGCCCGCGCTCCTCGAAGAAGCGCAGCCAGCGGCGGCGGATTTCTGCCGACTCCATCAGTGTTCGTCCTTCCGGTTGTACGCAATGCTCCGGCGCGGTGCCGGGAGTTCGGACGGGATTTCGGATTGCGGGGCGCTGCCGGTGAGGCCGAGCGCGTCCTGGAGCTCGCTCTCGCGCTGCGTCATGCCCGCCCGTACGTCCTGGGCGAACACCCGCAGCCGCGCGCCGGTCTCCAGCGCGCGGTCGGCCGCGGTCGCCGCGAGGCTCTCCGGCGTGAGGCGGCGCAGCGCCCGGTTGACCTTGGTGGTGGCCCAGACGCCGGTGGCGGCGCCGGTGACGAACCAGAACATACGGCGGAACATGTGGCCTCAGTCCTTCGAGCGGTTGCGACGGCCGCCGCGCCGGGCGGCGGGGAGCACCTTGCCTGCCTTGACGGTCCTGGCACGGGAGCGGTCGGTGCCCGCCGCGCCGTTGGCCGCCGCGCCCGCGCCCGCTCCGCCGGAGGTCCGCAGGCCGACCGCGCGCCGTACGCCGTAGCTGAAGGCGGCGACCTTCACCAGGGGTCCGCCGAAGGCCGACGCGACGGTGGAGGAGAGCGCGGAGGCGTTGGCCGTCACCTCGGCGACCTCCGCGGTGATGGTGTCGACCCGGTCGAGCTGGCTGTGGGCGGTGCGCAGCGCGTCGGAGGCGTCGCCGAGCAGCGGTACGGCCTGCTCGGTGATGCCTGCCACGAGTTCGCTGGTCCGCTTGAGCGTCTGGGCGAGCCTGACCAGCGCGACGGCCAGGAACGACACCAGGATCGCCCAGAAGACCGCCACGATGAGGCCAGCCACCTCTGCACCGGACACGTTGCTCCGCTCCCTCACCGTCGGTATCTCACGGACACTTCGCCGCGCTGTTTCGGCCGCTTCTCACGGCTGCTTCCCGCGACCGCTTCCGCGACCGCTTCTCACGACCGCGGTCCGCGGCTGGTTTTCACCACGACATCGGCCTCCGACCCTATCGCGCCGGGCCTGCGCGTCCGTACCGCATTACGCGCGCGCCGGGGCTGTCCCACAACCGGGCAAGCGCGGGCGTTATACCACTACTCGGCGACGGGATTGTACGGTCCGCGCACAGTCAAGTACGCTCCGTACACCATGGAGACTGTGGGTAACCTCCCCGCCGAGCTGACCGGCTTCGTCGGCAGGACGTCCGAACTCGCGGCGCTCGACGCGCTGTTGTCGCCGGCGGCGGAGTCCCGGCTGAGCACCGTGACCGGGGTCGGCGGGGTGGGCAAGACGCGGCTGGCGCTGCGGGCCGCCAGGCACGCGCAGGACCGTTTCCTCGGCGGCGTCTGGCTGGTCGACCTGTCCGGGCTCGGCGACGCGTCGCTGCTGGATCACGCGGTCGCGGAGGCGCTGCGGCTGGCGGACCACACCACCCGCTCGACGCGTTCGGTGCTGACCGAGCGGCTGGCCGGCCGCGAGCTGCTGCTGGTCTTCGACGGCTACGACCGGGTGCACGCCGAAGTGGCCTCCCTCGCCGCGGAGTTGCTGCGCCGCGCGCCGGGGCTGCGGGTGCTGGCGGCCGGCCGCAGGCCGCTGGGCATCACCGGGGAGCGGCTGCTGCCGCTGGCGCCGCTGCCCGCGCCGGACGCCCACAGCGACGCCGTGCGGCTGTTCGCCGAGCGCGCCGCGGCCGTGCTGCCGGGCTTCACCGTGACACCGGCCAACAGCGGTCCCGTCCTGGAGCTGTGCACCCGGCTCGACGGCCTTCCGCTCGCCCTCGAACTGGCGGCGGTCCGGCTGCGGGCGCTGTCGGTGGAGCAGGTGCTCGAACGGCTCGACGACCGCTTCCGGCTGCTGACCGGCGGCGACCCCACCGCGCCCGCCCGGCACCGCGCGCTGCGTACGGCGATCGGCTGGAGCCACGAATTGTGCACGCCGGGCCAGCGGCTGCTGTGGGCGCGGCTGTCGGTCTTCGCCGGACGGTTCGACCTGGACGCGGTGGAGTACGTGTGCGCGGGTCCCGACCTGGCCGAGGAGGACATCGTGGAGACGGTGTCCGCGCTGGTCGACCAGTCGGTGCTCAGCCGCGAGGAGGGCGCCGACGGTCTGGTGCGCTACCGGATGCTGGACACGGTCCGCGAGTACGGCGCGGGCTGGCTGGCCGCGCTCGGCGACGACGTACGGATGCGGCGGCGGCACCGCGACTGGTACCTGGGTCTGGCCACCTGGTGCGAGCTGGACTGGTTCAGCCCCCGGCAGTCGGAGGTGGCCGCGCGGGTCGAGGCCGAACTGCCCAATCTCCGGCTGGCGTTGGAGTTCAGCCTGGACGGCGCCGCGGACCGGCCGCCGGAGGACCCGGCCGTCGGCCAGTACCTGGCGGGCACCTTGTGGTTCTGCTGGGTCGGCTGCGGGCGGCTCGCGGAGGGCAGGCACTGGCTGGAGCGGGCCCTCGACCTCGCCGCGGGGCGCTCGGAGGCGCGCGCCAAGGCGATGTGGGTGTACGGCTATGTGACGCTGCTCCAGGGCGACTCGGTCACCGCGCTCGACGTGCTCCAGCAGTGCCGCAGCGAGGCCGAGGCGGCCGACAACGGCACGGCGATGGCGTACGCGGTCCACCGGCTGGGCTGCCTCGCGCTGGTCTCCGACGACATGCCGCGGGCCGAGCGGTTCATCGGCGACGCGCTGCTGCGCTACCGCCGGATCGGCGAGCTCAACAGCAACGTCCTCATGGCGCAGGTCGAGTTGGCGATGGCGGTGGCCTTCCAGGGCGACCTGGACCAGGCGGTGACCCTCGCCGCGGAGGCCCGCGACATCTGCCACGACCACGGGGAGCGCTGGACGCTGGCCTACGCGCTCTACGTCCTCGGTTACGCCGCCTGGCTCGGCGGCGACCGCGCGGAGGCGCGGCGGCTGGCCGAGGAGGCGCTGGCCATCGACCACGCCTTCCGCGACCTGGTCGGCGCGGTGCTCGCCCTGGAGCTGCTGGCCCTCATCACCGAGGACGAGGGCGCCCCGCACGAGGCGGCGGTCCTCCAGGGCGCCGCGGGGCGCCTGTGGGCCTCGGTCGGCCTGCGCCTGTTCGGCTCCCGTTTCTTCAACGCCCCGCACGTGCTGTGCGAGGCGCGCGTGCGGGCGGCGCTGGGTGACGACGCCTACGCCGCCGCCCTGAGCGAAGGCGAGCGGTTCGGGCTGGACGCGGCGGTCCACCGCGCCCTCCACCGCCCGTCGCCCGCCGCCGCCACCCGCGAGCGTCCCGCCCGGAAGGCCCCCGCCAGGAGCGCGGCCCCCGCGGAGGTGGTCGCCCCCGAGTGAGGGGGACGCGGGTACTTCCCAGCGGCGGCTGAGGGACGCGCTACACGACCGACCACGACGGCGGCGTCACCGCCGGCCCCGGGGGCCGCTTGCCACCGGCCGGTTGACCGCGCCCCGGGGGGCGACCGCCTCCCGTACGGAGCGCGGCGCCCCACCTCGGCGACCTCCCCGGAGGGGGTCAGCGGGCGTAGTACTCGACGACGAGCTGCTCGTCGCAGATGACGGGGATCTCGTTGCGGTTGGGGTCCCGGTCCAGGCGGAAGGCGAGGGCCTGGAGGTTGGTCTGGAGGTAGCGAGGGGCCTCGCCCTCACCGGCCCAGCCGCCTTCGCGGGCGACGATGAACGGCGTCTTCTCGCGGGAGCGCTCGCGGACGGTCACGACGTCGTCCGGGCTGACCCGGAAGGACGGCTTGTCGACCTTGCGGCCGTTGACCTCGATGTGGCCGTGCACGACCATCTGGCGGGACTGGTAGATCGTCCGGGCCAGACCGGCACGGAGCACGAGGGCGTCCAGGCGCCGCTCCAGCTCGATGATCAGGGCCTCGCCGGTCCGCTTGCCGGAGACCTTCTTGGCGCGGTCGTACGCGCGCTGCATCTGCCGCTCGCTGATGTCGTACTGCGCGCGCAGCCGCTGCTTCTCCAGCAGCCGGGTCTTGTAGTCGCTGTTCTGCTTGCGACCGCGACCGTGCTCACCGGGCGGGTAGGGGCGGGCCTCGAAGTACTTGACCGCCTTGGGGGTGAGCGCGATGCCCAGCGCCCGGGACTTCTTGACCTTGGGACGCGACTGATTCACGTGCGTGGAACCTCCGTGTAAATTAGGTAAGGCTTACCTTAGCTGAGGAGAACGCATGTTTCGACCCGGGAACCCCATGCCTGGCGTACCAGCACATGGTCAGCCGCGTCCCGAAGTGGAAGAAGCGCCCCGGCTGCCCTCGGCAGCCGAACGCGCGCGAACTCTCGTCGAGAATAACTCGTCCGCCGTCGTGACGATTCCCGGCCTGGCCACGGCCGGATCCGACGTCATGACCCCGGTGCGCCGCTCCGTGGGGCCCACCGGCGACGTGTTCCTGCTGTTCCCCGACGAATCCCCCGCCGTGCGCGTGGTGCGGGCCGCGGGCGGCGAGGAGATCGAGGCTGTGCTGGAGATCACGGATGTGGCGCCGGTCGCGGTGCCGCACCGGATCCGCGGCAGGGCCTGGGTCGCGGGCTGGCTGACACCCGTCCCGGGCGGCGCGATGGAGTCCGGTACGACGCTGCTCCGCCTGGAGACCGGCGAGATCTCACTGGACGACCTGTGGGGCGCCGCCCTGGTCGAGCCCGACGAGTTCGCCGACGCCGCCGCCGACCCGCTCGCCGAGTACGAGAGCGAACTGCTCCAGCACCTCGCCGCCGCCCACAGCGCCCAGGTGGGTCTGCTGTGCGCCCTCGTCGGCCGCCGCGAGGCGTCCTGCGACGACGCCTTCGCGGGCTCGCGCCCGACGCTGAGCGCCGTGCCGCTGGCGCTCGACCGCTTCGGGCTGCGCGTGCGCTTCACCGGCGACAACAGCGTCTTCGACGCCCGCTTCGACTTCCCCGAACCCGTCCGCGACCGCGACGGGCTGCGCCGCTCGATGCACGCCCTCTTCGACGCGGCCCGCGACTGCTGATCCGGGGATGTGTCAGTCCGAGGCCGGGGCCTCGCCCGCGAGCCGGGCGCGGACCCGGTCCAGGACGTCCGCGTAACGGGCCTCCGTGCCGTGCCGGGTCGGCTCGTAGTAGCGGCGGTCGCGCAGTTCGTCCGGCGCGTACTGCTGCGCGGCGATGCCGCCGGGCACGTCGTGCGGGTAGACGTACCCCTGGGCGTGGCCGAGCTTGGCGGCGCCCTTGTAGTGGCCGTCGCGCAGGTGCGCGGGCACGGGTCCCGCCTTGCCCGCCCGTACGTCCGCCAGCGCCGCGCCGATCGCGGTGGTGGCCGCGTTGGACTTCGGCGCGAGCGCCAGCGCGATGGTGGCGTGGCTGAGGGTCAGCGCGGCCTCGGGGAAGCCGATCATGGCGACGGCCTGGGCGGCGGCGACGGCGGTGGGCAGGGCGGTGGGGTCGGCGAGGCCGATGTCCTCGCTGGCGGAGATCATCAGGCGCCGCGCGATGAAGCGCGGGTCCTCGCCCGCGTCGATCATGCGGGCGAGGTAGTGCAGGGCGGCGTCCACGTCGGAGCCGCGGATGGACTTGATGAGGGCGCTGGCCACGTCGTAGTGCTGGTCGCCGTCGCGGTCGTAGCGCACGGCGGCCCGGTCGACGGACTCTTCGAGGGTGGCCAGGGTGAGCGTGTCCTCGCCCTTGTCCAGGGCGGATCCCGCGCCCGCCTCCAGGGCGGTCAGGGCGCGCCGCGCGTCGCCGCCGGCGATCCGCAGCAGGTGCTCCTCCGCGTCGTCCGGCAGCGTCACCGCGCCGCCCAGACCGCGCTCGTCGGTCACCGCGCGGCGCAGCACACCGCGCAGGTCGTCGTCGGTGAGCGGTTCGAGGGTGAGCAGCAGGGAGCGGGACAGCAGCGGCGAGATGATCGAGAAGTACGGGTTCTCCGTGGTGGCCGCGATCAGGGTGACCCAGCGGTTCTCGACGGCGGGCAGCAGGGAGTCCTGCTGGGCCTTGCTGAAGCGGTGGATCTCGTCCAGGAACAGCACGGTCTCGCGCTGGTACCCGCCCGCCTGGCGCTTGGCGCTCTCGATGACCGCGCGGACCTCCTTGACGCCCGCGGTGATCGCCGAGAGTTCGACGAAGCGCTTGTCGGTGGCCTTGCTGACCACGTACGCCAGCGTGGTCTTCCCGGTGCCCGGCGGCCCCCACAGGATCACCGAGGACGCGCCCGCCGGTCCTCCGCCGTCGGCCACCAGGCGGCGCAGCGGGGAGCCGGGGCGCAGCAGGTGCTGCTGGCCGACGACCTCGTCGAGGGTACGGGGCCGCATCCGTACGGCGAGCGGGCTGCTGCCCGGATCCCGCTCGTGACGGTCCTCTGCGGCTGCGGTGAACAGATCTGGCTCCACTCCGGCAGCCTATGCGCTGGGTGTGACAGCCCGGTCGGCGGCGGCGGCGAGCAGGGCGTGGACCAGGCGCGGGTCGGTGCCGTTCTCGGGGTGCCACTGCACGCCGAGGGCGAAGCGCTCGCCGGGCGCCTCGACGGCCTCGACGGTGCCGTCGTCGGCGTGCGCGGCGGCGGTGAGGCCGTCGCCGAGACGGTCGACGGCCTGGTGGTGGTACGTGGGTACGTCCTGGGGGCCCGGCAGCACGCGGGCCAGCAGGGTGCCGGGCACGGGCGTGACGCGGTGCTCGCCGAAGACGCCGGGCGCGGGGGCGTGGGCGTCGTGGCCGACGCGGTCCGGCAGGTGCTGGACGAGCGTGCCGCCGTACAGCACGTTCATGAGCTGCATGCCGCGGCAGATCCCGAGGACGGGGACGGCCGCGTCCAGGGCGGCGCGCAGGACGGCCGACTCCCAGCCGTCGCGCTCCGGTGCGGGCGGGCCGGTGCGCGGGTGCCGTGGTGCGCCGTAGTGCTCGGGCGCGATGTCGGGGCCGCCCGCCACGATCACCGCGTCCATCCGCGCGACGGCCGCCGGTGCGCGCTCGGCCGCGTCGGGCGGCAGCAGGACGGCGACGGCGCCCGCGGCCTGCACCAGGCGCGGGTAGACGGCGGGCAGCAGGACGGCCGAGGTGTCCCACAGCCCCCAGCGCGCCCGCTCCAGATAGGTGGTGACCCCCACCAGCAGCGTCCTCGGCACGTCCCCGTCCTCCCGCGTCGGCCAATGGTCCGGACTCGTACCTTAACCGGCGCGATCGTCCGCCCCGGTGCTAGGGCGTGTCCGTAAAGTCTCGTCGTCCGCCCGGAGGGCGGGGCTGGCGGTGTCTGGTGCGTGCGATCGGCAATGGCGGTGGGGGTGCCCCCGGACGAAGTCTGGGGGAGGCCGTCCTCATAGTGGGCCTATTCGGATGAGCCCGACAACGCAGCGAGCGTGCGTGCCAGGCGCCGCCAGCCAGACGAGACTTCACGGACACGCCCTAGGACAGAAAGCCCCGCAGCAGTGACGCCGTGCCCGCGAGGTGCTGCCGCATCGTCTGCCGCGCCCGCGTTTCGTCGGCGGCCAGGACGGCGGCGACCAGGGCGGCGTGCTGGCCCTGGGAGTGCTCGATGTTGCGGACCAGCATGGGGATGCCGTCCAGGAGTTGGTTGACCCGGGCGCGGACGGCGGCGTACTGGCGGGCCAGCGAGGGGGAGCCGGACAGCTCGGCTATCGCGAGGTGCAGGAGCGTGTCGGCGCGCCGGTAGTCCTCGATGGAGGCGTCCCCGGTGGCGCGCAGCCGGGCCCGCAGCAGGTCGGCGTCCGCTCCGGTGAGGCGTGCGCGGGCGCAGAGCCCGGCGGCGCCCACCTCCAGCACCTCGCGGAAGCGGAGCACGTCGTCCAGGGCCGTCGCGTCCAGACCCGCCGCGCCCAGGCCCGCCGCGTCCACGGGCGGGCCGTCCGCGCCGGGCGGCCTCGGCCGGACGAAGGTGCCGCCCTGGCGACCGCGGCGGCTCTCGACCAGGCCCTGCTCGTGCAGCACGCGCAGCGCCTCGCGCAGGGTGACCCGGCTGATCGCCAGCCGCCCGGCGAGTTCCCGTTCCGGTGGCAACCGTCCGCCCGCGGGGACCAGGCCGAGCCGGACCACTTGGAGCAGCCGTTCCACGGCCTCCTCGAAGCCGTTGCCGCCGCGCACCGGGCGCAGCACCGTGTCGAGCGGATCGGCGGGCAGCGCCGGGGGCTCCGCCGACCGCCCGGCCGCTGACCCGGCCGGCGGCTCGGCCGTCGAATCGGCCATCGGTTCCGTCATCCGCTCCGTCATGGCGAGGCCCCCTTCCCTTCAATGGTTCGCAGCCATACCTTAAGTCTTCCGACCGATCCGAGAGGTTCCGCTGTGGCAGAACACACTCCAGCCCTGTCCGTCGGCGCGCTCCGCTCGCTGGTGGCGGCGGGCGAGATCCACACCGTCGTCCTGGCCTTCACCGATATGCAGGGGCGGCTCCAGGGAAAGCGGTTCGCGGCTCCGTTCTTCCTGGAGGAGGTGCTGCCGCACGGCTCGGAGGGGTGCAATTACCTGCTCGCCGTCGACATCGACCTCAATACGGTGGACGGCTACGCGATGTCGTCCTGGGAGCGGGGCTACGGCGACTTCGCGATGCGCCCCGATCCCTCGACGCTGCGCCGCGTCCCCTGGCAGGACGGCACCGCGCTGCTGCTGGCCGATCTGACGTGGGAGGACGGCAGCCCGGTCAGTGCCTCGCCGCGGCAGATCCTGCGGCAGCAGCTCGACCGGCTCGCCGGACACGGCCTGACCGCGCACGCGGGCACCGAGCTGGAGTTCCTGGTCTTCCGCGACACCTACGAGCGGGCGTGGGACAGCGGCTACCGCGGGCTGACCCCGGCCAACCAGTACAACGCCGACTACTCGGTGCTGGCCACCGCCCGGGTCGAGCCGCTGCTGCGCCGCATCCGCAACGAGATGGCGGGCGCCGGGCTCGTCCCGGAGTCCGCGAAGGGCGAGTGCAACCTCGGCCAGCACGAGGTGGTGTTCCGCTACGACGAGGCGCTGACCACCTGCGACCAGCACAGCGTCTACAAGACCGGCGCCAAGGAGATCGCCTCGCAGGAGGGCATGGCGGTCACCTTCATGGCGAAGTTCAACGAGCGCGAGGGCAACTCCTGCCATATCCACCTGTCGCTGCGGGACGCGGACGGCGCCCCGGCGATGGCCGACCCCGAGGACCACTCCCCCACCGCGATGTCCCCGCTGATGCGGCACTTCCTGGCCGGACAGCTCGCCGCCCTGCGGGAGTTCTCGCTGTTCTTCGCGCCGAACATCAACTCCTACAAGCGGTTCCGCCCCGGCTCCTTCGCGCCCACCGCGGTCGCCTGGGGCCGGGACAACCGCACCTGCGCGCTGCGCGTGGTCGGCCACGGCCCGTCGCTGCGGCTGGAGAACCGGGTGCCGGGCGGCGACGTGAACCCGTATCTGGCGGTCGCCGCGATGGTCGCGGCCGGACTGCACGGCGTCGAGCGGGAGTTGGAGCTGCCGGAGCCGTGTACGGGCAACGCGTACACGGAGTCGTACGAGCGGGTGCCCGGCTCGCTGCGGGAGGCCGCCGAGCTGTGGTCGGGCAGCGACCTGGCCCGTGAGGTGTTCGGCCCCGAGGTCGTCGCGCACTACGCGAACATGGCGCGGATCGAGCAGCGGCAGTTCGACACCGCGGTCACGGACTGGGAGCGGTTCCGCTCCTTCGAGCGGATGTAAGGGCGGACGGGATGCAGGAGAGCCACGACGTACTCAACCCCGCCACCGAGGAGGTCGTCGCGACGGTCGCGGCGACCTCCCCGGAGGGCGTGGACGCGGCGGTCGCCGCCGCGGTGCGGGCCCAGCGGGGCTGGGCGGCGCTCGCGCCGGGTGAACGCGCCCGGCTGCTGCGGCGGTTCGCCGCCGAGGTCGACGCGCACCTGGAGGAACTGGCCGCGCTGGAGGTGCGGGAGGCGGGTCACACCGTGGGCAACGCCCGCTGGGAGGCGGGCAACGTCCGGGACCTGCTGGAGTACGCGGCGGGCGGCGTCGAGCGCCTGAGCGGCCGTCAGATCCCGGTGGCGGGCGGCCTCGACCTGACCTTCCACGAACCGCTCGGCGTGGTCGGGGTCATCGTGCCGTGGAACTTCCCGATGCCGATCGCCGCCTGGGGCTTCGCCCCCGCGCTGGCCGCGGGCAACGCCGTCGTGCTCAAGCCCGCGGAGACCACCCCGCTGACCGCCCTGCGGCTGGCCGAACTCGCCCTGGCCGCCGGGCTGCCCGAGGGCCTGTTCCAGGTGGTGCCCGGCGCGGGTCCCGTCGCCGGGGCGCGGCTGGTCGACCACCCCGACGTGCGGAAGATCGTCTTCACCGGCTCCACGGCGGTCGGCAAGCGGATCATGGAGCGGTGCGCGGCCCAAGTGAAGCGGCTCACACTGGAGTTGGGCGGCAAGAGCCCCAACGTCGTCTTCGCGGACGCCGATCTGGAGCGCGCCGCGGACCCGATGGCGTTCCTGGACAACGCGGACCAGGACTGCTGCGCCCGCACCCGGCTGCTGGTGCAGCGCGAGGTCTACGACCGCTTCCTCGACCTGCTGGCCTCCGGCGTGCGGGCGGTGCGGGTCGGCGACCCGGCGGACCCGGCGACCGCGATGGGCCCGCTGATCTCGGCGGTCCAGCGCGAGCGGGTCCGCGGCTACGTCACGCCCGAACTGCCGGTCGTGGCACGGGGTTCCGCGCCCGAGGGCCCCGGTTTCTGGTACCCGCCGACGGTGCTCGCCCCGGCCGACCCCAGCGTGCCAGCGGCCACCGAGGAGATCTTCGGCCCGGTGGCGGTCGTGCTGCCCTTCGACGACGAGGCGGACGCGCTGCGGCTGGCGAACGCGACACCGTACGGCCTGTCCGGCTCGCTATGGACCCGCGACCTGGGCCGCGCGCTGCGGCTCGCGCGCGGTGTCGCGGCGGGGAATCTGTCCGTCAACTCGCACAGCAGTGTGCGCTATTGGACGCCCTTCGGCGGCTTCAAACAGTCGGGGCTCGGCCGCGAGCTGGGACCCGACGCGCTCACCGCGTTCACCGAGACCAAGAACGTCTTCATCGGCACCGAGGAGTAGCAGGGTATGCCCGAGACCACAGACAGCACAGACGTGACCGGCACGGCTGCCGCCGCCGGGACGGAGCAGCCGGTCTGCCGCCGCCTCGTCGGCCGTACCGCCGTCATCACCGGCGGCGGCAGCGGCATCGGCCTGGCCACGGCGCGGCGGTTCGCCGCGGAAGGGGCCAGGGTCGTGGTCGCCGACATCGACCAGGACAGCGGGCGGGCGGCGGCCGAGGAGACCGGCGGGCTCTTCGTCGCCACCGACGTGACCGACCCGGAGCAGGTCGAGGCGCTGTTCAAGGCCGCCCACGACACCTACGGCTCGGTCGACATCGCCTTCAACAACGCGGGGATCTCACCGCCCGACGACGACTCGATCCTCACCACCGGGCTGGACGCGTGGCGCCGGGTGCAGGAGGTCAATCTGACGTCGGTCTACCTGTGCTGCAAGGCCGCGCTGCCGTACATGCGGCGGCAGGGCAAGGGGGCGATCATCAACACCGCGTCGTTCGTGGCGGTGATGGGCGCGGCGACCTCGCAGATCTCGTACACCGCGTCCAAGGGCGGGGTGCTGGCGATGACGCGGGAGCTGGGCGTGCAGTTCGCCCGCGAGGGAATCCGGGTGAACGCGCTGTGCCCCGGGCCCGTGGACACCCCGCTGCTGCGCGAGCTGTTCGCGAAGGACCCGGAGCGGGCGGCGCGGCGGCTGGTGCACATTCCGCTGGGGCGGTTCGCGGCGGCCGAGGAGATCGCCGCCGCCGTGGCGTTCCTGGCCAGCGACGACGCCGGATTCATCACCGCCGCCGAGTTCCTGGTGGACGGCGGCATCTCCGGCGCCTACGTCACGCCGCTGTAGCGGGCGGGCCGCTCGGCGGAACCGCTCAGACCAGCGTCTTCCAGTACGACCACCAGCGGGTCAGGATCAGCAGGACGAGCACCCCGTACCAGAGCACCGGCACGACCCAGTGGAACTCCAGCACGGCGGTGCGCGCGCCCTCGGGCACTTTGATGATCCGGTGCTTGATGTTGTGCACCGCCGTGTACCAGAACGCGGCGATGGTCACGACCCAGGCGAGGCTGCACCACAGGCAGAGCGAGCCGATGCTGTACAGCGACTGGTACTGGAGCCAGGTGCAGAATCCGACACCGAACAGGGTGCCCGCCTGGAGGCCGAGCCAGAACCAGGGACGGTAGCGGGCGCCGGCCAGGATGCCCATCGCGACGCAGATCATGACCGGGTAGGCGATCATGCCGATCATCGGGTTCGGGAAGCCGAACGCGTGGGCCTGCTCGCTCTTCATGATGTTGCCGCAGGAGATGATCGGGTTCAGGCTGCACGCGGGGGTGTAATTCGGGTCTTCCAGCAGCTTGAACTTGTCATCGGTGATCACGAACGCGGCGACCGTGCCGAGCAGGCCGCAGATCAGCAGCAGCCAGGTGTACGCGCGCCCTGCTCCGATGCCGTCGGCCGGCCGCCGCTCGTCCTCGGCGCCGCCGTCCGTACGCGTCTCGTCCAACGCGGAAGTCGTCATGATCGCCGATCTCTTAGGTCGTGGGGAGCGGGCACCCAACATTGTGCACCAGGGCGGTCAGGACTGGATAAGTCCTGCACGCCCTGGTACACGGAAGAGGGTCAAACGAGCCGCGCCTTGACGCTCGCGACCACCTCGGCGAGCGGGACCGCCGTCTGCTCGCCGCTGCCCAGGTCCTTGAGCTGGACGACGCCCTCGGCGAGGTCCCGCTCCCCCGCGACGAGCGCGAATCGGGCGCCGGAGCGGTTCGCGGACTTCATCGCGTTCTTCATGCCCTTGCCGCCGAAGGCGAAGTCCGCGGCGATCCCGGCCCTGCGCAGCGCGGTGACCGTGCCGAACAGCGCCCGCCGCGCCTCGTCGCCGAGCGGTACGGCGTAGACGTCGGTGACCGCGGGAAGGGCCAGTTCCACGCCCTCCGAGCGCAGCGCGAGCACCGTACGGTCCACGCCCAGCGCCCAGCCGACCGACGGCAGCGCGGGGCCGCCGATCATCTCGGAGAGCCCGTCGTAGCGCCCGCCGCCGCCGACCGCGGACTGCGAGCCGAGCCCGTCGTGGACGAATTCGAAGGTGGTGCGGGTGTAGTAGTCCAGGCCGCGCACCAGCCGGGGGTCGTCCTCGAAGGCCACGCCCGCCTCGGTCAGCAGCGCGCGCACCTCCTCGTGGTACGCCTTGCACGCCTCGCACAGGTGGTCGCGGATCAGCGGCGCGTCGGCGAGCTGTTTCTGTACGGAGTCGCGCTTGTCGTCGAGCACCCGCAGCGGATTGATCTCGATCCGGGCGCGGGTCTCCTCGTCCAGGTCCAGGCCGCGCAGGTAGTCCTGGAGGGCGGCCCGGTAGACCGGACGGCACTCGCGGTCGCCGAGCGAGTTGAGCAGCAGCCGGAAGTCGCGCAGCCCGAGGTCGGTGTACGCGTCCACCGCCAGGATGATCAGCTCCGCGTCGAGCAGCGGGTCCTCGGCGCCGATCGCCTCCGCGCCGACCTGCGAGAAGTGCCGGTAGCGGCCCGCCTGCGGGCGCTCGTAGCGGTAGTAGGAGCCGGAGTACCAGAGCTTGACCGGCAGATTCCCCGTCTTGTGCAGGTTGGCCTGGAGGGCCGCGCGCAGGACGGAGGCGGTGCCCTCGGGGCGCAGCGCGAGTTCGCTGCCGCCCTTGGTGGTGAGGGTGTACATCTCCTTGGTCACGATGTCGGTGGACTCCCCGACACCGCGGGAGAACAGTTCGACGTTCTCGAAACCGGGGGTCTCGACATAGCCGTAACCGGCCCGGCGGGCGGGCGCGGCGATGGCCTCGCGCACCGCGAGGAACACCGCGGAGTCGGGCGGCAGCAGGTCGTAGGTGCCCTTGGGGGCCTGGAAGGCGCGTACGGCGGAACTCACTGAATCCGTCACAATCCTCGTCGCGGAGCCGGGTCTCCGGCTCCTGGGCCGCGGGCCACCTCACCCAGGTAGGGGTTGGCGGCGCGCTCGCGGCCGATGGTCGTCTGGGGGCCGTGGCCGGAGAGCACCACGGTCGAGTCGTCGAGCGGCAGGCACACACGTGCCAGCGACTCGTACAGCTCGGCCATGGAGCCGCCGGGCAGGTCGGTGCGTCCGACGGAGCCGGCGAAGAGCAGGTCGCCGGAGAACAGCACCGACGGGATGTCGGCGGTCTCTGGCAGCCTGAACGTCACCGACCCCCTGGTATGGCCGGGCGCGTGCGCGACGGAGAACTCCAGACCCGCCACCGTCAGCGCGGCGCCGTCGGCCAGTTCCTTGACGTCGTCGGGCTCGCCGATGGTCAGCTCCCCCATCAGCGGCTGCCCGATGGCGCGGCCGAGCGCCTTCTCGGGGTCGCTGAGCATGTACCGGTCCTCGGGGTGGATCCAGGCGGGCACGTCGTGCGCGCCGCAGACCGGTACGACGGAGGCGACATGGTCGATGTGGCCGTGGCTGAGGATGACGGCGACGGGCTTCAGTCGGTGCTTGGCGAGGGTGTCCTCGACGCCCTGGACCGCGAGGTGGCCCGGGTCGACGATCACGCACTCCTCACCCGCGGCGGGGGCGACCACATAACAATTGGTGCCCCAGGCCCCGGCGGGGAACCCGGCAATGAGCACGTTCGTCCTTCTGTCGTCCGCGGTGTCGGCCGCGGGAGATATCGGCCGTTCACGAGCCTACCGGCCGCCGTACCGCCGCAGCGAACTCGTATTGTGCCTTCATCGGACCGCGTGCGGACTGGACGGGGGACGCGCATGCCGCGAAGATCTGCGGCACGCGTATTCGCGTTCGAGCGCACCGCGGCACACGGCCTGCCGACAGGTCGTGGACAGCGGAAACACAGTCATCGCACAGCACTCACGAGACACGACCGGGAGACGGCGAAGTGGTCACCAAGGATCAGCGGCGGCGGCAGCTCGCCCGGGAGAAGTTCGAGCGGCAGCAGCAGCGGCGGGTGCAGATGCGCCGCAAGTCGCGGACGCGCAATTCGGTGATCGCCGCCGTGCTCGCCGTGGTCGTCATCGGCGGCGGTTCCGCCTGGGGCCTGGGCGCCTTCGACAGCAGCGGCAAGAAGAAGTCCACGGACGACGCGGCGGCCAACGCCAGCGCGTCGCCGTCGGCGACCCCCTCGAAGGCGCCGGACCCGTGCGGCAAGGCGGACGCGGGCGCGCCGGGCACGGAGCAGTGGAAGACCGAGCCGAAGATGGCGATCGACAAGAGCGCGAAGTACACCTTCACGCTCCAGACGACCTGCGGCTCGATCCCGATCGCGCTGGACGCGGCGAAGGCCCCCGACACCACGAACTCCTTCAAGTTCCTCGCGGACAAGGGCTTCTTCGACCACACCAAGTGCCACCGGCTGACCACCGAGGGCATCTTCGTCCTCCAGTGCGGCGACCCGACCGCGCAGGGCAACGGCGGCCCCGGCTACACGATCCCGGACGAGAATCTGACGGCGTTCGGCAAGGCCGACGCGCAGAAGACCGTGACGTACCCGGCGGGCACCGTGGCCATGGCCAACACCGGCCAGGCGCACACCGGCGGCAGCCAGTTCTTCCTGGTCTACAAGGACAGCCCGCTGGCTCCGAGCTACACGCCGTTCGGCACGATCGACGCCGCCGGTATGAAGGTGCTCGACAAAATCGCCGCCGCGGGCGCCCAGCCCGCCGACCAGACGACGGGCAACACCGCGCCGAACGCGACCGTGGTGATCAACAAGGCGACCGTCAGCAAATCCTGATTGGGCCCGCATCGGATGCGGACAGCCGGGGTGCTGGTCGCCTATGTTGGCGTTGGACCGGTCAGGGCGTGCGGCCCAACCGGTGAAATTCTGTGGAAGATGTCCGGCCGTGAGCCGGCCGGGCATCACGTGGAGGAGGCGCTGTGAGCAGCGACCCGTGGGGCCGCGTCGATGAGACGGGGACCGTGTACGTGCGTACGGCCGACGGGGAGAAGGAGGTCGGTTCGTGGCAGGCGGGTTCTCCTGAGGAGGCGCTCGCCTACTTCGAGCGCAAGTACGAAGGACTCGTCGTGGAGATCGGCCTCCTCGAACGACGGGTGCGGACCACCGATCTCGCGCCCAAGGACGCGCTGGCCGCGATCGAGCACTTGCGCGTCTCGGTGACCGAGGCGCACGCGGTGGGCGATCTGGCGGCGCTGGGCGAACGGCTCGACGCGCTGGTCGCACTGGTGGACTCCCGGCGCGAGGAGCGCAAGGCGGCCAGGGCGAAGCAGAGCGAAGAGGCGAAGGTCGCCAAGGAGCAGCTTGTCGCGGAGGCCGAGCAGCTCGCCGAGAGCGAGCAGTGGCGGACCGCGGGCGAGCGGCTGCGCGCCCTGGTCGACACCTGGAAGGGCCTGCCGCGACTCGACCGCAAGGCGGACGACGAGCTGTGGCACCGCTTCAGCCACGCCCGTTCGGTGTTCTCCAAGCGCCGCAAGGCGCACTTCGCGTCGCTCGACGCGCAGCGCGAGGAGGCCAGGCGGACGAAGGAGAAGCTGGTCACCGAGGCGCAGTCGCTGTCGAACTCGACGGACTGGGGGCCCACCGCGGCCCGCTACCGCGAGCTGATGACGGAGTGGAAGGCGGCCGGGCGTGCGCAGCGCGAGGCCGAGGACGATCTGTGGAACCGCTTCCGCGGCGCCCAGGACGTCTTCTTCGCCGCCCGCTCCGAGGTGTTCGCCGAGCGGGACACCGAGCAGCGCGACAACCTCGCGCTTAAGGAGGAGCTGGTCGTCGAGGCCGAGAAGCTGCTCCCGGTGACCGAGCTGAAGTCGGCGCGTGCCGCCTTCCGCTCGCTCAACGAGCGCTGGGAGGCCATCGGGCACGTGCCGCGGGACGCGCGTCCGCGGATCGAGGCCCGCATGCACGCGGTGGAGCGTGCGCTGGCCGAGTCCGAGGAAGCCGAGTGGCGGCGCACCAACCCCGAGGTCCGGGCGCGGGCGGCCGGTCTGACCGGTCAGCTCCAGGCGGCGGTCGAGAAGCTCCAGAAGCAGATCGACGCGGCGCGCTCCGCGGGGAACACCGCGAAGGCGGACAAGCTCCAGTCGGAGCTTGACGGGCGTCAGGCGCTGCTGGACGCGGCCCTGAAGGGCATGGGCGAGTTCGGCGGCTGACCGGCCGCTCGCACGCCCGACGGCCCCGGCACTCACCATGAGCGCCGGGGCCGTCGGGCGTCCGCGGGCCGGTGGGTCGTGCCCGCCCGCCCGCGGCCTCGCTTACCTCTGGCGGCCCGAGGTCACCCGGTAGACGTCGTAGACGCCCTCCACGCCGCGTACCGCCTTCAGGACGTGGCCCAGGTGCTTCGGGTCGCCCATCTCGAAGGTGAAGCGGGAGGTGGCGACGCGGTCGCGGGAGGTCTGGACGGCCGCGGACAGGATGTTGACGTGCTGGTCGGACAGCACGCGGGTGACGTCCGAGAGCAGCCGGGACCGGTCGAGGGCCTCGACCTGGATGGCGACCAGGAAGACCGACGACTGGGTGGGCGCCCACTCGACCTCGATCATCCGCTCGGGCTGCTGCGAGAGCGAGTCCACGTTGACGCAGTCGGCGCGGTGCACCGAGACGCCGTTGCCGCGGGTGACGAAGCCGATGATCGGGTCGCCCGGCACCGGGGTGCAGCAGCGGGAGAGCTTGACCCAGACGTCGCTGGCGCCCTTGACGATGACACCGGGGTCGGCGTTGGCCCGCCGCTTGGTGCGCCCCTGTGTGGGGGTGGTGATCTCCGCGATGTCCTCGGTGGCGCCCTCTTCGCCGCCGAGCGCGTCGACCAGCTTCTGCACGACGGACTGCGCGGTGATGTGCCCCTCGCCGATCGCCGCGTAGAGCGCGGAGATGTCGGGGTAGCGCATCTCGTGCGCGAGGGTGACCAGCGAGTCGCCCGTGAGCACCCGCTGGATCGGCAGATTCTGCTTGCGCATCGCGCGGGCGATGGCTTCCTTGCCCTGCTCGACCGCTTCCTCGCGGCGCTCCTTGGAGAACCAGGCGCGGATCTTGTTGCGCGCCCGCGGCGACTTGACGAAGCCCAGCCAGTCGCGGGACGGCCCGGCTCCCGCGGCCTTGGAGGTGAAGACCTCGACGGTGTCGCCGTTGTCGAGCGTCGACTCCAGCGGTACGAGGCGGCCGTTGACGCGGGCGCCTATGGTCCGGTGGCCGACCTCGGTGTGCACGGCGTACGCGAAGTCCACCGGGGTGGCGCCCGCGGGCAGCGCTATCACGTCGCCCTTGGGCGTGAAGACGAAGACCTCGCTCTGCGAGAGGTCGAAGCGCAGCGACTCCAGGAACTCGCCGGGGTCCTCGGTCTCCTTCTGCCAGTCCAGGAGCTGGCGCAGCCACGCCATGTCGTTGACCGCGTCGTCCTTCTTGTCGGACCGCGGGCTGTCGGTGCGCACCTTGGAGGCGCCCGCCACCGCCTCCTGCTTGTACTTCCAGTGCGCGGCGATGCCGTACTCGGCGCGACGGTGCATGTCGAAGGTACGGATCTGCAGTTCGACGGGCTTGCCGCTGGGCCCGATGACCGTCGTGTGCAGCGACTGGTACATGTTGAACTTGGGCATCGCGATGTAGTCCTTGAACCGGCCGGGGACCGGATTCCATCGCGCGTGGATGGTGCCGAGCGCCGCGTAGCAGTCGCGGACGGTGTCGACCAGGACGCGGATGCCCACCAGGTCGTAGATCTCCGCGAAGTCCCGGCCGCGGACGATCATCTTCTGGTAGACGCTGTAGTAGTGCTTCGGGCGGCCGGTGACGGTGGCCTTGATCCGGGCGGCGCGCAGGTCCTGCTGGACCTGGTCGGTGACCACGGCGAGGTATTCGTCGCGCTTGGGGGCGCGCTCGGCGACCAGCCGGACGATCTCGTCGTACATCTTGGGGTAGAGGATCGCGAAGGCGAGGTCCTCCAGTTCCCACTTGATGGTGTTCATGCCCAGCCGGTGCGCCAGCGGGGCGTAGATCTCCAGCGTCTCGCGGGCCTTCTTCTCCTGCTTCTCGCGCTTGAGATAGCGCATCGTGCGCATATTGTGCAGCCGGTCGGCGAGCTTGATCACCAGGACGCGGGGGTCCTTGGCCATCGCGACGACCATCTTGCGCACGGTCTCGGCCTGCGCGGCCTCACCGAATTTGACCTTGTCGAGCTTGGTGACGCCGTCGACCAGCAGCGCCACCTGGTCGCCGAAGTCGCGGCGCAGCGCGTCCAGGCCGTACTCGGTGTCCTCGACGGTGTCGTGCAGCAGCCCGGCCATCAAGGTGGCGGGGTCCATGCCCAGTTCGGCGAGGATCGTGGTGACGGCCAGCGGGTGCGTGATGTACGGGTCGCCGCTCTTGCGCTTCTGGCCGCGGTGCCAGCGCTCGGCGACCTGGTAGGCCCGCTCGATCTGCCGGAGCTGGGCGCTGTCGCCCTTCGGGTCGTTGCCCCGCACCACGCGCAGCAGCGGTTCGAGCACCGGGTTGTACGGGCTGGAGCGCTGCACGCCGAGCCGGGCGAGGCGGGCACGGACGCGGCTGGAGGAGGCCCCGGGACGCGTCGGCGCGACGCTGCCGGGCGTACGCACCGGGCGTACGGCGGGCGCGGCCGGTTCGGGCGCGGCGGGCTTGGCGGGCGCGGGAGCGGGGGTGGGTGCGGCGGTCCGGCTGTCGGCGGACGTCCCCGTGCCACCCGCGGCCGGTTCCTTCCCGCCCGCGGCGTCGAGTGGCTGGGCCTGGTCTGGCAAGAGCACTCCTCACGCGGGGTAGAAGTTCCATGGTATCGACCTGCGGCGAGAGGCGGGGGCCCGAGCCCGCCGGGCGCCCGCCTCAGGGCCCCGTACGGGCCCCGCGTACGCCGTACGGGGCCGCAGGACGCTCGTAGGAGGCCGCAACCGGGCCCCGCGGACCCGAATGGCGTACGAGAGCCCGTACGCGGCCCGAGAGCCCGTACGCGGCCCGGAGCGCGTCAGATCGCGACGAGGGTGTCCAGGGGGGCGTCCCCCAGGACCCGGGCCAGCCGCGCCCGGCCGCCGAGGAAGCCCAGCTCCAGCAGGACGGCCACGCCCGCGACGGTCGCGCCGGTCCGCCGGATCAGCTCCAGCGAGGCTTCCGCGGTGCCGCCGGTGGCCAGGACGTCGTCGATCACCAGGACGCGGTCGCCCTCGGCGAAGGCGTCGACCTGCACCTCGATCTCAGCGGTGCCGTACTCCAGGTCGTACGACTGCGCCAGGGTCTTTCCGGGCAGTTTGCCCGCCTTGCGGACCGGGACGAAGCCGAGGCCCGCGCGGGCGGCGGCCGGGGCGGCCAGGATGAAGCCGCGGGCTTCGAGGCCGACGACCTTGGTGGCGCCGTGCCGCGCGCACAGGGCGGCGAGCGCGTCCACCAGGGCGCTGAAGGCGACGGGGTCGGCCAGCAGCGGGGTGATGTCCTTGAAGATCACGCCGGGCTGGGGGTAGTCCGGTACGTCGCGGATGCGGCCGAGCAGCAGTTCCCTGAGCTCGGCGGAGGCTGCGTCCGTGGTGGTCATCGCGCTACTTTCGTCGGTTCATGTCGCGTCGGTCCATGACGTGCTTGTCGTTCCACGGCGCTTCGGGCCATGGAGCGCTCATCGGTCGACGAGGGTCGGTCGATGAGGGTCGGAAAACGGAAAATCGCCGCCGCCCGGTCGGTGTCGACCGGGCGGCGGCGATTCACGGTCAGCGCCGCTTGCCCGAGGGGCGGTTGCGGCCACCACGGGTACCGCGGTTGGCGGACGCGCCGCGGGTGCCGCCGGAACGGCTGCCCGGGGCGGTGCCCTGGGCCCGCGGGCCCACCACACCGGCGCCGGCCGCTGCGGCTTCCGCCTGGTCGTCGTCGTCCCCGTCCCCGTCCTCGGGGTCGGCGGGCTCCTCGCCGCGGGCGGCCGCCTCGGCGGCCTTCGTGGCGTCGGAGGCCCGGCGGGCGAGCACCCGCTTGCGGACCTGCTTCATCGCCGGGTCGCGCTCCTTGAGGTCCGCGACGATCGGGGTCGCGATGAAGATCGAGGAGTACGCACCGGCGGTGAGGCCGACGAACAGCGCGAGCGCGATGTCGTTGAGCATGCCCGCGCCGAGGATGCCGCCACCGATGAAGAGCAGCGCGCCGACCGGCAGCAGGGCGACGACCGTGGTGTTGATCGACCGCACCAGGGTGCCGTTGAGGCTGCGGTTGGCGATCTCGCTGTAGGTGTACCTGTTCTGCTTGGTGATGTCCTTGGTGGACTCCTTCAGACCGTCGAAGACGACGACGGTGTCGTAGAGGGAGTAACCGAGGATGGTGAGCAGACCGATCACCGTGCCCGGTGTGACCTCGAAGCCCACGATGGCGTAGACACCGACCGTGATCGTGAGGTCGTGGAGCAGGGCGATCAGTGCCGCGACGGCCTTGCGCCACTCGAAGGCGATGGCCAGATAGGCGACCACCAGCACCAGGAAGATGATCAGACCCTGAAGGGCCTTGTGGGAGATCTCCTTGCCCCAGCTCGGACCGACGATCTGCGCGTCGATGTCCTTGAGCGGGATGCCCAGTTCCTTGGAGATGTTCTGCTGGACGGACTTGGACGCCTCGGTGGAGATGTCGCTGACCTGGATGCGGAGCTTTCCGCTGCCCAGCTTCTGGATCGTCGCGTCGTGGCCGGCGGTGTGGCCCTCGATCTTGCTCTGCGCGTCCGCGACCGAGATGGAGGTCTTGGCCGTGGTGAAGTCCGCGCCGCCGGAGAACTCGATGCCGAGCTTGAGGCCGTTGACCACCAGGCCGACCGCGGCGACGACCGTGATCAGGATCGATACGCCGTACCAGATCTTGCGGTGGCCGACGAAGTCGTACGCGATCTCGCCGCGGTGCAGCCGGTGACCGAGATTGCTGAGCTTGGACATCAGGCTTCCTTCGTCTCGGTGGGCCGGTTGTGGCGGACGCTCCGACGCAGCGGCGCCTTCACGCCGAGCGCCTTGGGATCGAGACCGGACCACCTGTGGCCCTGAGCGAAGAACGGGCGACGGGCGAGGATCGTCATCAGCGGCTTGGTGAACAGGAACACCACGACGACGTCGAGCACGGTGGTGAGACCGAGCGTGAACGCGAAGCCCTGGACCTTGCCGACCGTCACGGTGAACAGCACGGCGGCGGCGAGGAAGGACACGAAGTCCGACACCAGGATGGTGCGCCGGGCGCGCGGCCAGCCGCGGGCGACCGCGGGTTGCAGCGAGCGGCCCTCACGGAGCTCGTCCCTGATCCGTTCGAAGAAGACGATGAACGAGTCGGCGGTGATACCGATGGCGACGATGGCACCACAGACCGCGGGCAGGTTCAGGGCGAAGCCGATCGCCTCACCGAGCAGACACATGATCGTGTAGGTGAGCGCGCCCGAGACCACGAGGCTCGCGAGCGCCACCAGGCTCAGTCCGCGGTAGTAGGCGAACATGTAGAGCACGACCAGGACGAGGCCGACGGCGCCGGCGATCAGACCGCCGCGGAGCTGCTCGCCGCCGAGGGCGGGAGAGACCGTGGTCGTGTCCTGGATGGAGAACGCCAGGGGCAGCGAGCCGTACTTCAGCACGTTCGCCAGGTCCTCGGCGGACTTCTGGGTGAAGCTGCCGGAGATCTGGGCGCTGCCGCCGGGCAGGGCCTGGGAGACCGACGGGGCCGAGACGACGTTGCCGTCCAGGTCGATCGCGAACTGGTTGTTCGGCTGGGCCTGGGAGGCGAGGTCGCCGGTGACCTTGGTGAACTGGCTGGCGCCCTTGGAGTCGAACGTCAGGTTGACGACCCAGCCGTTGCCCTGCTGCGAGTCGAAGTTCGCGCTGGCGCCGGAGACGCGCTTGCCGTCGATCAGCGTCGGGCCGAGCGCGTACTTGATCCACTGGTTGCCCTGCTGACCGCAGGCGACGACCTTGTCACCGGGCTTGGTGCCCTTGCTGGCCGCGGTGCGCTGCGTGGGGTCGGTGCAGTCGAGCTTGTCGAGCTTCGCTTGGAGGTCGGCGGGGATCGACAGGTCGGCGGCGCCCGTGCCGGGCGTGGTCGCCGGGTTGCTGGGCGTCGCGGTGGGCGTCGGTGTCGGCGCCTTGTTCACACTCGACTTCAGCGCGTCGGTGACGGCGCGGCCCTGCGGACTGGACGTGGTGCTCCCGGTGGCCTTCGGGGTGCCCGTCGCGCTGGGCGTGCCGCTCGGCTTCGGCGTCGTACCGCCGGAGGCCGAGGGGCTGGCCGAGGGCTTGGGCGCGGCCGTGGCCGGGTTGCCGTCCGCGGCGGTCAGCACCTGGCGGAAGGCGAGCTGCGCGGTGGTGCCCACCTGCTGCTCGGCCTGGGCGGCGTTGGTGCCCTTGGGGATGTTGACGATGATGTTGTTCGATCCCTGGGTCTGCACCTCCGCCTCGGAGACACCGAGTCCGTTGACACGGCGGTTGATGATGCTGACCGCCGTGTTCATATTGGACTTGGTGACCGCGTTCCCCTGGTCCGCCTTGGCGGTCAGCGTGATGCTGACACCGCCGGCCAGGTCGATGCCCAGTCGGGGAGTGGTGTTGCCGGAGAGGAACATTCCTCCGGTCAGCGCCACCAGGGCGATCACGATCACGGCCAGAGCGCGCCCGGGGTATCCCTGACTCCCCGGGGACGGCCTGCGGCCCTTGTTGGCTGCTGCCACCTTCTTGATTCTCCCTGTCCTACCGCCCCTGAGCCTGCACGCTCATGGGGTGGCCACGAAGTTGTGAGAGCCGGACCCTTACTTGGACGTGGAGTCGGGGCCGTCCTGCCCCGGCGCGTCCTCGGTCTTGCTCAGATCGATGCGGTGCTCGCCCGAGTCCTTGGCGTCCTTCTTGACGTCGTCCGTCGCAGCGGCATCCCCGGAAGCCGCGTCGGCGGTGACGTCGCCTTCGGTGTCCTCGGTGTCGTCGTGCTCGATCTCCTCCGGCTCGATGCCGTGCACGATCCGGTTGAACTCCTCTTCGGCCAGCACGGCGCCGATGGCGTTCTTCGCGAAGTGTGCGTGCACCCCGTCCGTCAGCTCAAGGAGGACCGTCTCCTCGTTCACTTCCTTGACCACGGCGTACATGCCACCGATCGTGCGGACGCCCGATCCGGGCTCCATCTGGTTCCGCATGGTCAGTGCCTGGCGCTGCTTGTTCTTGGCCGAGCGCGTCATCATGAACATGACGCCAACAATCAGGACCAAGGGGAGGAGAGTGACGATACTCACGGTCTGGACGTTCCTTCGCACGGCCAACGTGGGGCTGGCCTGGGTTTCGGGATGTGGGTGCCGATCCGGAGGAAGGGCGTCGGCGGAGTCTAAGCGCTGGCTCGCCGCCTGAACAACGCCAAGCATGGCACTGGGGTTCCTGAAGGGGCGAGTCTATCGGCGGTCACGGTCCGAACAACCCGCTCTGTCCGGGTCCGGCGGGATTGTGCGGTGGTACCAGACCGAGGTGCGTCCAGGCCGCGGGAGTGGCCACCCGGCCGCGCGGTGTCCGGGCCAGCAGGCCCTCCCTGACGAGGAACGGCTCGGCGACCTCCTCGACGGTCTCGCGCTCCTCGCCGACCGCGACGGCGAGCGTGGACAGGCCGACGGGCCCGCCGCCGAAGAGCTTCAGCAGCGCCTGGAGCACGGCCCGGTCCAGCCGGTCGAGACCGCGCTCGTCCACCTCGTAGACCTCCAGCGCCTTGGCGGCGATCTCCCGGCTGATCACACCGTCCGCCCTGACCTGGGCGTAGTCGCGAACCCGGCGCAGCAGCCGGTTGGCGATCCGGGGGGTGCCGCGGGAGCGTCCGGCGATCTCGGCGGCGCCGTCGTCGGCGACCTCGACGTCCAGCAGCCCGGAGGAGCGGCGGATGACCTTCTCCAGCTCGGCGGGGGCGTAGAACTCCATGTGGCCGGTGAAGCCGAAGCGGTCGCGCAGCGGCGGCGGCAGCAGTCCGGCCCTGGTGGTGGCGCCGACCAGGGTGAAGGGCGGCAGTTCCAGCGGGATCGCGGTCGCGCCGGGGCCCTTGCCGACGATCACGTCGACCCGGTAGTCCTCCATCGCCATGTAGAGCATTTCCTCGGCGGGCCGTGACATCCGGTGGATCTCGTCGAGGAAGAGCACCTCGCCCTCCTGGAGCGAGGACAGGATCGCGGCGAGGTCGCCCGCGTGCTGGATGGCGGGTCCCGAGGTGATCCGGATGGGCACGCCCATCTCGGCCGCGATGATCATCGACAGCGTCGTCTTGCCGAGGCCGGGGGCGCCGGAGAGCAGGACGTGGTCCGCGGTGCCCTGGCGCTGGCGGGCGGCCCTGAGCACCAGGTCGAGCTGCTGCCGTACGCGCTCCTGCCCGATGAACTCCCCCAGGTCCTTGGGGCGCAGCGCCGCCTCGACCGCCTGGTCCTCATGGTCGGCGGTGGCGCCGACCAGTCGCTCCGGCCGCTCGTCGGTGGCGTCGTCCCAGTTCATGGTTGGTCTCTCGGGTCGGTGTGGGGTCGGCGGTACGGACCGGCGTCACCGGTACGGGTGCGGCCGGCGGCGTCAACAGGGCGGTCAGCGGGTGCGGTTGAGGGTCTGGAGGGCCGCGCGCAGCAGCGCGCCGACGTTCGGCTCCCGCTCGGCCTCGGCCTGCGGGGTGACGGCGGCGACCGCCTCGTCGGCCTCGCGGGTGGCGTAGCCGAGGCTGAGCAGCGCGGCGTGCAGCTGCTCGCGCCAGGAGTCGCCGACCGGGCTGCCGATTCCCCGGTCCGCGCCGGAGCCGACCGGTTCGCCCAGCCGGTCCTTCAGCTCCAGGAGCAGCCGCTGCGCTCCCTTCTTGCCGATGCCGGGCACCGCGGTCAGCGCCTTCTCGTCGCCGACCGCGACCGCGGAGCGCAACGCGTCCGGGGTGTGCACGGCGAGCATCGTCTGGGCGAGCCTGGGGCCGACTCCGCTGACGGTCTGGAGCAGTTCGAAGACCTGCCGCTCGTCCTCGTCCGCGAAGCCGTAGAGGGTGAGCGAGTCCTCGCGGACCACCAGGGAGGTGGCGAGCTTGGCGGGCTGGCCGATCCGCAGCGCGGCCAGGGTGTTCGGGGCGCACTGGACGGCCATGCCCACGCCGCCGACCTCGATGACCGCGGTGTCGGGGGCGAGCGCGGCGACCTGGCCGCTGACGAAGGCGATCACTTGGCGGACTCCTGGGGTCGTACGGGGCGGTGGGCGGCGATGGCCTGCTGGAGGCGGTTGGTGGCGGCGCCGCGCCAGATGTGACAGATGGCCAGTGCCAGCGCGTCGGCGGCGTCGGCCGGTTTCGGCGGGGCGTCGAGCCGCAGCAGCCGGGTCACCATCGCGCCGACCTGCGCCTTGTCGGCCCGGCCGCTGCCGGTGACGGCGGCCTTGACCTCGCTGGGGGTGTGCAGGTGGACGGGCAGGCCGCGGCGGGCGGCGCACAGCATGGCGACCGCGCTCGCCTGGGCGGTGCCCATCACGGTGCGCACATTGTGCTGGCTGAAGACCCGCTCCACGGCGACCGCCTCCGGGCGGTGTTCGTCGAGCCACTCCTCGATGCCGCGTTCGATCAGGACGAGCCGGTCGCCGATCTCCGCGTCGGCCGGGGTGCGTACGACGCCGACGCCGACCATCGTCAGCGGGCGTCCGGGAACGCCGTCCACCACTCCGATGCCGCACCGGGTCAGACCCGGGTCCACGCCGAGCACTCGCATGCCGCCCCCTTCCGCGCCCGTCAGCCGCCGTCTTCGCCAACCTGTTCGTGCAGGTTATCGGTTGGGGCCGACAAACAGCGGAGGGGGCGACGGGGTGTGTCCCGTCGGCCCCTCCGGCTGACCGTCCGTCAGGGTCCGCTCGCGCGCGGCCCCGGCGTCACCGCCTGAGCGCGGCTCAGGCGTCGACCTTCTCCATGACCTCGTCGGAGACGTCGAAGTTGGCGAAGACGTTCTGCACGTCGTCGCTGTCCTCCAGCGCGTCGATGAGCTTGAAGATCTTGCGCGCGCCGTCCTCGTCCAGCTCCACCTGCATGGTGGGCAGGAAGTTGGCGTCGGCCGAGTCGTAGTCGATCCCGGCCTCCTGGAGCGCCTTGCGGACCGGCACCAGGTCGGTGGCCTCGCTGATCACCTCGAAGGACTCACCGAGGTCGTTGACCTCCTCGGCGCCCGCGTCGAGCACCGCGTCCAGCACGTCGTCCTCGCCCAGCTCAGCCTTGGGGACGATCACCACGCCCTTGCGGTTGAACAGGTACGACACCGAGCCCGGATCGGCCATCGAGCCGCCGTTGCGGGTCATGGCCACCCGCACGTCGGACGCGGCGCGGTTGCGGTTGTCGGTCAGGCACTCGATGAGCACCGCGACACCGTTGGGACCGTAGCCCTCGTACATGATCGTCTGGTAGTCGGCGCCACCGGCTTCGAGACCGGCGCCGCGCTTGACCGCGCTGTCGATGTTCTTGTTCGGTACCGAGCTCTTCTTCGCCTTCTGGATGGCGTCGAACAGCGTCGGGTTGCCGTCCGGGTCGGCGCCACCGGTCCGCGCCGCGACCTCGATGTTCTTGATCAGCTTCGCGAAGAGCTTGCCGCGCTTGGCATCGATCACGGCCTTCTTGTGCTTGGTCGTAGCCCATTTAGAGTGGCCGGACATCCGACTGTCTCCTTCGCGTCACCAAATGCTGTCTTTCGTCGCGCCGTCGATCCTACCGGGATCCGGTCAGCCCGCCGCGCGCACAGTGTCCACGAAGAATTCATGGACCCGGTGGTCGCCGGTCAGTTCGGGATGGAACGACGTGGCGAGCACATTGCGCTGACGGACGGCGACGATGTGGCCACCGTACTCGGCGAGCACCTCCACGTCCGCACCCACCGACTCGACCCACGGCGCGCGGATGAAGACGCCCTCGACCGGGCCGCCCTCGACGCCCGTGACGTCGACGACCGCTTCGAAGGACTCGTTCTGCCTGCCGAAGGCGTTGCGGCGGACGATCATGTCGATGCCGCCGAAGGTCTCCTGGCCGGACCTGGGGTCGAGGATCTTGTCGGCGAGCATGATCAGTCCCGCGCAGGTGCCGTAGACCGGCAGGCCGCCGCGGATCGCCTCGCGCAGCGGTTCCATCAGGCCGAAGAGCACGGCGAGCTTGGAGATGGTGGTGGACTCGCCGCCGGGTATCACCAGGCCGTCGATTCCGGCCAGTTCCTCCGGGCGCCGGACGGGACCCGCCGCGGCGTCCGCCGCGGCCAGTGCCGTCAGATGCTCCCGGACGTCGCCCTGGAGTGCCAGGACGCCGATCGTGGGAGAGCTGGTCATCGTCGCCTTACCAGCCGCGGTTGGCGTAGTGCTCGGACTCCGGGAGGGTGTCGATGTTGATGCCGACCATGGCCTCGCCGAGGTTGCGGGAGGCGTCCGCGATGACCTTCGGGTCGTCGAAGAAGGTGGTGGCGCGGACGATCGCGGCGGCGCGCTTGGCCGGGTCGCCGGACTTGAAGATGCCGGAGCCGACGAAGACGCCCTCGGCGCCGAGCTGGCGCATCAGCGCGGCGTCGGCCGGGGTGGCCACACCGCCCGCGGAGAACAGCACGACGGGCAGCTTGCCCAGCACCGACACCTCCTTGACCAGCTCGTACGGGGCGCGCAGGTCCTTGGCGGCGGCGTACAGCTCGTTGTTGTCCAGGCCCTTGAGGCGGGAGATCTCGCCCTTGATCTGGCGCAGGTGGCGGACGGCCTCGACCACGTTGCCGGTGCCGGCCTCGCCCTTGGAGCGGATCATGGCCGCGCCCTCGGCGATCCGGCGCAGGGCCTCGCCGAGGTTGGTGGCGCCGCAGACGAAGGGGGTGGTGTAGGCCCACTTGTCGGAGTGGTTGACCTCGTCGGCGGGGGTCAGCACCTCGGACTCGTCGATGTAGTCGACGCCGAGCGCCTGGAGGACCTGGGCCTCGACGAAGTGGCCGATCCGGGACTTGGCCATCACGGGGATGGACACCGCGTTGATGATGCCCTCGATCATGTCCGGGTCGGACATCCGGGCCACGCCGCCCTGCGCGCGGATGTCGGCCGGAACCCGCTCCAGTGCCATGACGGCGACGGCGCCCGCGTCCTCGGCGATCTTCGCCTGCTCCGGGGTGACGACATCCATGATCACGCCGCCCTTGAGCTGCTCGGCCATACCGCGCTTGACGCGTGCGGTGCCGGTCTCGGGGGTGGTGGCGGAGGGGCTGGTGGACACGGTGACCTCACTCGCTGACGAAATCGGTGGCTTTTCTCCATGGTCCGGCCGGTCGCCGGGGGCGGGAAAGGGCCAATTCCGCCGCGGTGGCTCCCCGCGGACCGGCGGGTGGCCGTGTGGCCCGCGCGGATCGGTGTGTCCGGCGGGTGCCGGTGCGCTCCGTGGTGCCGGGGCGTTCAGTGCGACCCGGCGCCGTCCGCCGTGAGCGGCACCGGCGGCTCGTCGTCCATCTCGAAGGCCAGCGGGAAGGGGGCGTGGCCCGCGAGCCGGAACCAGCGCACCACGCGGTGTCTGCGGACCGCCCGCGCGGCGCGTACCGCGTCGTTGTGGAAGCGCCGGGCCATCGGCACCCGCCGTACCGACTGGGTCAGCTCCTTGATCGCCTCGGTGCCGCCCGGCGCCTCCCCGATCTCGGCGACCGCGCCCGGCTCGGAGAAGACCGCGCGCAGCGCCTGGCTCAGCTCGCTCTCGGCGACCTCCCGCTGCTCCGGCTCGGCCTGCCGGGCGGCGTGCGCGGACTCGTACAGCACGATCGACGCGGCCGGGTCAAGCACACCGGCCGTGGCCAGTTCCTGGGCGACCGAGGCGCGGCGCAGCAGTTGCGCGTCCAGGGCGGCGCGCGCCGCGTCGATCCGGGCGTGCAGGCGGTCGAGGCGCCCGGCCGTCCAGCTCAGGTAGAGGCCGATCGCGACGATCGCGACCGCGACCCAGATGATGGTGGTCACTGTCAGTCCCTTGCCAGGCCGAATCTCGCCCGAAGGCTGGTGCGTTCGTCCGCGGCGACATGCGCGGCGCCGTCGGTGACGGTCTCGTAGACGGACAGGATGTCACCGCCGACCACCGACCAGTCGAATCGCCGCACATGGGCGCTGCCGCGGGTGCGCAGTTCGGTACGGCGGGCGGGGTCGCCGAGCAGCCGCAGGGCGGCGGCGGCGAGCGCGTCGGCGTCCTCGTTGGCGAAGAGTTCGCCCGCCGCGCCCTGGTCGAGGACCTGCGCGAAGGCGTCGAGGTCGCTGGCGAGCACGGCGGCGCCCGCCGACATCGCCTCGACCAGGATGATCCCGAACGACTCGCCGCCGGTGTTGGGCGCCACGTAGACGTCGACGCTGCGCAGCAGCCGCGCCTTGTCCTCGTCGCTGACCATGCCGAGGAATTCGACCCGGTCGCGCATCGCCTCGGGCAGCGACTCGACGGCCTCCTCCTCGTCGCCGCGGCCCGCGACCAGCAGCCGGGTGCCGGGCCGCTCGGCGAGGATCTTCGGCAGTGCCCGGATCAGCACGGGCAGGCCCTTGCGCGGCTCGTCGATCCGCCCGATGAAGCCGATCGTGCCGCCCTGCCACTCCTTCTTGGGCTCGGCCCGCGCGAAGAAGTCCACGTCGACGCCGTTGGGGATGACGACCGCGTCGCCGCCCAGGTGCTCGACCAGGGTGCGGCGGGCGTACTCGCTGACCGCGATCCGGGCCCTGATCTTCTCCAGCGCGGGTTGCAGGATCGGGTACGCGGCGATCATCGCGCGCGACCGCGGGTTGGAGGTGTGGAAGGTGGCCACGATCGGGCCCTGCGCCGCCCAGCAGGCCAGCAGGCCGAGCGAGGGCGAGGCGGGTTCGTGGATGTGGATGACGTCGAAGTTGCCGTCGTGCAGCCAGCGGCGGACCCGGGCGGCGGACAGGAAGCCGAAGTTGAGCCGGGCGACCGAGCCGTTGTACGGGACCGGCACGGCGCGGCCCGCCGACACCACGTACGGCGGCAGCGGTGTCTCGTCGTCGGCGGGGGCGAGCACGGAGACCTCGTGGCCGAGGCCGATCAGGTGCTCGGCGAGGTCGCGGATGTGGAACTGGACGCCGCCGGGGACGTCCCAGGAGTACGGGCAGACGATCCCGATCCTCACGTTTTCTCCGTTCCGGAGTGGTCAGGTGGGCCGCCGGCCGTACCGCCCGCGCCCGACGGGCCGTCCGTGCCGGCCGTGCCGGCCGTGCTGTGGGCGCCGTCCGTGCCGTCGGCCCTACCGGCGCCTTCGGCCGCGGCGGTGCCCGGGCCGCCCCGCGGGGAGACGCCGGACGTGCCCTCCGCCGTTGCTCCCGCGCTCTCCCCCGCCGTGTCGGCGCCGCCCGCCGGGGGTTCGGGGCGGGGTTCGAGGTCGGACAGCCACAGGCGTTGCAGCATGTGCCAGTCCTCGGGGTGCTCGGCGATGCCGGAGGCGTACGCGTCGGCCAGTCGCTGCGTCATCGCGGCCGTCTTGGACGTACGGTCGCCGGTCGCGGGGACCTCGACCGGCGGGTGGACGCGGCCGCGCATGACGGGCGACTCGTCATACCAGAGGGTGACGGGGAGCAGCAGCGCTCCGGTCTGCTGGGCGAGCATGGCCGGGCCCGCGGGCAGCCGGGTGCGCTCGCCGAAGAAGTCGACCTCGACGCCGCTGGCCGACAGGTCGCGGTCGGCGACCAGGCAGACCAGGCCGCCGGACCGCAGCCGCCGGGCCAGGGTGCCGAAGGCGGCGCCGCCGGTGTGCGGCAGCACCTCCATGCCCAGGCTCTCGCGGTAGGCGACGAAGCGGTCGTACAGCGTCTCGGGCTTCAGGCGCTCGGCGACGGTGGTGAAGGGGGTGTCGAGCGCGGTGGTCACCCAGGCGCCGGCCAGGTCGTAGTTGGCCATGTGCGGCAGCGCCAGGATGACGCCGCGTCCGGCGGCGAGGCCGTCGGTCAGGTAGTGGACGTCCGCGGGGTCGAAGCCGCCGCGGATGCGGTCCTTGCTCCAGGCCGGGAGCCGGAAGGACTCCATCCAGTAGCGCAGGTAGGACCGCATGACCGAGCGCGACAGCGCGCGCAGCCGTGCCTCGTCGGCGTCCGGCACGACCCGGACCAGGTTGGCCTCGAGGCGTCGGACGCCCTTGCCGCGCTGCCGCCACGTGACGTCCGCGATGGCGCGGCCGAGCGCTCGGGCGGCCGGTTCCGGCAGCGTCTTGACCGCGCTCCAGCCGAGCCCGTAGAGCCCGTCGGCGAGGCTCCCCCTGAGCCGCGCGGCCCGGGAGGCGTCCTCGCTCACGCGCTGCTCCCCTGCCCCGAGGTGGCGGCGGCTGCGGCGTCGGCCTCCGCGGACTCGCGGCGTACGGTGACGACCCGCTGGACGAGGGTGACCAGGCTGCCCGCGGCGACCGCCCACAGGGCGATCGGCAGCAGGTACTGGATGCCGGGGACGCCGAACTTGTGCAGGCCGGCGAAGCCGCACAGGGTCAGCGTGATCACCAGGCGCTCGGCGCGCTCGACCAGCCCGTTGACGTTCACCGGCAGGCCGATCGCCTCGCCGCGCGCCTTGGTGTAGGACACCACCTGGCCGCTGGCCAGGCAGAAGATCGTCACCGCGCACAGCACGAGGTCGTCGCCGCGGCCCGCGTACCACATGGCGAGTCCGCCGAAGATGCCCGCGTCGGCGACCCGGTCGAGGGTCGAGTCGAGGAAGGCGCCCCAGCGGCTGGAGACCCCGGCCTGGCGGGCCATGTTGCCGTCCACCAGGTCGGAGAAGACGAAGAGCGTGATCACCACGGTGCCCCAGAAGAACTCGCCCCTGGGATAGAAGGCCAGTGCGCCCGCCATGACACCCGCGGTGCCGAGCAGGGTCACCGCGTCGGGGCTGACCCCCTTGCGGAGCAGAAATGCGGCGAACGGCGTGAGAACACGCGTGAAGAACGCACGCGCGTACTTGTTCAGCATGGCCTTCCCGACAGGTCGGAGGATGGTGTCACGGCGGCCGGAGCGGCAGCCGGATGGCCCATCGTAGCCAGCCCGCGCGCACCGGATGTCCCAGGCCGTGCCGGAGCGGCGGGGGCGGCGGCCCGGCGTACGACGTATGGACGCACCCGGACGGCCGTGGGAAGGTCGAAAGACCGCGGGCGTCGTCGAGGCCGCCTGTGCGTGGAGCGGTCTCCCGTGGCGCCCCTGTGACGCGCCCCCCACCGAGGGCGCGGTCCGTGCAGTGAGGACCGGGAGGCGAGAACGCGTGGGTGGTGCAGCGGACAGGAGAGACGCACAGCCAGGAGCCGCCGGAAGGGCACCGGCGGCCGACCGCCCCGAGAACGTGCGCAATGTGGTGCTGGTCGGCCATTGCGGATCAGGCAAGACGACATTGGTGGAGGCGCTGGCGCTGACCACCGGCGCGGTGAACCGGGCGGGCCGGGTCGAGGACGGCGGCTCGGTGTCCGACCACGACGAGATCGAGCAGCGGCAGCAGCGCTCCGTACAGCTCTCGCTCGTCCCCGTGGAGTGGGGCGGGATCAAGGTCAATTTGCTGGACACCCCCGGCTACGCCGATTTCGTCGGGGAGTTGAGGGCCGGTCTGCGCGCCGCGGACGCGGCCCTGTTCGTCGTGTCGGCCGCGCAGGACGGCGAGGGCATCGGCGGCGCGACCCGGATGGTGTGGGAGGAGTGCGCGGCCGTCGGGATGCCGCGGGCGGTCGTGGTGACGCACCTGGAGTCGGTGCGGGCCGGTTTCGAGGAGATGGCGGCGCAGTGCGCGGCGGAGCTGGGCGGCGACTCCCCCGATTCGGTGCTGCCGCTGTATCTGCCGGTGCACGGGCCCGCGGGCCCCGACGGCCATGCCCCGGTGACGGGCCTGGCGGGGCTGCTCTCGCAGCGGGTGTACGACTACGCGTCCGGCGAGCGGGCCGAGGCAGAGCCGGACGCGGCGCTGGCGCCGCTGGTGGAGCAGGCGCGCAACCGGCTCATCGAGGGGATCATCGCCGAGAGCGAGGACGAGACCTTGATGGACCGCTACCTCGGCGGCGAGCAACTGGACGTCAAGACGCTCGTCGACGACCTGGAGCGGGCGGTGGCGCGCGGCTCCTTCCACCCGGTGCTGGCCGCCGCGCCCGCCGCGGACGGCGCCCGGCAGGGCCTGGGCACCGTGGAACTGCTGGAGCTGATCACCGGCGGTTTCCCGACCCCGCTGGAGCGGGAGGCGCCGCCGGTCACGACGCCGGACGGCGGCGGGCGCCCCGCGCTGGTCTGCGACCCGGAGGGGCCGCTGGCCGCCGAGGTGGTCAAGACGTCCTCGGACCCGTACGTGGGCCGGATCAGTCTGGTGCGGGTCTTCTCCGGCACCCTGCGGCCGGACGAGACGGTGCACGTGTCGGGCCACGGCATGGAGGACCGCGGGCACGAGGACCACGACGTGGACGAGCGGGTCGGGGCGCTGTCGTCGCCCTTCGGCAAGCACCAGCGGCCGGTGCCCTCGGCGGGCGCGGGCGATTTGGTGTGCGTGGCCAAGCTGACCCGCGCCGAGACCGGCGACACGCTCTCGGCCAAGGACGGGCCGCTGCTGATGGAGCCGTGGGTGATGCCGGACCCGCTGCTGCCGATCGCCATCGAGGCGCACAGCAAGGCCGACGAGGACAAGCTCTCCCAGGGCCTGGCGCGGCTGGTCGCCGAGGACCCGACGATGCGTCTCGAACAGAATCCGGACACCCGGCAGGTCGTCCTGTGGTGCCTGGGCGAGGCGCACGCCGACGTCGCCCTGGAGCGGCTGCGCAACCGGTACGGGGTGCAGGTCGACGCGGTGCCGCACAAGGTGTCGCTGCGGGAGACCTTCGGCGAGCCGGTGACGGCCCGCGGGCGGCACGTCAAACAGTCCGGCGGGCACGGGCAGTTCGCGATCTGCGACATCCAGGTGGAGCCGCTGCCGGTCGGCTCCGGCATCGAGTTCGTGGACAAGGTGATCGGCGGGGCGGTGCCGCGGCAGTTCATCCCGTCGGTGGAGAAGGGCGTCCGCACCCAGGCCGCCCGCGGGGTCGCGCTCGGCTTCTCGGTGGTCGACATCCGGGTCACCCTCACCGACGGCAAGGCGCACTCGGTGGACTCCTCCGACGCCGCCTTCCAGACCGCGGGCGCGCTCGCCCTGCGCGAGGCCGCCGCGGGCGCGCCCATCCATCTGCTGGAACCGGTCTGCGAGGTCGGCGTGCTGGTGCCGGACGCGTACGTCGGTTCGGTGATGAGCGATCTGTCGGGGCGGCGCGGCCGGGTGCTGGGCACCGAACCGGCCGCAGACGGTCGGTCGGTGGTGCGCGCCGAGGTCCCGGAGATCGAGATCGGCCGCTACGCCGTCGATCTGCGGTCGCTGTCGCACGGCACCGGCCGGTTCAGCCGGCACTACGCGCGGCACGAGCCGATGCCCGCCCAACTGGCCACGAGACTGCGTCGGCAGGAGGAGAAGGACGAGGCGACCGCGCACGGCAGATGACGTGCGCGCGACGGAGAATCAGCGCCGGCGGACGCCGGAACAGCGCCGCTAAGTCGCCAAGTGGACATGTCCGCTGGCCAATCGGCGGCTCGCGGCCACGCCGCGGGCCGTCGCGCCGCTAATCTGGAGACTGCTCCGAACGTGTGACGTTCACCCGTGCGGGGAATGGGCCGGTCGGAGCCGTATGGACCGGTGAACCGGTGGATGTACGGGACTGGCGACTGGGGGCCTGTGGTGACGGACGGTATCGGGTTCGATTTCAGCCCAGGTGCGCAGATTCCGCTGACCGGCAGCGACGGTGAGACCGGTGCGACCCAGGCGCTGGCGTCCGCCGCGTACCGCGACACTCCGGTAACGACGCTGGTCGACGCCAACAGCGAGGCGAGCGTCAAGGCGCCGCGGCTGTCGCTGTTCGCGCCGAATCTGGGCGAGGCGTTCTCCCGCGCCATCCAGGTCAGGATGCTGGGCGCGGCGCGCAGTGAACTGGTGCAGTCCTTCGGTGTGGTGCCGCAGACCGTGGTGGAGCACGCGCTGGCCGCCAACCGGATTCGGCAGGAGCGCGACAACCGGCTGACCGTGGTGATGGGCGTGTGCGGGGTGCTGTTCCTGCCCGGCGTGCTGCTCTGGCTCGGCGCCTTCCAGTTGCGCAAGTCGCTCGGGTCGCTGAAGGCGCGGGGCAACAAGTCGGGGGCCTTCGGGGCCGTCGTGCTGGCCGTGGCCGCCGCCTTCACCGTGCTGCTCGCGGTACGGCCGCCGTTCAGCGGTTTCTGGCAGCAGTATTTCCGCGTCCTGATGATCGCGCCGATCATCGGCTGGTTCTGGGCGAAGCGGATCTGCGAGGCCACCGCGAAGGATCTGCGCAGCCGCTGGGCGGGCCTGGTCGCGGGCACCGCGGTCGGCGCGAAGATTCCCGAGGCGGTGCCGCGCAACCCCAACCAGACCCGCGCGGAGCTGCTGCGGCAGAGCCTGGCCAAGCTGTCCGCGGAGCAGAACAGCAATGTGGTCTTCTACGCGGGGCCCAAGGGCATACTCGGCATGGGCAGCCGGTGGGCGAACTGGCAGATGGCCGAGGAGCTGATCCCGCGCGAGGGGCTGGCCGAGATCCACCCGTTCCGGAGCTGGGACGTCATCCGCGCCATCCACGACCAGCTACGGATGATCGAGCGCGGCCCGCTGCACACCGGCGGCTTCCCCAAGCCGTCGATAAAGCACTGGGTCGTGGTGCCGGTCGGCGAGGGTGCGGGCAAGATCTCCCGGCCCACCGGGCCTGAGGTCGACTCGTTCTCGGTCAAGGACTTCGAGATCCAGCGGATCTGCAACACGCAGCAGTTCGGCAAGGGCAACCGGCACTATCTGGGCATCCAGTTCACCCTCTGGGACGGCAATCTCGTCATCACGCTGATGACGACGGTGACGGTGCTGGCGCACACCCTGCGGATCGAGGTCACCGGGCACGCGCTCGGCCCGATCCACGGGATCTTCACCTCCGGGCCGCCCGCGAAGGAGAAGACGATCACCAAGCCGGTGAAGTTCTGGGAGACCAGGACCGTACAGCTCCCGCTGATCGAGTCGGACGAGGTGGTACGGCTGGCCGCCCGCGCGCCGCTGACCCGCTTCCCCGCCGTGTTGGACTACCTCGGCGGCACGCTGAAGCTGCCCGAGCCGTTCGGGCTGCGGCACACGTGGGCCGACAAGCCGTGGAAGCACCGCTTCATGGCCGACGACGCGCTGCGCGCGGCCACTCCGGTGCTGCGGGCGGTGCACGCCGCCGCGATCCAGGTGATGAGCGAGAACGGCGTGGACACCTCGCACTTCACCAGCCGCTCGATGATGCTGAGCGGTCTGTCGCAGAGCGTGGAGCCCAGGAAGGCCGACGCGTACGACGCCTAGGACCTGTCCGGGCTCCGGCTCCGGCTCCCGCTCATGCGGGGTTCAGGGCGACGGGACGTTTCAGGGCGACGGGACGTCCGTCAGGAGGGCCAGACGTCCGCGAGCATCTTGCGGGTGTCGGCGAGGAGCTGCGGCAGCACCTTCGTGTGTCCGACGACCGGCATGAAGTTGACGTCGCCGCCCCAGCGCGGCACCACGTGCTGGTGCAGGTGCGCGGCGATCCCGGCGCCCGCCACATCGCCCTGGTTCATCCCGATGTTGAAGCCCTGCGCGCCGGACGCGGACCGCAGGGCGGTCATCGCCTGCTTGGTCAGCACGGCCAGTTCCGCCGTCTCGGCGCCGTCCAGCTCGGTGTAGTCGGCGACGTGCCGGTAGGGCACCACCATGAGGTGCCCGCTGTTGTACGGGTACAGGTTGAGCACCGCGTACACGTGCTCGCCGCGCGCGATGACGAGGCCGTCCTCGTCGGACTCGGCCGGGACCGCGCAGAACGGACATCCGTCACCGGCACCGGGGCCGGTGGGCTTGTTCTCGCCCTGGATGTACGCCATCCGGTGCGGGGTCCACAGGCGCTGGAACGCGTCCGGCACCCCCGCTCCGATCTGCTGTTCCGGCTCACTCGTCATGCCGTTCAGCATAGGACTTCCCCCGGAGCACGCGTGCTGCGGGGGAAGTCCCGGATCTCACGGGCGGCGGACGTCGGCGCCGTCAGACCTGGATGCGGCGCTCCACGGCGTCCACCATCTCGGCGATGGCCTCGTCGCGCGGAATGCCGTTCTTCTGCGAGCCGTCGCGGTAGCGGAAGGAGACCGTGCCGCCGGACATGTCCTCGTCGCCGACGATGACCATGTAGGGCACCTTCAGCTTCTGCTGGTTGCGGATCTTCTTCTGCATGCGGTCGGAGGACGCGTCCACGTCGACCCGCAGGCCCTTGCGCCTGGCCTCCGCCGCGAACTCCTGGAGGTACGGCACGTGCGCGTCGCCGATCGGGATGCCGACCGCCTGCACCGGGGCGAGCCAGGCCGGGAAGGCGCCCGCGTAGTGCTCGAGCAGCACGGCGAAGAACCGCTCGATCGAGCCGAACAGCGCGCGGTGGATCATCACCGGGCGGTGCTTGGTCCCGTCGGGGCCGGTGTACTCCAGGTTGAACCGCTCGGGCAGGTTGAAGTCGAGCTGCACGGTCGACATCTGCCAGGTGCGGCCGATGGCGTCCTTGCACTGCACGGAGATCTTCGGCCCGTAGAAGGCGGCGCCGCCCGGGTCGGGGACCAGCGGCAGCCCCTGCTTCTCGGCCACCTTGCGCAGCGTCTCGGTGGCCTCCTCCCAGACCTCGTCGGAGCCGACGAACTTCTCCGGGTCCTTGGTGGACAGCTCCAGGTAGAAGTCGGTCAGTCCGTAGTCGCGCAGCAGATTCAGCACGAAGGTGAGCGTGGTGTCCAGCTCGTCGGCCATCTGCTCCTTGGTGCAGTAGATGTGCGCGTCGTCCTGGGTGAAGCCGCGGGCCCGGGTCAGACCGTGCACGACGCCGGACTTCTCGTAGCGGTACACGGTGCCGAACTCGAAGAGCCGCAGCGGCAGTTCGCGGTAGGACCGGCCGCGGGCGTCGAAGATCAGATTGTGCATCGGGCAGTTCATGGGCTTGAGGTAGTAGTCCGTGCCCTCGTCGAGCTGCATGGGCGGGTACATGCCGTCGGCGTACCAGTCCAGGTGGCCCGAGGTCTCGAACAGGGTGCCCTTGGTGGCGTGCGGGGTGTAGACGAACTCGTACCCCTCCTCCTCGTGCCGCCTGCGCGAGTAGTCCTCCATGGTGCGGCGGATGATGCCGCCCTTGGGGTGGAAGACCGCGAGGCCCGAGCCGATCTGCTCGGGGATGGAGAAGAGGTCCAGCTCATTGCCCAGCTTGCGGTGGTCGCGCTTGGCGGCCTCCTCCAGGAAGTCCAGATGCGCCTTCAGCTCTTCCTTGGTGGGCCAGGCGGTGCCGTAGATCCGCTGGAGCATCGGGTTCTTCTCGCTGCCGCGCCAGTACGCCGCCGCGTTGCGCATCAGCTTGAACGCCGGGATGTTGCGGGTGCTGGGCAGGTGCGGGCCCCGGCAGAGGTCCTTCCAGCACAGCTCGCCGGTCTTCGCGTCCAGGTTGTCGTAGATGGTCAGCTCGCCGGCGCCGACCTCGACGTCCGCGCCGTCGTCTGAGGACGCGGCGCCGCCCTTGAGGCCGATCAGCTCCAGCTTGTACGGCTCGTCGGCCAGCTCCTCGCGGGCGGCCTCGTCGGTCACGACCCGGCGCGAGAAGCGCTGGCCGCGCTTCTGGATCTCCTGCATCTTCTTCTCGACGGCCTTGAGGTCGTCGGGGGTGAACGGCTTCTCGACGTCGAAGTCGTAGTAGAAGCCGTCCTTGACCGGCGGGCCGATGCCGAGCTTGGCCTCGGGGTGCAGCTCCTGCACGGCCTGCGCCATCACGTGCGCGGTGGAGTGCCGCAGGATGTTGAGGCCGTCCTGGCTGGTGATGTCCACCGGCTCGACCTCGTCGCCGTCGGCGAGGGCGTACGCGAGGTCCTTCAGCTCGCCGCCGACGCGGGCGGCGATCACGGACCGCTCGCCGGGGAACAGTTCGGCCGCGGTCGTGCCCGTCGTGACCGTCCGCTCTTCCAGCTCAACGGAATCGCGTTTGATGATCACACGGACATCTGACACCGGTCTGCTCCTGACTCAGGTCCTGCTGGCTGTGGTGACTCGGCGGCGGCGGGCGCCGCACCGCTGAATCGTACCGAGCCGCGAGGGCTGCCCGCGAAGCGATAACCCGCGGGGGTGGCGGCGCGAGGTGCCGTGAGCCCCGACGACCGGCCGCATCGCGGTCCTCATCCCTGGGGCCGGTCCTGAGGACGACCCTGGGGACGGCCGCCGAGCGGCGGTGCCGGGGCGTCGTCACCGAGCGGTGTCCGGCTGAAGTCCAGCGGCAGCCGCACGTTCCGGTAGCGGCCGACCGCCGGATGCTCCAGGGTCTCCACGGTGCGCCGCTCGCGCAGATAGTCGTCGTCGGCCAGGGACTCCAGGGTGCGTACGGGCGCGCAGGCGATCCTCGCGGTCCGGCACGCCGACACGATCCGCGCGACGGTCCGGCCGGACACGTAGTCCGCGATGACCGCCTGGACCTCGTCCGACCGGCCGCCGCGCTGTCCCGCGGTGGCGAACCGGGGGTCGTCCAGCAGGTCGTCGCGCCCGGCGAGCACGAGGAAGCGCCGCCAGTCGGCGTCGGTGTACGGCATGACGCAGACCCAGCCGTCGCGGGCCGGATGCGGGCGCCGGGCGGGTGCCAGCGACCGCGCCCACCCGATGTCGCCGCGCGGCGGGTCGAAGGTGTGGCCCGCGAGGTGCTCGACGAGGTTGAACGCGGCCATGTTGTCGACCATCGGCACGTCCACCCACTGGCCGTGGCCGTCGCGCAGGCGGCTGTACAGGGCCGAGACCGTCGCGAGCGCCATCAGGAGGCCGCAGGTCTTGTCGGCCGTGATCGACGGCGAGTACGCCGGTTCGCCGCCGCGCAGGCGGTAGCTGTCGGCCATGCCGGACAGCGCCTGGACCGTGTCGTCGTAGCCGGAGACGTCGCGCAGGCCGGAGCGGGAGCTGTACGCCTGTCCGGTGCAGAGCACGATGTCGGGACGGACCCGCGCGAGCGCGTCGTAGTCGAGGCCGAGCCGTTCGCGGGCGCTCGGCAGGATGTTGGTCACCACCGCGTCGGCCCCGGCCACCAGGTCGGTGAAGCGGCGTCGGTCCTCCCCCGTCGCCAGGTCGAGCACCACGGAGGTCTTGTTGCGGAGCAGCCGGAGCGACAGGGCCGAGAGACCGTCGCCCGCAGCCGGCCCGATCCGGCGTCCGATGTCGCCGCCCGGCGGCTCGACCTTGACGACCTCGGCGCCGAGGTCGGCCAGCAGCGAGGTCGCGTACGGCCCCATCACCACCGACGTGCAGTCGATCACGACGGTGCCCGCCAGCGGACCGCCGCGCGGGGCCGCGTATCGCGTCGGCACGGAATCTCCTGTCGGCACGCGGTCTTCTGTCGGCACGCGATCTCCTGTCGGCACGCGGTCTCCTCGAAGACGTCGGTCTCGGCCCCGGGACCGGGCCACTTGTGCGCCGGGGGCGCGGTGGCATCGTCTCCAGGACGGCCCTGGCGCCGCTCTGGAGTTGCCCACGCACTCGGCGGCGCCGACTTGTGCTCAGCCACAAAGGGGGCCGATAGCCTGGGGTGATGGACACTGGCGAGGGCGTCGCGCGGTCGGTGACCCCCGCCGCCGCGTCCTCGGCGGCCGTGGGCACGCTGCGCGACCTGCTGGAGAGCCTGGGACCGCACACGCTGCGGCTCGTCGGCGGTGACCGGGCGCGGTTGGCCCGGCCCGCGGGCGAGCCCGTGGTCCACGGTCCCGACGAGCCGATCCACGACGTGGCGGGGGCTGTCGTACTGCTCACCGGGGGCAGGTCCGATCCCGCCGAGGTGACCGACCGGATACGGCAGGCCGCCGCCGCGGGCGCGAGCGCGGTCGTGGTGAAGGCGTGGGGCCGGGACCTGGGCCGGGCCGTCGAGGCCGCCCGCGAGGCGGACATCGCCCTGCTGTGCACGCCCGACGAGATGGCCTGGCGGCGCCTGGACGCGTTCGTCACCGCGGCCGGTGCCGCTCGGGCCGCCGTCCCCGGGGAGGCGGGCGGCATCGGCGACCTGTTCGGCCTGGCCAACGCGATCGCGGCGTCGCTGGGCGGGCCGGTCACGATCGAGGAGGTCGACGGCCGGATCCTGGCGTACTCCAACCTGCCGGACCAGGAGATCGACGAGATCCGGCGGTTGGCGATCCTCGGCCGCCGGACACCGGAACGGCCTGGCGACGCGGCGAAGTACCAGGCCGTGATCGCCGCGCAGGGCCCGGTGCGGTTCGCCAGTTCGGGTCCGGAGTACGCCGACCGGATGGCCGTCGCCGTACGGGCGGGGCACCAGGTGCTCGGCGTGATCTTCGTCCTGGCGGACCGGCCGAAGCTGGTGGACGACGCGGAACGCGCGCTGCTGGACGCCGCCCGCAGCGTCGCCTTGCACCTGCTGCGGTCGCGGGAGGCGGTCAGCCCCGAGCGGGAGCGGCGCGGCGACGCGCTCCGCGGTCTGCTGGCCTCCTCGCTGGACGCGGCGAGCGCCGCCGCAGCGCTGGCGCTGCCCGCGCGTGCCTCGTTCGTCCTCGCGACGGTACGACCGGTCGCCAGTGAGCTGCGGGCCGCCGACGCCGCCCGCGTCCGCGACCTGATCACGCTGCACGGTGAGCACTGGCACCCGGAGTCGGCGGCCGTGCTGGAGGCGGGCGACGTCGTCCTGCTGCTGCCCGTGCTCGACCCGCCCTCGGACGACCGGGGCCAGGCGCGGCTGGCCGCGCGGCTGCGCAGGCTGGGCACGGACCTGGTGACGGCGGCCCGCAGGTCCGCCGGGGTGGAACTGGTCGTCGGCTTCGGCGCCGTCGTCGACGGCCTCGCTGCCGTCGCCGGGTCCCGGCCGCTCGCCCGGCGGGTCGTGGACACGCTGCTCGACCCGCGCGCCGACCCGCCCCACGGCGGTGTCGCCACCCTCCACGACGTGCGCCCTCAGGTCGTCCTCGCCTGTCTGCGGTCCGGGGCGCCGATCGACGAGGACGTGCTGCGGCTGCCCGCCGTGCGCGCCGTCCTGCGCCACGACGCGGACCAGGGCACCGACTACGCCGGGACGCTGCTGGCGTATCTGGGGTCCGCCGGGAGCGTCGCCGCGACCGCCCGTGCCCTCGGCGTCCACGAGAACACCGCCCGCTACCGGGTCCGCAGGCTGACCGAGATGTTCGGGGTCGCCCTGGACGCGGGCGACGACACGCTCGTGACGTGGCTCCAACTGCGCAACGCCGTGCGCGGCCCCCGGGGCGCACGCGGCTGAGGCCCTTGTCGGGACCGACAAGTCGCGGGGTCGGGCCCGTGGCCTGACGACAACGGCGGGGGCGCCCGCGCCTTCTACCGTTCGGGGCGGAACGGAGGAATCAGATGACATCAACCCTGCTCGCCCACGTCCGCGTCGGCCTCGGCGGCCCACCTCGCGACGTCCTGGTCCGCGACGGGCGCGTCACGGCGATCGGCGCCGTCGGCGGCGTCCCGCCCGAGCCGGACACCGAGGTGATCGCGTTCGCCGACGCCACCCTCGTCCCCGGTTTCGTCGACGGCCATGTGCACATCGAGCAGTGGGTACGGAATCTGCGCGCCGTCGATCTCGGCGCCGCAGGGAGCCCGCGCGAGGCCGCGGTCATGATGCGGGACGGCATACGCGCGGCGCACCGTACCGGGATCGTCTGGGGTCAGGGCATCGTGCCCGCGCTGTGGGAGGAGGCTCCGCACAAGCGGGTCCTGGACGAGCTGGTGGGCGACGCGGCGGTGGCCGTCAGCACCATCGACCTGCACACCACGTGGCTGAGCAGCGCCGCGCTCGACCTGGTCGGCCTGCGCGGGCACCCCACGGGGGTGCTGCGGGAGACGGCATCGATCGAGACCAAGGCGCGGCTGGCGGCGATGGTGCCGCCCGAGGAACTCGACGCCTGGGTCGGGGAGTCCGTCGCCGCGCTGCCCGCGCTGGGCGTCACCGGCCTGACCGACCTCGCCTACGCGGACAACGTCGAGGCGTGGCGCCGCCGGTCCCGGCCCGGCGCGGTGCCGGTCAGGGTGCTGGCCGGCGTCTGGACGCCGTGGCTGGACGGTGCCATCGCCGCGGGGTTCCGTACGGGGCAGGTCGTCGCGGGGACCCACGGGCGGGTGCGGGTCGGGCCGTACAAGATCGTCAGCGACGGGTCGCTCAACACGAGGACGGCGTGGTGCGTCGATCCGTATCCGCACCCGGCCGGGGCCGGTGACGCGTGCGGGCTGTCGCTGGTGCCGCTCGACGAATTGGTCGAGCTGATGGGCAGGGCGTGGGCGGCCGGTCTCGAACCCGCGGTGCACGCGATCGGCGACCGGGCGAACTCCGCGGTGCTCGACGCGTTCGAGCGGGTCGGGTGCCCCGGCAGGATCGAGCACGCCCAACTGGTGAGCGAGCGGGACATGCCGCGCTTCGCCCGGCTCGGCGTGGTCGCGTCGGTCCAGCCGCAGCACGCCGTGACCGACCGGGACGTGGCCGACCTGCACTGGCCGGGCCGCACTGACCGGGCCTACGCCTTCCGCTCCCTGCACGCCGCCGGTGCCCGGCTTGAGCTGGGCTCCGACGCGCCGGTCAGCCCGCTGGACCCGAGGCTGGCCATCGCCGACGCGGTCTTCCGCACCGACGACGACCGGCCCGCGTGGCACCCCGAGCAGAGCATCCCGCTGGAGGTGGCGTTCGCGGCGGCCGGCGCGGGCCGGGGCCCGGTGTCCGTCGGCGACGTCGCCGACCTCGTGGTCATCGGCGGGGACCCGCGCGCGTTCGACCGCGCCGCGCTGCGGACCATGCCGGTGCTGACCACGATGGTCGGCGGCACGCTCACGCACCGGTCGGTCTGAGGGGCCGCCCCCGCGTCGGGCCCGCCCGGCCGCGGTCGGGTGCCGTCCCCGGCGACGGCTTGCCTACGGGCCGGGCGCGTCCTCGGGGGCGCCGATCAGCCGCGACACGCGGGCGCCCAACCGCCGTGCGACGCCCTCCAGTTCCCGTGTCCGCGGCCTGATGCTGTCGGTCGAGCCGACCAGGCAGGCCGCGGCGGCGACCGAGTTGCTGGAGTCGCGTACCGGCGCGGAGATGGAGATGATCCCCAGTTCGTCGATGGACTTCATCGACAGCACGCCGTCGCGCCCGGCGCGGGCGAAGCGCCGCAGGAACTTCTCGACCTGCTCCGGCGGGTGCCTGTTCGGCAGGACCCGGCGCAGCTCGTCGGCCTCGAAGTCCGATGCCAGGGTCGGTCCGCCGTCGGAGCCGATGATGGGGGCGAGGCGCCCGAGCCACGGCGTCATGCTCAACCCCTCGCCGACGCTCTGGAGTTCTTCGACGAGCGTGAGGCTGTGCATCCCGTTCAGCACGGTGATGAACGCGCACACCCCGGTCGTCGCCGCCGCTTCGGCCACGAGCGGCCGGCCCTTTTCGAGGATCATCGGCAGGGTCGCGGCGCGATGCCAGCCGTGCACCGCCCAGCTCGCCTCGAACCGCGCGCCGTCCTTGCTCCTGCGGACGACTCCCGCCCGGCCGCACGACTCCAGCAGGCGGCGGACCCGGTCGGGCCGCAGCCCCGTCCCGGTCGCGATACCGGCCAACGAGTCGCGCCCCGCGGACAGATGCCACACGATCCGCAGTGCCGCCTCAAGGCCCAGCGGGCTGCCGTCGCGGCCGAGCGGACCTCCGGCCGCGATGTTCGGCCGGTCCAGTTCGTCGTCCACCGTGCGTTCGAGCAGCCGCCGCGCCTCGTCGAGCACACGGCGCGCCCGCGGTACGACCTTGGCGGCGCGGCTGACCGGCAGCCGGGCCGCCAGTACGGCGACACATTCGCCGACGGGGCTCATGACCGGCACGGCGATCTCCACGCCCATGCCGATGGTCGACTCGGCGCGGAGCGCCCGCGACGGGCCGTCGGTGTCTTCGAGGCGCGCCGCGCGCACGATCGCGCGCCGGGCGTCGTCGACCGACTCGCCCACCTTGGCGTGCGCGCGCAGGGGCCACACCGACTCGACCGAGGCGACCACCCGCATGCCCTGCGCCGTCGGTGCGGCCAGGCACGCGGTCTCGCCGGTGAGCGTCGCGACGAGCGTCAGCGCCGACCGGACGGACCTGGCGAACGGGGCCGCCGCGCGGCCGGAGAGCTCGATGGCCCGCCGTCCGATGCGGTAGGTCCCGTACGCGCTCCCGCGCTCCAGCAGTTCGAGTTCCGCCAGTTCACCACAGAGCCGGGAAGCGCTGCTCAGCACCGTGCCCAACCGTCCGGCGATCTCCCCGACCGGCATCGGCAGGGTGGGGTCGGGACGATTGCCGACCTGCTGCACCGCGTTCAGTCCCGACAACACATGTGTCGTCATCACCGGGTCCTCGACGATCCGTGTCGCGTGGGCCTTCCGTCGTGGCCGGGGCGACGTGCGTTCCCCGCACCGTAGCAGTGGCCCGCCCGCGCGCCCGGTGGTGCGCCGCCGCGGCGACCGTCCGGCCCGGGCGTTCGCGCAGAACCGTCAATTCGCCGTGCCGCGATTTGCCGGAAACGCATCGTGCGGCGTGACAGCACTTCCGCGGTGCTTATAGTGAGCCAACTCGTTTTGAGCACCGCCGGATTTCCCTTTTCCACAGAACGGAAAACGGCGTATCGGTCCTCGCATGTTGTTCCCGACTGCCGCAAGGAGCCCGACTCACGTGTTCAGCAAACACCTTACTGGTAGACCGGCGACAGCCGTGACAGTAGTGGCCGGATTCGCCATGACCGTCGGCGTCCTCACCGGTTGCACCTCGCATGCCACCGCGACCGCCGATTCCGTGGGCGAGGATTTCATCCGGGGGACGTACGACAAGAGCGTCGCACGACTGGTTCCTTCGGACATCGCGGGAAGGGGCGGGATCGACGTGGCGAGCGGGCCCGGCTATCCGCCGTTCTTGCTGCTCGCCGAGGACGGCAAGACCCTGGCAGGCGCGGAACCCGAGCTTCTGCGGGCCGTCGCCGACGTGCTGGGGCTGAAGGTGAGGTTCGCCGACGTCAAGTTCGACGCGATGATCCCCGGCCTCCAGACCAACCGCTACGACATGGTCGCCGCGGCGCTCAGCATCACGCCCGCCCGGCTGAAGCAGGTCGACTTCGTCAGCGAGTACTCCGGCGGCACCTCGCTGATCGTGGACGCGGGCAACCCCGAGAAGCTGACCCTCGACACGATGTGCGGACACACCATCGCCGTCATGAAGGGCAGCATCTACGCCGAGAACTACATGCCGACGTTCGACCGGGACTGCGTGCGTGCGGGCAAGCCCGCCATCACCGTCTCGGTGTTCCCCGCCCAGGCCGACGCCACGCTCGCGGTCAGCAGCCGCCGCGCGGACGCCAGCATGTCCGACTACGGCCCGCTGTCCTACATCGCCGGGCAGTCCAACGGCCGGCTCGACGTGCTGAACGCGAACTACCTGCCGACCACATGGGGCTACGCGCTCCCGAAGGGCTCCGCCCTGGCGCCCGCGGTCGCCGCCGCGATGAACAATCTGATATCCGACGGCACGTACGGCAAGATCCTGGCCAAGTGGAAAGTGAACCAGGGCGAGATCGCGAAGTCAGAGGTGCACACCGATGGCCAACGCTGAAATGCCCTCGCTCGCGCAAAGAACCGGCGGCCCGGACGGCGGCGTGCTCAAGGTCGCGCGCACCCGGCATTACGGTCAGTGGATCGCGACCTTCGTCATCATTTCCCTGGCGGCCCTCGTCGTCAATTCGCTGATCACGAATCCCCGCTATCAGTGGGACGTCGTATTCAGCTATTTCCGCGATGTGCAGGTGGTGCACGGACTTGTCACGACGATCGTCCTGACCGTCGTCGCCATGGTCGTCGGAATCGTCATCGGCGTCCTGGTCGCGGTCTGCCGTGATTCCAGGAACCGGTCCGTCGCCGCCGCGGCGCTGGCCTACGCCGGATTCTTCCGCGGCACGCCGCTGCTGGTGCAGTTGATCTTCTGGTTCAACCTGGCCGCCCTTTACCCGGTGCTGTCGATCGGCGTCCCGTTCGGCCCGACGCTGGTGTCGGGTGAGGCGAACACGCTGATCACGCCGTATGTCGCGGCGATCCTCGGCCTCGGGCTGAACGAGGGCGCCTACATGTCCGAGATCGTCAGGGCCGGGCTCCAGTCGGTCGACCCCGGCCAGACGCAGGCCGCGCAGGCGCTGGGCATGCGCAGGGGCCAGATCTTCCGGCGCGTCGTGCTCCCCCAGGCCATGCGGGTGATCATCCCGCCGACGGGGAACCAGACGATCTCGATGCTCAAGACGACGTCGCTGGTCAGCGTCATCGCGATCCCGGAGATCCTCTTCCGGGTGCAGGAGATCTACTCGCGGACGTACGAGGTGATCCCGCTGCTGATCACCGTCAGCCTCTGGTACCTCGTGGTGACCACCGTGCTGAGCACGGGCCAGTTCTACCTCGAACGGCATTTCAAGCGCGGTGACACCCACTCCGCCGAGCCGTCGCTGCTGGCGGCGCTGCGGGCCGGGATCGTCCCGCGCAGGGCGAGGGCCGCCGCGCCGACGGGCCCGGCCGGCACCGAGGGAGGCCGCGCATGACCGCCGTCTCCACCCGGCCGATGGTCGAGGCCGTGGGCGTGCACAAGTCCTACGGCGGCAATCGCGTCGTCCAGGGGATCGACCTGACGGTCGCGGAGGGCGAGGTGCTGTGTCTCATCGGCCCGTCGGGGTCGGGCAAGAGCACGTTCCTGCGCTGCGTCAACCATCTGGAGAAGATCGACGCGGGCAGCATCAGCGTCGCCGGCGACCTGGTCGGCTACCGCGAGCACAACGGGTGGCTGCACGAACTACGCGACGCGGAGACCGCCAAGCGCCGCAGCGAGATCGGGATGGTCTTCCAGCACTTCAACCTCTTCCCGCACATGACGGTGCTGGAGAACCTGATCGAGGCCCCGCTCCGGGTCCGCCGGGAGAAGCGCGGGGCGGCCGTCGAACACGCGCGGGCGCTGCTCACCCGCGTCGGGCTCGCCGACAAGGCGGACGCGTACCCGCGGGCGCTGTCCGGCGGGCAGCAGCAGCGGGTCGCGATCGCACGGGCGCTCGCCATGCGCCCCAAGCTGATGCTGTTCGACGAGCCCACCTCGGCGCTCGACCCGGAGCTGGTCGGCGAGGTGCTCGACGTGATGCGGGGTCTCGCCTCGGACGGCATGAGCATGATCGTGGTCACCCACGAGATCGGCTTCGCCCGTGAGGTCGCCCACACCGTGGCCTTCCTCGACGACGGCGTGATCGTCGAGAGCGGCCCTCCCGAGCGGGTGCTGGGCAGTCCGCGGCACGAACGCACCCGTTCCTTCCTGGCGAAGGTCCTGTCATGACAACTCATCGAATCCGGAAGGAAGCACCGTGAGCAACCCGCTGGAGACCTTCGACGTGGCCGTCGTCGGCCTGGGCGCCCTGGGCAGCGCCGCCGCGTACCACCTGGCCAAGCGCGGAGTCCGCACCGTCGCGTTCGAGCAGTTCGACCTCGGACACGTACGGGGCGCGTCGCACGACACCTCACGCATCATCAGGACGTCCTACGGCGCGACCAGATACGTCCGGCTCGCCACGTCCGCGTACCAGGACTGGGCGGACTTCGAGAAGGTCGCGGGCGAGCGGCTGGTCACGGTGACCGGCGGGGTGATCTTCCTGCCCGCCGACGGCCCCTACAGCGCCGGTGACTTCACCGGCAGCCTGACCGAGGTCGGCGTCCCGTACGAGCTGCTGGACCCGGACCAGGTCCGGGCGCGGTGGCCGCAGTTCGACCTCCCCGAGAACGTCGAGACCGTCTACACGCCCGACACCGGGATCGTGAACGCCTCCCGTACGGTGGCCGCGCTCCAGATGCAGGCGCGGGCCCACGGCGCCGAGTTGCGGGCGCGCACGCCCGTGACAGCGCTGAGGCCGGACGGCGCGGGCACCGTACTGGAGACGGCGGCCGGTCCCGTGCGGGCGAGGAAGGTGGTCCTGGCGGCCGACGCGTGGACGAACCGGCTGCTCGCCCCGCTGGACGCCGCGATACCGCTGGAGACGATGCAGGAGCAGGTCACGTACTTCAAGCCCGCCGACGCCGAGGCGTTCGACCCCGACCGCTTCCCCGTGTGGATCTGGGAGGACACCGACTGCTTCTACGGATTCCCCGCCTACGGCGAACCCACCGTCAAAGCCGCCCGCGACGTGTCGAACAACCTGATGACGCCCGAGAACCGGACCTTCGAGCCGTCCGCCGAACTGCTCGACCAGCTCTCGGCGTTCATGGGCGCCACGATCCCCGCCAGCGGCCACGTGCTGCGGACCGTCACCTGCCAGTACGCGATCACGCCCGACCGGGAATTCGTGCTGAGCCCGCTCGCGCGGTACCCCGACATCATCGTCGCCCTCGGCGCGGGCCACGCCTTCAAGTTCACCCCGGCCATCGGCCGCATCCTCGCCGAATTGGCGCTGGACGGTGAATCCACCGACGACATCTCGGCGTTCGCCGCGCCCGGCGCTGCCGCCTGACGGTCTCACAGGCCGGCGTTCCGCGACGGCCGCCGCGGAACGCACAACGGCCCGCCGACTGATGTCGGCGGGCCGTCACGGTACTTCGAGGCCGGTGAGCCTCGGTGGGCGATACTGGGATCGAACCAGTGACCCCTTCGGTGTGAACGAAGTGCTCTCCCGCTGAGCTAATCGCCCGGGACGCCTCGAACCATACAGCGCGACGGGCCCGCCGTTCAAACCACATGCGCGGCGTCGGCGGCGAGCCGCGCGAGCAGCCCGTGGCGTCCGCCGCGCATCATCAGCGCGTGGTTGGCGAGGAAGAGCGGGCGGCAGGGGACGGCGAGCAGCCGCATCAACGGCTTGCGGACGACGACTTCCTGTTCGTAGAGCAGCCGGGTGCGGGTCCCCGGGAGGCCGCCCGGCGTGATCGTCCAGCGGAACCAGCCCTCCAGGTCGCCGGTCATCGCGGCTTCCAGGACCCGCGTACTCGGGTCGTGCCGGACGGATCTGGCGCTGACGACGAGGTCGTACGGGAGGAGGGAGCGGAAGCGCAGCATGCCGGTGGTGTCGCCGGTCTGCCGCACCTCGCGGATCTGGGGCCACCAGACGGGGTAGTCGTCGGGCCGTTCCAGCACCCGGTAGACGGCGTCGGGGTCCGCGTCGAGCTGCCACGTCCTACGGAATCGGTAGTGACTCCAGTCCATACCGCAAGTGTGCGCGATCGAATCCGCGTACGGCGCGGGAACGCAAAGGATCCCGGGGAGCGGTGTGGAAACCGGTCCCCGGGATCCTCGAATCCGGTGGGCGATACTGGGATCGAACCAGTGACCCCTTCGGTGTGAACGAAGTGCTCTCCCGCTGAGCTAATCGCCCGGACGCGTGGACAACTTTACCGCACGTGGGAGGGGCCTCGGACCAGGCTCCCGAGGGCCCGCGACGGGCGCGCGGGCCCTAGCTGTCGGCCCAGGGCGTGTCGAGGCCGAACTGCCACAGGTAGCACCCGGCGAGTCCGGCCAGGGCGAGCACGGCGGCGGTGGTGAGCAGCAGATTGCGCCGCCGCACGCGGGGGTCCAGGGCGGCCCTGGCGGCGTCGGCGACCTTGCGGCGGGTCCAGCGCAGGACGCGCTGGGCCCAGGCGAACTCGGTGGCCCAGATCGCCATGCCGCCGAAGATCACCACCCAGCCGGGGCCGGGCAGCGGGAGCAGGACGACTCCGCCCGCGACGACGGCGAGGCCGACGAGGAAGACGCCGACCCGCCAGGACTGGTGCAGCAGCCGTGACTTCCTGATGAAGCCGGGGGCCCGTGACCCCAGCCGCGAATCCTTGGCCACGGCTCCGCCGGACTCGTCACTCTCCGCAGTCATACCGACAATTTACCCGACCGGCGTTCGTCACCGAAATGGCTGATCGGCCCGTCTCGGGACTAGGCCGGACGAGGTACCAGAAGCCTCACAAACCCCTCAGAGGGGTTTACAACGTCCTCGCAGGTGGCATGTCGATTTCGCCGACGTGCGAATCCCCGAGCGCACACTGAGCGAAAGGCCCTGGCGCTTATGAACACCACGGTCAGCTGCGAGCTGCACCTGCGCCTCGTTGTGTCGAGCGAATCCTCACTGCCTGTACCCGCGGGCTTGCGGTACGACACGGCCGATCCGTATGCCGTGCACGCCACCTTCCACACCGGAGCCGAAGAGACGGTCGAATGGGTGTTCGCCCGCGACCTGCTCGCCGAGGGGCTGCACCGCCCCACCGGCACCGGAGACGTCAGAGTCTGGCCGTCCCGCAGCCACGGTCAGGGCGTCGTCTGCATCGCCCTCAGCTCCCCCGAGGGCGAAGCGCTGCTGGAAGCACCGGCGCGGGCCCTGGAGTCCTTCCTGAAGCGGACGGACGCCGCGGTTCCGCCGGGCACCGAGCATCGTCACTTCGACCTCGACACCGAGCTCTCCCACATCCTCGCGGAGAGCTGAGACCCAGCCCGTCACCGCAGTCCGCGGCCGTCCTACTCGGGGGGACGCCCGGACCCGACCAGCGGAGCCGGACGCTCGCGCCCGGCCCGGCCGCCTGTCATCTCGACACGACTTCGCACGCGATTTCGCTCATGACATCGCTCGTGACGTCGCTCGCCGCGACACGCACGACACCGTCACCCGTCGCGTACGAGACACGCACGACAGCCGTCTCCGTGGGGCCTGCACCCCCACGGCGGCGGCTTTCGCGCGCTAGAGTCACCGGAACGCAGCCGACCGATCACGCCGGCAGGGAGCAGTTCCGTGCTGATCAACCATGACACCAGGTGCGCGCTCGACAGCGTCGTCGACCTCGTCAACACCGCGCCGCAGATCGAGGGCCGGGATTCGCTCGCGGACGTCGCGGACCTCCGCGGCTTCGTGGAGCGCAACCAGGTCAGCGAGGTCGGACGGCTCGACGAGCGCGACCTCACCGCCGTCCACGCCGTACGCGCCCGCTTCACCGCCGTCTTCGGCGCCGCCGACAACGCGACGGCCGCCACCATGCTCAACGCGATGGTCGCCGAGGCGGGCACCACGCCGCGGCTGACCGACCACGACGGCTACGACTGGCACGTGCACTACTTCGCGCCGGGCGCCTCGCTGGCCGACCACCTCGCCGCGGACTGCGGCATGGCGCTGGCCTTCCTCATCGTCGCCGGGGAACGCGACCGGCTGCGGCGGTGCGACGCGCCCGACTGCCGCCGGGCCTTCGTCGACCTGTCCCGCAACCGCTCACGCCGCTACTGCGACAGCCGCACCTGCGGCAACCGGCTCCATGTGGCGGCCTACCGGGCCCGCCAGCGCGAGGCGAGCGCCTGAGCGCGGGCGGCACGAACAGCCGACCGCGGACGCCGCCGCGTGCGTCCGCCCCCGGCCCGCGGCGTCAGAGCAGCAGCAGGTCGTAGATCGCGCCTGCCCCGAGCAGCCCTCCGATCACGCACAGGAACAGCATCAGCGGGGGCTGCGAGAGGGCGTACAGGCACCCCTGCGGCTCTCCCTCCCCCGCCCTCGCGGCGGGTTCACGACCCTCGGCGCGCGGGCCTGGAACGACGTTCTCGACAGTGGATTCGGCACGGTCCGGCCGCGGAGGGGAGAGACGATCCCCGGAGGTGGGCAGCACAGGCCGATGATCGCGCAGAGAACGATCACTCGTCTCCCAACACGCCAACTCCCAGGGGTGTTTCGGACCCCCACACCCGTTCGAAGAGGGCCGTGCGGCCCACGCCTTCCGGTCAGATACCGCGCCGCTTGAGGATCTCCTCGACGTCGGCGAAGTCGGACAGACCGCTGTCCGCCGAGGCGCGCCGTTTCGTGCTCGGGCGGGAGGAGGCGGGCAGCGCGGGGCTGGAGGCGCCGGGCACGGCCGCCGGGGGCTGCTGCCCCTCCTCGGGTCCGACGCGCGCGGCGATCAGCCGGGTGACGCCGTACAGCAGCACGGAGACGCCGATGACGCCGAAGCCGAGCCAGACGGTGGGCTTGAAGATCAGGTCGGCCGCCCAGTTGCCGGTGGCGGTGCCGATCTTGCGGCCGAGGGTCACGAGCCCCGCCATGGCCAGGCCGACCGGCAGCAAGGACACGGCGGCGATGCGGGTGGCCCGCAGATAGCGTCGGCGGTAGGCGGTCTGCACGGCGATGGCCAGGCCCGCGGCGGACAGGACGGCGCATAGGGCGGTGGTCAGCATCCCGAGGCTCCTGCGGCAGTTGCGGATGGCCCCGTGAGGTCCGGCCAAGGGCCCGCACGAGGTCGCGTCCTCCCATCCTGCCTCGACACGGGCGCGCGAGGCCACGGCGGGGGGCCGGGTTCAGGGGGATCTCGGGGGTGCCTCCTCCCCGAGTGGGAGACTTGGACCATGGATCAACCCTCCCCCGCCGTGTCGCGTCCCCCCGTCCTCGAGGTCTGGTGCGAGCTCCAGTGCCCGGACTGCCGCACCGCCCTGGACGACGTCCGCGCGCTGCGCGAGCGGTACGGCGACACGCTCGACATCCAGCTCAGGCACTTCCCGCTGCCCAAGCACGCGCACGCCCTGGCCGCCGCGCAGGCGTACGAGGAGGCGTACGAACAGGGCAGCGGCTGGCCGTACGCGGAGGCCGTGCTGGCCAGGGTCGAGGAACTGGACAGCCGCGGTGAGGCGCTGCTGGTCGAGGTGGCCCGCGATCTCGGCCTGGACGCCGACGAGGTGGACACCGCGCTGATCGACGGCCGCCACCTGCTGGTCGTCGACTCCGACGAGGCGGAGGGCAAGGCCATCGGCGTCACCGGCACGCCCACGTATGTGATCGGCGGCGAGCGTCTGGACGGCGGCAAGAGCCAGGACGGGCTGCGCGAGCGGATCACGGCCATCGCCGACCGCCTGCTGGCCGAGGCGGGCTCGGCCGTCCCCGGCCCCGGCCCGGCCACCGGCGACGACGCGCAGGTCTGCCGGATCCCCGGCCGCGACTAGACCGGCGCCGGGCCCATCGGGGTCGGGATCAGACGCGGGCAGCGGGCACGGGACCGGGCTCGGGCTCAGACGCGGGCAGCGGGGTCGGGTTTGGGCTCGGGTCCGGGCTACAGCAGCGGCTTCGTCAGGTGCCGCACCGTCGTGCCGTAGCCCAGCGACTCGTACAGCCGCAGCGCCGGTGCGTTGCCCGCGAAGACGTCGAGGGCGACGGCGGGGGCCCTGGCCTCCCGGCAGGCGTTCTCGGCGGCGAGCATGAGCGTACGGCCGTGTCCGCGGCCCCGGTGCGCGGTGTCGACCTCGACGGCCAGCACCCACGCGGGCGCGGCACGGTCGGCCTCGTCGTACAGCCGCAGCGCCACGCGGCCGACGGTCACACCGTCGTGCGCGAGGGCGTACAGCGCGGCGCCCGGAGTGTCCCGGCCGCGCGGCAGCACGTGGTCGAAGGCGGCGGCCTCGCGGGCCGCCGCCTGCTCGCGCGGCATGCCGCGGTCGACCAGCGAGGCGATGAACTCCTCCGCGCTGTGCGCCCGCCACGGCCCGTGCTCGGCGGCGGTCAGCGGGCGGGTGCGGCTGCCTGGGGGCAGCGGGTGCGGCGGGGCGGGCTCGCGCAGTGACTTGAGCATGCCGCGGGCGCGTTCGACGTAGCCGAGCGCGGTGGCCAGCCGCAGCCCGTACTCGGCGGCGGCAGGGACCGAGACCTCCGCCCGCGCGCAGCCCCACAGCCGCAGCACCTCCTCGGCGGCCAGCGCGGCCACGGTGCCGCGCCCGCGCCGCCGGTCCGGCTCGTCGACGGCCAGCGCCGCGATCCGCCCGGTGCCGGGGCCGAGCCCCGGTTCCGCGCTCAGCTCGACACCGCCGACCGGGCGGCCGTTGACGCAGACGGTGAAGGCGCGGGCGCGACCGCCGTCGGGCGCGCGCCGCTCCGGGCCCGCGGGTCTGAGGGTCGTCGTCATGGTCGCGCTCCCGGGATGTCGCCGTACCGATCGCATGGGGTGCCGGGTGACGTTCTACCGCGCCCGGCGGCCGCCGTGCCGGGACTTGGGGGACCTACGGGTTCGGATCGGCCGCCGCGCGCTCGGCGAAGATCCGCATGGCCTTGGCCGTGACGGGCCCCGGAGCGGCGGACAGCCGACGGTCGTCCGTCCGGTGCACGCCCTGCACATCGCGCAGCGACGAGGTCAGGAAGATCTCCTCCGCCCGGTCGAGGACGTCGAGCGGCAGGTCGGTCTCCTGCGCGCCGGTCCAGTCGATCACCAGCTCGCGGGTGATCCCGGCCAGGCAGCCGGACGCCAGCGGCGGGGTCAGCAGCCGGCCGTCGAGGACGACGAAGACATTGGACCCGGTGCCCTCGCAGAGCCTGCCCCGGGTGTTGGCGAACAGCGCCTCGCTGGCGCCGTGTTCGTGCGCCCGCGCGAGAGCGACGACGTTCTCCCCGTAGGAGGTGGTCTTGAGCCCGGACAGCGCGCCCTTCTCGTTGCGCGCCCACGGGACGGTGACGACGGCGGTGGTGTCGGGGCGTACGGACGCCTCGCCGAGCGCCACGACCAGGGTGGTGCCCGCGTCGCCGCGGTCGGAGCCGAGCGGCGACGGGCCGCCGGTGTACGTGATCCGCAGCCGTCCGAGCGGCATCGGGTTCGCGGCGAGCACGGCGTCGCAGGCGCGGCGCACCTCGTCCTGGTCGGGCTCCGGCAGGCCGAGACCGCGGGCGGACCTGGCGAGCCGCTCCAGGTGGCGGGTGACCGCGAAGGGCCGGCCCTCCACGGCCTTGAGCGTCTCGAACACGCCGTCGCCGACCGTCAGTCCGTGGTCGAACACCGACACGGTGGCGTCCGCGGTGTCCCGCAGTCCGCCGTCCACCCAGATCTTCACCGAAGCATCCCTCCGCTTGTCTCCTGGACTCCCGACGCTACCGCCAGCAGCCTGGCCGCCTTCAATTCGGTCTCGGCCCACTCGCCTTCCGGATCCGAACCCCAGGTGATCCCGGCACCGGTGCCGAAGCGCAGCAGGGGGGCGCCGGGGCCCGTCCTGTCGATCCAGAACGTCCGGATGCCGACGGCCAGTTCACCGGTCCGCCGGTCGGCGTCGACCCAGCCGATCCCGCCGCAGTACGGGCCGCGCGGGGCGGTCTCCAGCTCGCCGAGCACCCGCAGCGCGCTCGACTTGGGCGCGCCGGTGACCGAGCCGGGCGGGAAGGCGGCGGCGAACAGCTCCGGCCATCCGGCGTCGGGGCGCAGCTCGCCGCGGACGGTGGAGACCAGGTGCACCAGGCCGGGGTGCGGCTCGATCGCGCACAGCGCGGGCACGGTCACCGAGCCGGTGGCGCAGACCTGGCCGAGGTCGTTGCGCACCAGGTCGACGATCATGACGTTCTCCGCGTGGTCCTTGGGCAGCAGCTCGTCCGCGGTCCGCGCGGTGCCCTTGATCGGCCCCGACTCGACCGTCGCGCCGTCGCGCCGCAGGAACAACTCGGGCGAGGCGGTGGCGATCTCGACGCCGTGCGCGGGCAGCCGAATCGTTCCGGCATACGGGGCCGGGTTGCCGCGGGCCAGGACCGCGGACAGCGCGTCGATGTCCGGGCCGCCGTACCCGCCCCGGCTCTCCGCCTCGGGCAGCGGCGCGGTCAGGACCCGGCAGAGGTTGACCTGGTAGACCTCTCCGGCCGCGATGCGCTCGCGGATCGCGCGCACCCCGGCCACATAGGCCGCGCGGTCCAGCGAGGAGGTCCACGCGGCGGGGTCGGGGCCGCGCCAGGGGCGGGTCCGGGGTGTGGAGGGGGCGGGGTCGCGGCGTACGTCGCCGAAGCGGGCGCAGACCGTACGGCCCTCGAAGTCGGCGGCGACCGCCCAGAAGCCCGTGGAGTCGAGCGCGCTCAGGTCCGCGGTGACATCCCGCAGGTCGGAGGCGACGAGGCCGCCGAAGCGGGCCATGGGGGCGAGGTCACGCACGGGGCTTCCCTGGTGGACGGCGAGTGGACGACGAGAGGGCCGAACCGGTGCTCGGCGGCAGGTGGAGCCGAGTCTAGGCGGGGCGCCGTCGCGGTGCTCCGCCGGTCATGCGCCCGTCATTGGCCCGGCACGCTGCGGAAACCAGTTTTTGAGCTTGACCGGGAATCCGCTAGAGTTCACCACGTCGCCGGGACACGAGAGTGCCCCGGAGCTACGGCGCCTGCGGACGTGGCTCAGTTGGTAGAGCATCACCTTGCCAAGGTGAGGGTCGCGAGTTCGAATCTCGTCGTCCGCTCGACGTGGGGGATCTTCCCGAACCCCCGCTGTGTTGGTGGAGTGGCCGAGAGGCGAGGCAACGGCCTGCAAAGCCGTCTACACGGGTTCAAATCCCGTCTCCACCTCCAAGGACGATTAGCTCAGCGGGAGAGCGCTTCCCTGACACGGAAGAGGTCACTGGTTCAATCCCAGTATCGTCCACTGGACCCCACAGGGTCCTGGAGAAAGATCCCGCGCGATTAGCTCAGCGGGAGAGCGCTTCCCTGACACGGAAGAGGTCACTGGTTCAATCCCAGTATCGCGCACGCGTCATCAGCACCATCCGCGTCACCCGCACGACCGAGGACGATTAGCTCAGCGGGAGAGCACTTCCCTGACACGGAAGGGGTCACTGGTTCAATCCCAGTATCGTCCACGCGCAGGACACCGAGGGCCGGAAGCGATCGAGCTTCCGGCCCTCGGTCGTGCGGGTCCACTCGGCTGTGCGTGTCCACTCGGTCGTGCGGGTCCCTCGGCGGTGCGGGTCCCCTCGGTCGCGGGAGGACCGCCTCCGTCGTCGGGATCGGGGTCAACTGGCCCCGGAAAAGCGCAATGCCCGGGTATCTCGCGATACCCGGGCAAACGCAGTCGTCCGCCGTACCCCCGTCCCCACGGGGTTCACCGGTATGTCCCCGGCCCGGACCGCTCTTCCGGGCCTGGGGCGTTGTGTCAGCGCCCCATCAGGCCGGCTACGGACGACGCTTGTGTGACCACCGCGTCCACTCCACCGAAGAAGTAGGCGAGCAGCGCTGCCAGCGGCAGCACCATGGCCGCCGCCACCAGCGGATGCCGGGTGCCGGTCGGACGGGCGCCGACGATCATCGCCCTGCCGCCGCGCACGGCACGCGCGGTGCGTTCCACCGTGTTCGCCATGGCCCTCTCCAGAGGTGTGGTGTGGTCAGATCTTCTGTTGTCAGATTTGGGGCGGCGGACGTTTGACCTCGGGGGACGAGTGCTTCGCCCGCCGCTTGACCTCAACATTAGGGGCGCGACGGCGGCCGGTCGTCATGCCCTCGTACCCCTTTACCGGCCTCCCGGAGGATGACGGCGAGCGGCCCGGATACTCCCCTGGGTGGAGGAGGCGACCTAGGTCACCAGGGGTATCCCGGAGGGGACACCGGGCGGGAGGGGCGGCTTTTCCTGAGGAGGGGTCCGGGACGGAGTCGGTAGCGGGGCGGGTGACAGGGCGGTGACGGGGTCGGGCGACGGTGCGGTGACGGGGCGGCGCTCAGCCCGCCTGCTCGACCTCGCGCGGTACCGGCTGCTCCACCAGGGCGAGCACCCTGGTGGACATGAAGCGGGCGGTGCGGACCACCGTCCCATTGCGGGTGACTTCACTCACTTCCACGACACCTCGGCGCACCGCCGTCTCCACTCTGCGGCCCGCCCGGGTGGCGATGACCTCATAGGTGCGGGTGGTGTCCCCCGCGTCGACGACTATCTCCACACGATCACCTTTCACGGCGTCATTCCCCCTTGGCAGACGGTCCGTTGGCGAAGCGGGCGCGGTGCTGACCACCCGTCGGACGGGCGCGCTCCCACCTCTCAAGGATCCCACCGGGCACTGACAATTAGCGCCCGCGCGCCTGCGGGGCATCAGCGCGCGGGGGGACTTGAGTCCGTAAGCTGTGGGCGGCCGGCCCAGCGGCCGGTCAGTTCAGTGGAGTGGGGCCTCCCCCACCGGAGGCAGGGGACGGACGGACATGGCGATGATGCGGCTCCGGCGCGAGGATCCGCGGGTCGTCGGCGCGTTCCGGTTGCACCGGCGGCTCGGGGCGGGCGGCATGGGCGTGGTCTACCTCGGCGCGGACAAGCGCGGGCAGCGTGTCGCGCTGAAGGTCATCAGGCCCGAGCTGGCGGAGGATCAGGAGTTCCGCTCGCGGTTCGCCCGTGAGGTGTCCGCCGCCCGGCGGATCCGCGGCGGCTGCACGGCCCGGCTGGTGGCGGCCGACCTCGAGGCCGAACGTCCGTGGTTCGCCACGCAGTACGTGCCGGGGCCGTCCCTGCACGACAAGGTCGCCGAGGGCGGCACCCTGCCCGCCGCCGAGGTCGCCACGATCGGCGCGGCCCTCGCCGAGGGGCTGGTCGCCGTGCACGAGGCCGGGGTCGTGCACCGCGACCTCAAGCCGTCGAACATCCTGCTGTCCCCCAAGGGCCCGCGGATCATCGACTTCGGCATCGCCTGGGCGACCGGGGCCAGCACGTTGACGCACGTCGGTACGGCGGTCGGCTCGCCCGGCTTCCTCGCGCCCGAGCAGGTGCGCGGCGCCGCGGTCACCCCGGCCACCGACGTCTTCGCCTTCGGCGCCACCCTGGCGTACGCGGCGACCGCCGACTCGCCCTTCGGGCAGGGCAGTTCCGAGGTCATGCTGTACCGCGTGGTGCACGAGGAGCCGGATCTGACCGGCGTGCCCGACGCGCTCGCGCCGCTGGTCTACGCGTGCCTGGCCAAGGACCCCGAGGAGCGGCCGAGCACCGTGCAGCTCTCGGAACGGCTCGCCGAGATCGCCGCCCGCGAGGCCCGCGGGATCGGCGCGCCGCGCCGCGAGGGGCTGCCGAAGGCGGCCGGGCCGCGCCCGGAGCGGCCGACCGGCCGCAGGGCCGAGGAGTACGCGCAGCAGCACACCGAACGGCGGCCGGCCGGCGGGCCGACCAACGGGCGTACGGGTCCCGGTACCGCGCCCGGCCGCGGCAGCCGTACGGGCGGTGGCCAGGGGCCGCACGGCACCGGGGCCGGTGCCGGGGGGCAGGGCGGCGCCGGCACGTCAGGGGGGCGCTCCGGGTCGCGTACGCCGCCGCCTCGGCCGCCCGGCCCCCGGTCCTCCGGGACCCGCACCCCCGCCGCCCGGACGCCGACCGGGCGGCGTCCCGGTGCCAGCCCGAAGCGGCGCCTGTTGCGCCAGCGCGTCTTCGTCTTCGTCATCGTCACCCTTCTCGCGGCCGTCATCATCGCCGCCGCCCAGGGGTGCCACCGGCTCTCCCGCGGACTCGGCGTCCCGCCCACGGTCACCGTCTCGGCTTCCGCCGGGGATTCAGGCCCCTAGGGCTGCCGCCCGGGCGGCCCGATGTCGACTTCCGTCACGGCCGATCGCGCCGTTCCCCCGGGTGGGTGCCACTTTCGGCCGTGCGGACAGTCCCGGCCGGCCGTGGCTCGTCGCGCAGTTCCCCGCGCCCCCAGGTCAGTGCCACATTCCCGCCATGGGAACAGCACCGGCCCGTTGCGCTTGCGCGCGCAGTTCCCCGCGCCCCTACGGGACCCCACCCGGCGTCCGGAGGGCGGGCTTTTGAGGGGCGCGGGGAACTGCGCGACCAGCCCACGCCGGGGCGCGGGGAACGGCGCGGGGGGCCAGGGTGGGGCGGGGCTGGCTCCGCGACGGGATGTGGCACTCGCGCGGGCGTCCGTACTCGTGAAGCCTCCCCCGCAGGGGGGCTGGCGTGGGTGGGCGGACTTCGGCTAGGTTTCCAAGCGCTTGCTTAGTAGGCTCGGGCGATCGGAAGGACGCGGCGCATGACGACCACCACCGCGAAGGACGGCCTCGGCGAGGAGGAGCTGCGCCGACGGGCCAGGGCGCTGCTGGCGGCGTGGGAGCCGGGGCGGACGGAGCCGCTGGAGTTCCTGCGGGCGCGGTTCGACGCGGGGCTGGCGTGGGTGCACTTCCCCGAGGGCCTCGGGGGCCTGGGCGCGCCGAGGGCGGCGCAGGCGGCGGTGGACGCGGAGCTGACGGCGGCCGGGGCGCCGGACAACGATCCCCGGCGGATCGGCATCGGGCTCGGCATGGCGGCGCCGACCATCCTGCGGTACGGCACCGAGGAGCAGAAGTCCCGCTTTCTGCGACCGCTGTGGACCGGCGAGGAGGTGTGGTGCCAGCTCTTCAGCGAACCGGGCGCGGGCTCGGACCTGGCCGGGCTGCGCACGCGGGCGGTCCGCGACGGCGACGAGTGGGTCGTGGACGGCCAGAAGGTCTGGACGTCGAGTGCCCACACCGCGCGCTGGGCGATCCTCATCGCCCGTACCGACCCGGATGTGCCCAAGCACCGAGGGATCACGTACTTCGTGTGCGACATGACCGACCCCGGCGTCGAGGTGCGTCCGCTGCGGCAGATCACCGGTGAGGCCGAGTTCAACGAGGTGTTCCTCAGCGGGGTGCGGATTCCCGACGCGCACCGGCTCGGCGAGGTCGGCGACGGCTGGCGGGTCGCGCAGACCACGCTCATGAACGAGCGGGTGGCGATCGGCGGACAGAGCCTGCCGCGTGAGGGCGGCATGATGGGCCCCGTCGCCGCGACCTGGCGCGAGCGGCCCGAGCTGCGGACGCCGGAGCTGCACGACCGGCTGATGCGGCTGTGGGTGGACGCGGAGGTCGCGCGGCTCACCGCCGAGCGGGTCCGCCAGCAGCTCGTGTCCGGCGCGCCGGGCCCCGAGGGCTCCGGGCTCAAGCTGGCCTTCGCCCGGCTCAACCAGCAGATCAGCGGCCTTGAGGTGGAACTCCTCGGCGAGGACGGTCTGCGCTACGGCGACTGGACGATGGTCAGGCCGCGCAGTGTCGACTTCTACGGCCGCGACGCGGGCTACCGCTATCTGCGGGCCAAGGGGAACTCGATCGAGGGCGGCACCTCCGAGATCCTGCGCAACATCGTCGCCGAGCGGGTCCTCGGCCTGCCCTCCGAGCCCCGCACCGACAAGGACGCCGCCTGGAAGGACCTCCCCCGATGACCGCCGCCTCCGCCTCCGTCCCCTCCCCCGGCCCCGCCGACCTCCTCTACTCCGAGGTCGAGGACGACCTGCGGGCCGCCGTGCGCGACGTCCTCGCCGACCGCTGCCCGCCGACGGCCGTGCTGGCCGCGATCGAGACCGACACGCCGTACGACCCGGCGCTGTGGCGGGTGCTCGCCGCCGAACTCGGCCTCGCCGGGCTGCTGGTGCCGGAGAAGCTCGGCGGCCAGGGCGCCTCCGCGCGGGAGGCCGCCGTCGTCCTCGAAGTCCTGGGCGGCGGCGCCGCGCCCACGCCCTTCCTCGGCAGCGCCGTCCTCGCCACCACCACGCTGCTCGGCTGCGACACCGAGGACGCGGGGACGGCGGCGCTGCTCGGCCGCCTCGCCGCAGGCACGGCCACGGCGGCGCTGGCCGTCCCGCTGTCCGCCGCTCCCGGCGGTGCCTTCCCCACAGCGGTACGCGCCGACGCGGGCGGTCTGCTGACCGGCCGTGTCACCAGCGTCGTGGAAGCCCTCGTCGCGGACGTGCTCGTCGTCCCCGCCGTCGGCCCGGAAGGCCCGGGGCTCTACGAGGTCGCGGCGGCCGACGTCCGTACCGTACGGCCGGTCTCCCTCGACCTCACCCGGCCGCTCGCCGATCTGGAGCTCTCCGGCGCCGCCGGGCGTCTCCTGCCCGCCGCAGACCCGGCCGCCGCGCTGGACCGCGCCCTGCTCACCGGCGCCGGGCTGCTCGCCTCGGAACAGCTCGGCATCGCCCAGTGGTGCCTGGACGAGACCGTCCGATACCTCGGTGAGCGCCACCAGTTCGGGCGCGTGGTGGGGTCCTTCCAGTCGCTCAAGCACCGGCTCGCCGACCTCTGGCTCGAGGTCGTCTCGGCCCGCGCCGCCGCCCGCTCAGCCGCCGACGCCCTGGCCACCGGCGCGCCCGACACCGCCGTCGCCGTGGCCGTCGCGCAGTCGTACGTCGCCGCCACGGCCGTCCACGCCGCGGAAGAGGCCCTTCAACTGCACGGCGGCATCGGCATGACGTGGGAGCATCCGCTCCATCTCTACCTCAAGCGCGCCAAGGCGGACGAGATCGCCCTCGGCACGCCGGGGTACCACCGCGCGGCGCTGGCCTCTTTGGTGGGGCTCCCGCCCCGCCCGTGAGGACGCGGGCCCGTGGGCGCGCTGGGGGTGCCCCCAGCGCGCCTGACGACCTGGCCCCGGCCGCCGCCCCGCGCGGCTACAGCCTCGTGGCGTAGAAGGCGACGGCCGACGCGGCGGCGACGTTGAGGGAGTCGACGCCGGGGGCCATCGGGATGCTGACCCACTCGTCGGCGGCGCGCAGGGCGTCCACGGAGAGGCCGTCGCCCTCGGTGCCGAGCATGAGGGCGAGTTTGGGGTAGCGGCGGGCGGCCAGTTCGTTGATGGTGATCGACTTGTCGGCGAGGCAGAGCGCCGCGGTGACGAAGCCCTGCTGGCGGAAGCGTTCGATGTCCTTGGGCCAGGAACTCAGGCGGGTCCAGGGGACTTGGAGGACGGCGCCCATGGAGACCTTGACGGCGCGCCGGTAGAGGGGGTCGGCGCAGCGCGGGGAGAGGAAGACGGCGTCCACGCCGAGGGCGGCGGCGCTGCGGAAGGCGGCGCCGAGGTTGGCGTGGTCGACGATGTCCTCGAAGATCGCGACGCGGCGTCCGGCGCCCTGGGCGGGGGCGGCGGCCAGCAGGTCCTCGGCCGTCGGCAGCGGCTTGCGCTGCATGGAGGCGAGGGCGCCCCGGTGCACGTGGTAGCCGGTGACCTGCTCCGCGAGGTCGGGGCTGACGGCGTAGACGGGAGCGGGCACCTCGTCGATGACATCGCGCATGACGTCCACCCACTTGGCGGACAGCAGCATCGAGCGCATGCGATAACCGGCGTGCCGGGCCCGCCTGATGACCTTCTCGCCCTCGGCGATGAAGAGACCTTCGGCGGGTTCGCGACGACGCCGCAGGTCCACGTCGGTCAGCGACGTGTAGTCGTGCAGGCGCGGGTCGTCGGGGTCGTCGATCGTGATGAGCTCAGCCACAGCCTGATACTGCCCTGTCCTCCGGCACCTGCCAACGGCGCATCCACAAGCCGTTCACCGGCCGGTACGGCCCTGCGCGACGCCGCCGCCCACGGTGACCACGTCGCCGATCACGATCACGGCGGGGGGACGTACGCCTTCCGCTTCCACGACGTCCGCGACGGTCGCCAGCGTGGCGTCCACCCGGCGCTGCGCGGCCGTCGTGCCCTCCTGCACCACGGCCACGGGTGTGTCGGCGGACCGGCCGCCCGCCACGAGCGTCGCCGCGATCGGGCCGATCCGCTCGACCGCCATCAGCAGCACGAGGGTGCCGCGCAGCCGGGCCAGCGCCGTCCAGTCGACCAGCGAGCGCGCGTCGTCGGGCGCGACATGGCCGCTGACCACCGTGAACTCGTGGGCCACACCCCGGTGCGTGACCGGGATACCGGCCGCGCCCGGCACGCTGATGGAGCTGGAGATGCCGGGTACGACGGTGACCGGGACACCGGCCGCGGCCAGCGCCTCTGCCTCCTCCATACCGCGCCCGAAGACGTACGGGTCGCCGCCCTTGAGCCGGACCACGGCCTTGCCCGCCCTGGCGTGCTCGATCAGCGCGCTGTTGATGGCCTCCTGGGCCATCGCCCGGCCGTACGGGATCTTCGCCGCGTCGATCACCTCGACGTGCGGCGGCAGTTCGTCCAGCAGGTCGCGCGGGCCGAGCCGGTCGGCGATCACCACGTCCGCCTCCGCCAGGAGGCGGCGTCCGCGCACCGTGATCAGGTCCGGGTCGCCGGGGCCGCCGCCGACCAGCGCCACGCCCGCCGTCCGCGTCCGGTGGTGCGGCGCCACCAGCGTGCCGTCCCGCAGCCCCTCGACGACCGCGTCCCGTACCGCCGCCGACCGCCGGGGGTCCCTGCCGGTCAGCACCGCCACCGTCACGCCCTCCGAACGGCCCGTCGCGGGCGTCCACGCCGTGGCCGCCTCCGCGTCGTCGCTGCGCACGCACCACACCCGGCGGGCCTCCGCCTCCGCGGACGCCGCCGCGTTCGCCGCCGGGTCGGTGCTCGCCACCAGGGCGTACCAGGCGCCCTCCAGGTCCCCGTCCTCGTACGGCCGCCGCTCCCAGCGCAGCTCGCCCGCGTCGGCCATCGCCTCCACCGACGGCGTCGCCGTCGGCGACACCACCACGATGTCCGCCCCCGCCGACACCAGCGCCGGAAGCCGCCGCTGCGCCACCTGGCCACCGCCGACCACCACGACGCGCCGTCCGGCGAGGCGCAGCCCTACGGGGTACGCCGGGGCGTCCTTGCGATCCATGCGGTCCGGCTCCTTCTCAACGGTTTCCACTGCGTGCGGCGATCCTACGTTTCGGCCCCGGACCCGGTCGGCCCCACCGTGCCCGGCCGCGCGGTTCCCCGCGCCCCTCCGGGACGCGTCCTCTTCCGCAGAAGGGTGAGCGGTCCTTCTTGGGGGCGCGGGGAACCGCGCGGCCGACCACGACGCACCGCGACTGTGCACGCCACAACGGGCGGCACCCCCTCGGGGCGCGGGGAACCGCGCGCTCGGCCAGGACGCACCGCGAGACTGTGCACGCCACAGCAGGCGGCACCCCCTGGGGCCACGACCGTCCCGCCGGGGTGCATGCCGCCGTCAGCGGCGCCCCCTCCGGGGAGGAGGAGCAGGGCCCGGTGAGGGCCTGAGCTTCAGGCGGCGGCACCCCGTGCGGGGGCTACCCCTTCTCGGTGACGCCCGCCGCGTCGAAGGTGGCGACTTCGTGCATGACGCGCGCCGCGCTCTGGACGAGGGGCAGCGCGAGCAAGGCCCCGGTGCCTTCGCCGAGGCGGAGGTCGAGGTCGACGAGGGGCCGCAGCCCCAGCGTGGTGAGCGCGGCGACATGACCGGGCTCGGCGCTGCGGTGCCCGGCGATGCAGGCGGCGAGCACCTCGGGGGCGATGGCGCGAGCGACCAGGGCGGCGGCACCGGCGCTGACGCCGTCGAGGATGACGGGGGTACGGAGGGCCGCGGCGCCGAGCAGGAGCCCGACCATGGCGGCGTGTTCGAGACCGCCGATGGCGGTGAGGACGCCGATGGGGTCGCCGGGGTCGGGCCGGTGCAGGTCGAGGGCGCGCCGGACGACCTCGACCTTGCGGGCGTGCATCTCGTCGTTGATGCCGGTGCCGCGCCCGGTGACCTCGGCGGGGTCGACGCCGGTGTAGACGGCGATGAGGGCGGCGGACGTCGTGGTGTTCGCGATGCCCATCTCGCCGGTGAGCAGCGCCTTGTTGCCCGCGGCGACGAGGTCGCGGGCGGTCTCGATGCCGACCTCGATGGCGCGCAGCGCCTCTTCGCGGGTCATCGCGGGCCCTGCGGTGAAGTCGGCGGTGCCCGCGCGGACCTTGCGCGGCAACAGCCCCGGGGTGCTGGGCAGTTCGGAGGCGACGCCGACGTCCACGACGCAGACCTCGGCGCCGACCTGGTTGGCGAAGGCGTTGCAGACGGCGCCGCCGCCGAGGAAGTTGGCCACCATCTGCGCGGTGACCTCCTGCGGCCACGCGGTGACGCCCTGGGCGTGCACCCCGTGGTCACCGGCGAAGATCGCCACGGCCGCGGGCTCGGGAATCGGCGGCGGGCACTGCCGCGAAAGCCCGCTGAGCTGCGCGGAGATGATCTCCAGCATGCCCAGCGCGCCCGCCGGTTTCGTCATCCGCTTCTGCCGCTCCCACGCCTCGCCGAGCGCCTTGGCGTCCAGCGGGCGGATGCCGCGCAGCGTCTCTTCCAGCAGGTCGTGCGGCTCCTCGCCAGGCAGCGCGCGGTTGCCGTACTCCTCGTCGTGCACGACCCACGACAGCGGGCGGCGCTGCGACCACCCGGCCTGCATCAGCTCAGGCTCGTCGGGGAATTCGTCGACGTACCCGACGCACAGGTAGGCGACGACCTCCAGGTGCTCGGGCAGGCCGAGCTCGGTGACCATCTGGCGCTCGTCGAAGAAGGAGACCCAGCCGACGCCGAGTCCTTCCGCGCGGGCGGCGAGCCACAGGTTCTCCACGGCGAGCGCGGAGGAGTACGGCGCCATCTGCGGCTGCGTGTGGCGGCCGAGGGTGTGCCGACCGCCGCGGGTGGGGTCGGCGGTCACCACAATGTTGACCGGGGTGTCGAGGATCGCCTCGATCTTCAGCTCGCGGAACTGCCGCGCCCGGCCCTTGGGGAGCGACTTGGCGTACGCCTCCCGCTGCTGCATGGCCAGTTCGTGCATCTTCTCGCGGGTCTTCGCCGACCTGATGACGACGAAGTCCCACGGCTGCGAGTGCCCGACGCTGGGCGCGGTGTGCGCCGCCTCCAGGACGCGCAGCAGCACGTCGTGCGGGATCGGGTCGGACCGGAAGCCGTTGCGGATGTCTCGCCGTTCGCGGATCACCCGGTGCACGGCGTCCCGGACGGCGGGCTCGTACGCCTCCGCCGCGGGCCCCTGCTGCGGGGCGACCGCGACCGGCAGCGGCTGGGCCTCTTCGGCCTCGGCGACAGCGGCGGCGACCGGCTCGGGTGCGACGGGCTCGGGGGCGACGGGCTCCGCGACGACCGGCTCCGCGACGACGGCCTCGGGGGCGGCCTCGGGTACGGCCTCCACGGGCGCGGCCTCGGCTTCGGGAGTCGCCTCGGGCGCGGTCTCGGCCGACTGCGCCGGAGCAGCGGCCTGTTCCGGTACGTCCGCCGGTTCCGGCACGGCGACCGGCTCGGCCGCGGCGGGCGCGGGCGTCCCCTCGGCGGGCGTCTGCTGGACGGCCTCCACGGGTACGGCTTCCACGGGCGCGGCCTCGGCCGGTGCCGCTTCCACCGGTACGGCCTCGGGCAGCGGCGCCGGAGCCTGTACGGCCGCCGACGGCTGCTCCTCGGGCGCGACGTGCGGCGCCTCCTGCTCGACCGGGGCCGCGGGCGCGGCCTGCTCGGGAGCGGGCGCGTACTCGGCTGCGGCGGGCTGAGCGGGCGGCACGGGCCGGACCGGCTCGACGGCCACGGGCTGCGCGGCGAGTTCGGGCTGCGCGGCGAGTTCGGGCTGCGCGGCGGGTTCGGGGACGGCCACCGGCGCCGGGGCCTGGGCCGGGACGGCGGCGACCGGGGCGGCGGCGGCCGGAGCCGCGGTCTCCTCCGGCGCGTCGTCGGGCGCGAGGAACGCGCGCAACGGGTCGGCGGGCCGCGGCGGGACGACGCTGTCGGCGTGCGGGATCAGCGACGGCTGGGAGGCGGCGGGGGCGGCGGGCCAGCCGCCGACCTGCTCGGCGCCCGCCGTACCGGAGGCGGGAGTCCGGTCCGCGGCCTCGCCGGTCTGCTGGGCCGGGATGCCGGAGGTGTCGTCCTGCGGCACGTCGAGGTATTCGGGGCCGGAGGTCGGCGGGCCCGAGGCCCGTACCGGGGTCTGCGCCGGTGCCTGGGCGTGCGCGGGCCCGCGGTCGGCCAGGGAGCGTACGGAGACGCCCCCGCCGATGCTGTCGGGCATCGGCGGGCCCATGTGCAGCGGGCGGCGCGGCGCGGCGGTCTGGGCGGTCTGGGCGCCGGCCGGCTGCGGCACACCGGCAGACGGCATCGGGACCGCGCCCGTGTCGCCGGGGCCGGCGAACTCGGCGGCCGGGGCCGCGTGCTCGGTACCGGTGTCGAAGCCGTAGCCGGGCGCCGGATTCCCCGCGGCGGGCGTCGCGGCCTCGGCCACGGGCGGCACGGCCGGGGGCAGCGCATCGCCGCCCTGCTGGGCGGCCTGCTGGACGTCCTGGGGCTGGCCCTGCGGGAGCGGCTGCGGCGCGAGCACCGCCGCGTAGTCGATGGAGCCGGAGTCCCGGCCGCCCGCCTCGTGCGCGTCGGCCTGGGCCGGTACGGGCTGCGGCGGCACCGGCTGCGGGTCGCTCCAGGACCCCTGCGGGCCCGGCATGAGCAGCACGTCGTCCTCGTCGTCGATGCCCGCGCCGGGAGCGGCGGGCTGGTCGAGGTAGGTGTACGCGGGTGCGCCCTGTTCGTCGGGAAGCGGTTCCGCGCCCCAGCCGGGGACGGACGGCTGCGGTACGGCAGCGCCGGGAAGCTCGGAGTGCGGCTGGCGAACCGCTTCCCCGACTGCGTTCTCCGGCAGCCCCTCGCCGGGGATCCGACCGGTGTCCGTCATGCGTGCCCCTCGCCCATCGGTTTCGCTCCTTCCAGCGCTGCACCGCGCGCGGCCCGACCCCCTCACGCAAGAGAACGAGCGTGCGGAGCAGCGGGCACGTGAGCGCCGGACGCCGCGGTTCTCGACGACCCGTCAACGCACGACGACGGCACAACGATCCGCCAGCCTACCCCGCTCGGCGCGGCGGCCCGTCCGGTGGTCCGCACCTCGGGACGCCCCGCGTACGATGCCCCGACACCCGTCCGCGACCGGCGCAAACGCCTTCTGTGCAGGCGTTTTTGATCATGCACAGATCAGCGGCGCGTGCCGCAGAGGGCAAAGGTCACCGAGCGTTCCCGCTCGGCCCACTCGGAATCCAGTTCGACGGATTGCAGGAGAGCGCGTTCCACCTCGTAACCGCCTTCCTCCAGTGCCCTGCTGACCGCTTCGGCCTCGTCGCGGGTGGTCGCGCCGGTCACGATCCGCTCCGGGCGGCGGGCCGCGCAGGCGGCCGTCACCTCGGCGTCGACGCACCCGATCCGTACCGCGTCGGGCTCCGGAAGGTCGTCCAGCACCTGGGGCGCCGGGCCGTGTACGACCTGGAGTTGGACCCCGGCCCTGCGGCCGGTGGCGGTGATCCAGTCGCACGCGTCGGCGTCCCGGTCGACGGCGATGACGGCGGCGCCGAAGCGCGCGGCCTCGACGGCGACGGCGCCGTCCGCGGAGCCGATGTCCCACACGAGGTCGCCGGTGCGCGGGCCGAGCCGGGCGAGTTGGAAGGCGCGCAAGTGCGCCGAGGTGTCGCCGCCGTATTCGGACGAGGGCAGCGCCCAGCCGCGGACCGGGCCGGGAAATCCGGGGTCGCGCCCGGCGATCCAGCCGCCGCGCTCCGCCGACGGTACGCCGAGACCGGCCGCTCCCGAACCGGCGGAGGTGGTGCCGCCGACGACCAGGACGACGTTCGGATCGCGCCAGATGTGGTCGGCGACGTTGTCGGAGGTGAGAACTGTCACCTGTTCCTGCTCGGTGCCGAGCGCTTCGCAGATGACGAAGGTGCGGTGGACTCCGGTGAGCAGCAGGGAGAGTTCGACCGGGCCCGCGCCGGGCGCGGTGAGCACGGCGACCTTCGGGTAGGCGCGGCAGACGTTGACCGCGCGGCGCAGGGAGCGGCCGTGCGCGACGACCACGCGGGCGTCGTCCCAGGGCATTCCGGCGCGGGCGAAGGCGGTGGCGACGGCGGAGACGCCGGGGATGACCTCGATCTCCAGGCCGTGTTCCGGCGCCCGCAGCGCGCGGACGACGCCGAAGAAGCCGGGGTCGCCGTCGGCGAGTACGACGGCGCTGCCGCGGTGCTTGGCGATCCTGCGGGCGGCGATCTCGATGCTGCCCAGCACGATCCGCTCGGCGTGCTCGGGGACGTGCGACAGCGCGAGATGGTGTTTGGTGCCCGCGACCAGGGTGGCGGCGTTCAGTGCGGCGCGGGCCGCGTCGGACGGAGGTGAGCCGTCCCATCCGATCACGGTGACCCGGTCGGCCATCGTCGTCTGCCTCCATGGCTGTGCGGATCGCTGCGGACCAGGTCACGGCACGGCGGCGTGGCGCGCCCCGGTCCCGGGGGGAGAACACTATCCGGGCCCGGGTGCCGGGGGACGAGGCGAGGGGGCAGGTATCCGCCACGGCGTCCTCGGAGCCGGTGGGCGGGAGGGCTCAGCGCCAGTCGGCGTACGCGCTGAAGTCGGCGTGGGCGTCGTATCCGCCGTCGCCGGAAGCCTGGCCCGGACCCTCGTCCAGGTCCTCGGGCAGCACGCTCCACACCAGCAGGTCGGTGCGGATCTCGGCCCAGCGGCCGTCTTCGGTCTGGCTGCGGACGATGCCCGCGTTGCGCAGTACGCCCTCGCTGACGCAGCCGATCTTCTGCGCGACCTGCTGGGAGGCGGTGTTGTCGGCCGCGGTGCGCAACTCCAGCCGTTCGAAGCGCTGGTCGGTGAAGAGCCAGTGGCAGACGGCCTGCACCGATTCGCTGGCGTATCCCTCGCCGCGCGCCCAGGCGGCGGTGAGGTAGCCCACCTCGCTGCCGCGGATCCGCCAGTCGGTGTTGTGCAGGTGGACGGTGCCGACCAGCCGCTGGGTGAGGAATTCGGTGACGGCCAGGACGATGCCGCGGCCGGACTCGCGCTCGGCCGGCGCGGTCCTGGTGACGAACGCGCGGGCGTCGTCCTGCGAATACGGCTGCGGTACGCCGGTCCACGCGATGATCAGCTCGTCGTTCATCATCTCCGCCAGGGCGGGGATGTCGGCCTCCTCGTACGCGCGCAGCACCAGCCGCTCCGTACTGATGGAGATGTCCGGAAAGGTGGGCGTCATTCGCTGCTCCGTAACCAGGGCATGTGTGGATTGCACAGCATGCAGCATCCCGCACGGCATGGGCCGGGCAGGGTCGCCGGGGCGGGAGTGGGGTGCGCGGCGGCGAACGCCCTTCCAGAGTAGGGCGAATGCCGGTCAGGGCGGGTATCCGTGAACGTCATCCGATCCTGCTACCGTCAGCCCGCGTGACAGTGCACCACGCAGCAGGAGTCGGCTATCAACGGGCAGCGGAGGTCTACGAGAGCTCCCGGCCCTCCTATCCGCTCGCCGCGCTCGCCGCGCTGGCGGACGCGTTGCCCCTGGAAGCGGGCCGTACCGTGGTCGATCTCGGCGCGGGCACCGGGAAGTTCACCCGTCTGCTGGCACTGACCGGGGCCGAGGTGCTCGCGGTGGAGCCGGTGAAGGAGATGCGGGAGCGGCTCGCCGAGCTGCTGCCCGCGGTCGCGGTGAACGCGGGGACGGCGGAGACGACGGGGCTGCCCGACGGCTGCGCGGACGCCGTGGTGGCGGCGCAGTCCTGGCACTGGTTCGAGGAGCCGGCCGCGCTGACCGAGGTGGAGCGGCTGCTGCGGCCGGGCGGCGCGCTGGCGCTGGTGTGGAACACCTTCGACACCTCGGAGCCGTGGATGCGCGACTTCCAGGACATCTACTTCCGGCTGGCGCCGCGCGATCTGCCCCGCCCGCCGCTGTCCTCCGGCCTCGGCGACGCGGGCTGGCGCAAGCCGTTCGAGTCGCGGCCCGGCTGGGGGGCGATCGAGGAGCGGCACTGGCCCAATCCGCACTCCACGACGGTCGCGGACATCGTCGACCGGATGATGTCGTCCAGCCATATCGCCGTCCTCGACGCGACCGCCCAGGGGCGGGTGCGCGCGGAGTTGGAGGCGGTGCTGGGGGCGCACCACGCGACGCGCAGCAGCGGCGCAATCGAGATGCCGTACGTGACGGACGTGTACTGGGTGCGGCACGGCTGAGGCCCCGCGCCCTCGGGGGGAGCGGGGCCCGTGCGCGGCGGTCAGGCCGCCGGGGCGCCGAAGGCCGGTATCACCGAGCCCTTGAAGGTCGTCTCGATGTACTGCTTCACCTCGGGCGAGTTGAGCAGTTCCGCGAGCTTCTTCACGCGCGGGTCGTTCTCGTTGCCCTTCTTGACGGCCAGGAAGTTGGCGTACGGGTTCCCGTCCGCCTTCTCCAGCGCCAGCGCGTCCTTGGCCGGGCTGAGATCGGCCTGGATCGCGTAGTTGCCGTTGATCACGCCCGCGTCCACGTCGTCCAGGGAGCGCGGGAGCTGGGCGGCCTCCAGCTCCTTGAACTTCAGGTGCTTCGGGTTGGCCGTGACGTCGGCGGGGGTCGCGGTCTGGTCGGTGCCCGCCTTGAGGGTGATCAGGCCGTTGTCGGCGAGCAGCTTGAGCGCGCGTGCCTCGTTCGTCGTGTCGTTCGGTACGGCGACGCTCGCGCCGTCCTTGAGCGCGCCGATCGACGTGATCTTGTGGGAGTACAGGCCCAGCGGCTCCAGCTCGACGTTGACGACGGGCACGATGTGGGTGCCGTTCTTCTTGTTGAAGTCGTCCAGGTAGGGCTTGTGCTGGAAGAAGTTCGCGCCGACCTCGCCCTGCTCGGTGGCGGTGTTGGGCAGCACGTAGTCGGAGAACTCCTTGACCTGGAGGTCGAGTCCGGCCTTCTTCGCCAGGTGGTCCTTGACGTAGTCGAGGATCTGCGCGTGCGGGGTGGGGCTGGCCGCGACCACGAGCGGGCCGCTGGTGTCCTTGGCGCTCGCCTTGGAGTCGGAGTCGGAGCCGCAGGCGGTGAGGCCGAGCGAGAGCGCGGCGGCGGCGAGGACGGCGGCGGTGATGGTGGTGTTCTTTCGCACGAAAAGTGCCTCTTTCTGGTTTATCCGGGTCGTGCTGGGTGGTACGGCGCCGCGACGCTGCGGTGCCAGGGGGACAGAAGCGGGTCGGGACGGGAGAGTCGGGCGGTCAGGAGGCTGTCGCCGGGCGCAGCAGGCGCAGCCGGGGGGCCGCGCCGGACCGGCCGCGGCGGGCGACGGTGCGGGCGGCGAAGTCCCCGACGAGCTGGACGAGGGTGACCACGACGACGAGCACGGCGACGATCACCCACATGAAGCCGGTCTCGAAGCGCTGGTAGCCGTAGCGCAGCGCGAGGTCGCCGAGGCCGCCGCCGCCGACCACCCCGGCCATCGCGGAGTAGCCGATCAGCGCGATGACGGTGGTGGTGGCGCTGGCGATCAGTGAGGCGAGCGACTCCGGCAGCAGCACCTTGCGGACCACCGTCCACGTACTGCCGCCCATCGCCTGGACGGCCTCCACCAGGCCGTGGTCCACCTCGCGGACCGCCGTCTCGACCAGCCGGGCGAAGAACGGGATCGCGCCGACGGCCAGCGGGACGACGGCCGCCTCCCAGCCGATGGTGGTGCCGACGATCGCCCGGGTGAAGGACATCAGGGCGATCATCAGGATCACGAACGGCAGCGACCTGCCGATGTTCACGACGACGCCGAGGACGCGGTTGACGGGCAGACAGCGCAGCAGGCCGCCCCGGTCGGTGAGGACCAGCAGGACACCGATCGGCAGCCCCGCGGCCACCGATATGACCGTGGCCCAGGCGACCATGCGCAGCGTCTCGCCACCCGCCTGCGTGAGCAGCGGGTGCATCTCGGACCAGGTCACTTCGCCGTCTCCCCGACCGTGTTCCCGGCCTTCTCCCCCGCCGTGTTCCCCGCCGTGTCTCCTGCCGCGACCGGCTCGGCCTTGGCGGCGACGACGGCGACGTCCAGGCCCTGCTCGCGCAGGTAGCCGATCGGCACCACGTTGTCCTCGAAGCGGCCCGGCAGCTCGATCCGCATCCGGCCGATCTGCCGCCCGTCGTAGGTCTCCATGGCCGCGCCGAGGATGGAGATGTCCACGTTGTACGTGCGCGCCAGCCGGGAGATCACCGGCCGGGTCGCGCTGTCGCCGTGGAAGGTGAGGTCGACCACCGTACGGTCGGGGCCCGAGGCGTCGCCGTCCACGGGGAACAGCTCGTCGGCCAGTTCGGAACCGGGGGTGGCCAGCAGTTCGGCCACGGTGCCTGACTCCACTACGCGTCCGCCTTTCATGAGCGCCGCCGAGTCGCAGACCTGCTTGACGACGTCCATCTCGTGGGTGATCAGCAGGACGGTCAGGCCGAGCTGCCGGTTGAGGTCGCGCAGCAGTCGCAGCACTGACCGGGTGGTCTCCGGGTCGAGCGCCGAGGTGGCTTCGTCGGAGAGCAGCACCTTGGGGTCGCCCGCCAGGGCGCGGGCGATGCCGACGCGCTGCTTCTGGCCGCCGGACAGCTGCGCGGGGTAGGCGCGGGCCTTGTCGGACAGGCCGACCAGGTCGAGGAGTTCACCGGCCTTGCGGGCCCGCTGGCGGCCGGAGATCCCCAGGATCTCCAGCGGGAGTTCGACGTTGTCCTGCACGGTGCGCGAGGAGAGCAGATTGAAGTGCTGGAAGACCATGCCGATCCCGGCGCGGGCGGCGCGCAGGGCGGCGGGGGCGCGGTCGGAGCGTCCGGCCAGCGCGGTCAGGTCGCGGCCCGCCACCTCGACGGTGCCGGAGGTGGGGCGCTCCAGCAGGTTCACGCAGCGGATCAGGGTGCTCTTGCCCGCGCCGCTGCGGCCGACGACGCCGTAGACCTCGCCTTCGCGTACCCGCAGGTCCACCCCGTCCAGGGCGGTGACCTCACGGTCGCGCGAGCGGTAGACCTTTCTCAGGTCGGTGGTGGTGATCACAGGAGCGTCCATCGGGGTCGAGCGCGCGGCGGACGTACCACCGCACACGGGGGCGTTCTTCTCGGGACGCGGCACGCGGCGGCACACCGGAAAGGGCGGCGGGCCTCAAAGGATGTCGGCGGCGCTCTGGGCGCTGCGCCGGTGCGTGACGCGGGGCACTCGCTTCGGGGCGCGAGGCGTGGAGGTGGGCCCTCGGTCAGTCACACATTCGACACGCACAACGAACACCGGGCGTGATCGCCTCGGTCGCGCGGCTGCGGCTGTTCGTCGTGGTCATGCGTTCCAGTAAACCAGACGGGTGGCCGCGTTCCGAAATCCGGTCCGATTGTTCATTATGCGGACACACTCACGGGGCCGCCCCGGCGGGCGGCCGGGCGGGCGGGGGCGGGAGATCCCTGCGGGCAGGGGTGGGAGATCCGGGCGGGCAGGGGTGGGAGATCCGGGCGTCACGCCCCGTAATAGAGTCGCCGCATGCTCGACGCGGTCCTCATCACGGTCTCGGTCACGGCGCTGCTGCTCGCGGCGTGGTGCGGTTTCGCCGCGTACCGTGACCAGCCGACCAACGACTGGCACTTCATCGCGATGGCCGTGGTCACCGCGGCCGCGCTGGTGCAGCTCGTGATCGCGATCGTGCAGCTCGCCCGCGGCGACCGGCCGCAGCACGGGATGGCGGTCTTCCTCCCGTATCTGCTGGGCGCGGCCGTGACGATCCCGGCGGCGGCCTTCATGTCCCTTGCCGAGCGGACGCGTTGGGGCTCGGCGATCGTGGCGGCCGGCGGTGTGGTGCTGGCCGTGCTCGAACTGCGGCTCAACGAGATCTGGGGAGCCGGCCATGGCTGACGGCACACGCGCGACACGCGCACGGGCACGGGCACGGACGAAGACGCTGACGAAGGGCACGGACGGCATGAAGGACACGGGGGACGGCACCGCCGCCGAGGCGGCCCAGGACGCGCCGGGGACGCGGATCGGCCAGGGCCCCGGCCGGCTGCTGCTCTCGCTCTACGCGGTCTTCACCGTCGCGGCGCTGTCCCGGTCGATCGTGCAGATCGCGACCAAATACCACGAGGCACCGCTGGCGTACGTCCTGTCGGGCGTCGCGGGCGTGGTCTACGCGGTGATCACCGTCGCGCTGTGGAAGGGCGGCGAGGCGGCCCGCAAGGTGGCGCTGGTGTGCTGCTCGGCCGAGCTGGCCGGTGTGATCGCGGTGGGCACCCTGACGGTCGTGGACTCCTCGGCCTTCCCCGACGCGACCGTCTGGTCGGACTTCGGGATCGGCTACCTCTTCCTGCCGCTGGCCCTCCCCGTGGCCGGTCTGCTGTGGCTGCGCCGTGCCGCCCGCGAGGCGGGGCGGCCACAGGAACAGCAGACCGGGTCCGGGGCCTGATCCGTACGCGAGGCGCCGTGGATCGCGGCTCAGGCGGTGGCCGCGTAGCCCGCCGTGGCGGCGGCCTTCTCCATGGTCACCAGGCTCAGCCGACGGCTGACCGGCTCCGCGGCGCCCACCTGCTCGTAACCGAGCTTGCGGTACATCCGCAGATTGACCTGGCTGCGGTGGCCGGTGAAGAGCCGGTAGCGCTTGGCCTCCTCCTCGGCCGCCAGTCGCTCCTCGACGGCGTTGAGCAGCCGCCCGCCGAGGCCGTGTCGTTGAAGTCGCGGGTGGACGATCAGTTTCCCGATCCGCGCGGTGCCGTCGTCGTCGACGACTCCGCGTACCGAGCCGACGACCTCGTCGCCCAGGCGCGCCACCAGGACGCACCCCCCGGCGAGTTCGGCACGCAGCTCGTCCAGGGTCTGGGTGAGAGGTTCGATGCTGTAGTCGCCGTACAGCTCCGCCTCGCTCTGGTAGCAGAGGTACTGGAGTTTGAGGATCTTCTCGGCGTCCGAGTGCTCCGCCGTAGAGATGGTCACGCTCATGCCCATGCGCGCAGGCCTCCCCTTCGAATCCGTCCGGGCAGTTTGAGGGTGAGGTATGCGCCCGGAACGAGTGCCTGAACGGAGTTGGTGCGGATATGCGCCGCCTCCGTGGCGCCGATGATCGCACAAACCCTTCGGTGGGGTACCGCCTGCGCCCCACCCAGTTCAGTCTCGTACGGGCGCGCCAAGGGTGCCCACTGCCGCCGACTGTTTACCGTGCATTACCCCGTCTCACCGGGGATCCAACCCTCGAATTCAGGATCGTCCGAAGACAGCCGAGGCAGCGCGACCTCAGCGGTCCGATGCTGCCCTGTGAGATTCCCAACTCGCGGGAGATTTCCCGGTAAGTGGGGTCGGAACGGGACATCAGGGCCGTGACGACCTGCGGGCAGCGGCCGGGCAGCCGCCGTACCGCGGCCTGGACCGTACGGTGTTGCTCCGCCGCCAGCACCAACTCCTCGACCCCGCGCACCTGCGCGGGCGGGCCCGCGGCGTCCGGGTCCCCGTACGGGCGTTCGCTGCGGATGCGGCGGGCGTGGGCGCGGGCCTCGGCGCGGACCGCGCGGCGCACCCAGCGGTCCGGCTCGGGCGGCGGGCCGCCCAGTTCCAGCAGCCGCAGCCAGACGGCCTGTTCGAGGTCGGCGGCCTCGACACCGCCGCCGGCCAGCGCCTCGGCCGCGGCCTCGGCGGCCAGCAGCGGCCCGAGCGGCGCGTAGGGGTCCGCGGGGGCGTCCGCGGGACGGCGGGCGCGGTCGTCGGCGTGCGGGGCCGCGGACAGGTCGGGGTGGTCCATGGGGATCTGCATATCCGCTGGCACGAGACGGCCGCGCCGGACGGTTGCCCGGCGCGGCCGTTTTCACCACATGGAGTGGCGGTGGCGGTTCAGGACGTCGGGGTTCGGGACGTCCAGAAGTCCTCGCGGGCCAGTACGGCGGTGTCGGCGTTGTCGGTGAACAGGCCGTCGATGCCGGTCGCGAACCACGTCTTGAAGGCGGCCAGCGGGTCGCCGTACGCGTTGGGGTCCGTGCCGACCTGGAAGTCGGCGGGCAGGAACTGGTTCTCGTTGCGCGCGGTGAAGGGGTGCAGCACCAGACCGGCCTTGTGCGCGTCCTTGACGACGGCGGTGGGCCGGAGCAGCCTGCCCGAGGCGTCGCGCGGGATGATCACGTCGGTGGTCGGGCCGATGCCCTGGGCGAATCCGGCGATCCAGCGCAGGCCGGCCGGGGTGACGAGGTCGGCCACGGTCCGCTTGTCGCCGGAGACGACGAAGTCCCAGGGCCGCGAGGTGAGGCCGTTGAGCAGGAAGATCTTGGGCGCGGCGCCGCCGAGCGCGCCGAGCCGCTGGAGGCTCTGCGCCTCGAAGGACTGGAGGAACTGCGGGGCGTCGGCGCGGTGCCTGCCGTACTGCTTGAGCAGCTTGATCAGCCGCTCCTCCAGCGGCAGGCCGATCCCGCGGAAGTACGTGGGGTGCTTGGTCTCGGTGTGCAGCCAGACCGGCTTGCCGCGCTTGCGGCCCTCGCGGTCGGCCCAGGCCAGCACCTCCTCGAAGGTGGGGATCGCCCAGCGGCCGTTGTAGACGGTGTTGCGCTGGCGGACGGCGGGCAGCCGTTCGACGGCGCGCAGCCGCTTGAGTTCGGCGAGGGTGAAGTCCTCGGTGAACCAGCCGGTGGTGGGGGTGCCGTCGATGGTCTTGGTGGTTTTGCGGCCGGCGAACTCCGGGTGGTCGGCGACGTCGGTGGTGCCGCCGATCTCCGGCTCGTGGCGGCAGACGAGGTGGCCGTCCCTGGTGGGTACGACGTCCTGCTCGACGACGTCCGCGCCGATCTCCAGCGCGTACTCGTAGGAGCCGAAGGTGTGCTCGGGCCGGTATCCGGCGCTGCCGCGGTGCCCGACGATGGTCGGGACCGGCAGCTTGGGCGCGCCGCCGTGGCCGGGGGCGCCGTGCCGGGGCCGGGCGGTGGACTGTTCCCGGGCCTGCGCCGTACCGGCCGTGCCGAGTACCGCGCCGCCCGCGCCGAGTGCCGCCGCGGACAGGACAGCGCGCCTGCCGAGGCCGGTCTTGTGCTGGTCATCCGTCATGCGCGCATCGTGCCGTGAAAGTCTGTCGCCCCGTCGACATCAGCCGTAACACACACCTAACGCGTGTCAACACTGCGTAGCGGACGTGTGAACCCGGCGTGCGGCGGGGCCCCGCGCGGAAGTATCGTCCTTGTGTACGGTGCGGCGTCCCGCGGTCCCGCCGGTCCTGCGGTCAGGCTGCCGTCGTACCGCGACATCGCAGCACCGCCGCCGTCCGTCCCGCCCAGGCGTGTCCGAACCGGAGGATCCGTTGTCCCGCATGTCCCGCAGCTTGCTCAAGGCGATTCTCGGAGTGCTCATGCGCGTCCTGTACCGCCCCGTGGTCGAGGGCGTGGACGGCATCCCCGGTGACGGTCCGGTGATCCTGGCCGGGAATCACGTCACCTTCGTGGACTCGATGTTCCTGTCGCTGGTGGTGGACCGGCAGGTGTACTTCATCGGCAAGGACGAGTACGTGACGGGCAAGGGCGTCAAGGGCCGGCTGATGGCCTGGTTCTTCACCACCTGCGGCATGATCCCGGTGGACCGGGACGGCGGCCACGGCGGTGTCGCGGCGCTGATGACCGGCCGCCGCGTGCTGGACGAGGGCAAGATCTTCGGCATCTACCCCGAGGGCACCCGTTCCCCCGATGGCCGTCTGTACCGCGGCCGGACCGGAATCGCCCGGTTGGCCCTGATGACCGGCGCCCCGGTGGTGCCCTTCGCGATGGTCGGCACCGACAAGGTGCAGCCCGGCGGCAAGGGGATGCCCCGGATCGCCCCGGTCACCATCCGCTTCGGCTCCCCGCTGACCTTCTCCCGTTACGAGGGCATGGACCGCGATCGCTATGTGCTGCGCGCCCTGACCGACGAGGTCATGAGCGAGGTCATGCGGCTCGGCGGCCAGGAGTACGTGGACATCTACGCGACGAAGGCCAAGGCCGCCTGATAGGGCGGGGGCCGCGCCCGGCGCCCGCCGTGACATGGCGGGTTCACGGGGGCCGGTTACGCGGCTGGCGGTGGCCGTTCGGCGGCTCGCCGCGGACGGCTGATCGCGGGCGTCGACGACTGGACGGACTGCCTGATGCTGATGCAGCCCGGCCAGGTCGACTCGGCCTCGACCGACGACACCATCCTGAACGGACTGGCCGCGCGGGACCCCAACACCAAACCGATCGGCCCGCGTTTCACCGAGCCGCCCAGTACCGCGATTAGACGGCGTCGCCGTCCGCCCCGTCCCAGGCGTGCGCCCAGGTGTGCTGCACCGTCAGATCCGCCTTGATCTCGGCGAGTTGTACGGCGACGGCGGAAGGCGCCGTGCCGCCGCGTCCGTTGCGGGAGGCCAACGCGCCGGGGACGTCGAGGACATGGCGTACCTCGGGCGTCAGATGCGCGGAGATCTTCGCGAACTGCTCGTCGGTGAGCTGGTCGAGTTCGATGCCCTCGGCCTCGCAGACCTTGACGCACTCCCCCGCGACCTCGTGCGCGACCCGGAAGGGCACGCCCTGCTTGACCAGCCACTCGGCGATGTCGGTGGCGAGCGAGAAACCGGCCGGTGCCAGGGTCTCCATCCGCTCCCGGTGGACGGTGAGCGTGGCCATCATGCCGGTGAACGCCGGGAGCAGCACCTCCAGTTGGTCGCAGGAGTCGAACAGCGGCTCCTTGTCCTCCTGGAGGTCGCGGTTGTACGCGAGCGGCAGCGCCTTGAGCGTGGCCATCAGTCCGGTGAGGTTGCCGATGAGCCGTCCGGACTTGCCGCGCGCCAGCTCCGCGATGTCGGGGTTCTTCTTCTGCGGCATGATCGACGAGCCGGTGGAGAAGGCGTCGTGCAGGGTCACGAAGGAGAATTCCTTCGTGTTCCACAGGATGACCTCTTCGGCGATCCGGGAGAGGTTGACACCGATCATCGCGGTGACGAAGGCGAATTCGGCGGCGAAGTCGCGGGACGCCGTGCCGTCGATGGAGTTGCCCACCGAGCCGTGCTGGAAGCCGAGTTCCTTGGCGACGGCCTCCGGGTCCAGGCCGAGCGAGGACCCGGCGAGCGCGCCGGACCCGTACGGGGAGACGGCCGTGCGGTCGTCCCACTGCCGCAGCCGCTCCGCGTCCCGTGACAGCGCCTGTACGTGGGCGAGCACGTGGTGTGCGAAGAGCACGGGCTGGGCGTGCTGGAGGTGGGTGCGGCCGGGCATCGCGGTGTCCGGGTGCGCCTCGGCGAGGCCGACCAGCGCGCTCTGGAGGTCGGCGATGAGCCCGCCGATGGTCCGCGCGTGGTCGCGCAGGTACATCCGGAAGAGCGTGGCGACCTGGTCGTTGCGCGAGCGTCCGGCCCGCAGCTTGCCGCCGAGGTCGGCGCCGACCCGCTCCAGCAGGCCGCGTTCCAGCGCGGTGTGCACGTCCTCGTCGGCGATGGTGCCGGCGAAGTCGCCGGAGGCCACGTCCGCTTCGAGCGCGTCGAGTCCGGCGATCATCCGGTCCAGCTCGTCGGCGGTCAGCAGCCCCGCCTGGTGCAGCACCCGGGCGTGCGCGCGGGAGCCCGCGATGTCGTACGGCGCGAGCCGGAAGTCGAAGTGCACGGAGGCGGAGAGCTTGGCCAGCGCCTCGGCGGGGCCGTCGGCGAACCGGCCGCCCCACAGCCGCAGGTTGTCGTCGCCGCCGCCGGGGCCGCCGGTGTTCGTGTCCGTCACTTCGTCAGGTCCCGCTTCGCGGCGATCTTGCTGGACATGCCGAAGATCTCGATGAAGCCCTTGGACAGCGACTGGTCGAAGGTGTCGCCGGTGTCGTACGTCGCCAGGTTGAAGTCGTACAGCGACTCGCCGGACTTCCGGCCGGTGACGACGGCCCGGCCGCCGTGCATGGTCATCCGGATGTCGCCGGAGACGTGCTCGTTGGCCTCGGCGATGAAGCCGTCGAGCGCCCGCTTGAGCGGGGAGAACCACAGGCCGTCGTAGACCAGTTCGCCCCAGCGCTGCTCGACCTGCCGCTTGTACCGGGCCAGTTCGCGCTCGACGGTGACGTTCTCCAGCTCCTGGTGCGCCGTGATCAGCGCGATGGCGCCCGGCGCCTCGTAGATCTCACGGGACTTGATGCCGACCAGCCGGTCCTCGACGATGTCGATCCGGCCGATGCCCTGGGCCCCGGCCCGCACATTGAGCTGCTGGATGGCTTCGAGCACGCTGACCGGCTTGCCGTCGATGGCCACCGGGACGCCCTGCTTGAAGGTGATGACCACCTCGTCGGCCTCGCGCGGCTCGGCCGGATTCTGCGTGTACTCGTACACGTCCTCGATCGGCGCGTTCCAGATGTCCTCCAGGAAGCCGGTCTCGACGGCCCGCCCGAAGACGTTCTGGTCGATGGAGTACGGCGACTTCTTGGTGGTCGCGATCGGGAGGTTCTTCTCCTCGCAGAAGGCGATGGCCTTGTCGCGGGTCATCGCGTAGTCGCGGACCGGCGCGATGCACCTCAGGTCGGGCGCCAGCGAGGAGATGCCCGCCTCGAACCGCACCTGGTCGTTGCCCTTGCCGGTGCAGCCGTGCGCGACGGTGGTGGCGCCGTGCTTGTTGGCTGCGGCCACCAGGTGCTTCACGATGGCCGGCCGCGACAGCGCGGACACCAGCGGATACCGGTCCATGTAGAGGGCGTTGGCCTTGATCGCCGGGAGGCAGTACTCGTCGGCGAACTCGTCCTTGGCGTCCGCGACCTCGGCCTCGACCGCCCCGCAGGCGAGCGCCCGCTTGCGGATGACGTCCAGGTCCTCGCCGCCCTGGCCGACGTCCACCGCGACCGCGATGACTTCGGCGCCGGTCTCCTCGGCGATCCAGCCGATGGCGACGGACGTGTCCAGACCGCCGGAGTAGGCGAGTACGACGCGCTCGGTCACGGGGCTCTCCTTACGATGCATACGCTGACTGGTATAAGTATGCACTCGACCGTATGCTTCGTCAACGCGGCAGGTCAGAGGGGGTGTGAGACCGTATAACCGGCCGGACCGGAGCTATGCCTCGCCCTGGGCGAGACGGAGCAGGTGGTCGGCGAGTTTCTGGCCGCCGGCCGGGTCGCGGCTGATCAGGACGACGGTGTCGTCGCCCGCGATGGTGCCGAGGATGTCGTAGACCTCGGCCTGGTCCATGGCGGAGGCGAGGAACTGGGCGGCGCCGGGCGGGGTGCGGACGACGACGAGGTTGGCGGACGCCTCGGCGGAGATGAGGAGTTCGGCGGCCAGGCGCCGCATGCGCTCTTCCTTGACGGACTCGCCGAGCGGGGCCTGCGGGGTGCGGAAGCCGCCCTCGGAGGGGACGGCGTAGATGAGTTCGCCGTCATTGGTGCGGATCTTGACCGCGCCGAGTTCGTCGAGGTCGCGGCTGAGCGTCGCCTGGGTGACGCTCAGCCCGTCGTCGGCGAGCAGCTTGGCGAGCTGGCTCTGCGACCTGACCGGCTGGCGGCCGAGGATGTCCACGATCCTGCGGTGCCGCGCGGTACGGGTCTGCGGTACGGCCTGGCTGCCGTTGTGCTGCTGCGCCTCGGTCATCGTCGTGTCAACTCCGTCATTCTCCGGCTCCGCTCGCCCCGGAGGCCCGGTGCACCTGGTCGAGGACGCCGGGCAGCGCCTGGAGGAACGCGTCCGTGTCGTCGTCGCCGACGATCAGCGGGGGCGCGAGCCGTACCGTGTCGGGCACGGCGGCGTTGACCAGGAACCCGGCATCCTGAGCCGCCTTCTGGATCTGCGCTGAGAGCGGCTCGGTGAGCACGATACCCAGCAGCAGGCCCGAACCGCGCACATGATCGACCAACGGGTGTCGCAGCGCCTCGACGCCCTGCCGCAGCTTCTCGCCCTGCCGCTTGACGTGGTCGAGCAGGCCGTCGGCCGCGATCGTGTCGAGGACGGCGAGCGCGGCGGCGCAGGCGACCGGATTGCCGCCGAAGGTGGTGCCGTGGGCGCCGGGCGTCATCAGCTCCGCGGCCGGGCCGAAGGCGAGGGCGGCGCCGATCGGCAGGCCCGCGCCGAGGCCCTTGGCCAGGGTCACCACGTCCGGCTCGACACCCTGTGCCTGGCACTCGAACCAGTGGCCGGTCCTGCCGATGCCGGTCTGCACCTCGTCGAGCACCAGCAGCGTGCCGGTGGCCGCGGTGATCTCGCGGGCGGCGGCGAGGTAGCCGGGCGGCGGCACGACCACACCGTTCTCGCCCTGGATCGGCTCGATGATCACCAGCGCGGTGTCGGTGGTGACGGCCGCCCGCAGCGCGTCCGCGTCGCCGTACGGCACGTGCATGACGTCGCCGGGCAGCGGCTCGAACGCCTCGCGCTTCTTGGGCTGGCCGGTCAGCGCGAGCGAGCCCATCGTGCGGCCGTGGAAGGCGCCGTCGGTGGCGACCATGTGCTGACGCCCCGTCAACCGGCCGATCTTGAAGGCCGCTTCGTTGGCCTCGGCGCCGGAGTTGGCGAAGAAGACCCGGCCGGGGCGGCCGGAGAGCTGGAGCAGCCGCTCGGCGAGCGCGACGGGCGGTTCGGCGACGAAGAGGTTGGACACATGGCCGAGCGAGGAGATCTGCCGGGTCACCGCCTCGACGACCGCGGGGTGCGCGGTGCCGAGGGAGTTGACCGCGATGCCGCCGAGGAAGTCGACGTACTCCTTGCCGTCGGCGTCCCAGAATCTGGCGCCCGCGCCGCGGACCAGCGGGATGCGCGGGGTGCCGTAGTTGTCCATGAGCGAGCCCTGCCAGCGCTGGGTCAGTCCCTCGTTGCCGCTCACCGCGCTTCTCCTTCTCCCTGGTCGGATACGGTGCCCGCGGCCGGTGCGCCGGCCGCGTCGGTGACGTCGTCCGGCACGACCATCGTGCCGATGCCCTCGTCGGTGAAGATCTCCAGCAGGATCGAGTGCTGGACCCGGCCGTCGATGACGCGGGCGGTGTTCACGCCGTTGCGCACGGCGAACAGGCAGCCCCGCATCTTGGGGACCATGCCGCTGGACAGGTCGGGCAGCAGCTTCTCCAGCTCCGTCGCGGTCAGGCGGCTGATGACGTCGTCGCTGTTCGGCCAGTCCTCGTACAGGCCCTCGACGTCGGTGAGGACCATCAGCGTCTCGGCGCCCAGCGCGGCGGCCAGGGCGGCGGCGGCCGTGTCGGCGTTGACGTTGTAGACGTGGTGGTCGTCGGCGGAGCGCGCGATGGAGGAGACGACCGGGATACGGCCGTCGGCCAGCAGCGCCTCGATCGCGCCGGTGTCGATGGCGGTGATCTCGCCGACCCGGCCGATGTCGACCAACTCGCCGTCGATACGCGGGCGGTGGCGGGTGGCGGTGATGGTGTGGGCGTCCTCGCCGGTCATGCCGACGGCCAACGGGCCGTGCTGGTTGAGCAGTCCGACCAGCTCGCGCTGGACCTGGCCCGCCAGCACCATCCGGACCACGTCCATCGCCTCGGGCGTGGTCACCCGCAGACCGGCCTTGAACTCGCTGACCAGGCCGTGCCGGTCGAGCTGCGCGTTGATCTGCGGGCCGCCGCCGTGCACGACGACCGGCTTGAGGCCCGCCTGCCGCAGAAAGACCACGTCCTGCGCGAAGGCGGCCTTCAACTCCTCGTCCACCATGGCGTTTCCGCCGAATTTGATGACGACGACCCTGCCGTTGTGGCGGGTCAGCCACGGCAGCGCCTCGATGAGGATCTGGGCCTTGGGCAGCGCCGTGTGCTTGCGCGCGGTGGGCCGGCCCTCCGGCTTCGCGGCTCCGGGGTTCCGATCGTCGGTCATGAGCTGTACGCGCTGTTCTCGTGGACGTAGTCGGCGGTGAGGTCGTTCGCCCAGATCACCGCGGACTCCGTACCGGCCGCGAGGTCCGCCGTGACGACCACCTCGCGGAACCGCATGTCGACCAGGTCGCGGTCCTCGCCGACCGAGCCGTTCCTGCACACCCACACGCCGTTGATGGCGACATTGAGCCGGTCGGGCTCGAAGGCGGCCGAGGTCGTGCCGATCGCGGACAGCACACGGCCCCAGTTGGGGTCCTCGCCGTGGATCGCGCACTTGAGGAGGTTGTTACGGGCGATGGAGCGGCCCACCTCGACGGCGTCGTCCTCGGAGGCCGCGTTGACGACCTCGATCCTGATGTCCTTCGAGGCGCCCTCGGCGTCGCCGATGAGCTGGCGGGCGAGGTCGCCGCAGACCGCGCGGACCGCCTCGGCGAACTCCTCGTGCTCCGGGGCGATTCCGGACGCCCCCGAGGCCAGCAGCAGCACGGTGTCGTTGGTCGACATGCAGCCGTCGGAGTCGATCCGGTCGAAGGTCAGCCGGGTGGCGGCGCGCAGCGCCGTGTCCAGGGCGGGGGCTTCCACGTCGGCGTCCGTGGTGAGGACGACCAGCATGGTGGCCAGGCCCGGCGCGAGCATGCCCGCGCCCTTGGCCATGCCGCCGACGGTCCAGCCCGCGCCGCCCGCGACGGCCGTCTTGTGCACGGTGTCGGTGGTCTTGATGGCGATGGCGGCCTTCTCGCCGCCGTACTCGGACAGTTCGGCCGCGGCCTTCTCGACTCCCGGCAGCAGCTTGTCCATCGGGAGCGGCAGACCGATCAGGCCGGTCGAGGCGACCGCGATCTCGCCCGCGCCGTGGTCGTCGGCGCCGAGGACCTCGGCGACCTTCTCCGCGGTCGCGTGCGTGTCCTGGAAGCCCTGCGGGCCCGTACAGGCGTTGGCGCCACCGGAGTTGAGGACCACTGCGGCGACGGAGCCGCCCTTGACGACCTGCTCCGACCAGAGCACCGGCGCGGCCTTCACGCGGTTGGAGGTGAAGACGCCCGCGGCGGCGCGGCGCGGTCCGGTGTTGACCACGAGGGCCAGGTCCGGGTTGCCGTTCTCCTTGATCCCGGCGGCGATCCCCGCCGCCGTGAATCCCTTGGCTGCCGTGACACTCACTGCTTCTCCTCGTTCCCTTCTCCGCCCGCTCGGCACGAACCCGCGCCGATCGTCGTTGCCTGCCGCCCGGCGGCCTCGCGTGCGTCGGTCACCGGTTCTCCTCGTTCCCTTCTCCGCCCGCCCGGCACAGAGCCGCGCCGCGCGTCACGGTGCGACTCCGATGGTGGAGAGTCCTGTCGCCTCGGGGAGTCCCAGGGCGATGTTCATGCTCTGCACCGCGCCGCCGGCGGTGCCCTTGGTCAGGTTGTCGATGGCGCTGATCGCGATCAGGCGGTGGGTGCTCTCGTCGTACGCGATCTGGATCTGGACGGCGTTCGAGCCGTAGACGGCGGCGGTCGCGGGCCACTGCCCCTCGGGGAGCAGATGCACGAACGGCTCGTCGGCGAGGGCCTTCTCGTACGCCGCCCGCAGGTCGTGGCCGGTGACGCCGGGGCGGGCCTTGGCGCTGCACGTGGCGAGGATGCCGCGCGGCATGGGGGCGAGGGTGGGCGTGAAGGACACACTGACCCGCTCGCCGGCCGCCGCGCTGAGGTTCTGGATCATCTCCGGCGTGTGCCGGTGGCCGCCGCCGACTCCGTACGGGCTCATCGAGCCCATCACCTCGGAGCCGAGCAGATGCGGCTTGGCCGCCTTGCCCGCGCCCGAGGTGCCGGAGGCCGCGGTGATGACGGCCTCCGGCTCGACCAGCGCGGCGGCGTACGCGGGGAACAGCGCGAGCGAGACCGCCGTCGGGTAGCAGCCGGGCACCGCGACGCGCTTGGACCCCTCCAACGCGGCGCGGGCGCCCGGCAGTTCAGGCAGCCCGTACGGCCAGGTCCCGGCGTGCGGGCTGCCGTAGAACCTCTCCCAGTCGGCGGCGTCGGCCAGCCGGAAGTCGGCGCCCATGTCGACGATCAGCACCTCGTCGCCGAGCTGCGCCGCGACCGCGGCGGACTGGCCGTGCGGCAGCGCGAGGAAGACCACGTCGTGTCCCGCCAGCACCTCCGCCGTGGTCGGCTCCAGCACCCGTACGGCCAGCGGCAGCAGGTGCGGCTGAAGCGCGCCGAGCCGCTGCCCGGCGTTGGAGTTCCCGGTCACCGCCCCGATCTCGACCTCGGGGTGCCCCGCGAGCAGGCGCAGCACCTCCCCGCCCGCGTACCCGCTGCCCCCGGCCACCGCTGCCCGCACCACCATCGAACCCTCCTCGTCGATGGCATGACTATACGTTTCAACGCAGTATTATGCAAAGGTCCCGTCACCCCGCCTACCGGCACTTCCCCCGTTGCTAGGCTGCGCGCATGCCGAACCTGGGGCCCGTCGTCTGGCCGCCCGAGCCGATCAGGACCGCGAGGCTCGTACTGCGCGGGTCCGAGGCGCGTGACCGGGCGGCGTTCATCGAGCTGCTGGCGTCGCCGGAGGTGCATACCTACCTCGGCGGCCCCCGGCGGCGTGCCGAGCTGGAGCGCGAGCTGCCCGAGGTGCCCGAGCAGTGGCCGGGAAGCTTCGTCGTGGAGCTGGACGGCGCGATGATCGGCCAGCTCCTGCTCAGGCGAGCGGCGGAGAGCCACCGCCCGGCCGCCCGGGGAAAGGCCGATCTCGGCTATCTGTTCCTGCCGCGGGCGTGGGGCCTCGGGTACGCCGCCGAGGCGTGCGCGGCGGCGCTCGACTGGTTCGACGGCGTCCTGCCCGGCGAGCCGGTGATCCTGGCCACCCAGAGCGCCAACCTCGCCTCGATGCGCCTCGCGGCCAAGCTCGGGTTCACCGAGGTGGAGCGGTTCCACGCCTGGGACGCCGAGCAGTGGCTGGGCCTGCGCCCGCCGCTCCCGGCATCCGCGTAGGACCGAGGGCCCCGGTCGCAGCGGCCGAGCCGTACGTCGGCGCGGCCCTCGGCGGAGTCAGAGGGCGCGCAGGGCGGGCAGGAGCGTCTTCTGCGACCAGTCGAGGAAGGGCTCCTGGTGGTCGCCGCCGATCTGGATCAGGGCGATCTCGGTGAAGCCCGCGTCGATGTAGGACGCGACCGCTTCGGCGAACACGTCGGGGTCGCTGCCGCAGGGAATGGCCTCGGCGATGTCCTCGGGGCGCACGTGCTCGTTGGCTCCGGCGAAGGCCGCCGGATTCGGCAGTTCCGCATTCACCGGCCAGGGCCCCACGGACCAGCGGAACTGCTCGTGGGCCCGGGCGACGGCGGCGTCGGTGTCCGGGTCGTAGCAGACCGGGAGCTGGCCGACCCTCGGCTTTCCCGTACCGCCGTGCGCGTCGAAGGCGTCGAGCAGTTCGCTCTTCGGCTCCGTGGCGATCACCAGATCGGCCAGCCGGCCCGCGAGCGAGCAGGAGCGCTCGCCCGAGACCGCGATGCCGAGGGGCGGCGGGGTGTCCGGGAGGTCCCACAGCTTGGCGTTGTCCACCTCGAAGTGGGCGCCCCGGTGGTTCACGACATCGCCCGCGAGCAGGGCGCGGATGATCCCGACCGCCTCTTCCAGCATCTCGACCCTGGTCCGCGCGGAGGGCCACCCACCGCCGACCACGTGCTCGTTGAGCTGCTCACCCGAGCCCAGCCCGAGCCGGAAGCGCCCCTCGGACAGCAACTGCATCGTCGCGGCCTTCTGCGCGATCACCGCCGGGTGGTACCGCTTGGTCGGGCAGGTCACGTAGGTCATGAGCGGGATGCGGTACGTGGCCTGGGCCGCGGCTCCCAGCACGCTCCAGGCGTACGGGGAGTGCCCCTGGGAATCGAGCCAGGGGAAGTAGTGGTCCGAGGTCACGGAGAAGTCGAATCCGGCCCGCTCGGCGCCGACCACATGGTCCACGAGCGCGCGAGGGCCCGCCTGCTCCGTCATCATCGTGTATCCGAATTGCACCATGCGAGGCGTTTAGCCGATCTTCGCGGCCGGGAAACCTCCCGCTCGGCTGAGGGGGCGGTGCGGGGGTAGGCGTAACGGACGGGCAGAGGGGGGACCGGTCCCCCGGTCAGGACACGTCGCGATCGCACACGGGCAGGTGGCTTCAGGATGACAAGCGGGACCGGCGGCAGTGCCGCACCCGGCAGGGACGAGACACCGGAGCAGCGCGCCGACCGGCAGTGGGGCGAGCTGCTCCAGGAACTGCGGGTCGTCCAGACCGGTGTGCAGATCCTCTTCGGCTTCCTGCTGACGGTCCCGTTCCAGCAGCGCTTCGCGCATCTGTCCGACGGCGAGCGCACGCTGTACATCGTGACCGTGATGCTGGGCGCGGCGACGACGGGCGCCCTGGTGGGGCCCGTCTCGCTGCACCGGATGCTGACGGGACAGCGGTTGAAGCCCGAGACGGTCGCGTGGGCGTCGCGTCTGACCGTGGTGGGTCTCGTCCTGCTCGTGTGCACGATGGCCACGGCCCTGCTCCTCGTCCTGCGTGTCGCCGGTGGCGCGACGGTCGCGATCCCGATAGTGGCGGGAATGGTCGTATGGTTCGGCCTCGCCTGGCTCGTCCTCCCCGCGGTGGCGCGACACCGCGCCCTGTCGGCGGACGGGTCCGACTGACCTCGACGTTCCCGCAGGGGAGCAGGACACGGAAAGAAGCGAGACATGACAGAGTCAGAGCCCACCGGCAGTGAGACGCGGCGCGCCGACGGAGCGGTGCTGTTCGACGTCGACGGCACCCTGATGGACACCGTCTATCTGCACACCGTCGCCTGGTGGGAGGCCCTGAGCCAGCACGGCCACCGGGTCGGCACGGCCCGTATCCACCGGCTGATCGGGATGGGCAGTGACCATTTGCTGGACGCGCTGCTCGGCGAGGACCGCGACCACGGCGAGGACGACACGATCAGCGCCGCTCACGACACCCTCTATGCCCAGTACTGGTCCCGGCTGGTGCCGCTGCCCGGGGCTTCCGACCTGCTCAGGGCCTGCGCGGCGCGCGGCTGGCAGGTCGTGCTCGCCTCGTCCGCGAAGGGCGAGGAGGCCGAGGTGATGCTCCGCGCCCTCGACGCCGATGAGGCGATCACCGCCGTGACCACCTCCGACGACGTGTCCTCCAGCAAACCCGCCCCCGACCTCGTACGGCAGGCGCTGGAGAAGGCGGGTGTCCCGGCCGGGCGCGCGGTCTTCGTCGGCGACGCCGCCTGGGACGCGCAGGCGGCCTCCAAGGCGGGCGTGCGCTGCCTCGGCGTGCTCACCGGCGGCTGGACGCGCCAGGAGCTGAGCGAAGCGGGAGCCGAAACCGTCTACGAATCCGTCGCGGACCTGCTCACCCACCTGGACGACAGCGTCCTCGCCACGCCACCCCGATGACCGGCCGCCGGGCCGGCGTACGCGTGGCGTCACGACGCCGTCGCGGAAAGTTTCCCGCTCTCGGGCCCCCGGTCACACGTGTCAATCATGTGACGCGGGTACGCGGACAGTAGGGAATTATCACTTCTGTGGGTGATTGTTCCGTTTCGACCGCTCCCGAAAGGAACGACGACATGAAAGCGCTGGTCTACAACGGCCCTTACGACGTCTCCGTCGAGGATGCGCCGGACGCGCGGATCGAGCAGCCCAACGACGCGCTGGTCCGGATCACCACCACCAACATCTGCGGCTCCGACCTGCACATGTACGAGGGCCGCACGACCGTCGAGCGGGGCAAGATCCTCGGCCACGAGAACATGGGCATCGTCGAGGACACCGGGCCCGCGGTGACCCGGATCAAGCCCGGCGACCGGGTGTCGGTGCCGTTCAACATCGCCTGCGGAAGCTGTCGCAACTGCCTGAACGGCTGGACCGCCTTCTGCCAGCGCGTCAACCCCACCGAGGGCATGGACGGCGCCGCGTACGGCTACGCCAACATGGGCCCGTACGACGGCGGCCAGGCCGAACTGCTCCGCGTGCCGTACGCCGACTTCAACCTGCTCGAACTGCCCGCGGGTGACGAGCACGAGGCCAAGTTCACGATGCTCTCCGACATCTTCCCCACCGGCTGGCACGGCACCGAACTCGCCGGCCAGCGCGCCGGGGACAGCGTCGCCGTCTTCGGCGCGGGACCCGTCGGACTGCTCGCCGCGCACAGCGCCCTGATCCGCGGCGCGTCCCAGGTCTTCGTCGTCGACCGGCAGGCCGACCGCCTCGCCCTGGCCGAGTCCATCGGCGCCACCCCCGTCGACTTCTCCGAGGCCGACCCCGTGGAGCAGATCCTGGACGCCACCGACGGGCGCGGCACGGACTGCGGCGTCGAAGCCGTCGGCTACCAGGCGCACGACCCGTCCGGCCAGGAGCACCCGGAACTCGTCCTGGACAACCTGGTCAAGGCCGTCCGTACCACCGGCGGCATCGGTGTGGTCGGCGTCTACATGCCCGAGGACCCGGAAGCCGCCGAGGAGGGCGCCAAGCACGGCCGGATCGCCTTCGACTACGGCACCTTCTTCACCAAGGGTCAGCACATGGGCACCGGCCAGTGCCCCGTCCTGCGCTACAACCGCGCCCTGCGCGATCTGATCGTCACCGGCCGGGCCGACCCGTCCTTCCTGGTCTCCCACGAACTCCCGCTGGACGAAGCCCCCGACGCCTACCGGCACTTCGACAAGCGCGACGACGGCTGGACGAAGGTCCTGCTCCACCCCTGACGCAAGGCGGCGAAGGCGGCCCGACGCGACCATGGGCCGGGGATGACCGGAGCTTGACCCGGCGGGCAGCATGGAGGGATCGGGGCGGGCAAGGAGCCCGACGTGATGAGAACCGGTGCCGTGGCCCTGACCCTGCTCGTGGCCGTCGCGGCGGCGGTCGCCGCCGTGGCGGTCGGCCCCTAGTGGTGGACGGCCGCCGCCGTCCTGGCCCTGCTGGGGCTGCTCGGCCTGTACGACCTGACGCAGCGCCGCCACTCGGTGCTGCGCAACTACCCGGTGATCGGCCATGCCCGCTACCTGCTGGAGAAGATCCGCCCGGAGCTCCAGCAGTACTTCGTCGAGCGGAATTTCGACGGCCGCCCCTTCGACCGCGACACCCGCAGCATCGTCTACGAACGCGCCAAGGGCACCGCGGCCGAGGAGCCGTACGGCACCGAACTCGACGTATACCGCTCGGGCCACGAGTTCCTGGTGCCGTCGATGGCGCCGCGGCCCGTACCGGACGATCCGCCGCGGGTGCGGATCGGCGGTCCCGACTGCGCCAAGCCGTACGACATGGCGCTGCTGAACGTGTCGGCGATGAGTTTCGGCTCGCTGTCGGCCCAGGCGGTCCTGGCGCTCAACAAGGGCGCGGCGGACGGTGGTTTCGCGCACGACACCGGTGAAGGGGGCCTGTCGGAGTACCACCTGCGGCACGGCGGCGACCTGGTCTGGGAGATCGGCACCGGCTACTTCGGCTGCCGCACCGACGACGGCGACTTCGACGCCGGGGAGTTCGCCGACAAGGCCGCCCACGACAGCGTCAAGTGCGTGTCGCTGAAGCTGTCCCAGGGCGCCAAGCCCGGTATCGGCGGCGTCCTGCCAGGGGCCAAGGTCAACGCCGAGATCGCCCGGGTGCGGGACGTCCCGCAGGGCGAGACCGTCGTGTCCCCGCCGTACCACCGGGTCTTCGGCACGCCCCGTGAGCTGATCCGGTTCATCGCCCGGATGCGGGAGCTGTCGGGCGGCAAGCCCGCGGGCTTCAAGCTGTGCGTCGGTTCGCGCCGCCAGTTCCTGGCCGTCTGCAAGGCGATGGTCGAGGAGGGCACCGCGCCGGACTTCATCATCGTGGACGGCGCCGAGGGCGGTACCGGCGCGGCGCCGCTGGAATTCGCCGACCACGTCGGCACCCCGCTCACCGAGGGCCTGACCACCGTGCACAACGCGCTGGTCGGCGCCGGTCTGCGAGACCGGGTCAGGATCGGCGCGAGCGGCAAGATCGCCACCGGCAGCGACCTCGTCAAGCGCATGGTCCAGGGCGCGGACTACGGCAACGCCGCCCGCGCCATGATGTTCGCCGTCGGGTGCATCCAGGCGCAGCGCTGCCACACCAACACCTGCCCCGTCGGCGTCACGACCCAGGACCCGCGGCGGGCCCGCGCCCTGGACGTCGGCGACAAGTCCGTCCGGGTGCGCAGGCTCCAGGAGTCCACCGTCGCCAGCGCTCTTCAGATCATGGCGTCGATGGGCGTCACCGATCCGGCGCAGCTGCGCCCGCACATGCTGCGCCAGCGTGTCGACCCCTACACCGTCCGCTCCTATGACGAACTGTACGAGTGGCTGGCTCCCGGTCAGCTGCTCGCCGAACCGCCCGCCTCGTGGGCCGCCGACTGGGCCGCCGCCGACCCCGACCGCTTCACCGTCTGAGCCGTACCGCTGTGCGCACCGGCTGCCGCGCGCACCGCGCCGCACCCCGAAGCGCCGCACCGCCACACCGCCACACCGCCACACCGCCCCACCGTCTGAGCTGGAGGAATCATGGCCCGTACCGTTGCCCGCGTCATCGTGGACGCCCTGGCCGAACTGAACGTACGCCAGGTCTTCGGCGTCGTCGGCGACGCCCTCAACCCCCTGACCGACGCGATCCGCACCACCGACGGCGTGGAGTGGGTGGGCTGCCGGCACGAGGAGGCGGCGGCCTTCGCCGCGAGCGCGCAGTCCCAGCTCACCGGCGGCCTCGGCGTCTGCATGGGCACGGTCGGCCCCGGCTCGGTGCACCTGCTCAACGGCCTGTACGACGCGGCCAAGAGCCACACCCCGGTGCTGGCCATCGCCGGTCAAGTGCCGCTGTCCGAGCTGGGCAGCGACTACTTCCAGGAAGTCGACAACGACGCGCTCTTCAGCGATGTGGCGGTCTTCCGGGCCACCGTCACCTCGCCGGAGCAGATGCCGCTGCTGCTGGAGACCGCGGTCCGCACCGCCCTGGGACGCAAGGGCGTCGCCGTGCTGTCGGTCCCCGGCGACATCGGGGAGAAGGAACTGTCCACGGACCGGCCGGCCCGTTTCTCGCTGACCACGCCGAGCACCCGGCCGGACGAGGACGCCGTCCGCGCCGCCGCCGATCTGCTGGACCGGGCCGAGCGCGTCACCCTGCTGGTCGGCCGCGGCGCCCGGGGCGCCCGCGACCAGGTCATGGCCCTCGCCGACCGGCTGGCGGCGCCGATGGTGCTCACGTTGAAGGCCAAGGAGGGCTTCGAGGGCGACAACCCGTTCCAGGTCGGACAGACCGGTCTGATCGGCAACCCCGCGGCGGCCTCCGCACTCCAGGACGCCGACACCCTTCTGCTGCTGGGCACCGACTTCCCTTACCGCGACTGGTATCCCGAGGGCCGCACCGTGGTCCAGGTCGACACCGAGCCCACCCACATCGGCCGCCGCGTCCCGGTCGAGATCGGCCTCGTCGGCGAGGTCGGCGCGACCGTACGGGACCTGCTGGTCCAGTTGGACGCCGCACCGTCCGCGTCGGCGAAGGCCCGTGACCGCAAGCACCTGGACCAGGCCGTGGAGCGCTTCGCGTCCTGGCGGGAGGGGCAGGCCCGGCTGGCGGCCCCCGACCACGACAAGGGACTGATCGGCCGCGTCCGCTCCGCCCTGGACAACCGCGAGCACGGCATCCGTCCCGAGGCGCTCGCGGCGGCGGTCGACCGCCACGCCGCCGACGACGCGGTGTTCACCTCCGATACGGGCATGGCCACCGTGTGGCTGTCGCGTTTCGTGGAGATGCGCGGCGACCGTCGCCTCCTGGGCTCGTACAACCTCGGCTCGATGGCCAACGCCATGCCGCACGCGCTGGGCGCGCAGATGCTGGACCGGGGCAGGCAGGTCGTGGCGTTCTGCGGCGACGGCGGACTGAGCATGCTGCTCGGCGACCTCATGACGCTCAAGACGTACGACCTGCCGGTCACCCTCGTCGTCTTCGACAACCGCCGGCTGGGCATGGTCAAACTGGAGCAGGAGCAGTCGGGGCTGCCGGAGTTCGGCACGGTCCTGGACAACCCCGACTTCGCGGCGGTCGCGACCGCCTTGGGCCTGACGGGTATCCGGGTCACCGACCCCGACGAGTTGGACGACGCCGTCCGCACCGCGCTGGCCGCGCCGGGCCCGGTGCTCCTGGACGTCCTCACCAACCCGGACGAGATCGCCGTTCCCGCCAAGCCCACCGTCGAGCAGGGCTGGGGCTTCGCCGTCGCCAAGATGAAGGAGATCGTCCGGAGCTCCGGCGACAACTCGCACTGAGGGCACCGGCGTTGCGCGGTCGGGGGCATCGGGGCATCGAGCCGTCAGACCGTCGAACCGTGTGCCGTAAGCGCCGTCGTGCCGTCGTGCCCTCGTGCCGTCGTCCCAAGTAGCCTCCCGCGTGAGATCTTTGAGGTGTCGCCCGGCCGACTCCGGCCGGCCGACGTGGAGATGGGGGAACATGATCGCTCTGGTGCTGATCGGCGTGCTGGTGGTCGTCGTCGGCGGGTGCGCGTGCGTGGTGTGGGCGAGTCGCGGCGGGCCCCGCTGGGTGCGCGCGGTGGCGTCGGTGACCCTCGCCGCCGGTGAACTGGTGCGCGGCTCCGAGCGGAACCGGCGACAGCGGGAGCGCCGACGCCTGAACCGGTCCGGCAGCGGCAGCGACTGACGGCGGTCGCCGCTGGGTTGGCGGCGTCACCTCACCGCCGCACCGGCCTTGGAGCAGCGCATGTCGTCGTTGGACGAGCTTGAAGCCGTTCTGAGCGCGGCGCGGTCAGGACTTGGTGGCGCGGAGGATCACGAATTTGGGGTCGGAGGCGACGATGTCGCAGGTGCCGAAGAGGCGGCGCAGGCGGAGGTGGTAGCCGAGGTGGCGGTTGCCGATCACCCAGAGTTCGCCGCCGGGGCGCAGGACGGTACGGGCGGCGGTGAACATCCGGCGGGCCGTGATGTCGGTGGTGGCCTGGTGGGAGTGGAAGGGCGGGTTGAGGAGGACGAGGTCGGCGCTCTCGGCCGGGACCCCGGTCAGGCCGTCGGCGACCAGGAACTCCGCCTTGGTCGCGGGGTCGGCGTTGGCGCGGAAGGTGGCCTCGGCCGAGGCGACCGCCTGGTGCGACTCGTCGGCGAACAGCACGGCGGACTCGGGGTTGGCGAGCGCGGCGGCCGTCCCGACGACGCCGTTTCCGCAGCCGAGGTCGACCACGCGGTCCGGGCCGTGCCGCACGGGGAGGTGCTGGAGCAGGAAGCGGGTGCCGATGTCGAGCCGTTCCGCGCAGAAGATGCCCGCGTGGTTGGTCACCGTACGGCCGGAGACCGCGCCGATGCCGTCCGGCAGCGCGTAGGTGATCGGCCAGGGGCTGGCGGTACGGGTCCGGCCCGCGGCCGGGGCGCAGAAGATCAGCCGCGCCTTCTTCTCGGCCAGTGACGTACGCGTCGGTCCGAGGATCCGCTCGAAGAGGTTGAGCGTCGAGGTGTGGATCTCGGTGGTCATGCCGGTGCCGACCACGACGGTGCCCTCGTGCACGGCGGGCGCGAGGCGGTGGAGCTGGTCCTCCAGCAGCGCGAGGCTCTTGGGGACCCTGATCAGCAGGACGTCCACGCGGTCCGGCGGGGTGTCGCGGGTGGACAGCAGCCGGACGCCGTCGGCCTCCTCCGGGGCGTTGCGCAGCAGATTCGCGCGGGTCGCCTCCTGGGCCAGGAAGGAGTCCGAGATCTGGGTGGGGCGGTGCGCGGCCAGCGCGGTGGTCAGCGCGCCCCAGCGGTCACCGACCACGACGACGGTCCCCGACAGGTCCACGGACCCGGCCGCCGTACGCCCGCCGGCCGCGCCGTCCGCCTGCGCGGCGGGACGGGAACCGGCGCGGGCGTCGCCCGGCGGATCGGCCCGCTGACCGGTGCGGGTGTCGCCTCGCGCGTCGGCCCGCGGGTCCGCCCGAGCGTCGGCTCTCGTGTCGGCTCGGGTGTCCGCGAGATGCCGGAGCGCGTACGCGTCGGCGGCGTCCCAGGCCCGCAGTTGGTCGCGCGGGTCCTGCGGGAAGCGAGTGAGGTCGAGGTCACCCCAGGGCGTCGTGAATCGGATCATGGTGCTCACAGGCTAACCGCTACGCCACCACTGAGCGGTCGGCCGGTGGCCGTGAGGCGTCGGACGGGGGTCGGGCCACCCCCTCGGGACCCCCTCCAGGCCCCCCTCGGAGCCGCTTCCGCGGGGGTTTGACCGAGGTGGCGGGGCACGGCTCCTTCACCGCCGCGGGCCGGGCGCTGGGCTCCACGCGGGCAAGGAGCGGGACCCGGAGGCATGTCCAGCCCCCGGGCCCCTCGAAGTGCCGCCCCGTGCACACACCGGCGCACTTGAGGCCGCGGGTCAATCTGATGTCGACTCGTTCTACCGTTGAACTACCGGCCCGTGAAAGAGGACCAGACAGGATTCGAACCTGCACCTGACGACCTTGCCCGCGGCCGATCGATCCGGTGATCGGCGGCGACTGCTGAGTCTGGAGCGAGAGTCTGAGATTGATCGCGGTCTGCCTCTGCCATTTGGGCTACCCCCGCGAGTGGTGCGGGGCGAGGGACTCGAACCCCCACTGGAACCGCGTCGTTCACGACGAACTTCAGCTTCAGCTTTGCGCTCCTGGCGCACCCTCCGCGCTCCGGCGGAGGGGATCTAGGGGGGTCACTGCGCGAACAGGAACCCGAACACGGCCTCGCCGACGCGCCGGTCGGTGACCTCCGTGCCGTTGGCCTCCTCGCGGGCGAACTTCACCGCCTGCTGCAACTTCTCGACCCGGTCCAGCAGTTCGTTCACCCGGCGGGCGGGGAGCGCTCCGGAGAACTTCACCGTGGTCCAGTAACCGACCGCCACGTCCTCGTAGTACACCTCGACCTGGGCCGGGTGCTTCTCGGTGGCCTCGGCCTTCACGTGGTTGCGCGGGACCTTCTTGGTGCGGATCGTCCGTACCGGCTCGGTCTTCCAGGCGTCCGTGGAGGCGTCCAGATTCCAGCCCTCGGCCGCGTCCAGCACCGGCAGCTTGCGCACGAAGGTGTTGAGGTCGGTGAGCTGCTTCTCCAGGAAGAGCAGATACGACACGGGCACGTCGCTGACGACAGTGCGGCCGTCGACCGTGACATCGGCGCGCGCCTCGCAGTTGGCCCAGTCCTTGGTGGCGGTCACGTCGAAGAGCCGGGTGAGCGCCGCGGCGGTGTCCCGCAGCACATTCTCGGCTTTGACCTGCACCCGGGTGGACTCGGGCGGCAATTGCTCGCCCTCCTCGTCCTTCGGCTGATAGCTCCGCGAGATCCCGGAAAGCAACGCGGGCTTCTGCAAGTCGTGATGAGCGGTCGTCAGTTCCTGCTGCGCCTTGGACTTGACGCCCTTCTCGACCGCGATGATCTGATTGAGTTTCGCCACACACAGACCGTAACAGCGCGCCGACCACGCGTTCGACCGGTTTTCGCGGCGCCGGGCTTCGAATGTCCCGCCCGGCCGCCGACTCCGGAACCCCACGCCTCACTTCCGCCGCGACCCGACGCCGACTCCCCCGCAGGTAACCGCACATTATGGACGAAGTCCCGTTGAGAGCTTGGTCGTTACCGGCGCGCACGCCTCGGGCGTCTGGTACTGTCACGACCGCCAGTCAGCCATAGGTCGGTCTTCAACGACGGATCTGACTGATGACACGGGGTAGGAATCAGAGCTCGGCGCAGTGCTTCCCGGGGATCCACGGGCCGAGCGATGTGAATTCGCAATAGATTTTTGAGTGTCGTTGCCGCGATCGACCGCGCCCGAATACGGGGGTGCGCCGTCCGATCGTGACAACGTCTATTGGTCGCTGCCGGCTGGAGGTTCAGCCGTGGGCGAGATTGAGATCGGGGGCGATCTTGCGAAGGCCGAATCATTTCACCGAGCTTGTGCTGCGTCATGCCGCTGAACTGCCGGACAAGGACGCGTACTTCTTCCTGCCCGGCAGCGCGCCGGGCGCCGAGGCGCAGCGGCTGACCTACGCGGCGCTGGACGCCGAGGCCAAGCGGATCGCCTCCTGGTTACAGGAACACGGCGCCGTCGCAGGACAAGTGCTCCTGCTCTACCCCTCGGGCCTGGACTTCGTCGCGGCCTTCGTCGGCTGCCTCTACGCGGGTTCGGTCGCGGTGCCGGCGCCGCTTCCCGGCGACCAGGGCAACCAGGGCAACCAGGCCGCCCGGCTCACCGGCATTGTGCGCGACGCCGAGGTCCGCGCGGTGCTCACCGACTCCGCCAACGAAGCCGCCGTCAGCGCCTGGCTGCGCGAGTCGGGCGTGACCGACGTCGCCGTCCTGGCCAGTGACGACCCCGCCCAGGGCGACGCGCGGGCGTGGACCAGTCCTCAACTCACCGCCGATTCGCTGGCGTTCCTCCAGTACACCTCCGGCTCCACCAGCGAGCCCAAGGGTGTGATGGTCTCCCACGGGAACCTGATGGCCAATCAACTCGCCATCCGGCACGTCCTCGGCACCCACCAGGACAGCCGCATGGGGTGCTGGCTGCCCGCGTACCACGACATGGGCCTGATCGGGCACATACTCCACTCGCTGTACGTCGGCGGCTCGACCGCGCTGATGTCCCCGGTCTCCTTCCTCATGCGGCCGGTGCGCTGGTTGCAGATGATCAGCGAGTACGGCGTCGCCGTGAGCGGCAGCCCCAACTTCGGCTACGACCTGTGCCTGCGCCGGGTCACCGACGAGCAGTTGGCCACCTTGGACCTGAGCAAGTGGCAGCACGCCTCCAACGGGGCCGAGCCGATCAGGGCGGAGACGGTGCGCGCGTTCACCGAGCGCTTCGCGCCCGCGGGCTTCCGGCCCGAGTCCGTCAGCCCCTGCTACGGCATGGCCGAGACCACACTGCTGATCTCCGGCGTGCGGGCGGACCAGAACCCCGTCTTCCGTACCGTGGACGCGGCGGCCCTGGAGCAGGGGCGGCTGCGCGACGCGCCGCGGGGCGGCGGCACCCGCGACCTGGTCGGCAGCGGCGTGGTCGACCCGGCCGACTTCAGTGTGAAGATCGTCGATCCGGACGAGCGCTGCGAGCAGCCCGAGGGCGGCGTCGGCGAGATCTGGGTCAAGGGCGCCAGCGTGTCCTCCGGGTACTGGAAGCGTCCCGACACCAACGCCGAGATCTTCGACGCCGCGATCGTGTCGGCGGCGGGCTCGGACCCGGGCTGGCTGCGCACCGGCGACCTCGGCGTCCTGGACGCGGGGCAGCTCTACGTGACCGGCCGTCTGAAGGAAATGATCCTGATCAACGGGCGGAACATCTACCCGCACGACGTCGAGCGCGAGGTGCAGTCCCTGCACCCGGCCTTCCGCGGCGGCGCCGGAGCGGCGTTCTCGGTGGACGACGGCGAGGAACACCTCGTGCTGGTGCAGGAGTTCCGCCGCGGCGCCGCGCAGGACCCGGCGGAGCTGTGCGCCGAGGTACGCGCCCACGTCCGCCGTGAATTCCAGGCCAGTTGCAGCGTGCTGCTGGTCCGCCCGGCCACGGTGCGCAAGACCACCAGCGGCAAGATCCAGCGCACTTTGATGCGGTCGCTGCTGCTGGAGGACCGGCTGGGCGCGGTCCACCAGGATCTCGACAAACAGGTGGCCAACCTCGTGGCCGGGCCACTGGTCACCTCGGCGGGCTGAGCCGTGGACCACACACCTCACCGCCTCGCCGAGCGGCTGGAATGGGATCTCGGCGATCCGAGGGAGCCGGGCACGCTCTTCAGCCATGCCCGCAGCCTGGAGCTTGACGAGCGCGAGGAGTTCCCCGCCGCGCTCTGCGACCTGCTGGACGGGCTCGGCCTGCACGAGTTCTACGTCCCCGCCGCCCACGGCGGCCGGCTGACGGACTACGAGCAGTTGGTGCAGCTCATGCGGACGGTGGCGCGCCGCGACCTGACGGTGGCGATCGCGCACGGCAAGACGTATCTGGGCGCGGTGTGCGTCTGGGTGAACGGCTCGGCGGAGCAGTCCCGTCGGCTCGGTGCGGCCATCGCCTCCCGGCTGCCGGTCGCTCTCGCGCTGACCGAGCGCGCCCACGGCAGTGACCTGCTGGCGGGCGAGGTCGTCGCGGAGCCGTCCACCGGGACACCGGCCGCCGGTACCGCATCCACCGGGACACCGGCCGCCGTTACCGCGCCCACCGGTTCGCCCACCGGGACGCCTGCCGCGGACTATCTGCTCAGCGGCGAGAAGTGGCTGATCAACAACGCCACGCGCGGCGCCCTGCTGTCCGTGCTCTGCCGTACCGATCCGGCGGGCGGCCCCCGTGGCTACTCCGTCCTGCTGGTGGACAAGCGCGACATGCCCGCCGACGCCTACCGGCACCTGGACAAGGTGCGTACGCACGGCATCCGCGGCGCGGACATCTCCGGGATCGCCTTCGACCGGGCCCGGGTCCCCGCCGACGCGGTTGTCGGCGAGGTGGGGGGCGGCCTGGAGACGGTGCTCAAGGCGCTTCAGTTGACGCGCACCATGTGCGCGGCGCTCTCCCTGGGCGCCGCCGACCACGCGCTCGCGCTCGGTCTCGACTTCGCCGCCGAACGCGGCCTGTACGGCCGGTCGTTGATCGAACTGCCGCAGGCGCGCAGGACCCTGGCGGAGAGCGCCGCCGACGTGCTGGCCGACGAGGCGCTGACGCTGGTCGTGGCCCGCGCGGTGCAGACCCTCCCGGCGGAGCTCTCGGTCGTCTCGGCGGTCACCAAGTACCTGGTGCCGACCCGTACCGAGGCGGTCGTCACCGCGCTGACCCGGCTGCTCGGCGCCCGCGCCTTCCTCAAGGACGTCTACGCGGGCGGCCGGTTCCAGAAGGTGGACAGGGACCACCGGATCGTCGGCCTCTTCGACGGCAACACCCTGGTCAACCTCAACTCGCTGATCAGTCAGTTCCGTTTGCTGGTGCGGGCCCACGAGCGCGGTACCGGGGACGTGCCGGGAGCGGTCACCGCTTTCCGCCTGTCCGCGCCGCTGCCCGCCGTCGCCGTCGACCGGCTCTCGCTGATCGCCCGCCACGGCAGCGGTGTCCTGGCCGCGCTGCCCGACTGCGTCGAGGAGTTGCGCGGCCTCGCCGCGCGCGATCGCGCGGTCGAGCCCGCCCTGCGCGCCGCGCGGCGGCTGCTGACCGTCGTGGACGAGGTGCACGCGGAGATGGCCGGGTTCCAGGACGCGCAGACCGAGACGCCGCCGGCGGCCTTCGAGGCCGCCCGCCGCTTCGCGCTGTGCTTCGCCGCGGCGGCCTGCGTCGGCCTGTGGACCCACAGCCACGTCGAGGCGGAGACGGGCGCGACGGCGCCCCTGTGGCGGGACGCCCTGTGGCTGCGGGCCGCCCTCGCCCGGCTGCTCACCGCGCTCGGCGTGCCCGACGCGGCGGACCCCGAGGCGCTGGACGACGTGCTCGACGCCGCGGGCGCCCTGCACGCGCAGGGACGGCTGGTCTCGCTGCTGCCGCTGTCGCTGCGCCCGGACGGCCCCGCGCGGGAGGCCGACCGGACCGCCGCGACCGGCCACGCGCCGACACCGGCGCCCCCTTCGGCGGCGGCAGTGGGGAGCGCGACATGACGGACGGTCAGGAAGCGCGCGTGGCGGCCCGGGTCGCCGAACTCAACGCCGCCTTCGGCGATCCCGCCGACCCGGCCAACCCGGTCGGCAACGCACGGTTGTTGGAGGCCGACGAGGCCGGTGAGCTGTCCGCGGACGGCGAGAAGCTGCTGGACGCATTCGGCCTCAACGCCGAGTTCGTGCCCACGGCGCTCGGCGGCCGGCTGGAGCGGATCGACTCGCTGGCACGCGTCCTGCGCGAGGTGTTCCGGCGGGACGTGGCACTCGGACTCGGCTACGGCGTCACGTCGTTCATGGCCGCGGTCAACGTGTGGACCGCGGGCGACGCACGGCAGCAGGCCCGGCTGGCGGAGATCCTGCTGGGCGGCGGCCGGGTCTCCGTGGCGTACCACGAACTCGCGCACGGCAACGACTTCCTGCGCAACGAGTTCGAGGCGCGGGTGCGGCCCGACGGCTCGTTCGTCCTGCACGGCGCCAAGCAGGTCATCAACAACGCCGAACGGGCCCAGGCATGGCTGCTGTTCAGCCGCACCGACCCGGCGCCGGGGCCGCGCAGCCACTCGGTGCTGATGGTCGAGCGCGCCGAGGTGGCGCCCGAGCGGCTGACCGTACTGCCCCGCTACGGCACCGTCGGCGTACGCGGCTGCCTGCTGTCCGGCCTGGACTTCGACCGGGCACCGGTCCCGGAGCACGCGCTCGTCGGGCAGTTGGGGCACGGCGCCGACGTGGCCCTGCGCTCCTTCCAGCTCACCCGCGGCGCGCTGCCGGGAATGGCGCTGGGCGCGGCGGACACGGCGCTGCGCACGGTGGTGTCCTTCGCGCGGGAACGGCACCTCTACAAGCGGACGGTGGCCGAGATACCGCAGGCGCGGGCCACGCTCGGCGGCGCGTTCCTGGACCTGCTCATCAGCGACTGCCTCTGCCTGGTCGGAACCCGCGCCGTGCACCTCCTGCCGGACGAGGCGAGTGTCTACGCCTCGGCGGTGAAGTATCTGGTGCCGACGCTGCTGGGCGAGGCCGTCCACGGTCTCTCGGTCGTGCTGGGCGCCCGGTTCTACCTGCGCGACGGGGAGTTCGGCGTCTTCCAGAAGCACCTGAGGGACCTGCCGGTGCTCAGCCTGGGCCACGCGGGCGCGGCGGCGTGCCAGGCGACGATCATCCCGCAGTTGCCGCGGCTGGCCCGGCGTTCCTGGTTCAGGACGGAACCTGCCCCCGACGCCCTGTTCGACCCGCGCGCCGATCTGCCGGGGATTCCGTTCGACCGACTCGCCCTGACCGGCGACCGGGACGGCCTGAGCGCGTCGCTGGTCGCCGCCGCGGACACGGCGCCGGACGGCACCCCGCACGAGGCGGCCGTGCGCGCGCTGGCGCTGCACCTCACCGACGAACTGCGCCTGATCCAGGCGGAGAGCCTCGCGCTTGCGCCGCTGGACCGTACGGCGCTGGCCTCGCCCGCGAGTTTCGCGCTGTCGGACCGCTACGCGGTGGTGCTGGCGGGTGCCGCGGTGCTCGGCGTGTGGCGCCGGGCACGGGCGCGGGGCGGGGATTCCTTCCTCGCCGACCCGGCGTGGGCCGCCGCGGCCCTGGACCGCCTCGTCCGGCGACTGGGCCGCCGTCCCGCCGGGCTGCCCCCCGACTGCGCCGGGCGGGTGTGGGAGGAGTTGCTGCGCCGCCACACCGAGCGCCGCGGTTTCGATCTCTACGACACCGCCCTGGCCGGTTGACGGCGCCCGCCGCCCCGTACCAAGAACCCCTACTCGGATCTGGAGGAACCCGTGACCGACACGACTACCGGCAGTTCGGCGCCCCGCCCCGACAGCACACCGCGGCCGCACACGGCCGAGTCGCTGGCCGGGTGGCTGGTCGGCCACGTCGCCGCCTACACCCGGCTGTCCGCCGACGAGATCGATCCGACGGCGCCGCTGACCGACTACGGCCTCGACTCCGTGGCGGCGCTCAGCCTCTGCGGTGACATCGAGGACGAGTTCGACCTGGTCGTCGAGCCCACGGTGGCGTGGGACCACAGGACCGTGGACGCGCTCGTGGCGTACCTGCTCGACGCGCTCGGGCCGCGGTCGGAACCGGCCTGACGGAACACACCGGCCGCCGCCCACGCGAACCCGGCGGTCGACCTTCCGCCCGGCCCCGGCGGCCGTCCGCCCGCACCAGCCGGCGTCCGCCCGCACACCAGCCGTCATCCGCTCGAACCCCCGCCTTCCGACCGCCGGACGCTCCGGCCCGGAGGGTCCCCCCTCCCCCGCAGATGCCGACCGAACCAAAGGAAAACGAGAATGCACCTCAGCCCCAGCCCGTCGTGGCCGCAGATCGTGCTCGCGGTACTGCTGGCCTCCGATGTCCTGATGTCGCTGCGCCCGCCGAAGTTCATCCAGGTCTGCCTCGACGGCGTCAACCTGCCGCGGGACTGGTGGTGGGTGCTGATCGTCGTCAAGACCCTCGCCATCGTGGGCCTGTTGGTGGGCATCAAGCACGACGGCATCGGCTTCGCCGCGAACGTCGGCGTGATCGTCTACTTCCTGTGCGCGTCGTTCGCGCACATCCGGGCGCGCTTCCTGAAGCAGGAGTTCTGGGTCAACTGCCTCGGGTTCCTGGCCATCGCCGTCGCCGCCTTCATCGTCTCGTTCGCGGTCTGAGGAGGCGTCGGATGAAGAAGCCGCCGAAGAACCTGGGGCTGCTGTTCGACTGGCACGTCGAGCAGTCCCGCACCACCGAGCTGATCCTGGACCGGCCGTTCGACATCGCCCCCGACGGCGGCGCGGACTACGACGCCGCCGCGCTGGCCGAACTGGTGCGGGAGGCGTCGGCCTGGCTGTACGAGGCCGGCGCGCGCAAGGGCGACCGGATCGCCGTCGTCAAGCGCAATCACTTCGACATGATCCTGCTGGCCGCCGCGGCCGCGCGGATCGGCGCCACCGCGGCGACGATCTCGGGGGCCAACTACCCCGAGCACCTGGCGGTGATGCTCAAGCGGCTCGACCCCTCGGTCACCGTGATCGCCTCGTACGTACTGGAGGCGGCCGACCGCGTCGGGGTGGACCTGCGGTCGTTCGGCACCACCGTCCTGATCGACGGCGCCGACGCGGGAGCCGGTCTGCTCACGATCGACGGGCTGCGGGGCAGCGCCGCCCCGGCCCTCGATCTACGGGCCGACAGCGAGCCGATGATGATCACGCACACCTCGGGCACCACGAACACGCCGAAGCTCGTCGCGCACACCGCGAACTCCTGCCGGGCCGGCACCCGCCTGGAGCTGCTGCCGATGCCGCTCGCCGTCAACGGCCAGAAGGACATCGCGCTCAGCTCCATATCGTTCGCGCACTCGCGCGCCTACGCCTGGGCCATGGCGCAGCTCCGGTGGGCGCCGAAGGCGCTGGTCATCGCCAGCAGCCACGAGGCCGACGACGTCGAGCGGGTGCTCGACCGGGCCCGGCCGACGACGATCGAGGCCACCCCGAACGTCTTCCAGCGCTGGGTGCCGCTGGTACGGCGCAGGCCGGAGCTGTTCGCGCGGGTCCGCTACTACATGAACACCTTCGACCTGATGCACCCCTCCATCGCCCGGCCGTTCGTGAACGCCTCCGAGCGCCGGTTCGTGCTGTGGGGGCACAGTTGGGGCCAGAGCGAGGTCGGCCCGATGGCCGGCTTCGGCTACACCCGCGGTCAGATCAACCGCCGTGCGGCCTCCGGCGGGAACATGAACATGATGGGCAACCCCTGGCCGGGGCTGGTGAGCGTCAAGGCCGCGGACCCCGAGACCGGCGAGCCGGTCAAGCGCGGCGAGGTCGGCGTGTTGTTCGCCAAGGCCAAGTCGATCTGCGTCGACTACGTCGGCGAGTCCGACCGTTACGCGGAGAAGTGGAAGGGCGCCTGGTGGAACACCGGTGACGTCGGCCACCGGGACGCCCTCGGCCGGATCCACTTCGTGGACCGCGCGGTGGACGCCATTCCGGGCGGGAGCGCCACGGAGCTGGAGAGCGAGCTGCTGGACCGGATCGACAACGCCGTCGAGGTGATCGTCCTGACCCGCGGCGACCAGAGTCCCGTCCCCGTCGTCAGCCTCGACGGACCGGACCTCACCGCCGAGGAGTGGGCCGAGGTGACGCGCGGTCTGGCACCGCTCGCGGCCCCGGTGTTCATCCCCTGGGACCGCCTTCCGCGGACGTCCACGTGGAAGGTGCGCCGCAAGGAACTGCGCTCGATGGTGTTCGAGGAAAGCGCCGACGACACCGTATTGGAGGAGCGATTCACGTGACAGCGACGCGCGATCCGTACGGCACCGCCCTGGAGTCGGTGCTGCGGACCGTCCCGTACAACAGCGGGACGGAATACCTGCACTGGTACCACAAGAGCGCGCCCGATCCGCGGCACGGGCTGGCGTGCATCTACCAGACGCTCTACGTGGCGGAGCGCGCGACGGCGCTCGGCGCGCCCGAGGCGAAGATCCTCCAGGATCTCCGGCACATAGCGGCGGTCTTCGAGACCGGCGGCGACGTCGTGGTGCTCGACCCGTACCTCCTGCACCTGACGCCGATCCGGTTCCCCGCGCGGGAGGTCGCGGCCGGGCACTCGTCGGTCGAGGTCGACGCCGCGCCGGTCAGGCTGGACGCCCGGGGCGGGCGGCACCCCGGCCGGCTCGCGGCGGTGTACCGGTCCTCCGACCACGGCTACCGGATCCGGCTGAGCTACTCCAAGTACAGCGTGGAAAAGGACACGTACATCCTGAGCAGGCACTTCACGCTGCGCTCGGAGAACGAGTTCGTGTACGCCGACTTCTCGTCCGACATGCTGGGACTGCTCACCCACCCCGAGCAGAACAGCGTGTCGATCCGGGCGCTGGTGGCCGGGGCGGAGGTGACCGCCGAGGCGATCATCCCGCTCAAGGGCTTCGCCGACCGCGAGTTCTCGGCCGCCGACATCTGGCTGCGGTCCGGCCAGGGCGTGGCGTCCCGCAACGGCGACGGCGCGCACGCCTCGGCGGTCTGGGCGGACCTGGAGCGCAGTACGGGCCTGGGGCGCGCGGACATCGAGGAGCATCTGGTGTCGGCCGCGCAGGTGTATCAGAAGATCGCCGATCACCGGACGGACCTGCCGGGCTACTCCTTGCAGGACGCATGACGAATCGGGAGCGCATGGAGCTTCGGCGCGTTTTCATCGCCGGCACGATCCAGGGGGCCAACGCCGATCTGCGGATCGACGACCAGGGCTATCGCGAGCAGATCGCGGCTCTGGTGCGGGCGCGTTTCCCCGAGGCGGAGTGCTTCGACCCGAGCACCGGGGTCACCCGTCAGCTCGCCGACCCGACGACGATGTCGGTGATCGGCAAGCTGATCGGCGACGTTCCCCCGGTGCTCGACCTCGGGTCGCTGCCCGCGGAACTGGCCGCGCTGCGGGCCACGTTCAACGAGATGACCCGGGAGGCGGCCGACTGCGACCTGTGCATCGCCTTCCTGCCGGGCCGCACGCTCAGCATGGGCACCGCCATGGAGATGCAGGCCGCGTTCTCGGCCGGTGTGCCGGTCGTGGCGGTGACCTCGCTGGTCGACAACCTCGCGGTGATGTCGGTGTCGTCGTGGGTCGCGCGTGACCTGGACGCGCTCGCGGGACTCCTGGACGGACTGCGGGACATGAGCGTGCCGCTACCGGAGCGGGGTCACGGTGCGGACCGCGCCCTCGCCGGGGACGCCGCTCGCTGAGCCGCGCGGTGCGCTCCCGCACGCGGGACGCGGCTCACGCCCGGCGCGCCACGCGGTAGCGCAGGTAGAGCACGCTGGAGCTGAACGCGCGGGTCTCGACGAGGTCGAGGTCCACCCGGTGCTCGTCCCGGGGGAAGAACGGGACGCCGCCGCCGACGAGTACCGGGTAGACGCGTGCCCGGTACTCGTCGATCAGGCCCGCGGCGGCGGCCTGGGCGGCGAGCGTCGCGCCGCCGATCGCGATGTCGCCGTCCCCCGGCTCGGCCCGCAGCCGCTCGATCTCCCCGGCCAGGTCGCCGGAGGCCAGCCGGGCGTGACCCTCCACCTCCGACAGCGTGGTGGAGAACACCACCTTGGGCAGCGGCTTCCAGAGCGCGGCCCATTCGAGTTGGGCGGCGTCCATCGGCGGATCGTGGTCGGCGGTCTCCCAGTACAGCATCGTCTCGTACAGCCGCCGCCCCAGCAGATGGACGTCGATCTGCCGGATCTCGTCGATCCAGGAGCGAAAGACGTCGGGGTCCGGCTCCGTCCAGTTGAAGTCGCCGTCCGGCCCGACGATGTAACCGTCGAGTGAGACGTTCATCGAATAGGTCACCTTGCGCATGAGAAGTCCTCCTCCATGGCGAATGCGAAAGTCACGACCCGATATTTCGACATACCCCACGCAATTGCCGAAGAATCTCGCATCGTTGATCGGCTCGTATCCAGGCTGGTATACCTGCACGCATGTCACGCACAGCGCATTCCATGACGCCGCGCGCGCTTTTCCTCGCGCTGGTCAGCTTAGCGTCGACCCTGGCCCTCTCCGCCCCCGCGGCGGTCGCGGACGACGTGAAGGCACCGCCCGGATTCGTCGCCCTCGGTTCGGTCGACCGCTCGATCATCCAGGAAATGCGTTACGCCACTGCGCACGACTTCGTCGGAGCGCCGGTGGACGGTTACGTCCAGCCGATGTGCGTCCTCACCCGCCCGGCGGCACTGGCACTCCACAAGGTGCAGCGCGCACTGCTGAAGACCGGGTATTCGCTGAAGGTCTACGACTGCTACCGCCCCCAGCGCGCCGTCGACCACTTCGTCCGCTGGGCGGAGGATCTGAACGACCAGAAGATGAAAGGCGAGTTCTACCCGGACGAGAACAAGGCGGATCTGTTCACCGACGGCTACATCGCGGCGAAGTCCGGCCACAGCCGGGGCAGCACGATGGACCTCACCATCGTCAGACTTCCGGCCGCCAAGACCCGCGCCTACGTCCCCGGCGAGCCGCTGACCCCGTGCTACGGCGCCCGCGCCGACCGCTTTCCCGACAACTCGATCGACATGGGGACCGGCTTCGACTGCTTCGACACCCTCGCGAACACGCTGGACCCGCGGATCACCGGCGTCCAACGGGCCAACCGGCTGACCCTCAAGAACGCGATGGAAGCCGCCGGTTTCACCAACCTGCCGGTCGAGTGGTGGCACTACACCCTCGACCACGAGCCCTACCCGGACACCTACTTCGACTTCCCCGTCGCGCGGTCGTCGCTGAACTGACCCCGGAGCCGGGGCCCGGCCGCCGCCCCTTGAGGGCTCGGCGGCGGGCCGTTCCGGCGGGCGACGGACGACGGGCATCAGGTGTCAGGCATCGGGCGTCAGGCGTCAGGCGTCAGGCGAGGGAGCCGGAGGCGCGGCCGGGCGGCGGGCCGCCCGGGTCTCCGCCCTCGGAGGCGGCGGACGCCGCCGTGTCGTCGCTGTCCTGCGGCAGGGCGGCGCGCTTGGGCAGGAACACCAGGGCCAGGACGGCCGCGACGACGACGATGACGCCGCAGGCCAGCAGCACGGTGTGCATCGCGACGACGAACGCGTCGCGGACGGCGTCGAGAACGGCCTGGCTCTTGAGCTTGGCCGCCACGGCGACGCCCGCCGCGGGGCTGCGACCGGCGGCGTCCTGGATCTGCTGGGGCGACTTCCCGAGGTCCAGGTGGCCGCGGTACGTGGAGTTGGCCGCGGAGCCGAGCACGGCCACGCCGATCGCACCGCCGACCTGCCGTACCGCCTGGGTGAACGCCGACCCGACGCCGCTGCGTTCCTTGGACAGCGAGTTGAGGGCCGCCGCCATCGTCCGGGTCAGGGACATGCCGAGTCCGGCGCCGATGATCGTGAGCCAGATGGCGATGAACCCGTAGCCCGAGGTGGTCGAGGTGGCCATGCCGATGAACAGGCCGACGCCCATCAGCACGAACCCGAGCGCCGGTACGGCGCGCGGACCGAGCTGCGCGGGGAGCTTGTTGACGACGCTGGCGCCGACCAGCAGGCCGCCGATCAGCGGCAGCAGCCGCAGGCCGGTGCCGAGCGCGTCGGTCCCGAGCACCGCCTGGTAGTACTGCGGGAGGGCGAAGATCAGGCCGAACATCGCGAAGCTGACGACGGTGGCGAGGACCGAGCCCCACACGAAGCCGCGGCTGCGGAACAGTTCGAGATCCACCAGCGGGCTGCCGCCCGCGGCGGTGACCCGGCGCTCCCAGAAGGTGAACAGCACCAGGGCCAGCGCGCCGCCGACGATCGCCAGCACCACCACGGTGTCGCCCCAGCCGCGTACACCGGCCTCGATCGTGCCGTACGTGATGGCGGTCAGGCCAAGGCTGGAGATGAGGACGCCGACGTAGTCGATGCCGATGCCCGCGCTGCCGCGGGACTCGGGGACCAGCTTCGCGACCGCGAAGCTGCCGAGCGCCACGAGCGGCACGTTGACCAGGAAGACCGAGCCCCACCAGAAGTGGTTGAGCAGCGCGCCGCCGACGATCGGGCCGAGCGGCAGGCCGAGCATGGTGGAGATCGCCACGACCGTGATGGCCTTGGTGCGCTCCTCCTCGCTCTCGAAGATGTTGAGCAGCACCGATGTGCTCAGCGGCACGAGGAAGGCGCCCGCCAGGCCCAACAGCGCGCGGGAGGCGATCAGTTCGGTCGCCGTGTTGGAGTAGGCGCAGGCGAGCGAGGCCACGCCGAACAGGATCAGCGAGGCGAGCAGGAATTTCTTGCGGCCGTATTTGTCGCCCATCAGGCCCGCGGGCAGCAGGACCGCGGCCAGGACCAGCGTGAAACTGTCGACGATCCACTGGAGTTGGCTGGTCGAGGCGCCGAGGTCACTGCTGATCGTGGGGACGGCGACGTTGAGGATGGTCGAGTCGACGCCGACGGCCAGCAGGCTTAACCCGATCGCCCCGAGTGCCCACCATTTCCTGGTCTCCGTGCTGCTCATTCCGCCGCTCCTAGGTCTCGGGGAGATCGGCCGGGCCGCCGGTGTTCACCGCGTCCCAGCGCTTCCACATGGGGTCGGCCTCGGAGTCGAGCCAGGCGAACAGCCGGTGGGCCGCCCGCACGCGCCCGGCCCGTTCCGAGTCCTCCGGGAACAGCGCCAGCCCCTCGCCGGTGATGTCCACGAAGGACGTCAGACTCTCCAGCCGTCGTTTGAGCACGCCCGACCACGCGTCCTCGGTGATCTGGTAGTAGGTCGAGCGCTGACCGGCCCGGGTGACGGCCTGCACCATCCGCGCCTCGGTCAGCAGTTTCAGCGTGGTGGTCAGGGACGCCCGGCTGGCCTGGACCGCCTGCGCGATCTGCGCGGGGGTCTGGGCCGGCGGCTCGCTGACCATGAGCCAGGCCACCGTCCGCCCCATGATCGGCGGCCACCCGGCCTGGCTCATGAACCAGGACGTGACGCGTTCCATCCACGCCTCGACGTCCGGACCCGGCCTCGACTCCCCGCCCTGGCCGAGGGGTTGGGGTGTGGGGTCAGGACCCGGACCGGTCATGTCTGCCATCGTACGGAACCTTCTCGTTGTTGCTGTACCCGCTACTCGTTTCAGTCATCAATGTAACGTCAAGATACGGCTTCCGCACGGTCGTCGGCGGTCACGGCGCGCCACTCGGCGGCGGTCAGGGTGGGTTCCGCGGGCGCGACCGTGCCGACGACGGCGGCGAGCGCGGCCTGGACGTCCGGTGCGCCGAGCGCGTCGGCCTCGCCCGACAGCGTGTTGACCAGCAGCGCGGCGGAGCAGACGACGGGGTCGAGCAGCGCCGCCTCGCCGATCGTGTCGGCCTGGCGGCGGCGTTCGGCGGCGTAGCGGGTCAGCCGCGGGTCCTCGGACCTGGTCTGCACGTCGGGGTAGCAGACGTCCTGCGACGTGGCGAGGATCCAGGGCGTGTCGACGACCGCGCCGACCGCGCGCTGCACGGCCTGCGCCGCGCCGGGGACCAGGCCGCCGCACTCGGACAGCGTCCGGTCGAGGGCGGCGGCGGCCAGCGCGGCGCTGCTCATGCCGTGTCCGTAGACCGGGTTGAAGGCGGCGACGGCGTCGCCGACGACCGCGAGCCCGTCGGGCCAGCGCACCAGGCGCTCGTAGAAGAGCCGACGGTTGGCCGTCGAGCGGGATGCCTGCACGGGGGTCAACGGCTCGGCGTGGCGCAGCAGTTGCGAGATCAGCGGGTGGCGCAGGGAGTCCAGGTAGTCGCGGAATCCGTCCTCGTCGCCGGGCGGTTCTGCGCCGCGGGTCCCGGAGAGGGTGACCATCCAGCGTCCCCGCTCGATCGGCAGCAGGATGCCGTTGCGGCCCGGCACCCCGGCGCGGTGGTCGGCGTAGACGCTGACGAGCGGGAAAGGACCGCGGGCGCCCTCGGGTGCGGCGAAGATCCGGGTGGCGTAGGCCATGCCCGAGTCGATGACGTCCTCCTGGACGGGCGGCAGGCCCAGCACGCCGAGCCAGCGCTTCATCGGGGAGCCGCGGCCGGTGGCGTCCACGACGATGTCCGCCTCGACGACCGACATCCCGCCGCCCGTACGCGGCTTGTAGGTGACGCCGGTGATCCGGTCGGCGTCGCCGCGCAGGCCGATGATGTCGGTGTCGGCGAGCACGGTGATCCGCTTGTCGCGCAGCGCCTGGTCCCGCACGGTCCAGTCGAGCAGCGGCCGGCTGGCCGCGATCATGAACTGCGTCTCGGGCATGCGCTGTTGCCAGCCGTAGGCGGTGAGCGAGACCAGGTCCTCGGGCAGCCGGATCCGGTGGGCGCCGTCGGCGAGCAGCCGGTCGACGGTGCCGGGCAGCAGCGATTCCATGAGCCGCGCGCCGCCGGACCACAGGACGTGCGTGTGCTTGGCCTGCGGGACTCCGCGGCGCGGGTCGGGCCCCTCGGGCAGCCGGTCCCGGTCGAGGACCGTGACGGTGTCGACGTGGCGCAGCAGCGCGACGGCCGCCAGCATTCCGGCCATGCCCGCGCCGAGCACGACGGCGCGGCCTCCGGCGACGGGTCCGGTGGGTCCCGTGGATGTTCCGACCATGGTGTCCTCTCACGTTCCTTTCCTGATGGATGCCCTGGGGTGCGCCTCGGGGCGGGGGCCTCGGCCGGGACTCATGCCGGGGCTTCGGCCTCGGCCGGTCGTCGCGCGTACGGGCGGCGACCGGGGTCCGTAGCCGGGCCCGGCGGCGGGTCCTGGGCGGCCCGGCGTCTCCCGGCAGACGGCCGGCTCATGACGCGGGGACCCGGCCGAGGCAGGCGGCGACGGCCGTGGCCACGGCGGGCCACTGCTCGGCCAGGTAGAAGTGGCCGCCGGGGAAGCGCCGGAAGGACGTCCCGCCCGTGGTCTCCCGGCGCCATCCCTCGGCGTCCGCACCGCGCGCCCAGGGGTCGTCCTCGCCGAGGAACACGCTGATCGGGCAGCGCAGCGGCACGCCGGGACGGTAGGCGAAGGCGTCCAGCGCGCGGTAGTCGCCGCGCAGCACCGGCAGGACCATGGCGAGGATGCCCGGGTCCGCGAGCAGCGCGCCCTCGGTGCCGCTCAACGCGGTGAGGTCGGCGACGAGTTCGGCGTCGCTGCGGCGGCCGAGGTGCGCGTTGCGGTGCACGGCGGGCGCTCCCCGCCCGGAGGCGATCAGCGCCACGGGGCGGGTCCTGCCGCCCGCCTCCAGGCGGCGGGCCACCTCCCAGCCGACCAGGGCGCCCATGCTGTGTCCGAAGAGCGCCAGCGGAGCGGTGTCGGGCAGGTGCCCGAGCGCGTCGGCGACGGCGTCGGCGAGGCGTCCGATGTCCTCGGTGCAGGGCTCGTTGCGCCGCTCCTGCCGACCGGGGTACTGGGCGGCCAGCACCTCCACGCCGGGCGGCATGTGCGCGCTCAGCGGCTTGAAGAAGGTCGCCGATCCCCCGGCGTGCGGCAGGCAGACGAGCTGCACCGCGCCGGGACCGGGCGCCGCGGGCGTGTAACGGGTGATCCACGGACCGGTCTTCAGGTCCCAGGCGGTCATGGTTTCCTCCTCAGCGCCGCCGGGCCGGTTCGGCGACGGCGGATGGAGCGGTGGGCGTACGGGGGTGGACGCCGGTGGCGGCCAGGTCTCCTGTGGTGCCCGCGCGGGGCCACGGGATGCCGGGTCTGCCGTCGCGCCCGCGCGGGGCCGCCGCGCCGGATCGGGGTCCGGGCGCGGCGTCGGCCGGAGGTCCTTCCGGCCGGCGCCGCGGGCGCGTCAGTCGGGGTCGAGGGCGGACAGCCAGCCGTCCACGGCCGCCGCGGTGGCCGCGGCGTGCTCGGCCTCGATCATCGAGAAGTGGTCTCCCGGCACGTCGACGGTGTCGTGCGGCAGCGCCCAGTCGACCCGCCAGCCCTCGGCCGCACCGCCCTGGTGGCCGCCGATCGGTTCGCTCGCCCGTACTAGCAGCGTGGGCGCGGTGAGGGCGTCGAGGCCGTAGTCGAACCCGGCGTAGCGGGCGCGGGCGGTGAGCCATGCCTCGCCCGCGTCGTCGGCGGAGGTCTCCACGACCTCCCGGCGCTCGCGCAGCGAATTCTGCAAGGTGTCCGTCCAGTCGGCGCCGAGCCCGTGCCCGCCGCCCCAGGTCGGCGTGTCGATGAGTACGAGTCCGGCCGGGGCGTGTCCGTCCGCCGCCAGTCGGGCCGCGGTGACGGCGGCGATGTTGCCGCCGCCGGAGTAGCCGAGGACCGCGAACCGCCGTCCCCCGGCGGCCTGTTGGGCCGCCTGTGCCAGCGCCTCGGTCAACGAGTCTACGGAGCAGGGCAGTTCCTCGCCGGACACGAAGCCGGGCAGGCCCACGACGGTGGTGGCGCGGCGTCCGCCGAGGCCGGCGGCGAACCGCGCGTACTGGTGGAAGTTCTGCCGCCAGATGAAGGTCGGGAAGCAGATCAGCAGCGGCTCGTCCGGGCCGTCGGCGAGTTTCACCGTCCGCAGGGGGCGGGTCAGTTCGGCGGTGGTGGTGAACTGGGCGCGGTAGTCGGCGAACCGGGCGAGCAGGTCGTGCGCCTCCTCGCCCCGGCCGAGTTCCACGGCGCGTTCGAACAGGCCGCTCAGGCCCTCGGCCGAGCGCACGGCGGGCGCCGCCGGGGCGGCGGACCCCGTGGCGGCGTCGCCGAGTTCGCGGTCGAGGTGGGCGGCGAGCGCGTCGACGCTGGCGTGGTCGAAGACCAGGGTGCTGGGCAGCGCGATGCCGGTGACGGCGCTGAGCGTGGTGGACAGTTCGACGGCGGACAGCGAGTCGAAGCCGAGGGTGGACAGTTCGCGGTCCGGGTCGACGTGCTCGCCCGACGGGTGACCGAGCACCCGGGCGACCTGGAGGCGTACCACGCCCAGCAGTTCGGCCGGGCGCTCGTCGGGGCCGAGCCCGGCGAGCCGTTCCCGGAAGGTGCCGGACTCCTGCCGCGCCGCCGGTTCCGCGGCGGGCACTGTGCTGACGGAAGGGGCCGGGAAGGTGGCGGTCCGGCGCGTCGCGCCCGTAGCGCCCGTAGCGCCCGTAGCGCCCGTAGCGCCGAGCCAGTAACCGGCGCCTTGGAACGCGTAGGTGGGCAGGTCGACGACGCGGGCGCCGGTGCCCGCGAACACCGCCTCCCAGTCGGGCCGGACGCCGCGGGTCTGCACCGCGGCGACCGCGGCGAGCAGCGTGCGGGCCTCCGGCCGGTCGCGGCGCAGCGCCGGGACGACGACGGCGCCCGCGGCGGCCTCCCCCAGGCTGTCGCGCGCCATGGAGCTGAGCGCGGAGTCGGGGCCCAGCTCGACGTAGGTGGTCACACCGGCGGCCGCCATCGTCCGCATGCCGTCGAGGAACCGGACGGCCGAACGGATGTGGCGGGCCCAGTAGTCGGGTGAGGTCAGCTCGCCGGGCCCGGCGATCGTGCCGGTGACGTTGGAGAGCACGGGGATCTCCGGTTCGGCGAAGGTCATCGTCGCGGCCAGGTCCCTGAAGGGGTCCAGGATCGGGTCCATCCGCGTGGAGTGGGAGGCGATGCTGATCGCCAGCCGCCGGGTCTTGCGGCCCCGCTCGGCCCAGTGCGCGACGAGTTCGTCCACCGCGGCCTCGTCCCCGGAGACGACCACGGCCCGGGGGCCGTTGACCGCGCCGAGCGACACCTCGTGGTCGCGTCCGGCGAGCATCGGCGCCAGTTCGGCCTCGGACGCCTGGATCGCGGCCATCGCGCCGCCGGGCGGCAGGTCGCCCATCAACCGCCCGCGCGCGGCGACCAGTTCGGCCGCCTCGGGCAGCGACAGCACCCCGGCCAGGTGCGCGGCGGACAGCTCGCCGACCGAGTGGCCGATGAGGTGGCCGGGCCGCACGCCCCACGATTCCAGCAGCCGGTACAGCGCGACCTGGACGGCGAAGGTCACCGGCTGGGTGTACCGGGTCTCGTCCAGCAGGGCCGCGTCCGTCGATCCGGGCGCCGCGAACGCCAGCTGGCGCAAGGGCCGTTCGAGGTGCGGGTCCAGCGCCGCGCAGGCGGCGTCGAAGGCCGCCGCGTACGCCGGGAAGGTGGCGTACAGCTCCTGTCCCGCGCCCGCGCGCTGTGCGCCCTGGCCGGTGAAGAGGAAGGCCGGGCGACCGCTCGCGGACGGCGGCCCGACGGCCGCGTCCGGGTCGGGCACGCCGTCGGCGAGCGCCCGCAGTCCGCGCAGCGCCTCCTCGCGGTCGGCGGCCAGGACCGTGCCGCGGGCGGTGAGTTCCGCGCGGGTGGTGGCGAGGGAGTAGCCGACGTCGGCCACCGCGAGCTCGGGCCGGTCGGCGAGGTGGTCCGCGAGCCGGGCGGCCTGGGCGCGCAGCGCGCGGCTGCCGTCGCCCGAGACGGGCAGCAGGACGGGCACGGCGGGGGCGGCTACGGCGTCAGCACCGGCGGTCCTTTCACCGACGCCCGCTTCTCCGACGGTGCTTTCACCGACTGCCGCAGGAGCGCGTACGCCGGTCGGCGGGGCCGGATCCGCGAGTTCCGCGGGGGCCTGTTCGAAGATCGCGTGCACATTGGTGCCGCTGATGCCGAAGCCGGACACGGCGCCGCGGCGCGGTCGCGGCTGGTGCCCCGACTCGTCGGCGGGCTTGGCCTCGGGCCACGCGATGGTCTCGGTGAGCAGCCGCACCGCACCGGAGTCCCAGTCGACGGCGGGCGTCGGGGCGTCGATGTGCAGGGACTTCGGCATCGCGCCGTTGCTGATCGCCAGCACCATCTTGAGCACCCCGGCGATGCCCGCGGCGGCCCCGGTGTGGCCGAAGTTGGACTTGATGGAACCGAGCCGCAGCGGCTGGTCGGCGGGCCGCTCCTGACCGTACGTGGCCAGCAGCGCGCTGGCCTCGATGGGGTCGCCGAGCGTCGTGCCGGAGCCGTGCGCCTCCACGATGTCGACCTCGTGCGCGGACAGCCCGGCGTTGCGCAGCGCGGCGCGGATCACCTTGGCCTGCGCGCGGCTGCTGGGCGCGGCCAGGCCGTTGCTGGCACCGTCCTGGTTGATCGCGGAGCCGCGGATCACCGCGTGCACCCGGTGGCCGTTGCGGCGCGCGTCCGACAGGCGTTCCACGACGATCGCGCCGGCGCCCTCGGCCCAGGCGAATCCGTCGGCGGCGGCGGCGAACGCCTTGATGCGGCCGTCGGCGGCGAGTCCGCGCTGGTGGGTGAACTCGATGAAGAGGGTGGGGGTGGGCATCACGCTCGCGCCGCCGACCAGGGCCATGGCGCAGTCGCCCGAGCGCAGCGCCTGCGACGCCTGGTGCAGCGCGACCAGCGACGAGGAGCAGGCGGTGTCGATGGAGACCGCGGGCCCCTCCAGGCCCATGACGTACGCGATCCGGCCGGACGCCACGCTGCTGGCGTTGCCGGTGAGCTGGTAGCCCATGATCTGCGGCGGCAGCTCCTCGGCGTCGGTGCCGTAGCCCGCGTAGGAGACGCCGAGGAAGACGCCGGTCGCACTGCCCTTCAGGGAGTGCGGGTCGATCCTGGCGTTCTCGACCGCCGCCCAGGTCACCTCCAGGGCGAGCCGCTGCTGCGGGTCCATGGCCAGCGCCTCGCGCGGCGAGATGCCGAAGAACTCGGCGTCGAAGCGCGGCAGGTCGGTGAGGAAGCCGCCCTGGCGGGCGATCGAGGCGCCGGGGGTGTCGCCGTCGCCGAGCAGCATGCCCAGGTCCCACCCGCGGTCGTCCGGGATGTCGGTCATCATGTCCCGGCCGGACTCCAGCGCCTCCCACAGCTTCTCCGGGGTGTCCGCGCCGCCGGGGAAGCGACAGGCCATCCCGACGACGGCCAGGGGCTCGGTGGCCGCCGACAGCAGCCGCTGGTTCTCCTCGCGCAGCCGTTCCGTCTCGGTGAGGGCCGCGCGCAGCGCCTCGACGATGCGTCCGGTCTCCATGGCCATCAGTGACTCCGTTTCTGCTGGGACTTCCGTGGGGCCCGGCGCCGCTCGCGCCGCGTGTCGTGATCTCCGGTGGGCCGGGGCCCCGGACTCGGCTCTCGCGTCGGCCGGCTCCGGGCGGCTGCTCGGGCGTTCAGAACCGGTACCGCTCCTGCCACGGCCCCCGGTGCCCCGCGGTCCGGCTCCGTACCGCGGGTCGAGGGGCGAACCCGGTCCGTACGGTCCGGTGCCGTACCGACCGCTGCTGTACGAACCGTTGCCGTACCGACCGCTGCCGTACGTACCGGGCGCACGCCGTCACCGCTCGCCCAGCGCGGCGCGCACCAGGTCGTCGACGTCCATGTCGGCGATGGCCTCGCGCCGCTCCTCCCGCGCCTCGGGCTCCTCGGGCGCGTCGGGTGTGTCGGCCAGCCGCAGCAGCGTGTCCAGGACGCCGGCGGCGCGGAGCCGGGCGAAGGGGACGGTGGCCAGCAGTCCGCGGATCCTGGCCTCCTCGGAGTCGGCCGAAGGGGGTCCCGCGACATCGGCGGAGCCCTCCACCAGCTCTTCGTGGAGCCGGGCGGCGAGCGCGGACGGGGACGGGCAGTCGAAGACCAGGGTGCTGGGGAGTGTCAGGCCGGTCGCGGCGTTGAGCCGGTTGCGCAGCTCCACCGCGGTGAGCGAGTCGACGCCCAGGTCCTTGAAGGCACGCGACGGCCCGACCGGGTCGGTGCCGCTGAGCCCGAGCACCGCGGAGGCGTGCGAGCGGACCAGATCGAGCAGGTGCTCGCGCTGCTCGGCCGCGGGCCGCCCGGCCAGTTTCGCGGCGAGCGAGCGCGCCTCCACCGGGGCGGTGGAGCGGGCGGCGGCCCGGCGTCCCGCGGGCCTGCCGCCCGCGACCAGTGCGCGCAGCATGCCGGGCACCGGCGCCTGCCCGGCCTGGTCGCGCAGCGTCGGCAGGTGCAGCCGGGTCGGGACGGCCAGGGCCGTGCCCGTACCGCGCGCCGCGTCGAGCAGGGCCATGCCGCGCCGGGCGTCGATCGGCAGCACACCGGAGCCGGTCATCCGGGCGACCTGCTGCTCGTCCAGCCGTCCGGTCAGCTCGCTGACCTCCGACCAGTAACCCCAGGCCAGGGAGAGCGCGGGCTGCCCGTGGGCGCGGCGATGGTGCGCGTACGCGTCCAGGAACGCGTTCGCGGCGGCGTAGTTGGCCTGTCCGGGGTTGCCGAGCACACCGGCGCCCGCCGAGTACAGCACGACCTCGGCCAGGTCCGACTCCCTTGTCAGGTCGGCGAGGTTGACCACCGCGTCCACCTTGGGCCGCAGCACCCGGTCGACCTGTTCCGAGGTCAGCGAGCCGACCATCCCGTCGTCCAGGACACCGGCGGTGTGCACGACGGCGGTCAGCGGGCGGTCGGCCGGGACGGCGTTCAGTACGGCGGCGAGCGCGTCGCGGTCCGCCGCGTCGCACGCGGTGACGGTGACGCTCTCGGCGCCCGACTCCAGGAGTTCCGCGCGCAGTTGTACGGCGCCGGGGGCGTCGGGACCACGTCGGCTGGTCAGCAGCAGGTGCCGTACGCCCCATGCGGTGACCAGGTGCCGGGCGGCGATCGAGCCGAGGGTGCCGGTGCCTCCGGTGACCAGCACCGTGCCGTCCGGGTCGAGCGGCTTGGGCACGGTCAGCACCAGCTTGCCGGTGTGCTTGGCCTGGCTCATCAGCCGGAACGCCTCGGGCGCGCGGCGCACGTCCCAGGTGCGGACGGGCAGCGGGCGCAGGATACGGCGTTCGAAGAGCGCGACGAGCTTGCCGAGGATCTCCGCGATCCGGTCGGCGCCCGCGTCGATCAGGTCGTAGCGGCGGTACGCCACCCCGGGGTGGTCGGCGGCGACCGTGTCCGCGTCGCGCGGATCGGTCTTGCCCAGTTCCAGGAATGTGCCGCCCTCGGGCAGCAGCCGCAGTGAGGCGTCGATGAACTCCTGCGCCAGCGAGTTGAGTACGACGTCCATGCCGTGCCCGTGGGTGGCCGCGAGGAACTTCTCCTCGAACTCCAGGGTGCGGCTGGAGGCGATCCGGGACTCCTCGAAGCCCATCCGGTGGAGCGTGTCCCACTTGCCCTCGCTGGCCGTGGCGAAGACCTCCGCGCCCCAGTAGCGGGCGAGTTGGGCCGCGGCCATGCCGACGCCGCCGGTCGCGGCGTGCACCAGCAGCCGCTGTCCCTCGGCGAGGCCCGCGAGGTCCGCGAGCCCGAACCAGGCGGTCAGGAACACCGCGGGCACGCCCGCCGCCTGCTCGAAGGACAGGCCGCGCGGTATCCGCACCACCAGCCGCTGGTCGGTGACCGAGTACGGTCCGAACGGGTCGTGCAGCAGGCCCATCACCCGGTCTCCGACGGCCAACTCGGTGACGCCGGGCCCGACCTCGGTGATCAGGCCCGCGCCCTCGCTGCCGAGCCGGGCCTGGCCCGGCACCATGCCGAGGCTCACCAGCACGTCACGGAAGTTCACACCGGCCGCGCGGACCGATACGCGCACCTGCCCCTCCTCCAGCGGTGCCAGCGCCTCGGGGTGCGGAATCAGCGCGAGTGCGTCCAGGGTGCCGGGCGCGGTGGTGTCGAGCCGCCAGGCCGCGGCGCCGGCCGGCGGGCGCAGCAGGCGGGTGGTGTCGGCCGGGGCGAGGCGCGGCACGGTGGCCACCCCGACGCGCAGCGCGATCTGCTGCTCGTCGGCGGCGATCGCGCTGTTGAGGGCGGCGCCGACGCGCAGCCGGGACTCGTCGCGGCCGTCGAGGTCGAGCAGCAGGAACCGGCCCGGGTTCTCGGCCTGAGCCGACCGCAGCAGCCCCCAGAGCGCTGCGTGCGCCAGGTCCTCGACGTCCTCGTCCTCGGCCGCGGCGACCGCCCGCCGGGTCACCAGCGCCAGGCGGGTGCCCCGCAGCCGGTCGTCGGCCAGCCACTCCTGGAGCAGGGCGAGCGCGTCGGTGACGACGTCACGGGTGGTGGCCGCGAGGTCGCCGCCGGGCTTCGGCGTACCGAACGACAACAGGGCCAGGCCGGGCGCGGGCGCGCCCTCGGCGATCGCGGCGGCCAATTCGACTGGGCCGGTGCGGACTTCGGCCACGGCGTCCACCGCGCGCAGCGCGGGCAGCAGACCGTGGACGTCGTCGCCGAGTACGGCCCAGCCCGCGCCGGTCGGCGCGCCCGCGTCCAACGGGAGCCGCTGCCAGTCGAGTTGGAACAGCGCGTCCTTGATGTCCGCGTCGGCGTCCGGACCCGCCGCGTCCAACTGAGCCGCGCTGACCGGCCGCATCACCAGCGAGCCGACGGACAGCACCGGGGCGCCGTCCGCGTCGGCGAGCGTCAGCCGCAGGCTGTCCTGCCCCTCGGCCGCCGTGACCCGCACCCGCACGGCCCCGGCACCGACCGCGTGCAGCGTCACGTCACGCCAGGCGAACGGCAGATAGGTGGCCGAGGAATCGAGGAAGTCGCCGAAGCCGGTGGCGTGCAGCGCCGCGTCCAGCAGTGCCGGGTGGACGCCGAACCTGCCCGCGTCCTGGTGGAGTTCGACCGGCAGCGCGGCCTCGGCGTAGACGGCGTCGCCGAGCCGCCAAGCGGACCGCAGCCCCTGGAAGGCCGGGCCGAAGGCGTAGACGGACTCCCGCGCCCGCTCGTACATCCCCTCGGTGTCGGCGGCCACGGCGCCCGGCGGCGGCCACGCCGTCCCGCCCAGCGCGGCGTCGGCACCGCCGTCCGCCGCCTCGGCGGCGGGCGCGAGCGTGGCGGTGGCGTGCCGCGTCCACTCCGCGGGGGTCTCACCGCCCTCGGGCCGGGCGTGCACCTCCAACTCGCGGCGGCCCCGCGCGTCGGGCGCGGCGACGGACAACTGCACCTGGACGTTGCCCCGTTCGGGCAGCACCAGCGGGCTACCGAGGGTCAGTTCCGCCACCGTGCCGCAGCCCGCGAGGTCGGCGGCGTGCAGCGCCAGTTCCACGAAAGCGGTACCGGGCAGCAGCAACCGGCCGCCCACCCGGTGGTCGGCCAGCCAGGGGTGGGTGGCGGTCGACAGCCGCCCGGTCAGCAGCAGCCGGTCCGCGCCCGCGACCGGCAACGCGGCGCCCAGCAACGGGTGTCCGGCGGCTTCGAGCCCGAGGTCGGAGGCGTCGCCGGAGTTCTTGTAGCCCTCGGCGAGCCAGTAGTGCTGGTGCTGGAAGGCGTAGGTGGGCAGGTCCACGCGGTGGGCGGGGGTTCCGGCGAAGACGGACCGCCAGTCGACGGGGAGACCCCGTACCCAGCCTTCGGCGAGCGAGGTCAGAAACCGCTCCTGGCCGCCCTCATCACGTCGGAGGGTGCCCAGGGCGACGGCGTCCGATCCCGCGTCCTCGAAGGTCTCGGCCAGACCGACTGCGAGAACCGGGTGGGGGCTGGACTCGACGAAGTACCCGAAGCCGTCCGAGAGCAGGGCCCGGACGGTCTCGTCGAAACGGACCTCTTGGCGGAGGTTGGTCACCCAGTAGTCGGCGTCCAGCGCGGTCGTGTCGAGCTTGCCGCCGGTCACCGTGGAGTAGAACGGAACCTGCGACAACCGGGGCTCGATGCCGTCCAGTGCCTCAACTACCTCCCCGCGTATGGCATCGACCTGTGCTGAGTGCGAGGCGTAGTCGACATCGATACGACGCGCCCGTACGCCCTCGGCCTCGCATCCGGCGAGGAGGTCGTCCAACGCCTCCGGCTCACCGGAGACGACCGTGGACGACGGGCCGTTCACTGAGGCGACGGATATCCGCCCCTCGAAGCGCGCGATCTGCTCCCGCACCGCTTCCGCCGGGAGGGCGACGGAGACCATTCCGCCGTTGCCGGACAAGGTTCCGCGAATGGCCTTCGCCCGCAATGCCACCACCCGCGCCGCATCCTCCACCGACAACGCGCCCGCCACGCACGCGGCGGCAATCTCACCCTGACTGTGACCGATCACCGCACCCGGCTCGACACCCACAGCACGCCACACCGCAGCCAGCGACACCATCACCGCCCACAACGCCCCCTGAACCACCACCACGTCATCCAGAACGCCCTCGCGAATCGCCTCCACCACCGACGACCCCACATAAGGCAGCAGCGCCGCATCACACTCCGCCAACCGCGCCCCGAACACCGGCGAAGAGTCCAACAACCCCAACGCCATCCCCGCCCACTGCGACCCCTGACCAGGAAAGACGAACGCCACCCGACCCGCACCCGGACGCACCACACCGGACACCACACCCGAGGCCGCGACACCCTCCGCGACAGACCCCAGCAGGCCCCGCGCCTGGTGCGCCTCCGTGGCGAGCGCCACGCAGCGGTGTTCCAGGGCGGCCCGTGACGTGGCGAGCGACAGCCCGACGTCGGCCGGGCGGGAGCTGTCGCCGACGTGGTGCGCGAGCCGTTCGGCCTGCTCGCGCAGCGCGTCCGCCGACCTCCCGGACACGAGCCACGGGACGACCCTCAGCGGCCCCAACGGGCTGCTGTCCGGGCCGACTTCGGGTTCCGCGAGGGCCTGCGCACCGTCGTGCTCCGGCTCCTCCAGGATCACGTGCGCGTTCGTCCCGCTGATCCCGAAGGAGGACACGGCGGCCCGGCGCGGCCGGTCGGCGCGCTTCCATTCGAGCGGCTCGGTGAGAAGTTCGACTCCGCCGCCGGACCAGTCGATGAAGGGGGACGGCTCATCGACGTGGAGGGTGCGCGGCAGCAGTCCGTTGCGCATCGCCTGGACCATCTTGATGACGCCCGCCACGCCCGCCGCGTGGGCGGTGTGGCCGATGTTGGACTTGATGGAGCCGAGCTTGAGGGTTTCGCCGTCGGCGCGGTTCCGCCCGTAGGTCGCGAGCAGGGCCTGGGCCTCGATGGGGTCGCCGAGCCGGGTGCCCGTGCCGTGGGCCTCGACCGCGTCCACCTGGTCGGCGGACAGGCGTGCGTCGGCGAGGGCGTCGCGGATGACGCGCTCCTGGGACGGGCCGTTGGGGGCGGTGAGCCCGTTGCTGGCGCCGTCCTGGTTGAGGGCGGAGCCGCGGAGCACGGCGAGCACGTGGTGGCCCTGGCGCCGCGCGTCCGACAGCCGCTCCAGCAGCAGCACGCCCGCGCCCTCGGACGGGCCGAAGCCGTCGGCCGCCCCCGCGAAGGACTTGCAGCGGCCGTCGGGCGCGAGGGCGCGCTGCCTGCTGAACGCGATGAAGCCCTGCGGTGTCGGCATCACCGCGACACCGCCGGCGAGGGCGAAGGAGCACTCTCCCGACCGCAGCGCCTGCACCGCCAGGTGCATCGCGACCAGCGACGACGAGCACGCGGTGTCGACGGTGAGCGCGGGGCCCTCCAGGCCGAGGCTGTAGGAGACGCGGCCGGAGACGACGCTGGCGAAGGAGCCGACCCCGATGTAGCCCTCGAGGCCCTCGGGCACCTTGTGGTTGCCGGTGACGTAGTCCACGGTGGCGGCGCCGACGAACACCCCGCCGCGGCTGCCCTTGACGGACAGCGGGTCGATGCCCGCCCGCTCCAGCACCTCCCAGGAGATCTCGAGCATGAGCCGCTGCTGCGGGTCCATGATCAGGGCCTCGCGGGCGTTGACGCTGAAGAAGTCGGCGTCGAACTGGTCCGCGTCGTGCAGGAATCCGCCCTCGCGCACGTAGTTCTTGCCCTCGGCGTCGGGGTCGGCGTCGTAGAGGCTGTCCAGGTCCCAGCCGCGGTTGACGGGGAACGGGGTGATGGCGTCGCCGTCCTCGGCGACCAACTGCCACAGGTCGTCGGGGGTTTCGACGCCGCCCGGGTAGCGGCAGGCCATCGCCACGATCGCGATGGGCTGCGGGTCCTCCAGCTCGCGGACCCGGCGCCGCGCCTTGCGCAGGTCGGCGGTGGCGCGCTTGAGGTACTCGCGGAGCTTGTCCTCGCCGACCTGGCCGGCGCCGGCGCTGCTGACCGTGGTGTCCATCAGGAGTCACACCTATTCGTGTTCGGGTTCGGTGAGGTCACAGCCGTACGGTGGGCGCCGTCACGGGGTGTCGAGTTCGTCGTCGAGCATGGCGAGCAGTTCGGAATCGGTGGCCGCTTCGAGATCGAGGTCGTCGGCGGCCTTGCCTGCGGACCGGGCGGCGCCGGGGTCCTGCGCGTCCTGCAATTTGGAGGCCAGGGCGTGCAGCCGCGCGGTGACCTTCCGCCGCAGCTCGTCGTCGGCGGCCGGCAGGTCCAGCAGCACCGATTCCAGGCGGTCCAGTTCGGCGAGGGCCGGGACGGTCTCGGCGGCTTCGCCCGGGGCGAGTTGGCCGCGGATGAAGCGGGCCGCGGCGGTCATGGTCGGGTGGTCGAAGGCGATGCTGGCGGGCAACTGGACACCGATGGACGCCTGGAGCCGGTTGCGCAGCTCCAGCGCGGTCAGGGAATCGAAGCCCAGCTCCTTGAAGGCCCGGTCGGTCTCGATGGCCTCGGGTGAGCCGTGGCCGAGCACCGAGGCGACGTGGCCGCGGATCAACTCCTCCAGCCTGTGCAGTTGTTCGGCCTGCGACAGCCCGGCGAGCCGGGCCGACCAGTCGGCCGCCGCGGTCTCCGCGCGCGGTGCCTCCACCTTGCGCCTGGCCGGTGCGGCGGCCTGGACGAGGCCGCGCAGGAGGTCGGGGAGCGTGCCGGACGCGGCCCGTACGCGCAGCGCGTCGGTGTCGAGCCGGATGGGGACGAGCAGGCTCTCGCCATCGGTGACGGCCGCGTCGAACAGGTCGGTGCCCTGGCGCGCGGACAGCGGCAGGACCCCGGCCCGCGCGACCTTGGCCGCGTCGGCGTCGGCGCCCATCGCGCTGCTCTGCGCCCACAGGCCCCAGGCGAGTGACTGACCCGGCAGCCCGAGGTCGCGGCGCTGCCGGGCGAGGGCGTCGACGAAGGCGTTCGCGGCGGCGTAGTTGGCCTGGGCGATGCTGCCGAGGACGCCGGAGGCGGAGGAGAACAGCACGAACGCGGACAGGTCGGCGTCGCGCGTCAGATCGTGCAGATGGAGAGCGGCGGCGGCCTTGGGCGCGAAGACCCGGTCGATGTCCTGCGCGGTGAGCCGTTCCAGCGAGGCGTCGGACAGCACGCCCGCGCAGTGCAGGACGGCGGTCAGCGGGTGTTCCTCGGGGACGGCCGCGAGAAGGGCGGCGAGCGCGTCGCGGTCCGCGGCGTCGCACGCGGCGACGGTGACGGTCGCTGCACCCGACCCGGTCAACTCATCCCGCAATTCGGCCGCACCGGGGGCCTCTTCGCCACGGCGGCCGACCAGCAGCAGATGACGTACGCCGTGCCGCTGGACCAAGTGACGAGCGATCAGGCCGCCGAGGGCGCCGGTGCCGCCGGTGATCAGGACGGTGCCGTCGGGCCGCCACGGGGTGCCGCCTGCCGCCGACGACGTGGCACGGGCGAGCCGGGGCACCATGACCGTGCCCGCGCGCAGGGCGAGTTGGGGTTCGCCGGAGCCGACAGCGGCGGGTACGGAGGTGGGGAAGAGCGCCAGCGAGCCCGGGTCGTCGTCCACATCGACCAGGACGAACCGGCCGGGGTGCGCGGCCTGCGCCGAACGGATCAGACCCCACAGCGCGGCGCCGACGAGGTCGCCGATCCGGTCCTCGGCGCGGGCGGCGACCGCGTGCCGGGTGAAGACGACCAGCCGGGACGGTGCCAGCCGGTCCTCGGCGAGCCAGCTCTGGACCGTGGCGAGGAGGTCGACGGTGGCGGCACGGGCGGCCGAGGCGTCGTCCCGCTCGTGCGGAGCGAACCCGTGGCTGACGGCGACGAGTTCGGGCGCGGGAAGCCCCGCGTCGAGAGCTTCGGTGAGCGCGCCGAGATCGTCGTACGCCTGCGGGTACGCCCCGGACTCCTCCAGGGCTTCGGTGAGCCGGTCGTCGACCGGGCCGAGCAGCAGCCAGTCGGCGCTCTGGCCGGAGACGGGAACCGGCGCCCACTCCACGCGGTGGAGGCTGTCCGGCCGGCCGGCGGCCGAGTGGTTCACCTCGTCGGCGGTCACCGGCTGCGGCAGCCCGGCGTCCAGGACGGCGACCGGGCCGCCGTCGGGATCGGTGAACGTCGCGGTGAACTCGTCGGGCTGGCCGGTCGGACGCAGGTGGGCGCGGAGCGCGGTCGCCCCGGCGGCGCGCAGCGAGAAGCCGGACCACCGCGTCCACTGGGCGTTCTGGTTCCGGTTGACCAGGGCGGGTTGCAGTGCCGCGTCCAGCAGAGCCGGGTGAAGGCAGAACCGGGCCGCGTCGCGGGCGTGTTCCTCGGGCAGCCGGATCTCGGCGTAGTACTCGCGGCCGACCCGCCACAGCTTGCGCAGGCCCTCGAACGCCGGGCCGTACACCTGGCCCAGGTCGGCCATCCGGCGGTGGAAATAGGCGAGGCTGACGGGCTGCGCGCCGCTGGGCGGCCAGACGGAGCCTTCCAGTTCGTCGGCCGGGCCGGACGCGTCCGGTTCCTCGGGTACGAGGACGCCGGTGGCGTGCCTGACCCACGGCGCGTCCGGCTCGGCGTCCTCGGCGCGGGCGTGCACGGCCAGCAGGCGGCCACCGTCCTCGTCGGGCGCGCCGACGGACACCTGGACGTGCACCGCGGCCTTTCCCCGCAGCGCGAGCGGCACGGTCAGCTCCAGCGTCTCGATCCGGCCGCAGCCCGCCATCTCGCCCGCGTAGAGGGCGAGTTCAGCGAAGACAGCGCCGGGCAGCACGGGACGGTCGTGCAGACTGTGGTCGGCCAGCCACGGGTGGGTGCGCAGCGAGAGGCGGCCCGTCAGCACGATCCGGTCCTCGTCGGCGACGCGGACCGCGGCCGACAGCAGCGGGTGATCGACGGACTCCTGCCCGAGCCCGCTCGGGTCCCCGGCGCGCGCGGCGTCACCTTCCAGCCAGTAGCGCTGGTGCTGGAAGGCGTAGGTGGGCAGGTCCACGGGGTGGGCCGGGGTTCCGGCGAAGACGGACCGCCAGTCGACGGGGAGACCGCGTACCCAGCCCTCCGCGAGAGACGTCAGGAAGCGTTCCTGGCCGCCCTCTTCGCGACGGAGCGTGCCCAGGGCGACGGCGTCCGATGCCGCGTCCTCGAAGGTCTCCGCGAGACCGACTGCGAGAACCGGGTGGGGGCTGGACTCGATGAAGTACCCGAAGCCGTCGGAGAGCAGAGCCCGGACGGTCTCGTCGAAACGGACCTCCTGGCGGAGGTTGGTCACCCAGTACTCGGCGTCCAGCGTGCTCGTGTCGATACGGCCGCCGGTCACCGTCGAGTAGAACGGGATCTGCGAGGACTGCGGCTCGATGCCGGACAGGGCCTGGACGACCTCGTCACGGATCGCGTCCACCTGTGCCGAGTGCGAGGCGTAGTCCACATCGATACGACGCGCCCGTACGCCCCCGGCCTCGCATGCGGCGAGAACGTCGTCCAGCGTCTCCGGCTCGCCCGAGACCACCGTGGACGAAGGCCCGTTGACCGAAGCCACACCGATCCGGCCGTCCCAGCGCGCGATCAGCTCACGTACGTCCTGCGCGGGCAACGCGACCGACACCATTCCACCGTTGCCCGACAAGGTCCCGCGAATGGCCTTCGCCCGCAGCGCCACGACCTTCGCCGCGTCCTCCACGGAAAGCGCGCCCGCCACGCACGCGGCGGCAATCTCGCCCTGGCTGTGACCGATGACCGCGCCCGGCTCGACACCCGCAGCACGCCACACCGCAGCCAGCGACACCATCACCGCCCACAACGCCCCCTGAACCACCACCACGTCATCCAGAGCGCCCTCGCGGATCGCCTCCACCACCGACGAACCGACGTGAGGACGCAGGGCCGCGTCACACTCCGCCAACCGCTCCGCGAACACCGGAGACGAGGCAAGCAACTCCATCGCCATCCCCGCCCACTGCGACCCCTGACCAGGAAAGACGAAAACCACCCGGCCGGAGCCCGGACGCACCACACCGGACACCAGACCCGGCGCCGGGACGCCCTCCGACAGCGAACCGAGCGCGCTGAGCGCCGACTTGGTGTCGGTGGCGACGGTGACGGCGCGGTGCTCGTGCTCGGCGCGGGTGAGGGCGAGCGCCCGGCCGATGGAGGCGAAGTCCGGGGCGTCGGAGTCGCCCGCGTATCCGCTCAGTCGGCGGGCCTGTGCGCGCAGGGCGGCGGCGGACCGGCCCGACACGGGCCACGGGACGGCGTTCAGCGGGCCCAACGGGCCTTCGTCCGGCGCGGATTCGGCCTCGTCCGGCTCGGCGAAGTCGGTGGCGGCTTCCAGGACGACATGCGCGTTGGTGCCGCTGATGCCGAAGGCGGAGACGCCCGCGCGGCGCGGCCGGTCATCGGCGGTCGGCCACTGCCTGGCCTCGGTCAGCAGCTCGACGGTGCCGCTGGACCAGTCGACCTGGGGGGTCGGCGCGTCCACGTGCAGGGTGCGCGGCAGCAGTCCGTACCGCATGGCCTGGACCATCTTGATCACGCCCGCGACACCCGCGGCGGCCTGCGCGTGCCCGATGTTCGACTTGACCGAACCGAGCCACAGCGGCCGGTCGGCGGGGCGGTCCTTGCCGTAGGTGGCGAGCAGTGCCTGCGCCTCGATCGGGTCGCCGAGCGTCGTACCGGTGCCGTGCGCCTCGACCGCGTCCACCTCGTCACCGGTCAGCCGGGCGTCGGCGAGCGCGGCCTCGATCACCCGGCGCTGCGAGGGGCCGTTGGGGGCGGTCAGGCCGTTGCTCGCGCCGTCCTGGTTGACCGCGGTGCCGCGGACCACGGCCAGCACGCGGTGGCCGTTGCGCCGGGCGTCCGACAGCCGCTCCAGCAGCACCAGGCCCGCGCCCTCGGAGAAGCTGGTGCCGTCCGCGGCGGCGGCGAACGCCTTGCACCGGGCGTTGGGCGCGAGCATCTGCTGGCGGCTGAACTCGATGAACTCCATCGGGCTCGGCATCACCATCGCGCCCCCGGCCAGGGCGAGTTCGGACTCGCCGTCGCGCAGCGACCGCACGGCCAGGTGCAGGGCGACCAGCGACGACGAGCACGCGGTGTCCACCGTCAGCGCCGGGCCCTCCAGGCCGAAGGCGTAGGACACACGGCCGGAGACCACGCTGTTGGCCGACCCGGTCATCGTGTAGCCCTCAAGGCCCTCGGGTATCCGCGCGACATCGGCGCCGTACCCGGTGTAGGACGCGCCGACGAACACGCCGGTACGGCTGCCGCGCAGGTCGGCGGGCGCGATACCGGCCCGCTCGAACGCCTCGTACGCGGACTCCAGGACCAGCCGCTGCTGCGGGTCCATGGCCAGCGCCTCGCGCGGCGAGATGCCGAACAGCTCGGCGTCGAAGTCGGCCGCGCCGTCCACGAAGCCGCCCTCGCAGGCGAGTTCGACGCCCTCGGGGTCGAACAGCCTCAGGTCGTCGGTCTCCCAGCCGCGGTCACCGGGGAAGCCGGTCATCGCGTCCCCCTCCCCCGCGACGAGGTCCCACAGGTCCTCGGGGGAGGTGACACCGCCGGGATAGCGGCAGGCCATGCCGATGACCGCGACGGGTTCGTGGCTCTGCGCCTCGACCGTCCGGAGCCGCCGCTGCGTGCGCCTCAGGTCGGTCATGACCTTGTTGAGGTAGTCGCGGAGCTTCTTCTCGTCGGTGGACGGGGCCTGGTTCGTCATCGCGTGCACTCCGGGGATCGTGGGGACCTGCGGGCGGGGTTTCCAGAGAACGAGCGGGTCATCACGTGCCCAGCTCACGGTCGATCAGGGCGAAGATCTCCTCGTTGCTCGCGGCGCCCAGCGCGTCCTCGTCCGTCGCGCTCCCGCCGGGGCCTTCGGGTGCCTCGTCGTCCGCGGCCTCGTCGTCGCCGACCTTCCACAGCAGGCGCTCAAGGCGCTTGACGAATTTCGCGCGGGCCGGTCCCTCGGGCAGCCCGGCCGCCAACGCGCTTTCCAGTCGGTCGAGTTCGGCCAGGCCCGGAGTCTCGGCGGTGTCCTCGCCGCCGAGACCCAGTTCCTCGTGCAGGTGGCGGGCGAGGACCGCGACCGTCGGATAGTCGAAGACGAGCGTCGACGGCAGGGCCAGGCCGGTCGCCGTACCGATCCGGTTGCGCAGTTCGACCGCCATGAGGGAGTCGAAGCCCAGCTCGCGGAACGGCCGGTCCTGGTCGACGGATTCCCCCGTGGCGCCGTCGAGGGTCACGTGGCTGGTGACCGCGGCGGCGTGCCCGCGCACCAACTCGACCAGCTCGCGCTCCTGTTCCGCCGCCGGGCGGCCCGCCAGCCGGGACCGCAGTTCCCCCGCCGTGGCCGCACCGGTCCCCGCGGTTTCCGTGTCGCCCGCCGCACCGGACCGCAGCGCGGCGACCGCCTCGGGGATCTCCGTGAACAGCGCGGTCGGGCGCTTGGCGTGGAAGACGGGCGCGAACCGCTCCCAGCGCAGGTCGATGACCACCGGGGCCGTCTCGTCGCGGTCGAGCGCCTGTTGGAGGGCGGTCACGGCCAGCGCGGGCGCCATCTCGTGGATGCCCTCCAGGCGGCCCCGGGCACCGACGTCCCCCGCGGCCATACCGGTACCGGCCCACGTACCCCATGCCACGGAGGTGGCGGGAAGTCCCTTGGCGCGGCGGCGCTCGGCCAGCGCGTCCAGGAACGCGTTGCCTGGCGCGTAGTTGCCGAGTCCCGGCATGCCGAAGGTCGCTCCGAACGACGAGCAGAGCACGAACGCCGACACGTTCATGTCCCGCGTCAGCTCGTGCAGATGCACCGCCGCACCGGCCTTGACGCGCAGCACCCGTTCCATCTGGTCACGGGTCAGATGTGCCACCACGCTGTCGTCCAGAACGGCCGCGGCGTGGAACACGGCCGACAGCGGTTCCTCCGCCGGGATCGCGGCGAGTACGGCGGCGAGCGCGTCGCGGTCCGCGACATCGCAGGCGGCGAAGGTGACCCGTGCGCCGGCCTGCACCAGCTCCTTCTCCAGGGCGGCGGCGCCCGGCGCGTCCGCCCCGCGACGGCTGACCAGCACCAGGTGCGGCGCTCCCCCGGCGGCCAGCCAGCGGGCGATGTGCGCGCCGATCCCGCCGGTACCGCCCGTGACCAGCACGGTGCCCTCGGGCAGCCATGTGCGGACGGCGGCCGAGTCGGCGGCCGGGGCCCGCAGCAGGCGACGGCCCAGCAGCCCGCCGAGGTCCGGGCGCAGCGCCACATGGTCCTCGTCGGCGATCCCGGCGAGGGCGGCGGCGAGGGCACGACCGGCCCGGACCGTCGCCTCATCGGACAGCTCCGCGAGCGGCGTGGCCGGAAGATCCAGCAGCCCGCCCCACAGCAAGGGGTGCTCCAGCGCCACCACCCGGCCGAGGCCCCAGATCTGCGCCTGCGCCGCCGAGACCGTCCTGTCCCCCGCCGCCACCGACACCGCGCCACGGGTGGCGCACCACAGCGTCGGCTGCGTCCCGGACTCCTCGGCCACCGCCACCAGGGCCTGGACCAGGGAAACGGTGGCGGCCAGGCCCTCCGTGACCGCCGGCCGCTCGGGATCGGGCGTCTCGTCCAGCGCAAGCAGGGACAGGACGCCGGTGAGGGGGGTGGTCCGCTCGGTCGTGTCGCCGTCGGTGCGGGACCGCAGCTCCGCGGCGAGGGCGTCGGCGCTTCCCGCTGTGGTGGTCGCGTCGAGGTGCAGCCGTTCGACCTGGGCGCCGTGGCCGGTCAGGGCCGCGTCCGCGAGGTCGGCCCATTCGGCGGGACACCGGTCGGCCGGGGGCAGCACCAGCAGCCAGCGGCCGGTGAGCCGTACCCGCGCCGGGGACACGACCGGCCGCCAGCCGATCCGGTACCGCCAGCCGTCGACCGCCGACGCCTCACGGCGGCGCCTGCGCCACGTGGACAGCGCGGGCAGCGCCTCGCGCAGCGGCAGATCGGTGACGACGCCCAGCTCACCGGCCACCGTGTCGGCGTCTCCGCCGTCCACGGCCGCCCAGAACGCCTCCTCCACGGCATCGGGCACCCCGGCGTTCGCCGCGCCGCCCGCCGCTGCCCGCTCAGGATCGTCGTCCTCCAGCCAGTAGCGCTGCCGCTGGAAGGCGTAGGTGGGGAGGTCCACACGGTGGGCGGGGGTTCCGGCGAAGACGGACCGCCAGTCGACGGGCAGGCCGCGTACCCAACCCTCCGCGAGGGAGGTCAGGAAGCGTTCCTGGCCGCCCTCTTCGCGACGCAGGGTTCCCAGGGCGACGGCGTCGGAGCCCGCGTCCTCGAACGTCTCGGCCAGACCGACAGCCAGGACCGGGTGCGGGCTGGACTCGATGAAGTAGCCGAAGCCGTCTGAGAGCAGGGCCCGGACGGTCTCGTCGAAACGGACTTCCTGACGGAGGTTGGTCACCCAATACGCAGCGTCCAGCGCGGTTGTGTCGAGCTTGCCGCCGGTCACCGTCGAGTAGAACGGCACCTGCGAGGACCGGGGCTCGATGCCCGACAGGGCCTCAACTACCTCGTCCCGGATCGCGTCCACCTGCACCGAGTGCGACGCGTAGTCCACATCGATACGACGCGCCCGTACGCCCCCGGCCTCGCATGCGGCGAGAAGGTCGTCCAACGCCTGCGGTTCACCCGAAACGACCGTGGACGAAGGCCCGTTCACCGACGCGACGGAAATACGACCGTCCCACCGCGCGATCAGCTCCCGTACGTCCTGCGCGGGCAGCGCGACCGACACCATCCCGCCACGCCCCGACAACGACCCGCGAATCGCCTTCGCCCGCAACGCCACGACCTTCGCCGCGTCCTCCACGGAAAGCGCGCCCGCCACGCACGCGGCGGCAATCTCACCCTGACTGTGACCGATCACCGCACCCGGCTCGACACCCACCGACCGCCACACCTCGGCGAGCGACACCATCACCGCCCACAACGCCCCCTGAACCACGACCACATCGTCCAGAGCCCCGCTACGAATCGCCTCCACCACCGACGACCCCACATAAGGACGCAGCGCCGCATCACACTCCGCCAACCGCGCCCCGAACACCGGAGACGACCCCAGAAGCTCAGTCGCCATCCCCGCCCACTGCGACCCCTGACCAGGGAACACGAACACCACCCGGCCCGCGTCGGAGCGAACCGCTCCGCTCACCAGGCCGGGGGCGGGCGTGTCCGCCGCGAGCGCGCCGAGTACGTCCAGGGCCTGTGTGCTGCTCGCGGCCAGGACCACCGCGCGGTGCTCCATCGCGGAGCGGGTGGTGGCCAGCGAGAGGCCGATGTCCGCGGCTGCGGCGGTAGCGGCCAGGTCGGCGGCCAACCGGTCCGCCTGCCCGCGCAGCCCTGCGGCCGACCGTGCGGACACCGGCCACGGAACGACGTTGAGCAATCCCAACGGGCCCTCGGCGGAGCCGGGTTCGGCGATGTCCTCGCTCGCGGCCTGCGGCTCCTCCAGGATCACGTGCGCGTTCGTCCCGCTGATCCCGAAGGCCGACACGCCCGCCCGCCGCGTACGCCCCTCGCCCCGGACCCACTCGCGCGCCTCCGCCAGCAGCTCCACCCCGCCGCCGGACCACTCCACGTGCGGCGTCGGCTCATCGACATGCAGGGTCCTCGGCAGGACTCCGTGCCGCATGGCCTGCACCATCTTGATCACACCCGCCACGCCCGCCGCGGGTCCTGAGTGCCCGATGTTGGACTTCACCGAGCCCAGCCACAAAGGCCGTTCGCCGGCCCGCTCCCGCCCGTACGTCGCGAGCAGCGCCTGCGCCTCGATGGGGTCGCCGAGCGTCGTGCCGGTGCCGTGCGCCTCGACCACGTCCACGTCCGCGGCGCTGAGGCGGGCGTCGGCGAGCGCGTCGCGTATCACCCGTTCCTGAGCGAGGTTGTTGGGAGCGGACAGTCCGTTGCTGGCGCCGTCCTGGTTGAGCGCGGTGCCACGGACGACGGCCAGTACACGGTGGCCTTTGCGGCGCGCGTCCGACAGCCGCTCGACGAGCAACGCGCCCGCGCCTTCGGCCCAGTTGGTGCCGTCAGCGGCGGCGGCGAACGCCTTGATCCGGCCGTCGGGCGCCAGGCCGCGCTGGCGGCTGAACTCCACGAAGGCGTCCGGAGTCGGCATGACCGCGATGCCGCCCGCGAGCGCCATCGTGCAGTCGCCGGAACGCAGCGCCTGCACGGCCAGGTGCAGGGCCACCAGCGACGACGAGCACGCCGTCTCGACGCTGAGCGCGGGCCCTTGGAGACCGAACGTGTACGCGATCCGCCCGGCGGCGACGCTCGACATGGTGCCGGTGATGACGTAGCCCTCGACCGGCTCGGGCGTGCGCCGCAGCCGCGACACGTATCCGTTGGCGACGATTCCGGTGTAGACGCCGACCCGTTCCTCGCGCACGGCGCGCGGGTCGATGCCCGCACGCTCGAACGCCTCCCAGGAGATCTCCAGCATGAGCCGCTGCTGCGGGTCCATGCCGAGCGCCTCGCGCGGGGTGATGCCGAAGAACGCGGGGTCGAAGTCGGCCGCGCCGTCGAGGAATCCGCCCTCGGTGACGTAACTGGTGCCACGGCTCTCCGGGTCGGGGTCGAAGAGTCCGGCCAGGTCCCAGCCGCGGTCGTCGGGAAACGGCCCGATGGCGTCACGCTCGCCGTCCACCAACCGCCACAGATCCTCGGGCGATCGCACACCGCCCGGGTAGCGGCAGGCCATGCCGACGATCGCGACCGGCTCCTGGGCGGCGGCCTCGGCCTCCCGCAGCCGCTGCTTCGTGACGCCCAAGTCGGCCATCACCCGCTTCAGGTACTCCCGAAGCCTCTCCTCCGTGTTACCGGTGGCCATTCCCCTCGCTCCTTCGACGATCTGCGACGTTTGTCCGACAGCGGTGACCGGAGCGGCTCAGCCTGTGCCCAACTGTTTGTCGATCAGCGCGAACATCTCGTCGTCCGACGCGGTGTCCAGCGCGATTCCGCCGGTGTCGGCGCCCGCCTCCGCACCGGTCGCCGCGTCTCCGCGCCACGCCCAGAGCAGCGACTCCAGACGCCGGGTGATCCGCTCACGCGTCTCGCCGTCCGGCGAGATTCCGCCGAGCCGCGTGGCGATCCCGTCCAACTCGTTCAAGACCTCGGCGTGTTCACCGTCGACCGGCGCACTTTCCATCTCGTCCAGCAGGAAGCGGACCAGGCTGATCGGCGTCGGGTAGGAGAAGACGACAGTCGCCGGTAGCTTCAATCCGGTCGCCGCGCTCAGCCGCTTGCGTAGTTCGACGGCGGTCAGCGAGTCGAAGCCCAGTTCCTTGAAGGCCCGTTCGGCCGCGACGTCGTCCGGAGTGGCGTGCCGCAGCACCGTCGCCACCTCCACGCGCAGCAGGTCGAGCAGTACGCGCTCCCGCTCCTCGCGGTCGAGTCCCGCCAGCCGCACGGTCAGCGCGTCCGGGTCGACGTCGGGACCGTCTTCCAGCACCTCGGTCCGCGCCGTCGTGCGGACGGCGGGGCCGGAGCGGTCGATGTCCAGCCAGTAGCGGCGCGGTTGGAAGGCGTACGTGGGCAGGTCGACGTGGTGGGCGGGGGTTCCGGCGAAGACGGACCGCCAGTCGACGGGGAGGCCGCGTACCCATCCTTCGGCGAGGGAGGTGAGGAAGCGTTCCTGGCCGCCTTCGTCACGGCGGAGGGTGCCGAGCGCGACGGCGTCGGAGCCCGCGTCCTCGAACGTCTCGGCCAGACCGACCGCGAGGACGGGGTGCGGGCTGGACTCCACGAAGTACGTGAAGTCGTCGGCGAGGAGGGCCCGGACGGTCTCGTCGAAGCGGACTTCCTGACGGAGGTTGGTCACCCAGTAGTCGGCGTCCAGCGTGCTCGTGTCGATACGGGCGCCGGTCACCGTGGAGTAGAACGGCACCTGCGACGACTGCGGCTCGATGCCCGACAGAGCCTCAACGACCTCATCACGTATCGCGTCCACCTGTGCCGAGTGCGACGCGTAGTCCACATCGATACGGCGCGCCCGTACGCCCTCGGCCTCACACGCCGTCAGCAGCTCAGCGAGCGCCAGGGGTTCACCCGAAACGACCGTGGACGAAGGACCGTTCACCGACGCGACGGAAATCCGGCCGTCCCAGCGCGCGATCAGCTCCCGTACGTCCTGCGCGGGCAGCGCGACCGACACCATCCCGCCACGCCCCGACAGAGACCCGCGAATCGCCTTCGCCCGCAGAGCCACTACGCGCGCCGCATCCTCCACGGAAAGCGCGCCAGCGACGCACGCGGCGGCAATCTCACCCTGACTGTGACCGATCACCGCACCCGGCTCGACACCGGCAGCACGCCACACCTCGGCGAGCGACACCATCACCGCCCACAACGCCCCCTGAACGACCACCACGTCATCCAGAACGCCCTCGCGGATCGCCTCCACCACCGACGAACCGACGTGAGGACGCAGCGCCGCGTCACACTCCGCCAACCGCGCCCCGAACACCGGAGACGAAGCAAGCAACTCCATCGCCATCCCCGCCCACTGCGACCCCTGACCAGGAAAGACGAAGACCACGTGGTCGGCCGGTCGGCCGTCGGTGTCGTCCACCGTGGCCAGGCCCGTGACGGTGGAACCTGTGGGGGTGCCTGAGGCGAGGGCGCCGAGGGCCGAGGGGTGGTCCGGGTCCAGCACGACCGCGCGGTTCTCCCACGCGGCGCGGGTCGTCGCCAGGGCGAGGCCGATTTCCGGCGCGGCCGGGCCGTGGCCGGCCAACGTGTACTCCAGCAGCCGCTCGGCCTGGTCGCGCAGTGCGGCGGCGGACCGCGCGGACACCGGCCACGGAACAGTGGACCCCAGCGGCCCGAGCGGCCCGTTCGCGGGTCCCGACCGGGCCTCCGGCGTATCGGCCCGATCGCCCGGGCCTTCCGGATCGCGCGCGTCCGCCGAGCCGGCCGCACCGCCGACGCCGCCCGCGTCGTCCGTCGGCTCACCGGCCTCCTCCAGGATCAGGTGCGCGTTCGTCCCGCTGATGCCGAACGCCGACACGCCCGCCCGCCGCGCACGTCCGTCACTCCTGACCCACTCCCGCTCCTCGGTCAGCAGTTGCACCCCGCCGCCGGACCAGTCCACGTGCGGTGTCGGCTCGTCGACATGCAGGGTCCTCGGCAGGACTCCGTGCCGCATGGCCTGCACCATCTTGATCACACCCGCCACGCCCGCCGCGGCCGAGGTGTGGCCGATGTTGGACTTCACCGAGCCGAGCCACAGCGGCCGTTGGCCGTCGCGTCCCGCGCCGTAGGTGTTGAGCAGGGCGGTCGCCTCGATCGGGTCGCCCAGGGAGGTGCCGGTGCCGTGCGCCTCGACCACGTCCACGTCGGTGGCGGAGATCCTGGCGCTGCGCAGCGCGGCGCGGATGACGCGTTCCTGGGAGGGGCCGTTGGGGGCGGTGAGGCCGTTGCTCGCACCGTCCTGGTTGACCGCGGAGCCGCGGATCAGGGCCAGGACGCGGTGGCCGTTGCGCCGGGCGTCCGACAGCCGTTCCAGCAGGAGCAGGCCCAGGCCCTCGGCGGGGCCGAAGCCGTCGGCGGAGGCCGCGAAGGCGCGGCAGCGGCCGTCAGGGGACAGGGCGCGCTGGCGGCTGAACTCGGGGTAGCCGATGGCGGTGGACATGACGGTCACTCCGCCGGCGACGGCCATGGAGCATTCGCGGCTGCGCAGTGCCCCGGCGGCCAGGTGCATGGCGACCAGCGACGACGAGCAGGCGGTGTCGACGCTGATCGCCGGGCCTTCGAGCCCGAAGGTGTAGGCGACGCGGCCGGACATCACGCTGGCGAAGTTGCCCGTCGCGTAGTAGCCCTCGACCTCCTCGGGGATGGCGGGGAGTTCCCAGCCGTAGTCGGCGGAGCTGAAGCCGATGAACGTGCCGGTGGGGCTGCCCTTGACGGACAGTGGGTCGATGCCTGCCCGTTCGAAGAGTTCCCATGTGCAGGGCAGGAGGAGCCGTTGCTGCGGGTCCATGCCGAGGGCTTCGCGGGGGGAGATGCCGAAGAACGACGCGTCGAATTCGGTTGCTCCGGTGAGGAATCCGCCGCCCCGCACGTAGTTGCTGCCGGGCCGCGCGGCGTCCTCGTCGTAGCGGTCGTCGATGTCCCAGCCCCGGTCCTTGGGGAACGGGGTGATGGCGTCGCCGCCCTCGGCGACCAACTGCCAGAGGTCGTCGGGGGTTTCGACGCCGCCGGGGTAGCGGCAGGCCATGCCGACGACCGCGATCGGCTCGTTCCTGGCGGCGGTGGCGTCGCGGAGCCGCTGCTGGGTCTCGCGCAGGTCGCCGGTCACCCGCTTCAGGTACGCGAGCAGTTTCGCCTCGTTCTCCGCCATTGCCATCCTTTTCGACTCCAGGCTCTCCGGTTCAGGAATGTCCCGTCCGCGTGCGGCGGATCAGGGGTTGCCGAGTTCGCGGTCCAGCAGGTCGAACATCTCCTCCGCGGTGGCCGACTCGATCTCGCCCCGGCCGTCGCGTCGTTGCCGTACCTGCCACAGCAGTTCCTCCAGGCGGCCGACGACTTCGGCGGTCTCCTCACCGTCCGCGGGCAGAGCGGCGACCGCGCCCGCGAGGGCGTCCAGCTCGTCCAGGACGGATCCGGTGCCGGTCCCGCCGGTGCTCACGGGACCGGTCGCCGCGGACGCGGCGCCGGTGGTGAAGCGGGTCCGCAGGTGCTGGGCGAGCGCGGTGGGCGTGGGGTGGTCGAACACCAGGCTCGCGGGCAGCTTCAGGCCGGTCGCGGTGGACAGGCGGTTGCGCAGTTCGACGGCGGTCAGCGAGTCGAAGCCGAGATCCTTGAACGTGCGGCCCGCCCGTACCGAGGAGTTGTCGGCGTGCTGAAGGACGCTGGCTGCTTGGTCACGTACCAGGTCGAGGACGTTCTTGAGCTGGTCGGGCTCGGAGAGCGTCGCCAACTGGGCGGCGAATTCGGCGCCCGCGGTGGTCGGGGCGGCGGAGTCGGCCTGATCGGTCTCGGTGCGCAACGCCGCTTGTACCTCGGGGAGTTCGGCGAGCAGCGGGCTGGGGCGCAGCGCGGTGAAGCCGAGGACGAACCGTTCCCAGTCGACATCGGCGACGGCGACGAACGTCTCGTCGTGCGCGACGGCCTGGAGCAGTGCGGTGGCGGCTCGTTCGGGATCCATGGCCAGTACGCCGCGGCTCTCCATGTAGGCGGCGGCGCCCTCGGCCTCCATCATGCCGCCGCCGTCCCAGGCGCCCCATGCCAGTGAGGTCGCGGTACGGCCGAGAGCGCGGCGCCGCTCGGCGAGCGCGTCGAGGTGGGCGTTGGCGGCGCCGTAGACGGCCTGCCCTCCGCTGCCCCAGACCCCGGCGTTGGAGGAGAAGAGCACGAAGGCGTCGAGCGGTGTGCCGCCGAGGAGGTCGTCCAGGTGGAGGGCTCCGGCGATCTTGGCCGAGGCGATGCGGGTGATGTCCTCGTCGGTGGTGTCGGTGGCGGCCAGGTAGGTCTGCGGGGCGCCGGCCGCGTGGAAGACCGCGCTCAGCGGCCGGTCGGCGGGGACGCCCGCGAGGAGCGCGGCCACCTCGGACCGGTCGGCGACGTCGCACGCGGCGAACGTGACGGCGGCGCCCGCCGCCTCCAACTCCGCGCGCAGTTCGGCCGCGCCGGGCGCGTCGGGGCCGCGGCGGCCCGCGAGCAGCAGGTGCGGGGCGCCTTCGGCGGCGAGTCTGCGGGCGACGCGCGCGCCGATCCCGCCCGTTCCCCCGGTGATCAGAACGGTGCCGTCGGGCCGCCACGCGGCGGCTCGTGCGGAGTGCGCGGCCCCGAGAGGCGTACGGATGAGCCGCCGCCCGTGGACTCCGGAGGCCCGTACCGCGACCTGGTCCTCGACGGCGGACGCGGAGCCGCCGGACGCTGGGTCCACGGCCAGGGCGTCGGCGGCTGCCGGGTCGGCGGTCCCGTCAGGGCCGGGCAGTCCGCCGAGGACGGCGGCGAGCCGGACGGCGGCGGACGCGTCGGGCACGGGCGGCAGGTCGACCAGGCCGCCCCACTGGCGGGGCTGCTCCAGCGCGATGGCCCGGCCCAGGCCCCAGACCTCGGCCTGGCCGGAGCGGGGCCCCGCGTCGCCCGGTGCCGTCCTGACGCCCTCCGCGGTGGCCGCCCACAGCCGCCCGGTCAGTTCGGCGTCGGCCGCGGCCTGGGCGAGGGCGAGGGTGACGCGGGCGGCCGGGGAGAGACCGGCGGCAGCCGGTGCCGGGGCTTCGCGCCAGGCAGGGGCGTGGCCGGGCGTGCCGGAGCCAGCGGTGGCGTGGCCGGGCGCGCTGGTGTCGGATACCGCAGGGCCGGTGCCGTCGACGGCGGACGCTCCGGGCACCTCGTGCGCGGCAGCCTCCTCGACACCGCCATTCGCGGCGCCAACCGTCTCGGAAACACCTGCCTTCGGCACACCCGTCTCGGACCCGTCCGCCCCCTGACCGCCGGTCTCGGAGTCCCCGAGGGCGAGGAGAGACAGCACGCCGTCGGCCTCGACCGTCCGGAGGAGTTCGGCGAGGGCCGCCCGGTCGGTCCGGTCGGCGGGGATCTCGATGTGGGTGACCGTGGTGCCCGCGGCGGCGAGCGCGTCGCCCGCCGCGGCGGCCCACGGCTCGTCCGGGAAGCTGAGGATCGTCCACCGCCCGCGCGGCGCAGGGGCGTTCGCGGTGTCCAGGGCGCGCCAGGCGATGCCGTAACGCCAGCGGTCCAGGGCCGTACGATCCAGGCTGCGGCGGCGCCAGGACGACAGCGCGGGCAGGACCGTCGCCAACTCGTCCTCTCCGGCGTCGAGTTCGAGTTCCCCGGCCAGGTGCTCCAGGTCGCCGCGTTCGACGGCGGCCCAGAATCCGGCGTCGGCGAGGTCGCCCGTGCCGCTGGTGGTGGGCGCGGTTCGGTCCCGCAGGTCGTCCAGCCAGAAGCGGCGGCGCTGGAAGGCGTACGTCGGCAGGGCCAGCGGCGTACCGCCCGAACCGGGGGCCAGGGGCCGCCAGTCGACGCCGGGCAGGCCGCGGACGAAGCCCTCGGCCACGGAGGTGGTGAAGCGCGCCATGCCGCCTTCGTCACGGCGCAGCGTGCCGACCGCGACGCCGTCGCGTTCGGCGTCCTCGAAGGTCGCGGCCATGGCGGTGGTGAGCACCGGGTGCGCGCTGGCCTCGACGAAGAACCGGAAGCCGTCGCTCTCCATGGCCAGCACCGCGGCCTGGAAGTCCACCGGGCGGCGGGCGTTGAGGTACCAGTACGCGTTGTCTAGGGTCGTCGTGTCGACGAGGCCGCCGGTGACGGTCGAGTAGAACGGGACGGTGGCGCGGCGCGGTGTGATGTGCGCGAACAGTTCCATGATCCGCTCGCGCAGCGGCTCGACCTGGGCGCAGTGGGAGGCCACGGTCGACCCGACGACGCGGGCTCGGACGCCGTCGGCCTCGCAGGCCGCGACGAATTCCGTCAGCGCCTCGGTGTCACCAGCCACGGTGACGGCGGTCGGGCCGTTGCGTCCGGCGATGTCAAGTCGTCCGCCCCACGCGGCTGTTCGCGCCTCGACCTCGGCGACGGGCAGCGCCACCGAGGCGACCGCGCCGTTGCCGACGAGTTCGGCGGCGAACAGGGCGCTGCGCAGCGCGATGATCTCGGCGGCGTCCTCCATCGTGAGCGCGCCCGCCACCAGCGCGGCGGCTATCTCGCCTTGGCTGCTGCCGACGACGGCGGCGGGTTCGACACCGACCGACCGCCACAGTTCGACCAGGGAGACGTTGACGGCGAACAGCACGGGTTGCAGAACCTCGATGAGGTCCGGCGAGGGCGCGCCGGGCATTCCGCGCACGACGTCGGTGACCGACCAGTCCAGGTGGACGCGGAGCGCCGCGTCGCACTGGGCGAACCGCTCGGCGAACACCGCTGAGGTGTCGAGGAGTTCGGCGCCCATGCCCTTCCACTGCGAGCCCTGTCCGGGGAAGACGAAGGCCACCCTGCCGCGTACGTCGGCGGCGCCGGTGACCGCCCCTGCGGTCGGCGTACCGTCGGCGAGCCCGCCGAGCGCGGCGGCGGCCTGCGCGCGGTCACCCGCCAGGACGACGGCCCGCTGTTCCAGGACGGTCCTGGTGGTCGCCAGCGCGTGCCCGATCTCGGCGTCCGTGGTGTCGGGCCGGTCGGCCACGAAGGCCGCGAGGCGTCCGGCCTGCGCGCGCAGCGCCGCCGCGGACTTGGCGGAGAGCACCCAGGGGACGACGGTGCCGGGCGGGTCGCCCACGACGGCGGCCGGGGCCGGGGCGGCGGGTACGGCGGGCGCGTCGGACGTACCGGGTTCGGCCCTCTCGCCGAACTCGGAGCCAGGATGGGCCAGTTCGACCGCCTCGACCGGCGCCGCGGGCGGCTCTTCCAGGATCACGTGCGCGTTCGTTCCGCTGATGCCGAACGAGGAGACCGCGGCGCGGCGCGGGCGGCCCCGGTCGGGCCACGGCGTCGCCGCGTTGAGCAGCCGGAGCCGGCCGGAGGACCAGTCCACCTCGGGCGAGGGCTCCTCGGCGTGCAGAGTGCTGGGCAGCGTGCCGTGGCCCATCGCCATGACCATCTTGATCAGGCCCGCGACACCGGCCGCGGCCTGCGTGTGGCCGATGTTGGACTTGATGGAGCCCAGCCACAGCGGCTGGTCCCGCGCGTGGTCCCTGCCGTAGGTGGCGAGCAGCGCCTGCGCCTCGATCGGGTCCCCGAGGTTGGTGCCGGTGCCGTGCGCCTCGACCGCGTCGACCTCGTCGCCGGTCAGACCGGCATTGGCGAGAGCAGCGCGGATGACGCGCTGCTGGGAGGGGCCGTTCGGCGCGGTGAGGCCGTTGCTCGCGCCGTCCTGGTTGACGGCGGAGCCGCGCATGACGGCGAGGACGCGGTGGCCGTTGCGGCGGGCCTCCGACAGCCGCTCGACCACCAGCATGCCGACCCCCTCCGAGAAGCCGGTGCCGTCGGCGTCCGCGGCGAACGCCCTGCAACGGCCGTCGGGCGACAGCACGCGCTGGCGGCTGAACTCCACGAAGCCGAACGGGCTCGGCATCACCGTCACCCCGCCGACCAGGGCCAGCGAGCACTCCCCCGCCCGTAGCGCCTGAGCCGCCAGGTGCAGGGCGACCAGCGACGACGAGCAGGCCGTGTCCACCGTCATCGCCGGTCCTTCGAGGCCGAGGACGTACGAGACGCGGCCGGAGATGACGCTCAGCACGTTCCCGGTGACCGAGTACCCCTCGACGCGCTGCTGAAGGTCGGGGTCCTGGCCGTAGCCGGTGCCGACCGCGCCGATGAACACACCGGTACGGCTGCCGCGCAGCGTGGCCACGTCGATCCCGGCGCGTTCCACGGCCTCCCAGGCCGCCTCGAGTACAAGCCGCTGCTGCGGGTCCATGGCCAGCGCCTCGCGCGGCGAGATGCCGAACAGCTCGGCGTCGAAGTCCGTCGCGCCGCGCACGAAACCGCCCTGCTGGGCGTAGCTCTTGCCCGACCTGGCCGGATCCGGGTCGTACAGGTCCGCGAGGTCCCAGCCCCGGTCGGTGGGGAACCCGGAGATCGCGTCGGTGCCCGACGCCACCAGGTCCCACAACTGCTCGGGCGAATCGGCGCCGCCCGGGAAGCGGCAGGTCATGGCGACGACGGCGACGGGATCGTCGTCGAGCCCGGCCGCCGTCGGAAGGACTCCGGCCGGGGCACGGTCGTCGGCGGTCGCGGCGCCGAGGCCCAGTTCGTCCTCCAGATGCGCGGCGAGGGCGTCGGGGGTCGGGTGGTCGAAAACCACCGTGGCCGCGAGCCGCTGCCCGATCGCGGCACCGAGGCGGTTGCGCAGCTCGACACCGGTCAGCGAGTCGAAGCCCAGCTCCTTGAACGCCCGCTCGGGGTCGACGGCGGCCGGCGATCCGTGGCCGAGCACCGCCGCGACGTGCGTGCGTACGACATCGCGCAGGGCCTCGGTCCGTTCGGCGGGCGACAGCGCGGAGAGCCGCCGGACCAGGGCCGAGGAGTCGGCACGGGCCGAACTGGTCGCCACGGCACGGGACTTGCGGACGGACGCGGTGGTCAGTTCACGGGTGAGGGCGTGGAAGGCTTCCCCGGTGCTCTGGGCGTCGCCGGGCGTCAGACGCGCGGTGACGGCGAGCGGTACGTCCCAGCCGACGGCCGCGTCGAACAGGCCGATCCCCTGCTCGACGCTCATCGGCACCACGCCGCTACGGGCCAGGCGTGCCCGGTCGACCTCATCGAGCGAACCGGTCAGCTCGGAGTCGGTGGCCCAGTGTCCCCACGCCATCGACACACCCGCCGCACCACTCGTACGGCGCACACCCGCCAGAGCGTCCAGGAACGTGTTCGCCGCCGCGTAATTCGCCTGCCCCGCCGTGCCCACCACACCCGCGAGGGACGAGAACAGCACGAACAACGACAGGTCCAAGTCCCGGGTCAACTCATGCAGATGCCACGCCGCATCCACCTTCGCGCCCAGCACACTCCGGATACGTTCCGCGTCCAGATCCGGCACCAGACCGTCGTCCAGCGCGCCCGCGCAGTGCACCACACCACCCAACGGCCGTTCCCCGCCGAAGCGCGCGAGCAGCCCGGCCACCTGGTCCCGGACCGCGACATCGCACGCCACGACCTCGACCCGCGCACCGGCCGCCACCAACTCCGCCACCAGCGCATCCGCACCAGGCGCGTTCGCACCACGCCGACCCGCCAGTACGACATCGCGCACCCCGTACGAGGCCACCAGATGCCGGGCCACCAGCCCGCCCAGCAGACCCGTACCACCCGTGATCACCACCGCACTCGCGGCATCCACCCGGCGGGGAAGCCTCAGCACGACCTTGCCGACATGCCGCGCCTGCGACATGAACCGCAACGCCTCGCCGGCGCGACGCACATCCCACACCCGCACCGGCAACGGCTCCAGCACACCCTCCGCGAACAACCCCGCCAACTCGCGGAGAATTTCGCCGAGTCGGTCCGGAGAGATGTCGGTGAGGGCGTACGGGTGGTACGTGACGCCGGGGTGCTCGGCGGCGACGGCCTGCGGGTCGCGGATGTCGGTCTTGCCCATCTCCAGGAACCGGCCGCCACGCGGCAGCAACCGCAGCGACGCGTCCACGAACTCCCGCGCCAGTGAGTTGAGAACGACGTCCATGCCGTGGCCATCGGTGGCCTGCCGGAACGCGTCCTCGAAGTCGAGGGTGCGGGACGAGGCGATGTGGTCCTCGGCGAGACCCGCCAGCCGGAGCGTGTCCCATTTGCCCTCGCTGGCCGTCCCGAAGACCTCGGCACCCCAGTGCCGGGCCAACTGCGTGGCCGCCATCCCCACACCACCGGCAGCGGCGTGAATCAACACCCTGTGTCCGGACTGGAGTTCGCCGAGATCGGCCAGGCCGAACCAGGCGGTCATGAAGACGACGGGGACGGCGGCGGCCTGCTCGAAGCTCCAGCCCTCCGGCACCCGCACGACCAAGCGCTCGTCCACCACCGCCAACGGCCCGAACGACTCCGGCAGCAGACCCATCACCCGGTCACCCACCACAACACCCGCGACACCGGGCCCGACCTCGACCACGACACCCGCACCCTCGGTTCCGAGGTACGCGTCCGGGTCGGGGTACATCCCCAGATTGATCAGCACATCGCGGAAGTTGACTCCCGCGGCACGGACGTCGACCCTCACCTGACCGGCGACGAGCGGCGCCTCGGCGGCCGGGTCCGGCTCGACGGACAGTCCGTCGAGCGTGCCGTCGCCGGAGGCGACCAGCCGCCACGCGCCATCGGCGGGCGGCACCAACCCCCCGCCACCGGCAGGCGCCCGCACCAGCCTCGGCACCAGCACCTCACCACCACGCACCGCCACCTGCGGCTCACCCGCCGCCACCGCGACACCGACCGCGTAGGCGAGCGCGTCACGCACCGCGGCTTGTCCCCCCAACGCGAGGTGGACATCGACATCGGCGTCGGCGTCGGCGTCGGCGTCGGCGTCGGCGTCGGCGTCGGCGTCGATCAGCAGGAAACGCCCGGGATTCTCGGCGAGCGCGCTGCGCACCAGGCCCCACACCGGGGCGTGGACGAGATCGACGACAGGCTCACCGCTGTGAGTGGCCACGGCCCCCCGGGTGACGAGAACCAACCGCGAATCAGCGAACCGCTCCTCGGCCAGCCACTCCTGGACCAGACCCAGCACGCCGGTCACCGCGTCCGCCACCGCACCCGGCACATCGCCGGAGACTGAGGCCGGGGGCAGGACCACGCCGACCAGCGGCGGAACCGGCTGCGCCGCGTCGATGTCGGAAAGCCGTTCCAGGAACACGCATCCGTCGGGCGCGCCGCCGTCGGCGGACAGCGCGGCCGGCACCCAGTCCACGCGGTACAGGCCGTCGGCCGTGCCTGCCGCACTCGCGGCGGCGACGCGGATCTGGTCGGCGGTCGCCGTGCGCAGCGCGAGCGATGCCACCGATACGACGGGAGCCCCCTCGGCATCGGCCAGGAGCACCGAGGCGGCGTCCTCGCCCGCAGGCCGCAGCCGTACGCGTACGGAGGTCGCGCCGACCGCGCCGAGCGCCACGTCGGTCCAGGCGAACGGCAGCCGCAGGGAGGTGAGTTCGGCGGGCGAGCCGCCGCGCAACAGGACGATCCCGTGCAGGGCCGCGTCGAGCAGGGCCGGGTGGATGCCGAACTTGGCCGCGTCCTGGTGGAGTTCGTCCGGCAGCGCGGCCTCGGCGTAGACGTCGTCGCCGTGCCGCCACGCGGCGCGCAGCCCCTGGAACGCCGGACCGTAGCCGTAACCGGACTCGCCCACCTCGGCGTAGAAGTCCTCGACCGGCACCGGCACGGCGCCGGGCGGCGGCCACGCGGTCAAGTCCTCGGTCGCCTCTGCGGTGTCGGACGCGACCGCGAGAGTGCCGACCGCGTGCAGTGCCCAGGGCGCCGACTCCCCCGTCCCTTCGGGCCGTGAGTGGATGCCGAGTTCGCGCCGTCCGTCCGCGTCGGGCGCGCCGACGGAGACCTGTACCTGCACGCCGCCGCTCTCCGGAACGACGAGCGGTGCCTGAAGCGTCAGCTCCTCTACGCACCCGGCCCCGACCTCGTCAGCGGCCCGCAGCGCCCACTCCGCCAGCGCGGCACCGGGGACCAGGACGGTCCCCTCCACCCGGTGATCGCCCAGCCACGCGTGCGACGTCAGCGACAACCGGCCCGTGAGCACCACCTGATCCGAACCGGCCAGCCGCACCACCGCGCCGAGCAGGGGGTGGTCCGCAGCGGCCTGCCCGAGCCCGCTCGGGTCCCCGGCGCGCGCGGCGTCGGCAGTCAGCCAGTAGTGCTCGTGCTGGAAGGCGTAGGTGGGCAGGGCGAGTTGCCCGGCACCCGTCGAATCCGGCGTACCGGCGAAGACGGACCGCCAGTCGACGGGCAGGCCGCGTACCCAGCCCTCCGCGAGAGAGGTCAGGAACCTTTCCTGGCCGCCTTCATCACGGCGGAGGGTGCCGAGCGCGACGGCGTCGGACCCGGCGTCATCGAACGTCTCGGCGAGCCCGACGGCGAGGACGGGGTGCGGGCTGGACTCGATGAAGTACCCGAAGCCGTCCGCCAGTAGGGCCCGGACGGTCCCGTCGAAACGGACTTCCTGGCGGAGGTTGGTCACCCAGTAGTCGGCGTTCAGCGTGCTCGTGTCGATACGGCCGCCGGTCACCGTCGAGTAGAACGGTACCTCGGACGAGGTCGGTGTGATCCCGGACAGGGCCTGGACGACCTCGTCCCGGATCGCGTCGACCTGTGCCGAGTGCGACGCGTAGTCCACATCGATACGACGCGCCCGTACGCCCTCGGCCTCACACACCGTCAGCAGCTCAGCCAGCGCCAGGGGTTCACCCGAAACGACCGTGGAGGAAGGCCCGTTCACGGACGCGACGGAGATACGGCCGTCCCAGCGCGCGATCCGCTCCCGTACGTCCTGCGCGGGCAGCGCGACCGACACCATCCCACCGTTGCCCGACAACGACCCGCGAATCGCCTTCGCCCGCAACGCCACGACCCGCGCCGCATCCTCCACGGAAAGCGCGCCAGCGACACACGCCGCCGCGATCTCACCCTGACTGTGACCGATCACCGCACCCGGCTCAACGCCCACCGACCGCCACACCGCAGCCAGCGACACCATCACCGCCCACAACGCCCCCTGAACCACCACCACGTCATCCAGAGCGCCCTCGCGAATCGCCTCCACCACCGACGACCCCACATAAGGCAACAGCGCCGCATCACACTCCGCCAACCGCGCCCCGAACACCGGCGAGGAGTCCAACAACCCCAACGCCATCCCCGCCCACTGCGACCCCTGACCAGGGAAAACAAACGCCACCCGGCCGTCGCCCGATCGCGTCGCGCCGCTGACGAGTCGGGCGGCCGGGGCTCCTTCGGCGAGCGCGCCGAGGACGTCCTGGGCGTGTTCGGCGTCGGCGGCCAGGACCACGCTCCGGTGGGGCAACGCCGCTCGGGAGAGGGCCAGTTCGCGGCCGACCGAGGTGAGGGCAGGTGCGTCGTCCGTCCCTGCGAAGGCCGCAAGGCGTCCGGCCTGGCCGCGCAGTGCGTCCGCCGACCGCGCGGACACCACCCACGGCACCACCGACAGCGACCCCAACGGGCCTGCCTCCGGGCCGACTTCGGGCTCGCGCTCTGGCTCCGCGGAGGTGTCGGCCGCAGCGTCGCCCCCCGGCTCCTCCAGGATCACGTGCGCGTTCGTCCCGCTCGCCCCGAAGGCCGAGATCCCCGCGCGGCGCGGGTGGGTGTCGGCGGTCCACGGCATCGCCTCGGCGAGCAATTCGACCGCGCCGCTCGTCCAGTCGACGTGCGGCGTCGGCTCGTCCGCGTAAAGGCTTTTGGGCAGCACCTCGTGGCGCATCGCCTCGACCATCTTGATGACGCCCGCGACCCCTGCCGCGGCTTGCGTGTGGCCGATGTTCGACTTCACCGAGCCCAGCCACAACGGGTCCTCGCCGCCACGCTCTTGGCCGTAGGTGGCCAGCAGCGCCTGCGCCTCGATCGGGTCCCCGAGCGTGGTCCCCGTACCGTGCGCCTCGACCACATCGACATCTGCGGCCGTCAGACCGGCACTGTCCAGGGCGGCCCGGATCACCCGCTCCTGCGAAGGCCCGTTCGGGGCAGTCAGCCCGTTCGACGCACCATCCTGGTTCACCGCGGAGCCACGCATCACCGCCAGCACCCGGTGACCGTTGCGCCGCGCGTCCGACAGCCGCTCCAGCAGCAGCACACCGACGCCCTCGCCCCACCCGGCACCGTCCGCCGCCGCCGAGAACGCCTTGCTCCGGCCGTCGGGCGCCATGCCCCGCTGACGGCTGAACTCCACAAAAAGGGTGGGCGTGGACATCACCGTGACGCCGCCGGCCAGGGCGAGGGAGCACTCTCCCGACCGCAGGGCCTGCGCCGCCAGGTGCATCGCGACCAGCGACGACGAGCACGCCGTGTCCACCGTCATCGCCGGACCCTCGAACCCGAAGGTGTACGACACGCGGCCGGACACGGCGGCCGGGGACGAGCCCATCAGGGCGTAGCCCTCGGTGTCGTTGGCCGTGGCATCGGCGCCCACTGCGTAGTCGTGGTGCATGACTCCGGTGAAGACACCCGTCGAACTGCCCTTCAGCGAACCGGGATCAATACCCGCCCGCTCCAGCACCTCCCACGACGCCTCCAGCAGCAACCGCTGCTGCGGATCCATCGACAACGCCTCACGCGGAGACACCCCGAAGAACCCCGCGTCAAACTCACCCGCGCCATAGAGGAACCCGCCCTCACGCGCATAACTCCGCCCCGCCACACCAGGATTCGGATCAAACAACCCCTCAACATCCCACCCCCGGTCCACCGGGAACCCCGACACCGCATCCCCACCCGAAGCAACCAGCGACCACAACTCCTCAGGCGAACCCACACCACCCGGATACCGACACGCCATCCCCACAATCACCACCGGATCGGCCGCCTCACGCGCCGACAGGGGACCCGCCGTACCCCTACGGGCGGCGACCGGACCGGTGCGCTCGTCACCGAGCACCAGCGTGCGGAGGAAACCGGCCAACGCCCGTGGCGTCGGATAGTCGAAGACAAGCGTCGCCGGAAGCCGCAGGCCCGTCGCTCCCGCGAGCGCGTTGCGCAGTTGCAGGCCGGTCAGCGAGTCGAAGCCGAACTCCTTGAAACTGCGGGCGGGTTCGACGGCGGACGGGTCGGCGTATCCGAGGACTGTCGCGGCGCGGCCACGGACCAGGTCGAGCAGATAGCGGAGTTGGTCCTCCTCGGTCAGGCCGGTGAGGGCGCGCAGGAGGCTGCCGGAGTCGCCGCCGACGTCGGTGGCGCGACGCGGTCGGCCGCGGACCAGACCCCGGTAGAGCGGGAGGACGGGTTCGCCCGCGCGGGCCGCGCTGCGCAGGGCGCGCAGGTCGAGGCGGCTGACGACGTGGACCCCGGAGCCGCCGTCGGCGGACGCGGCGGCGTCGAAGAGCGCCAGGCCCTGCTCGGGCGACATCCGCGTGACGCCCATTCGCAGGTAGCGGGCCACGTCGGCGTCGCCGAGGTGGGCCGTCAGCTCGCTGGCCTCTGCCCAGTAGCCCCAGATCAGGTCGGTGACCGGCAGTCCCTCGGCGCGGCGGCGCGTGGCGAGGGCGTCCAGGAAGACATTGGCCGCCGCGTAACCGGCCTGGCCCGGGTTGCCGAGCACACCGGCGATCGAGGAGAACAGCGCGAACAGCGACAGGTCCAAGTGCCGTGTCAGCTCGTGCAGATGCACCGCCGCGTCCACCTTCGGCGCGAGGACTCGCGCCACCTGATTGGGCGTCAGTGCCGACACCACTCCGTCGTCGAGCACACCGGCCGCGTGCACCACACCCGTCAGCGGCCGGTCGGAGGGAATCGCCTCCAACAGCGCGGCCAACGACGCCCGGTCGGCCACGTCACACGCCGCGATCTCGACGCTCGACGCGCCCGCGTCCAGCAAGCGCCGCTCCAACTCCGGTGCGCCCGTGGCCGCCCGGCCCCGGCGGCCGACCAGCAGCAGATGCCGCACCCCGTGCGCCGAGACCAGATGCTCGGCGAGCAACCGTCCGAGGGTGCCGGTTCCGCCGGTGATAAGCACGGTCCCGTCGTCGCGCAGCGGCACCGGCGCGGGCCCGGCCGGGGCGACGCGGGCGAAACGGGGCGCGAGGAGCACGCCGTCGCGTATCGCGATCTGCGGTTCGCCGAGGTCGACGGCGGAGGCGACAGCGGCGGCCAGGGTGCCGGAGGCGGCATTGGTGCCACGGGTGCCGTCAGTGCCAGCGGTGTCGTCAGTGCCAGCGGTGTCGTCAGTGCCAGCGGTGCCGTCAGTGCCAGCGGTGCCGTCAGTGTCGACCAGGAGGAAGCGGTCCGGCGCCTCGGACTGGGCGGTCCGCAGCAGCCCCCACACGGGTGCGTGCACGAGGTCCGCCACCTCGTCGTCCGGCCCGGTGGAGACCGCCCGGGTGGTGACGACGACCAGCCGCGAGGCGTTCAGCCGCTCGTCGGCGAGCCATGCCTGGACGAGGGCGAGCGCGTCGGTGACGGCGGTGCGCACCCGCGACGGCAGCTCGCTGTCGACCTCCGACCGGGTGTCCCCGGGACCCAGCCGGGTGATCACATGGGCGGGGGGTTCCAGGGTGCCCGCGTCCAGGCCCGCCAGCAGCGCGGCGACATCCGTGACGTCCTGGGCGCCGCCCAGGGTGAGGACCGGTCCCGGCGCGGGGACGGCGGCACCGGCGGAAACGGGCAGCGGTGTCCAGTCCAGGGCGAAGAGGCCGTCCCGGCCGGCGGTGCCGTCGGCCTGCCGGAGCTGCTCGGGGGTGGTCTCACGCAGGACGACGGACTGCACCTCCCCGACCGGGGCCCCTGCCGCGTCGGCGAGCGTCAGCGCGACGGCACCGCCGTCCAGCGGGCGGACCCGCAGCCGCAGCCGACTCGCGCCGACGGCGGACAGCGCCACGCCTTCCCACGCGTAGGGCAGCCGCAGCGGCGCCGACTCCGGCGTACCGCCGTCGAGCAGGGACACGGCGTGCAGGACCGCGTCGAGCAGGGCGGGGTGGAGGGCGAAGCGTTCGGCGTCCTTGGCCGCCGCGTCGGGCAGCGTGACCTCGGCGTACACGTCGTCGCCCCGCCGCCACGCGGCGCGCAGACCCCGGAACGCCGGACCGTAGCCGTAACCCGCCGCCGCCACCCGGGCGTAGAAGTCCTCGACCGGGACCGGCCGGGAACCGGCGGGCGGCCAGTCGGTCAACCCGACGCTTTCAGCGGACCGTTCCGTACTGAGGACGCCGACGGCGTGCCGTGTCCACGGTTCGTCGTCCGCGATGCCGTCCTCGCCGCGCGAGTGAATCGTGATCTCGCGGCGTCCGTCGGCGTCCGGGCCGCCCACCGCCACCTGGAGCTGGACGGCACCGCCCTCGGGGATCGCCAGCGGCGCCTCAAGGATCAACTCGTCGATCTGCTCGGCGCGGATCTCCTCACCGGCACGCAAGGCGAGTTCCACGAAGGCCGCGCCGGGCAGCAGTACGGTGTCGTTCACGGCGTGGTCGGCCAGCCACGCGTGCGTACGCAGGGAGATCCGGCCGGTCAGCAACAGGGCGTTCTCGTCGGCGAGTTGTACGGCCGCGCCGAGCAACGGATGGTCGGCCGCCCCGAGCCCCAGCGACGAGGCGTCCGCGCTGCCGAGCGAGCCGGACTCCAGCCAGTAGCGCTGATGCTGGAAGGCGTACGTGGGCAGGTCGACGTGGTGGGCGGGGGTTCCGGCGAAGACGGACCGCCAGTCGACGGGCAGGCCGCGTACCCAGCCTTCGGCGAGGGAGGTCAGGAACCTTTCCTGGCCGCCTTCGTCGCGGCGGAGGGTGCCCAGGGCGACGGCGTCGGAGCCCGCGTCCTCGAACGTCTCGGCCAGACCGACAGCCAGGACCGGGTGCGGGCTGGACTCAATGAAGTAGCCGAAGCCGTCCGCCAGTAGGGCCCGGACGGTCTCGTCGAAGCGGACTTCCTGGCGGAGGTTGGTCACCCAGTACGCAGCGTCCAGCGCGGTGGTGTCGAGCTTGCCGCCGGTCACCGTCGAGTAGAACGGCACCTGCGACGACTGCGGCTCGATGCCCGACAGAGCCTCAACGACCTCGTCGCGTATGGCGTCCACCTGTGCCGAGTGCGAGGCGTAGTCCACATCGATACGGCGCGCCCGTACGCCCTCGGCCTCACACACCGTCAACAGCTCGTCCAACGCGCCGGGCTCACCCGAAACGACCGTGGACGAAGGCCCGTTCACCGACGCGACGGAGATACGACCGTCCCACCGCGCGATCCGCTCCCGTACCGCATCCGCCGAGAGGGCGACCGACACCATCCCACCATTTCCGGACAAGGTCCCGCGAATCGCCTTCGCCCGCAGCGCCACGACCCGCGCCGCATCCTCCACCGACAACGCGCCCGCGACGCACGCGGCGGCAATCTCGCCCTGGCTGTGACCGATGACCGCGCCCGGCTCGACACCGGCAGCACGCCACACCGCGGCCAGCGACACCATCACCGCCCACAACGCACCCTGAACCACGACCACATCGTCCAGAGCCCCGCTACGGATCGCCTCCACCACCGACGAACCGACGTGAGGACGCAGCGCCGCGTCACACTCCGCCAACCGCGCCGCGAACACCGGCGAGGAGTCCAACAACCCCAACGCCATCCCCGCCCACTGCGACCCCTGACCAGGAAAGACGAACGCCACCCGACCCGCACCCGGACGCACCACGCCGGACACCACGCCCGAGGCCGCAACGCCCTCCGACAGGGCCGCCAGCCCCGGCACCATTGCCTTGACGTCATCGGCGAGGGTCACCGCGCGGTGCTCAAGTGCCGCGCGGGAGACGGCAAGTGCGCGCCCGATGTGCGCCGGGGCGGCCAGCTCGTTCGAGTCGGCCGCAAAGGCGGCGAGCCTCGCGGCCTGGCCCCGCAGCGCGGCGGCGGACCGCCCGGACACCACCCACGGCACCGCTGCCAGCTCGCCCAACGGGCCCTGAGCCGAGGTCGTTTCGTCCACGGACGCGGGTTCGTCGGCCGGGGGTGCGTCTTCCAGGATCACGTGGGCGTTCGTCCCGCTGATACCGAACGAGGACACGGCGGCCCGGCGCGGGCGGTCCCCGCGCTTCCAGTCGACCGGCTGTTCCAGCAGACGGACCGCGCCCGCGGACCAGTCGACGTTCGAGGTGGGCGCGTCGATGTGCAGGGTGCGCGGCAGCTTCTCCTCCTGGAGGGCCAGCACCATCTTGATGACGCCGGCCATGCCTGCGGTGTGCGCGGTGTGGCCCAGGTTCGACTTGACCGACCCGAGCCACAGCGGGCGGCCTCCCGTGCGGCCCTTGCCGTACGTCGCGAGCAGTGCCTGCGCCTCGATCGGGTCGCCGAGCGTCGTGCCCGTACCGTGCGCCTCGACCGCGTCGACCTCGTCGCCGGTCAGACCGGCGTTGGCGAGGGCCGCGCGGATGACGCGTTGCTGGGAGGGGCCGTTCGGCGCGGTGAGGCCGTTGCTCGCGCCGTCCTGGTTGAGGGCTGAACCGCGCACCACCGCGAGGACGTTGTGGCCGTTGCGGCGTGCGTCGGAGAGCCGTTCGACAAGGAGCATGCCGACGCCCTCGGACCAGGCGGTGCCGTCTGCCCCGGCGGCGAACGCCTTGCAGCGGCCGTCGGGCGCGAGGCCGCGCTGTCGGCTGAAGTCGACGAAGACCCACGGTGTCGGCATCACGGCCACGCCGCCGACGAGCGCGAGCGTGGACTCGCCGTTGCGCAGGGACTGCACGGCCAGGTGCAGGGCGACGAGCGACGACGAGCACGCGGTGTCGACGGTCAGCGCGGGGCCTTCGAGGCCCAGGGAGTACGAGACGCGGCCGGAGATGACGCTGATGAAGGAGCCGGTGCCGGTGTAGCCCTCGACGCCTTCGGGCACCTGCTGCATGTTGGTGAGGTAGCCGGTCCCCGCGGCGCCGACGAACACGCCGGTCTTGGTGCCCTTGAGCGAGCTGGGGTCGATACCGGCGCGCTCCAGCACCTCCCACGACGACTCCAGGACGAGCCGCTGCTGCGGGTCCATGCCCAGGGCCTCACGCGGCGAGACGCCGAACAGCTCGGCGTCGAAGTCCCCTGCCCCGTCGAGGAATCCGCCCTTGAGGAGGTACGTCTTGCCGGACGCGTCGGGGTCCGCGTCGTAAAGGGCCTCGGTGTCCCAGCCCCGGTCGGACGGGAAGTCGGCGATGGCGTCGCCGCCGGTGTCGAGCAGCCGCCAGAAGTCCTCGGGTGTGCCGACGTGACCGGGGAACCGGCAGGCCATGCCGACGATCGCGATCGGCTCGCTCTCCCGGTCCTTGACCTCCTGCAACTCCTGCCGGGTCTGGTGCAGGTCGGCCGCGACGCGCTTCAGGTAGTCGACCAGCTTGTCGTCATTCGTCATCCGAGGCGTTCCTCCTCCGAGCGGTTACGGGATGTCCTGCGTCGTGTGGCCCGCCCGGCGCTCGTGCCGCCGCGCCGGGCGAGGCCGCTCAGGAGATCCCGAGCTCGTTGTTGATGAAATCCAGCACCTCGTCGGCGGATGCCGACTTCAGCCGGTCGGCGGCACCGGTCTCGCGTGTGCCTGAGCCGGTCTCGGTGCCGGAGTCGCGCCAGAAAGCGAGCAGTGTCTCCAGTCGGCGGCCGACCGCGGCGCGCTGGTCAGCGTCCACCTCCTCGGCCGCGACGGTGGCGAGCTGGGTCTCCAACGCCGCCAGTTCGGCCAGGAGTTCATCGGCACCTGGCGGTTGTTCGTCGGGCAGCAGCGTGCCGAGCAGGTGCGCGGCGAGCGCGTCGGGGGTGGGGTGGTCGAAGACCACGGTGGCCGCGAGCCGCTGTCCGGTGGCGGTGCCGAGGCGGTTGCGCAGTTCGACTCCGGTGAGCGAGTCGAAGCCCAGTTCCTTGAACGCGCGCGCCGGATCGACGGCGGCCGACGATCCGTGGCCGAGCACCGCCGCGACGTTGGTGCGCACCATGTCGACGAGTACGGCGCTGCGCTCGGCGGCTCCGAGCGCGGCGAGGCGCGCGGCCAGGTCCGCGCCGCCCGAACGCTCCGCAGGGACAGCGGCTTTGGCGGTACGGCGCTGCGGGGTACGGCTCGTCAGGCCGCGCGCGAGAGCGCGGAAGGCTTCTCCCGCGGTCTGCTCCGCCGCCGCCTCGGGCGCGAGGCGGGCCGTGACGGCGAGCGGCGTGTCCCAGTTCACGGCCGCGTCGAACAGGCCAATTCCCTGCTCGACGCTCATCGGCACCACACCAGAACGGGCCAGACGTGCCCGGTCGACCTCATCGAGCGAACCGGTCAACTCCGAGTCGGTGGCCCAGTGTCCCCATGCCATCGACACAGCCGCAGCGCCGCTCGTACGGCGCACACCGGCCAGAGCGTCCAGGAACGTGTTCGCCGCCGCGTAGTTCGCCTGCCCCGCCGTGCCCACCACGCCCGCGAGCGACGAGAACAGCACGAACAACGACAGGTCCAGGTCCCGGGTCAGCTCATGCAGATGCCACGCGGCATCCACCTTCGCGCCCAACACCGCGCGCACCCGGCCTTCGTCCAGACCACCGATCAGCGCGTCGTCCAGCGCGCCCGCGCAGTGCACCACACCGCCCAACGGCCGGTCCCCGCCGAAGCGCGCGAGCAGCCCGGACACCTCGTCCCGGACCGCGACATCACACGCCACGACCTCGACCCGCGCACCGGCCGCCTCCAACTCCGCCACCAGCGCATCCGCTCCGGGAGCGTCCTCGCCCCGTCGGCTGGCCAGCACCAGATCCCGGACCCCGTACGAGGCCACCAGATGCCGGGCCACCAGCCCGCCCAGCAGACCCGTACCACCCGTGATCACCACCGCACTCGCGGCATCAACCCGGCGGGGAAGCCTCAACACGACCTTGCCGACATGCCGCGCCTGCGACATGAACCGCAACGCCTCACCCGCCCGCCGTACGTCCCACACCCGCACCGGCAACGGCTCCAGCACACCCTCCGCAAACAACCCCGCCAACTCCCGCAGGATCTCGCCGACTCGCTGCGGGTCCGCCTTCGCCAGGTCGTAGGCCCGGTAGGTCACACCGGGGTGCTCGGCGGCGACGGCCTCCGGGTCGCGGATGTCGGTCTTGCCCATCTCCAGGAACCGGCCGCCACGCGGCAGCAACCGCAACGACGCGTCCACGAACTCCCGCGCCAGGCAGTCCAGTACGACGTCGACTCCGTCGCCCCCGGTGGCGGTCATGAAGGCGTCCTCGAAGGCCAGAGTCCGGGAGGACGCGATGTGCTCCGCGTCGAAGCCCATGTCCCGGAGGGTGTCCCACTTGCCCTCACTGGCGGTCCCGAAGACCTCGGCACCCCAGTGGCGAGCCAACTGCGTGGCCGCCATTCCCACACCGCCGGTCGCCGCGTGAATCAACACCCGTTGCCCGGAACGCAGTTCGCCGAGATCGGCGAGACCGATCCACGCCGTGAGGAACACCGCGGGGACGGCGGCGGCCTGCTCGAAGCTCCAGCCCTCCGGCACCCGCACGACCAAGCGCTCGTCCACCACCGCCAACGGCCCGAACGACTCCGGCAGCAGACCCATCACCCGGTCACCCACCACGACACCCGCGACACCGGGCCCGACCTCGACCACGACACCCGCACCCTCGCAGCCGAGCGACTCCTCAGTGCCGACCATGCCCAGACTGACCACGACGTCACGGAAGTTGACACCGGCCGCGCGGATACCGACCCGGATCTGGCCGGGGGCGAGCGGCGCGTCGGCAGCGGGGTGGGGGGCCAGGACGAGCCCGTCGAGCGTCCCTTCGGAGGCGACCAGTCGCCACGCGCCCTCGGCGGCCGGCACCAAACCCCCGCCACCGGCAGGCGCCCGCACCAGCCTCGGCACCAGCACCTCACCACCACGCACCGCCACCTGCGGCTCACCCGCCGCCGACGCGACACCGAGCACCGCACCGAGATCCGCGGCCGTCTCCACGTCGTGGTCGGTGTCGACCAGCAGCAGGCGCCCGGGGTTCTCGGCGAGCGCGCTGCGCACCAGGCCCCACACCGGAGCGTGGACCAGATCGGCGACAGGCTCACCGCTGTGAGTGGACACCGCGCCACGGGTGACGAGAACCAACCGCGAACCAGCGAACCGCTCCTCGGCCAGCCACTCCTGGACCAGACCCAGCGCACTGGCCACCGCCTCCGCCACCGCACCCGGCACATCGCCGGAGACTGACGCCGGGGGCAGGACCACGCCGACCAGCGGCGGAACCGACTCTGAGGCGGCGGCCAGGGCCGCGAGGCCCGCTGCCCCCGGCACGAGGACGCAGTCGGCCGTCGCCGCGTCGGCCTCCGTAGGCGTCGCGCGGACCCAGTCCACCCGGAACAGGCCGTCGACCGGGTCCGCGCCGGAACCACGGAGCTGGTCGCCCGACACCGCGCGCAGCACGAGGGACGTCACCGACAGGACCAGGGCGCCTGCGGTGTCGGTCACCGTCACTGACACCGTGTCAGGTCCCGAGGCCCGCAGCCGTACGCGTACGGAGGTCGCGCCGACCGCGCCCAGCACGACATCGGACCAGACGAACGGCAGCCGGACCGGCGAGCCGTGAGGGTGCTCCAGCAGTACGGCCTGGATCGCGGCGTCGAGCAGGGCGGGATGGATGCCGAACCGGGCCGCGTCCTCGGCCGCGGCCTCCGGCAACGCCACTTCCGCGTACAGCTCGTCGCTGTCGCGCCATGCGGCCCGCAGGCCCTGGAAGGCAGGGCCGTAGCCGTAACCGGCCGCCGCTGCCCGCTCGTAGAAGCCGTCGACCGGCACCGGCTCGGCGCCCGGCGGCGGCCACGCCGTGAGCGTGTCCGGGGTGTCAGGGCTGCCGTCGAGCAGCGTGCCGGCGGCGTTGCGCGTCCAGGGCCGGTCGCCCGGCGCGGCGCTCTCCGCGCGGGAGTGGATGCCGAGTTCGCGCCGCCCGTCCGCGTCGGGCGCGCCGACGGAGACCTGCACCTGTACGCCGCTGCCCTCCGGCACCACCAACGGCACCTGGAGCGTCAACTCCTCGACCCGCCCGGCCCCGACCTCGTCCGCCGCGCGCAACGCCCATTCGGCCAGGGCCGCGCCCGGCACCAGCACGGTCCCCTCCACCCGGTGATCGCCCAGCCACGCGTGCGACGCCAGCGACAACCGGCCCGTGAACACGACCTGATCCGAATCCGCCAGCCGCACCACCGCACCCAACAGCGGGTGATCGACGGCCTCCTGCCCGAGCCCGCTGGGATCGCCGCTGCGGCTGCCCTCACCGGTCAGCCAGTAGCGCTCGTGCTGGAAGGCGTACGTGGGCAGATCCACGCGGCGGGCGGGGGTTCCCGCGAAGACGGACCGCCAGTCGACGGGCAGGCCGCGTACCCAGCCCTCGGCGAGAGACGTCAGGAACCGCTCCTGACCGCCCTCGTCGCGGCGGAGGGTGCCCAGGGCGACGGCGTCGGAGCCCGCGTCCTCGAACGTCTCGGCCAGACCGACTGCGAGAACCGGGTGCGGGCTGGACTCGATGAAGTACCCGAAGCCGTCCGCCAGTAGGGCCCGGACGGTCTCGTCGAAGCGGACTTCCTGGCGGAGGTTGGTCACCCAGTAGTCGGCGTCCAGCGTGCTCGTGTCGATACGGGCGCCGGTCACCGTCGAGTAGAACGGGACATCGGAGGTTGCCGGTTCGATGTCGGACAGAGCCTCAACTACTTCCCCGCGTATGGCGTCCACCTGTGCCGAGTGCGACGCGTAGTCCACATCGATACGGCGCGCCCGTACGCCCTCGGCCTCACACACCGTCAGCAGCTCAACCAAGGCTTGAGGTTCACCCGAAACGACCGTGGACGAGGGCCCGTTCACGGACGCGACCGAGATACGGCCGTCCCAGCGCGCGATCCGCTCCCGTACCGCATCCGCCGGGAGCGCGACCGACACCATCCCACCGTTGCCCGACAACGACCCGCGAATCGCCCTCGCCCGCAACGCCACCACGCGCGCCGCGTCCTCCACCGACAACGCGCCAGCGACGCAGGCCGCCGCGATCTCACCCTGACTGTGACCAATCACCGCACCCGGCTCAACGCCCACCGACCGCCACACCGCAGCCAGCGACACCATCACCGCCCACAACGCACCCTGAACAACGACCACATCATCCAGAGCCCCGCTACGAATCGCCTCCACCACCGACGACCCCACATGAGGCAACAGCGCCGCGTCACACTCCGCCAACCGCGCCCCGAACACCGGAGACGACCCCAGAAGCTCAGTCGCCATCCCCGCCCACTGCGACCCCTGACCAGGAAACACGAACGCCACCCGACCGGGGTCCCGCACCGTCGCGCCCGACACCACGCGGGCGGCCGGGGTGTCGTCGGCCAGGGCGCCGAGCCCCGAGACGGCCTCGGCGATGTCCGGGGCCAGCACCACGCTCCGGTACTCCAGGGCGGTGCGGGACGTCGCGAGGGAGAGGCCGACGTCCGCCGGGGAGTTCTCCGCGCCGCCCGCCTCGACGAAGGACGCCAGGCGTCCGGCCTGGCCGCGCAGCGCGTCCGCCGACCGCGCGGACACCACCCACGGCACCACCGTCAGCGACCCCAACGGGCCTGCCTCCGAGTCGACTTCGGGCTCGGAGGTCCGCGACGGCTCGGCCTCTTCCAGGATCACGTGCGCGTTCGTCCCGCTGATGCCGAACGACGAGACGGCGGCCCGGCGCGGGCGGTCGCCAGGGGACCAGTCCTGGGAGCCGGTCAGCAACTCGACGGCGCCGCTCGACCAGTCGACGTGCGGCGTCGGCTCATCCACGTGGAGCGTGCGCGGCAGCACGCCGTGCCGCATCGCCTGGACCATCTTGATGACGCCCGCGACCCCGGCGGCGGCTTGCGTGTGGCCGATGTTCGACTTCACCGAGCCTAGCCACAGGGGCACTTCACCGGCCCGCTCCTGCCCGTACGTCGCGAGCAGCGCCTGCGCCTCGATGGGGTCGCCCAGTGCCGTGCCGGTCCCGTGCGCCTCGACGGCGTCGACATCGGCGGCCGTCAGACCGGCACTGTCCAACGCGGCCCGGATCACCCGCTCCTGCGACGGACCATTGGGCGCGGTCAGCCCGTTCGACGCGCCGTCCTGGTTCACCGCGGAGCCCCGCATCACCGCCAGCACCCGGTGACCGTTGCGCCGCGCGTCCGACAGCCGCTCCAGCAGCAAGACGCCGACGCCCTCGCCCCACCCGGCACCGTCCGCCGCTGCCGAGAACGCCTTGCTGCGGCCGTCGGGCGCCATGCCCCGCTGGCGGCTGAACTCCACGAAGACCCACGGGGTCGCCATGACCGTGACGCCTCCGGCCAGGGCGAGCGAGCACTCCCCCGACCGCAGGGCCTGCGCCGCCAGGTGCATCGCGACCAGCGACGACGAGCACGCCGTGTCCACCGTCATCGCCGGACCCTCGAACCCGAAGGTGTACGAGACCCGGCCGGAGGCGACGCTGCCCTGCGTGCTGGTGACGGCGTAGCCCTCCAGTTCTTCGGGGCGGTCGCCGGTGGAGCCGTAGTCGTGGTGCATGACTCCGGTGAAGACGCCCGTCGAACTGCCCTTCAGCGAACCGGGATCAATACCCGCCCGCTCCAGCACCTCCCACGACGCCTCCAGCAGCAACCGCTGCTGCGGATCCATCGACAACGCCTCACGCGGAGACACCCCGAAGAACCCCGCATCGAACTCCCCCGCGCCATAGAGGAACCCACCCTCACGCGCATAACTCCGCCCCGCCACACCAGGATTCGGATCAAACAACCCCTCAACATCCCACCCCCGGTCCACCGGGAACCCCGACACCGCATCCCCACCCGAAGCAACCAGCGACCACAACTCCTCAGGCGAACCCACACCACCCGGATACCGACACGCCATCCCCACAATCACCACCGGATCGGTGTCACTGTCCGGAGCGGACGCCCGGACTGCCGCGTCGGCCGGGGCCGTTGCCGCCGGCTGGCCCGGCCGGTCGGCGCCCAGCACGAGGGTGCGGAGGAAGCCGGTGAGTGCCTGGGGCGTCGGGTAGTCGAAGACGAGGGTGGCGGGGAGCCGGAGGCCGGTGGACGTGGCGAGGGCGTTGCGGAGTTGCAGGGCGGTCAGCGAGTCGAAGCCGAACTCCTTGAAGCTGCGGCGCGCGGAAATCGTGTCCGGTGTCGGCAACGCGAGGACGGCTGCGGCCTGTTCACGGATCAGATCGAGCAGGAGTCGGTCCTGTTCCTGCGGGTCGAGGCCGGTGAGGCGGTGCCGCAGGTCGCTGGCGCTGTCGGCCGGTGCGGCAGCGGCGGCGGTGCGCCGTGCGCGGACCAGGCTGCGGAAGGCGGGCCGCAGGGAGCCGCGGGCGGCCTCGGTGCGCAGGGCGGTCAGGTCGAGCGAGACGGGGACGAGGCAGGACGTGTCGGTGATGGTGGCCGCGTCGAACAGGGCCAGGCCGAGGTCGGCGGCCAGCGGCCGGACGCCGGAGGCGCGCAGCCAGGCGAGGTCGCCGTCGTCCAAGTGGGCGCGCATGCTGCCGACTTCCTCCCACAGGCCCCAGGCGAGGGAGTGCGCGGGCAGGCCCTCGGCGCGGCGGCGCGCGGCGAGGGCGTCGAGGAAGGCGTTGGCGGCGGCGTAGTCGGCCTGGCCGGGGTTGCCGAAGGTCGCGGCGATGGAGGAGAACAGCACGAACTGCGACAGGTCCAAGTGTCGCGTCAGCTCGTGCAGATGGACCGCCGCGTCCACCTTCGGCGTGAGCACGCGGGACAGTTGGTCGTCGGTGAGGGACAACACGAGTCCGTCGTCGAGCACACCGGCCGCGTGCACCACGCCGGTCAGCGGCCGGTCGGAGGGAACGGAGTCCAGCAGGGCGGCCAGCGCCGTTCGGTCGGCCGCGTCGCAGGCGACGATGTCGACGGTCTCCGCGCCGTCGGCGCGGAGCCGGGCCCTGAGGTCGGCGGCGCCGTCCGTGCCGGGTCCGCGTCGGCTGGTCAGGACGAGGTGCCGGACGCCGTGTTCGGTGACCAGGTGACCGGCCAGGAGCGAGCCGAGGGCGCCGGTCCCGCCGGTGATCAGGACCGTGCCGTGCGGGTCGGCCTCGGTGGGGTGCGGGTCGCTCTGGGTGCCGGGCGCCTCGGACGCGGCGCCGGGGGTGGCGCGGACCAGCCGGGGCAGCCGTGTCTCGCCCGCGCGCAAGGCGATCTGCGCCTCGTCCCGCGCGACGGCGGTGGCGACGGCCGCGGCCAGTGCGTCCCGGGACGCCGGTGTGTCGTCCGTGTCGACCAGGACGAGGCGGCCGGGGTGCTCGGACTGGGCGCTGCGGATCAGGCCCCAGACGGGTGCCGTCGCCAGATCGGCGACTGCCTCGTCGGGTCCCGCCGCCACCGCCCCGCGCGTCAGCACGACCAGGCGCGACGTGCTCAGCCGCTCGTCGCCGAGCCAGGTCTTGAGCAGGGCCAGTGCCTCGGCGGTCGCTGCGTGGGCGCGGGCGGGCAGTGCCGCGTCGACCGGCGTACGGCCCGGCGTCCCGCCCTCGTGGGCCGCCGTCCCACTCCCGTCGCCGAGGACACCGTTCGCGCCGACAGGCGGGCCGCCGTCGTAACCCGATGCCCCGCTCCCGTAACCGTCGCCGTCGCCCGGCGCACCCTTCGCGCCGCCCGGCTCCTCGTGCCCCCACCCGCCGAGCCGTACCAGTGCCGTCGGCGGCGCCTCGATGGCGCCCGCGTCGATGCGGGCGAGCAGTTCCGCGATGTCGGGCACGCCGTCGTCGCCCGTGCCGGGACCGACGGCCAGCCATTCGGCGGCGGGCTCCGCGGTCGCGGCGGGCTGCCAGTCGAGCCGGAAGAGCGCCTGGTCCGCGGGGGTGTTCGCGGGGCGCCCAGCGGGGCTCAACTGCGCCTCGCCGACGGGCAGCAGGGTGAGCGCCTCGATGGACGCGACGGGCGCGCCGGTGGCGTCCGCGAGGGTCAGGGCGACGGTGTCCGGGCCGTCGGGAGTGACGCGGACGCGGACCGCCGAGGCGTGGACGGCGTGCAGGGCGAGCCCGCGCCAGGCGAACGGCAGCCGCAGGCCCTCGACATGGGCCAGGCAGATGTGCAACGCGGCGTCCAGCAGGGCGGGATGGACGCCGTACGATCCGGCTTCGGTGGCCTGCTCGTCGGCGAGGGCGACGTCGGCGTAGAGGTGCTGACCCGACCGCCAGGCGGCGCGGACGCGGCGGAAGGCCGGACCGTAGCCGTAACCGGTCGCGTCCAGGTCCGCGTAGAACTCCTCGACGGGCACCGGCCGGGCGTCGGCCGGGGGCCAGGCGGTCAGGGGTTCGGGAGCGGCGGGCGCCTCGGAGGCGAGGACGCCCGCGGCGTGCCGGACCCAGGGGCCGGTGTCGACGCTTCCGGAGTCGTCGTGCGCGTCGGCGCGGTCGGGTCGTGAGTGGATTCGTAGTTCGCGGCGGCCGGTCGTGTCCGGTGCGCCGACGGTGAGCTGGAGGTGCACGCCGTCCTGGCCCGTGAGGACCAGCGGTGCTTCCAGGGTGAGTTCCTCGACCTGGGCGCATCCGGTCAATTCAGCGGCGTGCAGGGCCAGTTCGGCGAACGCCGAGCCGGGCAGCAGCACCGTGTCGAGAGCGGCGTGGTCCGCCAGCCACGGATGGGTGCGCAGCGAGATCCGGCCCGTGAGCAACAGGGAGTCGGTGTCGGCGAGTTGTACGGCCGCGCCCAGCATCGGGTGCCCGGTGGCGGACAGGCCGAGGCCGTCCGTTCCCGCGCCCGCGCCCGCCGCCGACTCCAGCCAGTACCGCGCCCGTTGGAAGGCGTAGGTGGGCAGGTGGACGCGGCGCCCGTCGGTCGCGGGCAGCAGGCGGGTCCAGTCGACGCCGGGCAGGCCGCGGACCCAGCCTTCGGCGACGGAGGTGAGGAAGCGGTCGGCGCCGCCTTCGTCGCGGCGGAGCGTGCCGAGGGCGAGGGCGTCGGTCCCGGCGTACTCGAACGTCTCCTGTATGGCGGGGGTGAGTACGGGGTGGGCGCTGATCTCGACGAAGAACCGGAAGCCGTCGTCGAGGAGTGTGTGGACGGCGGTCTCGAAGTCGACCGGCCTGCGGGCGTTCTCGAACCAGTAGTCGGCGTCGAGCCCGTCTCCGTCGAGCGCGCCGCCGGTGACGGTCGAGTAGAACGGGACGTCGCCCGCGGCGGGCGTGACGTCGGCGAACATCTGCGTGATGCGGTCGCGCAGCGGGTCGACCTGGGCGCAGTGCGAGGCGACGGTGGAGCCGATGACGCGGGCCCTGATCCCCTCGTCCTTGCAGGCGGCGACGAATTCGGCGAGCGAGGTCTCGTCCCCGGCGACGGTCTGCGCGGTGGGTCCGTTGCGTCCGGCCGCGGTGAGGCGGCCGTCCCACGCGGCCAGCCGCTCTTCCAGCGCCCGCGCGCTCAGGGCGACCGAGGCGACGGCGCCGTTGCCGACGAGTTCCTCGCCGAAGAGCGCGCTGCGCAGGACGACGATGCGGACGGCGTCGGCGAGGGTGAGGGCGCCCGCGACGCAGGCCGCGGCGATCTCGCCCTGGCTGCTGCCGACGACGGCGGCCGGCTCGACGCCCGCGGCGCGCCACATCGCGGCCAGGGACACGTTGACGGCGAACAGCACCGGTTGGAGTACGTCGATCCGGTCGAGCGGCGGCGCGTCCGGGGCGGCGCGCAGCACAGCGGTGGCGGACCAGTCGACGTAGGCGGCCGCCTCCCGCTCGCACTCGGCGAAGCGGCGGGCGAACACCGGTGAGGTGTCGAGGAGTTCGGCGGCCATGCCGCGCCACTGGGAGCCCTGGCCGGGGAAGACGAACACGGTCCGGCCGCGCAGGTCGGCCGCGCCGACGACGGCGTGGGGGGTGGGCGCGCCGACGGCGACGGCGGTCAGCGCGTCACGGGTCTCGTCGGGGTCGGCGGCGAGCACGACGGACCGGTGTTCGAGTACGGCGCGGGCGGTGGCCAGGGCATGGCCGGTGGCGGCCCGGCCGTCGCCCGTGCTCGCGGGGCCGTCTCCCCCGGCCTCGCCCGTCCAGTCGCGGATACGGGCGGCCTGGGCGCGCAGCGCGGCGGCCGACTGTCCTGACACCGGCCACGGTGCGGGGGCGCCGGTGAGGATCGGGAGCGCCCGCGGGTCCCCGGCCCCGCCCTCGGAAGCGGAAGCGGATACGGATGCCGAAGCGGATACGGACTCGGCCTCGACCTCGGCCTCGGACGCGCCGGGCGCGGCCGGAGCGCTTACGGGAGCCTCCGCCTCCTCCAGGATCAGGTGCGCGTTCGTGCCGCTGATGCCGAACGACGAGACGCCCGCGCGCCGCGGCCGGTCCCCGCGCTTCCACGCCACCGGTTCGGTGAGGAGCGTGACGGCGCCGGACCAGTCGACGTGCGGCGAGGGAACGTCCGCGTGCAGAGTGCGGGGCAGCTCCTCGTGGTGCAGGGCCTGCACGATCTTGATCACGCCCGCGATGCCCGCCGCGGCCTGGGTGTGCCCGATGTTGGACTTGACCGAGCCGAGCCGGAGCGGCCGGTCCTCGGGGCGGCTCCGCCCGTAGGTGGCCAACAGCGCCTGCGCCTCGATCGGGTCGCCGAGCGTCGTGCCGGTGCCGTGCGCCTCGACCACGTCCACGTCGGCGGCGGCGACCCGCGCGTCGGCGAGCGCGTCACGGATCACCCGCTCCTGCGAGGGGCCGTGCGGCGCGGTCAGGCCGTTGCTCGCGCCGTCCTGGTTGGTGGCGGAGCCGCGGATCAGGGCCAGCACCTGGTGGCCGTTGCGGCGCGCGTCGGAGAGCCGCTCGACCACGAGGACGCCGACGCCCTCGGACCAGCCGGTGCCGTCCGCGGCGGCGGAGAACGCCTTGCAGCGGCCGTCGGGGGACAGCGCCCCCTGTCGGCTCAGCTCCACGAACATGCCGGGCGTGGACATGATCGTGACGCCGCCCGCGATCGCCATCGTGCACTCGCCCGACCGCAGCGACCGTACCGCCCAGTGCAGTGCGACCAGGGACGACGAGCAGGCCGTGTCCAGGGTGACGGCCGGGCCCTCGAGGCCCAGCGTGTAGGCCAGCCGTCCCGAGGCGACGCTGGTGAGGGTGCCGGTGAGCCGGTGGCCCTCGACGCCGTCCGCGCCGTACTGGAGCTGCGGCCCGTACTCCTGGAACATCGCGCCGAAGAAGACGCCGGTGCGGGTGCCGCGCAGGGACAGCGGGTCCATCCCGGCGCGCTCGACCGCCTCCCACGAGGTCTCCAGCAGCAGGCGCTGCTGCGGGTCCATGGCCAGGGCCTCGCGCGGCGAGATCCCGAACAGCCCGGCGTCGAAGTCCGGTGCGCCGTCGAGGAATCCGCCGTGCCGGACGTAGCTGGTGGCCGCGCGCCGCGCCTGCGGGTCGTAGAGGCGCTCGATGTCCCAGCCGCGGTTGTCGGGGAAGTCGCCGATGACGTCCCGGCCGTCCGCGACGACGTCCCACAGCGCCTCGGGCGAGTCGACGCCGCCGGGCAGTCGGCAGGCCATGGCGACGATGGCGATCGGGGAGTCGTCGGCGTCCGGGTGGTCAGCGGGGGGCGCCGCGGTGTCGTTCGCCGCGGGTCCCGCGTCGAGCAGGGCGGCGCGCAGGTGGCGGGCGAGCGCGGACGGCGTGGGCTGGTCGAAGAGGACGGTGGCGGGCATCGCCACCTCGGCCTGCTCGGCGATCCGGTTGCGGAGCTGGACCGACAGGTGCGAGTCGAACCCGAGGTTCTTGAAGGTCTGTTCGGGGTCGAGTGCGTCCGGCGACGGCTGTCCCGCGACCGCCGCCGCGTGCGCCAGAACGAAGCGCAGCAACGTCGAATCCCGCTCGGCCGGGCGCAGCGCGGCCAGTCGGGCGGCGAACGAGGAGGCGGCGGCGGCCGGTTCGGCGCCGGAGTCCCGGTCCCCGTCGTGCTCGGCGTCCCGGACGGTGCGCCGGGCCGGTACGGCGGCGGTTCCCGCGCGTCGGCGACGGCGGCCGGTCGCGGTGTCCAGCCAGTGGCGGCGGCGCTGGAACGCGTAGGTGGGAAGGGCCACTTGGGCCGGGGGCGTGTCGGCGAACACGGCCTGCCAGTCGACCGGCAGGCCGCGTACCCAGCCCTCGGCCAGCGAGGTCAGGAAGCGTTCCTGGCCGCCCTGGTTCCTGCGCAGCGTGCCGAGCGCCACCGCGTCGAACCCGGCGTCCTCGAACGTCTCGGCCAGGCCCACCGCCAGCACGGGGTGCGCGCTGGCCTCCACGAAGTAGCCGAACCCGTCCGCCAGCAGCGCGCGTACGGTCTCGTCGAACCGCACCTGCCCGCGGAGGTTGGCGAGCCAGTACGCGGCGTCCAGCTCCCGGGTGTCGAGCCGGCCGCCGGTGACCGTGGAGTAGAAGAGCACGTCGGACGCCACCGGGGTGATGCCGGCCAGGGCGTCCAGCACCTCCTCCCGGATCGCGTCGACCTGGACCGAGTGCGACGCGTAGTCGATGTCGACGCGCCGGGCGCGGATGCCCTCGGCGTCGCAGGCGGCGCGCAGTTCGGCGAGCGCGTCGAGCTCGCCCGACACCACGGTGGAAGAAGGCCCGTTGACCGATCCGACGCACAGCCGGTCGCCCCAGCGGGTGAGGCGTTCGAGCACCGCGCCGACGGGCAGCCCGACCGAGAGCATCCCGCCGCGGCCCGACAGCGACGCGCCGATCACCTTCGCCCGCAGCGCGACCGTCTTCGCCCCGTCCTCGACGGACAGCGCGCCCGCGACGCAGGCGGCGGCGATCTCGCCCTGGCTGTGCCCGATGACGGCGCCGGGCTCGACACCGGCGGCGCGCCACACCTCGGCCAGCGACACCATCACCGCCCACAGCGCCGACTGGACGACGACCACGTCGTCCAGGGCGCCCTCCCGGATCGCCTCGACCACCGAGCTGCCGAGATACGGCGCCAGCGCCGTGTCGCACTCCCCCATCCGGGCCGCGAACACCGGTGAGGTGGCGAGCAGTTGCATCGCCATGCCCGCCCACTGCGAGCCCTGGCCCGGGAACACCAGGGCCACCCGGCTGCCTCCGGCGCGCACCGCGCCGCTCACGAGGCCGGCCGCGGGCATGCCGGTGGCGAGCATGCCGACGGCGTTACGGGCGTCCGCGGGTCCGGCCGCGAGGACGACAGCGCGGTGCTCGAACGCCGCCCGGGAGAGGGCGAGGGCCCGGCCTACCGGGCGCAGGCTCGACGGGCCGCCGTCGGCGGAGTCGGAGTCGGAGCCGGAGTCGGAGTCGGCATGAGCATCGGCATTGGCATCGGCGGATTCGGCGACGGCGGATTCGGCGACGGCGAGCAGGCGTTCGGCCTGGCCTCGCAGCGCGGCGGCGGACCGCGCGGACACCGGCCAGGGCACGAGGTCGAGTTCACCGAGCGGTGACCGTATCGCGGGGGCGGCGACCGGGGCAGCCGCGTCGGGGACGACGGAGGCCGAGGCCGCGGCCCATTCGCCCACCACCACATGGCAGTTGGTGCCCCCCATGCCGAAGGAGGAGACACCGCCCAGCAGCGGCCGGTCGGCGTCGGGCCAGGCGGTCGCCCCGTCCCCGGTCTGCACCCACAGGCGGAGGTCCGCCAGCGCGATCTCCGGGTTCGGGCGGCGGTAGTTGAGGCTCGGCGGCAGTGCCCGGTGCTGGACGCTGAGGATCAGCTTGAGCAGGCCGGTCACGCCCGCCGCGCCTTCCAGGTGGCCGACGTTCGTCTTGACCGAGCCGACGGCCAGCGGCGCTCGCGGGTCGCGGCCGGCGCCGAGCACCGTACCGAGCGCGCGGGCCTCGACCGGGTCGCCGACGCGGGTGCCGGTGCCGTGCAGTTCGACGTACTGCACCTCGTCCGGCGCGACCCCGGCCTGCCGGTAGGCGCTGCGCAGCAGGTCTTCCTGCGCCGCCTGGTGCGGGCTGGTGAGGCCGGGGCCGCCGCCGTCGTTGTTGACGGCGCTGCCGAGCAGCACGCAGCGGATCGGGTCGCCGTCGGCGACGGCGTCGCTCAGCCGCTTGAGGACCAGGACCGCGCCGCCCTCGCCGCGGACGTAGCCGTTGGCGCGCTCGTCGAAGGTGTAGCAGCGGCCGTCGGGAGAGAGAGCGCCGAAGGCGGTGATCCGCTCGGTGGTCTCCGGGACGAGGTTGAGGTTCACGCCGCCGGCCAGGGCGACCGCCGACTCGCCGGAGCGCAGGCTCTCGCAGGCGAGGTGGACCGAGACCAGCGAGGAGGACTGCCCGGCGTCAACGGTCAGGCTCGGGCCGTTGAGGCCCAGCGCGTAGGAGATGCGGTTGGCGACGAGGCTGCGGTGCAGGCCGGTGAGGGTGTGGGCGGTGGCCGGTCCTGACCGGGCGCTGAGGGTCGCGTAGTCGTCGGCGATGACGCCGAGGAACACCCCGTAGGCGAGGGGGTGTCGAGCCGTCTTCCCCGGGTGCTCCGCCGAGGCGGCCTCGGGGGTCCCGCTCCTGGAGGCGGGGTGCAGGGCGGCGAGGCCCGCGTCCTCCAGCGCCTCCCAGCCCAGTTCGAGCGCGAGCCGCTGCTGGGGGTCCATCTGGGCGGCCTCGCGGGGCGTGACGCCGAAGAACTCCGCGTCGAAGCCCTCGATCCGCTCGGCGTCCAGGAAGCCGCCGCGCTGCGGACCGGCCGCGCCCGGACCGCCCGGATCTCCTGGACCGCCCGGATCTCCCGGACCGCCCGGCCCGATGTCCGAATCGACGTCCGAATCGACGTCCGATTCGACGTCCGGCTCGGCGTCCGCGCCGCTCTCCACGGGCCAACGGGGCGCGGCGAGTTCGGTCACGGCGTCCGCGCCGCCGCGCAGCAGGTCCCAGAACGCCGTCGGGTCGTCCGCTCCCGGCAGTCGGCAGGAGACCCCGATGACGGCGATGGGTTCGCCCGGCCCGGCGGGGTCGCCGCCGTGTCCGTTCAGCGAATTCCGGTCGGCATTTGTGTCCGCCACCAGTACGTCAGAGCTCCTTCGGAATCCCACGACCCGGGGGGGGTGATACAGGTCGCACGAAAACGCCAGACTTTCCACCGCCTCGGTGGAATGCGGAGTGCGCGTCCCGATCGCCTCGGAATTGTCGCCCTCCGCGCCGTCATCCGTGGTTGCGGACAGGACGGACGTGGACCGGTAATCGATCCCATCAGCGTTCAACTGGCCAGTCAACCGGGGTCATTGACCGCACGACCCCTGCCCCCGCGGGGGTACCCCCTAAAACACGGCCCCCACCCCCTATACCTATTCCGGGGTTTGAGCCACTGCCGCACGCTGTTACCGTCCACGGGCGATGAAATTCGGAATAATTCCTCATTCGCGGCGTGAAACAAGTGTCCGGCTACGGCCGCATCCGCACGCCGCGCGTCATACGCTGGGAGTCTCGCGTGACCGATTCCGCTGTGTCGCTGAGCCCGCCGTCGGCCGCCGACGGCGGCGCTGAACTGTTCGCGTGGCTGCGCCGCATGCGCGACGACCATCCGGTGTTCCGCGACGAGAACGGCAGTTGGCACGTCCTGCGGTACGCGGACGTGCAGCGGGTGCTGTCGGACCAGAAGGACTTCTCCTCCGACCCGACCCCGGTGTCACCGAAAGCGGCGGAGATCGCCCGCGGTGACCTGGCCCAGATCGACCCGCCCGAGCACCACCATCTGCGGCGCGGGATCAGCCGGGTGTTCACGCCCCGCACCGTGGCCGAACTGGAGCCGCGGATCGCCGAGATCGGCCGGGAACTGCTCGGCGCCACCGACGGCATGGACCGTTTCGACCTGGTGCGGCATCTGACCCATCCGCTGCCGGTGATCGTGATCGCCGAGCTGCTGGGCGTACCGGCCGAGGACCGGCCGATCTTCCGGCACTGGGCGGACCGCATCATCGCCGCCAAGATCGTCGGCATCGACCTGCCGGAGAACTACGAGCGCCTGCGGACCGCGATCGAGGAGATGGACTACTACCTCGACGGCATGCTGGAGGAGCGGCGGTCCCGTCCCGGTGACGACCTGCTCAGCAAGATGGCCACCAGCGAGGTGGACGGTGAGCCGCTGTCGTCGGAGGAGGCCGTCAACTTCGCCCGGCTGCTGCTGATCGCCGGGCACATCACCACGACGATGATGCTGAGCAGCGCGATCCTGTGCTTCGAGGAGCACCCGGAGGCAGCCGCCGCGCTGCGCGCCGACCGCTCGCTGATCCCGGCCGCGCTGGAGGAAGTGATGCGCTACCGGCCGCCGTTCACCATCACCGGCCGGTACACCACCCGGGACGTGCCGATCGGCGGTGTGGTCATCCCCGAGCGGTCGATCGTCATCCCGTGGCTGGCGTCGGCCAACCGCGACGAGCGGCAGTTCGAGGACCCGGACCGGTTCGACATCACCCGTACGCCCAACGCGCACGTCGCGTTCGGCAAGGGCATCCACTTCTGCATCGGTGCGCCGCTGGCCCGGCTGGAGGGGCGGGTGGCCCTCAATCTCCTCCTCGACCATTACCAGGACGTGCGGCTCGACCGCAGCGAGCCGCTGGAGTTCTACGACCGGAACTTCTTCGGAGTGAAGTCGCTGCCGGTGTCGGTCGTCCACACGTGACCGCCGTGGCCTCCCCTTCAGGTCCCGACGGCCCTCGCCCTGCGCCCGGCCGTCCGAACGCCTTCCCGACCGCCCGTCCCACCCCTCTCCCGACCGTCCTCCCGACTTCCCGTCCCACCCCTTCTTCGACCGCCCGTCCCACCCCTTCCCCGACCGCCCGTCCCACCGCCCTCCCGACCATCGGAGCAGCCACGATGACCGACGAGAAACGGGCCAAGTGGCTCATTCTCGAACACTGTCGGATGATCAACGACGGCAATGTGGAGGGCCTGCTCCAGCTCTACGCCGAGGACTGCACCTTCGAGGACCCGGTGGGCAACGGCGAGCAGCACGGCCTGCACGCGCTCAGCCAGCGCGCCGCCGCCGCCGTCTTCTCCGGCGCCTTCGAGGACGCGGCCATGCCGGTGGCGTCCAAGGACGGCCAGTGGGCGTCGGTGCCGATGGTCTCGACCTTCAACTACCTGCCGCTGGCAGGTCCCGCGATGACCGAGTCGGGCCTGCTGCCGCCGGTCCCGCCCAAGGACCCGGAGGAGAAGATGATCCGGGTGAACATCGTGATGACGATCCACGTCAACGAAGTCGGCCTGGTCGACCGGATGATGGCGCTGTACGGCAGCTCCGACGTCACCCTCATCGACCGGAAGTGACGGACCGCTGACCGCCCCCGGCCGGGCGGAGCGACACGGTGGCGGGGGGGGGGGGGGGGGGGGGGGGGGGGGGGGGTGGGTGGGGTGGGGGGGGGGGGGGGGGGGGGTTTGGGGCGGTGGGGGGCGAGAGGCTGTTGGTAGGGGGGGGCGGGGGACG